>JAZNAR010000001.1:0-2512 GCA_045586645.1 Victivallaceae bacterium
GCTGAAGCCCAATGGAATAAAAAACACGGTCTCCGTTCAGATTATTCCCGGAAAGCCCAGGAGAAAGTTTTATACGGCGGGGTTTATCCTGAATGGCGTGTACGCGGTTCGAGCCGGTGGGAGATCCTTTCTCTGGCGGACGATGCTTCCATCACTCTGCGGCGCTGGATACGCAGCGGCACCCCCCGGACGCCTGTGACCTTCACGCTGCGCAGTGCCGACGGGAAGATCCTGACAACGGAAAAGGCCGCGCCCGGTATTTTGCGTCAGGATTTTTCCCTGACCCTGCCCGGCAAAAAAGGAAGCCGTTTTTATCTGGATATTTCTGACAGCTTCAATGCCGACTGGATGATGGCGGGAACTCCCGGGGCCTGTTACGGCGTTTTTATGAAACCGGAAGGTCTGGCCTCTTCTCAAAACGGCTTGCGGCGTTTCTTTATCCGTATTCCGGCAGGGAAATCCGCAGAAGTGCGCTACTCCGGCAGTCACCTGGGCTTCTGGGGCATCACGATCGAAGATCAGGGAAGGGTCTGGACCCGGCAAGGCTGTACTGAAAAAATCTCTCTTGACAAAGTCAGAGCCGACGGCGCCCGCTTCACGCTTCCGGCCGCTCCCGAAGCCCGGATCGTTCAGCTGGATTGTTTTGCCGCAACCGATGCCCGGATCGCGGTCAAGGGTGTGGCACATCTGACAGCCGACCGCCGTTTTTTGGAAGCTCAGAAAGAGAAATGAGAATGATCCTGCCGGAATTTAAGAAACTGCGTAAGATCGCCGGAGAAACCATTGTCCGTTACCGGATGATCTCCGAAGGAGACCGTATCCTCTGCGGTCTGTCGGGAGGGAAAGACAGTTTTGTCCTTGTGGAACTGCTGCATCAGCTGCAGAAAGCCGCTCCGGTCCCTTTTGAGATCGCCGCTGTGACCTTTGATCCCGGTTTTCCCGGCTTCAATACAGGGGCTGTCAGCGGATACTGCCGCGAAAAGGGCTGGGAACATCATATCATCAAAATGCAGATCGCTGATATCATCGAGGAAAAATCCTTTGAACATGCCCCCTGTGTCCTGTGTTCCCGGCTGAGGCGCGGGAAACTTTACGGACTGGCCAAAGAGCTGAAATGCAATAAGCTGGCTCTTGGACATCATCTGGACGATATTATTGTTTCTTTTATTATGAGTCTCTGCCGGGGGCAGGGAGTAACCACCATGGCTCCCGTTGTGCCGCAGAAGGGGGAGGGGAGTGTCACTGTGATCCGGCCTATGGCGCTGGTCCCGGAAAAACTCATTGCCGCCTGTGCGGAAAGTATGCAGATCCCCCGCGCGGGACTTTGCCGCTACAAGGAGCAGCTGGATGATGGAGACAGAAGATATTTTGCCCAGACGGTAGCCGGATGGGAAAAGCGTATCCCCGATCTTCGTTCCAATATAGCCCGCTCTCTGGCGCATCCGGAAGTGGAACATTTGCTTTGCCCGCCAGAGAACAATTAAAGAATATTTTTCAGCAAGAATATAATGTACGCGCGTGCGCCCGCGCGAGGCAGAAAAAACACGAAAAAAAACAAATTTTTGCTTGACAAAGTAAAAACTGCTGATATATTATGTTTCTGTTTTGCGACCTCCGGCCGAAATGGCGGGCAAGTAAAACGAAGCTGATAAAGAAATCGAAAAAGGTTTGAAAAACGATTTGACAAACTGAAATTCGGTGATATATTAGACAACGTTTTGCGCTTCTTGTTCGATCAAGGTGTTGCAAAAGGGCTGATAAGAAAAATTCATAAATTTTTCAAAACGTCACTTGACGAAGTTTGAAAGCTGTGATATATTATAAGACGCTTTACTCTCCGGTGTTAAAACACTGAGCAAAGCGAGCTGATAAAAAATCGCAAAAATCTTCAAAATGTCACTTGACAAAAGAAAATTCTGTGATATATTAAGCAACGTTCAATTTCTCCTTAATGGGAAAGAAAACGATGCTGATAAAAACTCAAAAAAATCTTCAAAATCCGCTTGACAAGCGCGAGATTGAGTGATATATTATGAGACGCTGCAAAAAAGCAGCAGCTGATTGAAAATTGAATAGTGCGATGTAACCTTGAAAATTCAATTTGAGACATCTTGAAAGAAGATGTAGTCAAAACAACACAATTTAAGTGCTTTGAATCGGATTTTCCGATAAAATAAAATTTATTTTACGGAGAGTTTGATCCTGGCTCAGAACGAACGCTGGCGGCATGGATTAGGCATGCAAGTCGAACGAGGTAGCAATACCTAGTGGCGGAAGGGTGAGGAACGCGTGAGTAATCTGCCCCCAAGTTGGGAATAACAGTTGGAAACGACTGCTAATACCGAATGTGGCTATTTGATCGCATGATCTTATGGCTAAAGATTTATCGCTTGGGGATGAGCTCGCGTCCCATTAGTTAGTTGGTGAGGTAATGGCTCACCAAGACGATGATGGGTAGCTGGTCTGAGAGGATGGTCAGCCACACTGGGACTGAGACACTGCCCAGACTCCT
>JAZNAR010000002.1:0-22888 GCA_045586645.1 Victivallaceae bacterium
CATGTTGATATCAAACACCTCATTACCGGCAGGGGCCGGAGTGTGCGTAGTGAAAATATTGGTTCGCCACACCACCTCAAGCGCCACATCGGGTTCCAGATGGCGGTCTTTGACCAGATGTTCAAGCCGGGCAAGCGAAAGGAATCCGGCATGGCCCTCATTCATGTGACAAACGCTGGGGTCGAATCCCATGGCAAGGAGCGCTTTCACACCGCCGATACCGAGGAGCAATTCCTGATGAAGCCGCATGCGCTTGTCGCCGCCGTAGAGCCGCCAGGTGACTTCCCGGAGATCGGGCGGATTCTGGGGCAGTTCCGTATCGAGCAGAACCAGCGGGACATTTCCGACCCACAGCACCCAGACCGCAGCGGCGAGTTCCCGATCGGCAAGTTTCATCGTGATCGTGACCGGATTTCCCTGCGGATCACGGCCGCGGACAATGGGAAGTTCATGGAGTTCCGACACCGGATAATGCTCCGTCTGGAATCCGGTGCGGTCAAGCACCTGACGGAAATATCCCTGCCGGTAAAGCAAACCGACTGCAACCAGCGGCAATTTCATATCGCTGGCGGCTTTGAGATGGTCTCCGGCAAGCACGCCCAGACCGCCGGAAAAAATGGGAATACTTTCATGGATGCCGTATTCCAGAGAAAAATAGGCTATATTGCGCTTTTCACGCGGAATGACGTCAGCGGTCTGTCTTTCAAATTCAGACTGGACAAGTTTTATATGATGCAGAAATCCGGCATCATGCGCCAATTCAAGCAGACGTTTGCCGGAAACTTTACGCAGAAACATTTTGGCATTGCCGGCTACTTCCCGCCACAACCCCGGGTCTATGCGGATGAAAAGTTCAATCGCAGACGGATGCCAGCACCACCAGATGTTACCGGCAAGTTTTTCCAGAAACCCCAGTTCCGCAGGTATGCGGGGGGCGACATTGTAAAGTTGAAGTTCCATAAATAATACCCAGATCGTTTATTTTGCTTTTACTGTCAATACACTGTTGAGAGAGCCGAATTCGTTGGGAACGAAATCCGGGTTTGAAGCATCCGAACGCCATTCGCCGTCGACGAGAAATTTGTATTGATACTCACCCGGAGCAAGCAATAAACGGCAGCGGTAAACGCCGTCATTGTTTTTTTCTTCAAGCTTGCGTACAGGCTGCCAGCCGTTAAAACTGCCGGCGACAAAAACCGCCTTGCCGGGGGCATCCTGATAGGTCAGATTGACTGCACGCCGGGAAATATCTTTTTTCATTATTCAGCTCCTTTTCACCAACACTGTCATTATCCGTAATTTATTACTGTTACATAATATACATCAATGACACGATTTTTCAACTCCGGAAAACACCTCCGGTCCACTCCCGGTCGGTGAAACGCTCGATTTCAGTAAATCCGAGCTCCGCATATGCGGCACTGACGCTGTCAAAATCTTTTTCCAATATTCCGGCAAGCACCAGTATCCCGCCTGGAGCGACCCAGCTGGAAATATTGAATCGGAATGCAATCAGCAGATGCCCGAGGATATTGGCACACACCAAATCATATTTTTCCGCCCTGCCCTGCCAGTCGGCGGCGTTGCCTGTCTGCGGCTTGATAATGGCGTCAAGTTTATTCAGCGCGATATTCTCCTCTGCCGCAGTCACAGCCTCAGGGTCAAAATCAAACGCATCAATATTTTCACATCCGAGCAAGCCCCCGGCGATGGCAAGAATGCCCGAACCGCATCCGGCATCAAGCAGTGAAACACCCGGAGCGGCGTATTTGTCTATCTGTTTCAGACAGAAAAGCGTAGTCGCGTGCTGACCGGTACCGAAACTCATTCCGGGATTGATTTCCAGCACTTTCTGCCCCGGTGCCGGAGCATCATCGAGCCATGAGGGGCGCACCAGAAGTCTTTCAGAAATCACTATCGGTTTGAAATATTTTTTCCACGCATCAGCCCACTGGCTTTTGTGCAGTTCAAAAATCTCTCCGATACTCAATTTCACCCCCAGCTCCTCCCACAGCGGCAGATGGGCGCAAATGATATCCCGGCGGTCGGCGGCTTCTTCCGCAGTGAGCGAATAAACGGTGTGGCGCACCGAACAGTTTTCGCGGTCAAAATAACTGCTGAAATCCAATTCCAGAGCCTCCAGAAATTCAGCAGCGGTTTCAAACTCACCGGAGGGGTCTTCCAGCGGGATGCAATAGAGCAATTCATCGACAGCCATGAGTACAGATTCCTTTTTTTCAAGATTCGGGATTTTATACGCATATAAAATATCACGTTTTTCATTTTTTTAAAGTTTTTCCGGGAAAATCCTCCCTTTTCACCGTTGAAAAGCACCGTTCAAGGCATTATATTATGCCTGATATCAGCACAATCGTGCTCTCAAAAGAAACTGTTTGGTTTTCGGTATTTTTCAAACTATGAATATTATTTCAGGTACAGCCAGAAATCTTGCTCTTGCCGGTCTGCCGGATTGCGGGATACGTCCGACCTCCGTGCGGGCGCGGAAAGCACTTTTTGACAGTCTGGGCAGTTTTGCCGGATTGACGGTGCTTGACCTTTTTTCCGGCTCCGGAGCGTTGGCTCTGGAAAGTGCCAGCCGCGGGGCGGCAAAAATATTCATGGTCGAGAAAGACCCTGACCACATCGCCTGCATCCGGGAAAATTGCCGCCGGGTCGCCGCTTCAGGCGCGCAAAGCGAGATGACCGTAATGGAGTTTGATGTCCTTCACACCGGGCGTTATCTCGCCGGTTTGCAAGACCGAATCGACATCGTCTTTGCCGACCCGCCATACGCGGAATCCGGAAAATTTTTCCGCACACTTACGGCAGACCCTGATTTCTGCCGGTTTTTGCAAGGCTGTTTGCTCGTTTGGGAGATCCCGGACACTCCGGGGGCGATGGCTGACTTCATGGATTGTAAAAATTTGGAAAACAACTCGTTCCGCAGATTCGGCGGTACGTTCTTTTTGCTCGGCAGAATAAAATGAATCCCGTGTTTGATATAAAAACAGTGGAGGAGATGTGGCAGCAGGCTCTTCCGGTAAAAACGACCTGCTGCCGTGAAGTCCGGCGTACCGGAGACCTTTTCATAAAATTTGACCGCCGCCGTCTGCACGGTTTTTTCCGGGAGATGCGCGCTGCGGAAAAGTTGCGCCGTGCCGGTCTGCCGGTGGTCGAACACCTTTTCTGCGGCAGGAGCAGACGCGGCAACTATCTGGTGACGCGGAACTTTGCCGACGGCGTGACCGTGGAGGAATTTCTGCAGAAAAATACGCCGGATATGGATTTTTTCCGTCAGGTGGCAAATCTGGCGCGGCAGATGCTCAAGGCGGGATTTCTGCACAAAGATTTTCATCTGGGCAATATTCTCTATGCCCCGTCAAGCGGAACTCTGATGCTCACCGATGTCCGGCGGGTAAAAAAATATCCCCTCTGGCTGCTGCGTCTGTTTCCGGAAAAGATCAGATTCCACGTTTTGACTGAATTCCGCGGCGTTTTGAAAAAAAAAGAACTGCTGGCACTTTTCCGTATGGCAAAGATCAATAATCCGCAGGATTTTTACGAAAAGATGTTTGAAAGAGACAATCATCTCATCCGCAAAGAGTGGAAACGCCGCAGGGAACAAATTCTTTCCGGATACCGGAAATTCACCCGCAAAGAGGGCGATATCCTTTTCAACACCTCCGCCACGGATGCCGAACTTGCCGCGGCAGAGGAGTATCCCGGCGGCAAAGCGGCGTTTCTTGCCGGATTTTTCCTCGACCTTGCCCACATTCCCCACCGGAAAACAGTCCGCTGTGACCTCGACACAGATACAGCATACGCGGTACCGGCGACCAAAGGAAAACCCGGCGGCGAATTGGCTATTGAAATGATGTACCGGCTGAATTTTTATGACATCGCCTCCGCACCGGCGGATTGGAGTACCGGCAGAAACGGTCTGCCGTGTTTCAATGCGCTGGACAAAATCGCCGGAGAAAGTTTCATTCTGGAGGAATAAACGGTGGTAGCCAAACTCTTTTCTGCAACTGTTATCGGCATTGATGCTTTTCCGATCGAAATCGAAGTAAATCTGACCGGCATCAATTCCACCAGCATGAAAGAAAGCAGCATTTCCATCGTCGGTCTGCCTGATACCGCAGTGAAAGAGAGCCGCGACCGTATTTATTCCGCGTTTATAAGTTCGCAATTCATCCCGCCCAAAGGCTTCACCGTGGTCAATCTCGCTCCGGCGGATTTACGCAAAGAGGGTGCCGCATTCGATTTGGGTATCGCACTCGGAATGCTCGGAGCCACCGGAGTAGTAGACAATGAGCGTCTGGGCAGGATAGCCGCCATCGGTGAACTCGGTCTTGACGGTTCCGTCCGTCCGGTGCGCGGAGCATTGCCGATAGCGGCAAAACTGGCGGAAGAACGTCTGATTTCCGCCCTGTTCGTACCACCGGCGAATGCCCGTGAAGCGGCGTTGGCAAGCGCAAACAGGATACCGGTCTTTCCGGTTGCTTCGCTGAAAGAGGCGGTGGAACTGGTCAATCGCGGCAGAGGAACGCCGTTTCACGCGGAATTGGAAAAATTCAACACCTCCGCCATAAGTTGTGACTTCAATGAAGTCAAAGGTCAGCTTGCGGCACGGCGGGCTCTGGAAATCGCCGCCGCCGGAGCGCATAATACGCTGCTCACTGGACCTCCGGGAACCGGTAAATCCATGATCGCCACGCGTTTACCGGGAATACTGCCGCCGCTCTCACTGGCTGAAGCATTGGAAACCAGCCGTATCTACAGCGTGCTGGGTCTGCTTTCGGCGGGAGCACCGCTTATCGACCGGAGACCGTTCCGCGCTCCGCACCACACCGTTTCCGATGCCGGACTCATCGGCGGCGGCAGAGACCCGCGCCCCGGAGAAATAAGCCTGGCACACAACGGCGTGCTTTTTCTTGATGAACTGCCGGAATTCAAACGCAATGTTCTGGAAGTGCTGCGCCAGCCGCTGGAAGAGGGCGTAGTCACGGTTTCCAGAGCATCCGGCAGCTGCATTTTCCCTGCCCGGTTCATGCTCTGCGCCGCGATGAATCCCTGCCCCTGCGGCAGAGGTGAAGTGGAGCTGGGATGCCGGTGCAAAGTTGAAGAAAAACGGCGGTATCTCAAGCGTATTTCCGGTCCGCTGCTCGACCGTATAGATTTGCGCGTACCGGTGCGCCAGCTCACGGAATCGGAACTGCTGAAAGCTCCGGACGGCGAATCAAGTGCCGTTATCCGTCAGCGCGTCATCACCGCACGGCAGATACAGCAGGAGCGTTACGCGGAATCGGGATTTTTCAGCAATAACCAGCTCACTCCGAAAACTCTGCAGAAATTCTGTGCGCTCAATTCATCCGGAGAAGCATTGCTGCGCGATGCCATAAACCGCTTCAGATTGAGTCCGCGCGCCTACAGCCGGATTCTGAAAGTCGCCCGCACCATCGCTGACCTCGCCGGAGCCGCCAATATCGCCGAAGAACATCTCTTTGAAGCGATAAGTTTCCGCGAAACCCAGCTCGAATAATCTCACACAGTCCCTGCCTGCAAAAAAATGGCAGTTGGTTCAAAAAAATTCCGCCATCTCCGGATTACAGGGTATCAAATATTTCGTCCGGTTTGCGGTGCAGCGGAGCGCGGTCTGCCTGTTCGCGCGTGGTAATGCCGGTCAGCACCAGACACGAAATCATTCCGGCATAGTTTGCCCCCTGAATATCCGATGCCAGGGAATCACCAATCATGGCTATGTTTTCCATCTGCGGATTTTTGCATCCGGGCAGCATCTGCGGCAAATGTTTTTTCACATATTCATACACCGGCGGATACGGTTTGCCGATGTAAGTTATTTCCACATCAAATCCCGCCTCTTTGACCAGTGACGAGACAAAACGGGCCAGACCTCCGGCACCGATACCCATGCCGCGGCTGTACGGCCAGTAACTGTCCGGATTTGCCACCAGCACCGGAGCAGAGGGATGCTTCAGCAGAAAATTGAACATCCCGTTAAGTTCTCTGCACCAGTCATAGACACCTTCGCCCATGATGACGCCCCGGCAATCATCTGTGTCATACGGGTCACGGGTGACTGTCAAGCCTGCCTGTTCCACGTAATTCGGTTCGCCGAGCTTGCCGCATTGATAGAACTTCTCCCCCGTCAATCCCTGCGCCCGGATGTACTCCGCCAGTGCATTTCCGGCAGAAATTATCTGTTCAGAGCGCACATTGATTCCGCTTTTTCGGATGATGGCAGCTTTTTGTTCACAGGAATTACTGCTGTCATTGGTCAGCAGGAAATAGGGGAATTTCTCTTTTTGCAGACGTTCCAGAAACTCCACCGCTTCCGGAATGGGAGTACCGCCGTTGGTCAATGTGCCATCCACATCAAAAATCAGCGCATCGAGATTTTCCCGATGCGCTGTAAAATAATCACCGAAACGCCGCATTACCAGCTCTGCCCCTGCCGTTCAAAATACGCCGCCACATTGGGGATAAGCGGTTTGATAAGCTGTTTTATCGCCACGGCATATTCGCGGATTTCCCACTGGGCGTGGTCGCTGTCGCGCAATTCAAGGAAGTGCAGCAGATTGGAAAGGTCGACTGTACCCCAGAATGTCACCATCATATTCTGCGGCAGCACTCCGCGCGCCTGTTCGCGGCAGACCCCGGAAGCAAGCAGTTTTTCATACAGAGCCAGACTTGCTTCATTGTGCGCTTTTATATCCTGCGCCAGAAGTGTTCCATCGAAATCCGGGTCGCTCACCGATGCCTGACGGTTGTTTTCCGCCTGACGGCGCAACTCTGCGGGAGTGTAAAACTCCATGTCGATTTCAGTGTAACGCCGGGAGATCTCATTGTAGCTCCATGTCCGGTGACGGTGCCACTGACCGCGCACAAACAGCGGGCAATGGATGCTGAATGTAAAGACCATGTGCTCCAGCGGACTGGTATGGCGGTTGGCGATGAGATATTCCAGAAGTTTGACATCGCGCTCTTCCATTTCGGTTTTCAATTTTCCGAAAGAGACCCGCGCCGCGTTGACGATGGTGCTTTCAGTACCCAGATGGTCGATAAGTCCGACCCAGCCCTGACCGTCGAGGACTTTCACATGATTTGCCGGAGGCACATTCAGATGTTCCATTGCAGATTTTCTCCCTTTTTTGCGGTTTTGCAGTGTAATATACACCCGGAGTTCAAGTTATGCAAATCCCGCTCTCACAATCCCATTTCCCGGACGTGTTTGCGGCGGCGTTCCAATTCAGTGAGCAGGATTTTCCGCAACCGCACATTCACCGGAGTGACTTCGACAAGTTCGTCGTCTTCGATATATTCAAGAGCCTGTTCCAGTGACATTTTCCGTGCCGGAGCGATTTTCATATTGCGGTCACTGCCGGCGGCACGCATATTGGTCAGCTGTTTTGCCCGCTGCACGTTGACCACCAGATCGCCCTCTTTGCAATGTTCACCGACGATCATGCCCTCATAGGCATCAGTACCCGGTTCAATGAAAAATTCACCGCGCTGCTGCAAACCGTCAATGGCAAACGGCAGAGCTTTGCCGCCTGCCATACTGACCATCACCCCGTTTATCCTGCCGGGGATGGCACCGCGGAAAGGCGCGTAGTGGGCAAACACATGGTTCACGATGGCTTCACCCTGACTGGCGGTAAGAGCTTTGCTGCGGAATCCGATAAGTCCGCGGGTCGGAATGTGGAAATCCAGCACCTGCCGGTTGCCGCGGGCTTCCATCTGGATCATTTCCCCCCGGCGCAGCCCGACCATTTCAATGATCCTGCCGGCGAAATCGTTGGGCACATCCACGGTAAGACGCTCCACGGGTTCATGCTGAACTCCGTCAATTTCTTTGAGAATGACCTGCGGCTTGCCGACGGCGAACTCGTATCCTTCCCGGCGCATGGTTTCAATCAGAATGGCAAGATGCAGCACGCCGCGGCCGGAAACTTTGAATGAATCCCCGCTCAACTCCTCCACCCGCAGTGCCACGTCGCGCTCGGTCTCATTGAAAAGCCTTTCCCGCAACTGACGGCTGCTGACAAATTTGCCTTCCTTGCCGAAAAACGGCGAATCGTTGATGCGGAAGGTCATCGACAATGTCGGTTCGTCGATCGCAATAACAGGCATCGCCTCGGGGTTTTCCGCATCGCAAATCGTATCAGATATATCAATATCGGTAATACCGACCACCGCACAGAGGTCGCCGCACTCGACTTTGTCGGTTTCCTCTCTGCCCAGACCTTCAAAAGTAAAAAGCTGTTTTACCGCCGCCGGCATCGTTCTGCCGTCACGCTTGATGATCGCCAGCGGTTTTTTCAAATCCAGAGTTCCGCGGTACACCCTGCCGATGCCGATACGGCCGACGAATGTGGAATAATCCAGTGTCGCTATCTGCAGCTGAACCGCGCCCTCACGTTTCTGCGGCGGCGGAACCATATCTATCATGGCATCCAGCAGCGGCGTGAAAGATTCCGGCTCATCATCCAGATCCCGCACCGCCCAGCCGTCTCTGCCGCTGGCAAAAAGCGTGGGGAACTCCAACTGCTCGTCAGAAGCATCCAATTCGCAGAAAAGGTCAAAGACTTTGTTCTGTATTTCCAGCGGGCGGGCATCGGGTTTATCCAGTTTGTTGATAACAACCACCGGACGCAGATCCAGAGCGAGGGCTTTTTCCAGCACAAAACGGGTCTGCGGCATGGGACCTTCAGCAGCATCGACCAGCAGCAGCACACCGTCGGCAAGTTTCAGCACCCTTTCGACCTGACCGCCGAAATCGCTGTGTCCGGGGGTGTCGATGAGATTGATTTTGGTATTGCGGTACTCAATGCTGATATTTTTGGAAAGGATGGTGATACCGCGTTCACGCTCCAAATCATTGTTGTCAAGGAAACACTCCTCGACCACCTCGTTTTCCCGGAAAAGTTTTGCCTGCCGGGAAATTTTATCCACCAGCGTGGTTTTTCCATGGTCGACATGGGCGATAATAGCAATATTTCTGATTTCGCGCATTATAAAAATTCTCTTATCTAAATTTCGGGGACTGCCCGGTTGCAAATAAAAAACCGCCGCATGACTGCGGCGCACAAAATTCGTTTATTTCCGGCATTTTACTCCAGATTGCGGAGGAAATACCGTTTGAAAAAGCGTTCCGGGTCCAGAGAACGTTTGGCATGACGGAGAGTTTCCTCATTCATATCCTGTTCCCGGTTCATAAATTTGGCTTTGCCGCGCAGGGCGATGGCAAGCTGCCAGGTGAGCGTCTGGGAAGCTCCTTTGACTGCGTGGTCGGCTTTTTCGAAATGGACATCGACCGTTTCCGACGGCAGCATACTGAATACCGACAACCCGGCGGGGTATCCCGGTTCAGCGAAAAGCAGTATGCCGGAAAGTCCCAGTTCCTCAAAATTTTCCCAGGCGTTTTTCAATGCAACAGCCTCTTCATCCAGAAACTCGCACTGCTCCATCCGCGAATTGAGGTCTGCGGCAAGTTTCGCCGCCACGGGGATATCCTCTTTGGTTATCCTGCGGACTTCCGCATAGGGCCAGTTCGCCTGAAACTGTTTGACCAGATTATGTTTTTTCCGCAATTTCGGTCCGGTGAAAGTGGCGATTTTTTCGATGGAAAAAAGATAATCTATCGCACCTTCATCATATTCCAACTCGAAAAAGCGGTCACAATCCGGGAAATCATCCAGAAACGACTCCGGCACGTCATAGATCCCGCCGTCAGAAAGTCCGGCATCCACGAATGCCTTGCTGATATTGTAAAGCATTTCGGGGTCAGTTACTTCACCAATGGGATAATGGATGACCCGGTTCACTCTTTCGTAGATGACGAGTCTGTTTTCGACCTCGATAATTTCCAG
This sequence comes from Victivallaceae bacterium, assembly GCA_045586645.1. Taxonomy (GTDB): domain Bacteria; phylum Verrucomicrobiota; class Lentisphaeria; order Victivallales; family Victivallaceae; genus UBA1784. The sequence continues at coordinate 9,894 of JAZNAR010000002.1, forward strand.
CCCGTACGGTTCACGGTACATGAATATGTTGGCAAAAGAAATTTCACAGCTCTGGCTGTCCATTTTCGCCAGCACGGCATCAAAACGCGCCCGGTCAGACAACTCCACCGGACGCAGAGATTTCAAATCGATTTTCATATTTTACAATGACCAGGTATGTATTTTTTTGAGCATTTCACCGGTACCGTTGACCACAGCATTGAGCGGCTCTTCGGAAACAAAAACCGGCAATCCGGTCTCCTCGGTGAGCAATTTGTCCAGACCGGCAAGTTTTGCGCCGCCGCCGGCGAGCATTATTCCGCGGTCGATAAGGTCTGCCGCCAAATCCGGCGGACAGGTATCAAGCGTGGCGCGCACAGCTTCCAGGATCATGGTAATAGGTCCCTGCAGAGCCTGACGTATCTCTGCGGCACTGACCCGCACCGTTTTCGGCACACGCGCCATCATGTCAAAACCTTTGACATCCATGTACTCCTCATCCCGCACCGGATAAGCACTGCCGAGAGTGATTTTTATCTGCTCTGCAGAAAGCTCACCTATCATCAGACTGTACGCTTTTTTCAAGTGCTGGATTATCGCCTGATCCAGCGTGTCACCGCCGACTCTGACGCTTTTCGCTCCGACAATACCGGAAAGAGAGATAACCGCCACTTCAGTCGTGCCGCCGCCGATGTCAACGATCATACTGCCGGCAGGGTCCGCCACCGGCAGACCGACACCGACCGCCGCCGCCATGGGCTCTTCAACGAGAACAGCTTCACCGGCTCCGGCGTGTTTGGCACTGTCAGTCACCGCACGGTGTTCGACTTCGGTGATACCGGAAGGCACAGCGATAAGCACCCGTGGGCGCAGCAGACGTTTATACCACGGCACAGTGCGGATGGCCCGCTGAATGAAATAACGGAGCATCTCCTCGGTGACTTCATAGTTGGCGATCACGCCTTCGCGCATGGGCCGGATAGCCTGAATGTTTCCCGGAGTTTTACCGAGCATATCCTTTGCCTCTGTCCCCACAGCGAGCACCTCTTTGGTGTTGACCTTTATCGCCACCACAGAAGGTTCGTTAAGCACCACGCCGTGGTCACGGACATAAACCAGACAGTTGGCGGTTCCGAGGTCAATACCGATATGCGCCGAGAACATTTCTGCTAAAAACTGAGTATTCATCGTTTTATGTCCTTAATTTCGCAATCAATTTCCGCCGGAAAACGACACACACTTTATTCATCCGGCATAAAAACTTATTTTACCACCCATATAATATAACCGCGTCAGGTACTCTTTTTCAAGCCTTTATAAAATAAAATACGTTTTTTTCCCGTTATTTTTCTCAAAACGCGATTGCAAAAAAGATTTCTTATGGTATTTTATCGGAATAACACAGTTTCAACAGGTGAATGATGATAAAAACAATTTGTTTCCACCAGGATGTCGCCGGTTTCAGCCTGACAGATTTTGCAGTGCAGCAGATACCGGAATTCCGCAACGGGATCATCGTGCGGATGCCCAACCATCTCGGAGATGCCGTCATGGCACTGCCGGCTCTGGCATCTTTACGCACCGTGCTGCCGGAATTCTGCGGACTTTTTGTCATCACTCCGGAACACCTCGCCCCGCTTTACCGGGCATTGAAAATCGTCGACGCACTTGTTACATTGAAGCGTCCGCACCGTTTTTTCACCGCAGGAGAGCGCAAAGAGATCCGCAAACTCCGTCCGGGCGCGGCGGTGCTTTTCAACAACTCCTTCCGGGATGTTCTGTCGCTGAAATTTGCCGGAGTCAAATACCTTTACGGAAGAGCGGCGCGCTGCCGGAGCATACTGCTGGACGGCAGTTTCACCTTTCCGCCGACACCGCGCAACGGGAAATCGGCGTCACATCAGGCGTTGCGTTATCTCTCCATAGCCAAAGCTCTCGGCGGCACGATGCCGGAACCGTTCATGCCGGAGCTTTTCCCGCCGGTACCGCCGGATGAACTGCCGGGGGAAGTGAAAGACCTTTTCCGCCACCCGCTGCTGCTCACCATAGCTCCGGGAGCGGCTTACGGGGCGGCGAAATGCTGGCCGTGGCAATATTTCGCCGCAGTGGCAGGATACTGGATACGCCGCGGCGGTATCGTGGCATTGACCGGCAGCAGTAAAGACTTCAACACCTGCAAGAAAATCCAACAGCAGCTGCCGGAAAAAAAATGTTTCAACCTTGCCGGAAAAACTGGATTGCATGAATTGATGCACCTTTTCCGTTTTTCCGCATTCACCATAACCAACGACTCCGGAGCCATGCATCTGGCGGCGGCGTTGCGTGTTCCCGGAATGACTGTATTCGGTCCGACAGATCACGGCGACACCGGACCGGTCTCACCGGATTGGCTGCTGGTGACAGCCAATGCTGCGTGCGCGCCGTGCCGCCGCAGGGTGTGTCCGGGAAAAGATGCGGTGTGCATGAAAAAAATAACTCCTCTGCAGGTCATCAGAATAGTGAAGCGCACTGCAAAGGAGTTGAATTTGCCGTTCGGCAGATATTTCCGCCGTCAGAGCTGATTTTCAAGAGCTTTTGAGGAGCTTTGAAAGCGGCTCAAATAGAGAATATTTTCATTTTGGCGTTGTCGGCATGGTCGATGCGGGCACCGCTTTTTCTGGCGGCATCGGCATCTGCTATAGCTTTTGTGAGCGCGGCGGAAGCGTTTGCCACAAATTCGGCTTCGATTTGAGCACCGCGTTCAGCGCAGGCTCTTTCGGGATAGCCCATCACACCGACTTTAACATCAGCCCGCTGGGAAGTCTGCATGATTTCCTGACTCATTTCAGTAAAGCTGGTACGCTTCTGATAACTGTCCGGGTCATCGCGCAAACGTTCCGCCACGTCAGGAGCATCCATGAGAATATCTTTGCGGACAGCTTCCGGACACCAGTGGAGCATCAGAGAGGTTTCCGCATCGGCGGCGTGGTAATCGCGGGTCTGGAAAAGATTCATCCAGGTCGGTGAGAAATCCCATATCGGCACCAGCGCGATGAAGTTGTCAGCCAGAGCCGGATTAAGCCATTTGAGTATACGCAGAGATTCTTTGAGGTGCATCATGCTTTCACTGCCGCCATGACCGGGGATGATGATAAAGTTGCGGAATCCCTGCAAAGTGAGAGATTCAATGATTTCACCGACCAGATTGGAAAATGTATTGGGTTTGACATTTATGGTTCCAGGCAGCATTCCGCCGGAAAAGGTGTAACTCAACACCGGAGCGACCACACAGTCGAGTTTTTCCGCAAGTTTGGCAGAAGCGTTTTCCGCATTGCGTAAATCCACATCCAGCGGCAGATGCAAGCCGTGCTGTTCGCAAAGCGCGTAAGGCAGAATGATGGTTTGATTGGTTTTCAGATATTCAGCGACCTCTCCGAAGGTCATATCCCGTAATTGATGGCTTTTCATAGTAAATTTTCTCCCTGTTTTGTGACTGCAACACACAATCCGGGAATAAAATACCACATAAAAACACGAAAAACAAGGTTTTTACAAAAAAAAATGGAGTTTTTAGAGCTGAAACCGGCTCTTTAATGATACGCTTGCGGGTTATTCCACCACGACGACACTGTTCAAAGTGCCGAAGTCATTGGAAGCAAAATTGGGGTTGCTTTCATCAAGGACCCACTCTCCGTCAAGGACAAATTTGTAATCGTAACGCCCGGGCGGCAGAAAAAGTTCACAGCTGTAAACGGATTTTTCCGCACAGTACTCCATCACGGTGGCACCGGGGTCCCAGTCATTGAAAACTCCGGCGAGAGCCACAGTGCGTCCGGGGGCGGCGGGAAAAGAAAAGCGCACTTTTCTTCCGGAAGTGCCGTTTTTTTCAACTGTTTCGACCATCGTGCTTCACTTTCTCTAAATTAGTTCGGAGTCTTTATATAATATAACACTGAAAGAGGATTTTTTCAATAAAAAAATAGCTTTTTTCCGGAAGTTATGATATTTTATGTGTATGACAAACGGTACCGCTTCATTCGAAATATGGCCCGGCCCGATGGAAGGCGTGGGCAGAGAGGGGTTTGTCCGCACCGTGAATGCTCTGCATCTCACCGGGTGCTGGATGACTCCGTTTCTGCGTCTGTCTGAAACCATGCCGTCGGATGCGGTGCTGCGCCGTTTTGCCGCAGAATATCTCAACAGCAACGTGCCGGTAACAATACAGCTTATGGGAAATGAGCCGGAATTACTTGGCAGATGCGGCAAAAGATTATTGCTTCTGACTGCGGCGGAAAACATCAATCTGAATTGCGGCTGCCCCAGTTTGCGCGTGGTGAAACACGGTGCCGGCGGCGGAATGTTGAAAGCTCCGGAAAAAGTTGCCTCTTTCTGCAAACGCATGGCGGAACATCTGCCGCCGGGAAAGTTGAGTGTGAAATTGCGGGCGGGATTTTCTTCTGCTGAAGATATGAAAATTTTTCTGCCCATGCTTGCTGAATGCGGCGCGGTGAGCAAGATATTTTTTCACTACCGCACTGTTGCCGAAGCCTACTCTGCCGCGCCCCTGCCCCTGCGGGAGGAGCGCATTGCCGCAGCGGTACGGCTTGCCGCGCCCCTGCCGCTCATAGCCAACGGCGACATCGCCACAGTAGAAGAAGGCGAAAACCTCGTCCGCACCACCGGCTGTGCCGGGGTGATGATCGCCCGTCCGTGGATGCGCGACCCGTATCTTTTGCAAAGGTTTCACGGCAAAGATGTTCCGGATGCCGGAAGCGGCAGGGAAATTTTCTTTGCAAAATTGCTCAAACAGGGGCTTTCCGGCGGGGCATTGCTGGAAATGGCAAAAATGCTCTGGGGCACAGATTCTCCGCAATTTAAGAAGTTGCTGAAGAAAAACTGATCTATCTGCCGATTTTGCCGCGGCGGCGCGGCGGACGGCGCAAAGAACCATCAGCATCCACTCCGGCGCAGAAACGCACTGCCGCGGAGGCACTCCGGGCGATATTCAGAGCCAGACGGTTTCTGCCTGCGGGAGTGACGTTTTCTGAAATTGCTGCTTCCCGCACCATTTGGAAGCGTTTCCCCTCTTTCATAAGTTCCACCACCCCCCACTCTGCCGGAATCATCCCGGGGTCGATCAATCCCTGCGGCACAGCAAGATAGCACAAATCGGCGTTACCGGCACGGCGGATATACTCAAGTTTGCTGCCGTTGGCAAGGGCGTGTATCTCTTTTTCCAGTTTATTGCAGAGTTGCAAATACTCCGGCTTGGCACTTGACCGGTAATCCCATGTGCGGAACTCGCTGAAAAGGTCGTCCGCCGCGGCAAGATGGGGTTCGTCACGGCGTATTTCAGCTTCCAGAACAGATTTTTCCTCCTGAAGCAGGCGGATATTTTTTATATGTTCCTCTCTGCCGGCGCAATCGGAAAAACAATACTCGGCATCATCGCACATCACCACCAGAACAGTTTTCAAAACTTCCGCTTTTTTGCGGCTCTTTTCATTGCTCCAGAAACCGGCGGCGGCGACTTTGTATTTGCTCCGCCGGGTGTGGACATTGACTGCGATACCTGTGGGGCAAAGCGAGTAGAGAAATGCAAACGCCGCCTGCTGCAGTTCTTTTTTATTCAAACACGTCTTTCTGCAGCTCACCGCGGCAGTTTCCGCACTTTGCACTGACTGCTGCGCCGCCGCAAAATCAAAAAGGTCAAAATCGTTTTCCATTCACCACATCCTGTCAGAGGTATCTGCCGTTTTTTGTACCGAAAACCCAATCTTTCTGCCGGTTGTTCTCCTGTATGCGCTCTCCGCCCCGCACCGAACGCACACTCTCCTCACCGGAACTCCGGCGCAGCATCGCTTTTTCAGAGTCAGAAAGCACCGATGCCCCGTCGTGCTCCTGTTTCCGGCGGAAAAGCATATCGAACACGGGGTCATTGGAATCACTCTTTTTCCTGTTCACGCTTCTTTTTTCCGGCACGGCACGCACTTTGCCGGTCTGGCGCGGCGCAGGTTTTTTCCGGTCAAGTTCCGCTCCGCTGCGGCAGCCGGAAACAAGAAGCATACTCCCGCACAACAACATAAAAAACACTGTTTTCATATCAACACCTCAATCTTTTTTCATCCGCACCGCCCGCAACTGTCCGCAGGCGGCAGTTTTTCTGCTGCCTTTTTCCACCCGGCAGGTGACACGCGCTCCGGCGGCGGCAACAGTTTTCTCAAATTCAGCAATAACTTCTCTTGCCGGCCGCTTGAACTCATTGCCGGATGTCTCATTGTAGGGAATCAAATTGACTTTCGCCCGGTGCGCCACGGCGATACGCCCCAGTTTTTCTGCGGCATCCATGGAGTCATTCACCCCGGCAATCAACGTGTATTCCAGCGTGTACTGCCTGTTGTTGGCATCGCGTATGATATCTGCCGCCGCCAGGATTTCCTGCACCGGATAACGCAAATGCGGCGGAATGAGTCTGGCGCGGGTTTCATCATCCACAGCATGCAGACTCACAGCAAGATTGTATTCTTTTTTCAGCTTGGCAAACTCTTTCATCCCCGGAATATAACCGCTGGTGGAAACCGTTATCCGCCGCGGAGCAAAACCGTATTCCCCCGACAATCTCTCCAGAGTTTGAGCCAGTTCCGGAAAATTCAGCAACCCTTCACCGATGCCCATAAAGACCAGATTATCCGGTCTGCCGGCACGGGAAATGCCCAGCGCGAACTGCTCAAGCATCTCTCCGGCGCGCAAATTGCGGACAAGTCCATGCTGACCTGAAGCACAGAAGCGGCACATCACCGGACACCCCACCTGGGTACTCAAACAAAAGGTCACTCTGCCGTCAGCGGCAGGAATTATGACCATTTCCACACATTCACCGTCATACAGTTCCAACGCGAGTTTTTCCACACCGTCAGATGATGAGACCGTTTCAGAAATCACACTGCCGGGGGCGTAAAAGTCGTTTTTCAACGCCATTTGCAGTGATTTCGGCAGATTTTTCATCTTTTCCGGCTCGCATTCGGCATGGTCGTACAGCCACGAATATATCTGCTTTGCCCGGAAACCGGGAATATTCTGCTGTTGAACGTAAGCGGTGAGTTCCGGCAGTGTGCTGCCGGCAAGAAATTTTTTCATTGCAGCACCTTTTGCAGTTTTTGCGCCAGTATTTCATCATAATCAAAAACTTCCGGAGTACGGAGTTTTTCCGCCCGCTGCAAATAATTCCCGGCGGCGATTCTGTCGCCGGTCGCCGCCAGTTCTATAGCTGCGGCGTGCAGAAACAATACCGACACCGCCGGGTCAACGGTGCGGTGTTTCACTGCATTGCCGATATATTCCCGGGCGGCAGAGTATTTTTTCTGCTGATACAGCAGCCACGCCATACTGTCAAGAAATGCGTAATTTTCCGGCTCGGCATCAAGCGCATCACGCAGAAATTTTTCCGCCGGAGGCAGCTCGACATTCAGCACCGCACAGGTGTAAGCCGCCATATTTGCCTCAACAGGGGATTTTTTACCGGCATCCGGCGGCAGTACGGCAAGAAATTTTTTCAACATCCCGGCATCGCGCAGTTTTTCCGCCGCGTTGCACAACGCCATCCGCCCCTCCCGGCTCTGCGGCATAAACCCTCCGTTAACTATCTGCTGAATCTTCTTGAAATCCCGTTTGTAAATCAATACCGCCAACTCCAGCTCTTTACGCATGGCTTCAGGTGCTTCCGCCACCGCCTTTTCCGCCCCGGCGACATCTCCGGCGGCGGCAAGCAGCACCGGTTTCAGCTCAAGCGGGGCATTTTCACACCACCGGGGATTTTTCACAAGCGCACCGAAATACGGCAGTGAATAATCAAAAGGCGTATTTACCACCGGTACATCCTGCCGGACTTTCAGCGCACGGTCAAGCATCCGGCGGTCATTCAGCGCGATTGCCAGCACCGGATAAATCACCGCCTCACCGGCATCGGCAGGCATCAGCTTTTCACCGTTGCGCCGCATGGTCAACAAACGCTGTTTCCAGATATTTTTTGCCGGAACGGCATCCCAGTGTTTCATCCCCGGAGCGGTGTCATTATCCCGGAAACAACCAATTACATACAATTTTGCCGCCATCACCGCAAGTTGAGTCTCCCCGGGATATTTTGCAATCAGAGTATCATAAAACTCTGCGGCGGCGGGAAATTCCAGCATCTGCTGCAATATGCCGTCATAAAATGCCAGTATCCGGTAGAAAATATTTTTTTCCGCCGGGGATAAAGCGGTCAGAGCGACGCTTTTCAATGAATTGCGTACCAGCGGCAGAAACTCACTCCGGTCAGTGCCGTTTTTTATATGCCTTGCCAATACGAATTCTGCTGTGTACAAATCCTCCGGACGGTTCCGCCACACCCCGGTCAGACGTTTCAGCACGCTTTTTTCCAGCCGTCCGTTGCCGAGTTCAGCATCGAGAACCCGCAACAGAGATGTTGATGCTTTGCCGGAGTGTTCCAGCGCGTAAAGCAAAGCATTGCTGCGCGCATCCGGATTTGTTTCTTCCAGAGCCGCGAGCAGATTGCCGTGTATTGCCGGCTCCGCCGCCGGAAGCAGAAACAGCGCACTGCAAAGGGTAATGACCGGCAGGAAATATTTCATCGGGCAGACTTCCTTTTCTTTTCAGCCCACAGACCGCCGCGGCAGGCTTTTACGATGACCACATCGGCAAAATCCCCCGCTTTCAAGCCGCGCGGAGCATTGAATTGGATGACATTGTCGATATCCGGAGCATCATTGCTCCCTCTGGCGACAGCCACCTGCTCATCAATATAATCCACCAGCACCCGCATCGTCGAACCGATAAGTTTGCGGTCGGCTTTTTTCATTATTTCCGCCTGGAGCTTCATCAATTCCGCCGCTCGGGCATCGGCAGTTTCCTGCGGTATCTGTGGAGTCATTTCCGCCGCAGGAGTTCCGGGTTCCGGAGCGTAGGAAAAAACTCCCATGCGTTCAAACCCCGCCTCTTTGACAAACTCACACAATTCAGAAAATTCCGCTTCGCTCTCCCCCGGCAGACCGGTGATGAAAGTCGTCCGCAAAGTGAGCTGCGGGATTGCTTCACGCAGTTTTTTTATCAGCTCCCGGATGCTTCTGCCGTCGATGTGGCGGTTCATTTCCCGCAATATCCTTTCTGAAATATGCTGCAGCGGCATATCCAGATAAGGCAGAACTTTTTTGGCTCTGCTCAGAACAGAAACAAGTTCGTCCGTATAATGCGCCGGATGGGTGTAGAGCAGACGGATGACAAAATCTCCACCGATTTTTTCCAATTCCGTCAGCAATCCGGCAAGCGAAGTGCCATCCGCCAGGTCGTGACCGTATGCCGTAACGTCCTGCGCGATGATTATCAACTCTTTCACCCCGTTTTTCACCAGCATTTCCGCTTCAGCTGCCACCGATGCAAGCGGACGCGAACGCAACGCCCCGCGCAATCCGGGAATAGCACAGTACGCACAGCGGTTATCGCAGCCGTCACTGATTTTCAAATACGCCACGTGCGGCAAAGTCAACTGCATACGGGGCATGGATTCATTGCACAAATAGGTACACTCTTTTTCCTCTGACGGAGAAACTCTGCCGTCAAGCAGTTCCCGGATATTTGCGGTATCGTTGATATGGCACCAGAGGTCGACTTCAGGGAAATACTCCTGAAATTCCGGAAATTGCACATGATTCATCAAACATCCGGCAACGACGATTTTCCGCCCGGAGCAAAGCTGTTTCCACTCCACAGCCTGTGCGATCTCGGCGGCGGCTTCCGCCCGTGCTTCAGGCAGAAAGGCGCAGGTATTGACGATGTATATATCTGCATCCTCCGGGTCGGAACAAAGCCGGTCGCCACCGGCGAGGAAAGCTCCTGAAATCAACTCGGCTTCCACAATATTTTTGGGACAGCCAAGCGCGGCTATGAAAAAATTTCTGCCCTTGTCCATTTTACCGCTCACTGCAAAGATTCAAATGTCAACACGACTTTGTGGGAAATTTTTTCGCCGGGGGCAATATATTTGAGCAGATTTTTTGCCGCATTGTTGAGCTGATTTTCCGGCACGCAGTTGCCCGGTTCCAGCCCCAGCACATATTCGCCCTGCCCCATTTGTTTCCACTGCACGAGGTACGGCAATGTTTCTTTGCTGTATTTGACACTCATTGCCATACGCAGGTCGGGATTGATCAGGGTGATTTCAGCCATGCCATCACTGTCCGGTGTCAAATCATGGTAAAAGAGCTGTTCGGCAAATCCCGGCACCGGCGCACAACATTTGCTCCAAAAATCCAATCCGGCGGCGGAAACTTCATCTTTCGGCGTGACAGGGTGTGCCTCTGCAGTCAGATAAGAATTTTCATCCACCAGCGGCCAGGAAAAATTCATGTGGTAAAGCAGCATGAAAGGCACTGCGGCAAATCCCATATTTTCCACCTCGTCCTCTATGACCAGACGGTTGTCGCCGAGCCGGGTGGATATACGGCGGGTCAACTGCAGTTTTTCACCGAAAACCCTGCTGTGCATGACTTTGCCGGAAACTTCCAGATTGAAATTCCCGTCGGCATCCCAGAAGCTGCTGCTGTTAACTTCGGAACTTTTCAAATGTGAAAGTCTGCCGTGCAGACCGTGTTTCTCTCCGGCTTCGCAGGGACCGCCGACATTGAGCAGTCCGCACCCGGTGAGCAATCCGCCGCCCCACGAACGCAGCCAGCTGAATTCCTCCGGTTCATAGCTTTCAGCAGTGCCAATCTCCGGCGTGAGCCATACCAGCGGCACGCCGTTGAAACCGGCTTCACCGATATCCATGCCCCGGTCAGGATAAACTGTAAACCGCAATCCGCTGCCGTTATCGACATCTATTATCCGCATCCCCCGGCCCTTGCCGTCATCCAGCACAGCGCGGCGGATGGAAGCTATCTGGCGCATGGAACCGGTTTTCTGTGAAATATTTTTACGCGAAAAATCCATAATATCTTACTTCCTCTGTATAAATCACACATTTCCCATTACCAAAATATAACACTATAACGCCGCCATTACAAACAAAAAAACTCTGCAATACGGAAAAACGATTGTAAAACACCCGTTCCGGAGCTATATTATAAAGAACAGTGATATTTTCATATATTTTAAATACTGAAACAAAGGATAATTTATCATGGCAGAAGAGTACAAAGACCTGCAGCTGATGGACAAAATCGTCAGTTTGTGCAAACGGCGCGGATTTATTTTCCCCAGCTCCGAAATCTACGGCGGTTTCAACGGCTTCTGGGATTACGGTCCCTACGGCTCCCGCATGAAACGCGCCATCGAAAACCTCTGGTGGCATGAAATGGTCGAGACCCGCGACAATGTCGAAGGTCTGGATTCGACCATCATCTGCAATCCGACGGTCTGGAAAGCTTCCGGACACCTTGACCAGTTCAGCGACCTGATGACCGACTGCAAAGATTGCAAATCCCGCTACCGGGTCGACCAGATGGAGGACCCCACCACCTGCCCGAACTGCAAATCCAAAAATCTGACCGAACCCAAAGAATTCAATCTGATGATGAAAACTTTCGTCGGACCGGTCTTTGACGATGAACACGTTGCTTATCTGCGCGCCGAAACCTGCCAGCCGATTTTTGTGGATTTCCACAGTGTGCGTATCGCCACCCGGCAGAAACTGCCTTTCGGTATCGCCCAGATCGGTAAATCTTTCCGCAATGAGATCAACCCGCGCAACTTCACTTTCCGCAGCCGGGAATTCACCCAGATGGAAATGGAATTTTTCTGCGATGATGCCGAGGGCATGGAGTGGTTCGAATACTGGAAAGAGCAGCGCATCAAATACTACCGCGAAAAACTCAACTTCCCCGACGAATTCATGCGTATTTATGAGCATGAGAAACTCGCGCATTACGCCAAAGCCGCCGTTGATATCGAAGTCAAATATCCTTTCGGCTGGGGCGAACTTGAAGGTATCCACCACCGCGGCACCTGGGATTTGAGCCAGCACAGCAAATTCTCCGGACAGGATTTGAGCTATGTTGACCACGACAATCAGCGTAAAGTCATGCCGACTTGCGTGGAAACCAGTGTCTGATGCTCGTTGGCGGTATGGACATCGATCACATGCATTCCGACTTCCCGCAGAAAATGGACCGTTACCGGTGTATCATTTACATGACAGCGGCCTCCGGAATGGGTGATCACCCGGCGCAGCTGCAATTCGCCGTTTTCACAGGGGGGGACGCCCGCCTCCTCAAGCAGCGGGGCAAGTTCATTCTGCACCTCTTCCGGGAGCTGGAAGATCCCGCAAATATCGCAACGGGCGGCACCGGTACGGATCGCACTTTTGTCGCCTCTGCCTCCCAGAAGGCCAGACACCGCACTCAACAGGACAGATTTGCCTGCGCCGGTTTCGCCGGTAATGACGTTGAACCCGGCGGCAAATTCGATTTCACAATGGCTGATCAGGGCGAGGCCGTCAATTTTCAGGTAGGTCAGCATTGTTTTCCGCCTCCATTTTCCGCAGGAGCATTTCTGCCGGAGTAAGGTATTTTTTTGCCTGATTGCAGGCACGGCAGCAGACCACCAGATTGCCCCGGGTGCTTTTGCCTCCGCGGGCCACCGGGACGATGTGATCCAGAGTCAGTTCTTCTTCCGGAAACTTTTCGCCGCAATAATGGCACACCCCCGCCCGGAACAATGCCTGATAATACGGGGTTTTGCGTAATTCACGGGCTTTGGCACGTTCTTTTTTGATGTGCCGCTCATCCCGGTTGATTTCGATCCAATCTTCCATGTTTTCCGGAGTCCTTTATGTTTGCCGGAAAATATAGCATGGGAACCGGAAAAATCAATCTTCAGACACAGGTTCCAGCGATTCCAGAAATAAGAGTGCGTCCGCTTCCCCGGAAAAAACGCCGTCCAACTGCGCTTCAAAGCATTTCTGCAGGATTTCTCCCATGCGTTTGCCGGGTTTGATCCCCCGGGCGATCAGGTGCCGCCCCTGCAGGATGGGGATTGGCGGTGTC
>JAZNAR010000003.1:0-12309 GCA_045586645.1 Victivallaceae bacterium
CGGAACGGATGATTTTACTGCCCTCGTGCCGGTGCTTGTGCCGAAAGTCTCCGCAATTCTGCAAAAGCACAGCTCTAAATTGTTGCCCAAAGAGCAGAGTGAAGAAACTGTTTCAGCTCAATTGAAAAAGTCTCTTCAAGGCAGACAGCGCAAAGTTTTTGTCAGTGTCAAAGAAGACATTGCGGTAACTGTTCCTGACCCTGCGGCAGAAACTGAATTGAAAAAACTTCTGCTGGCATTGGATTTTAAAGTGGTGAATACCAGAGATGAGGCAGATTTCGCCATCATCGGAGAGGCTGTCGCTTCCAATGCAGGAAGTTATCACAAATTCACCTCGGCTTCTGCACGGTTGGAACTTTCCATTTACAATAAGGACAAAAAACTCCTTGCTGCCGGTGCCGCCCGTGAAACTCTCGCCGGAGGAACCTACATCATCGCTGCCAAAGAAGCTATCGCCCAAACTGCGCTGAAACTTGCCGGAGAATTTTTCCCGGTGATGAAGTAATTCAACACAAACTGAATTATCTATGTACTTTCTCCGGCTTTCTGTTCTGGGTGTTCTGCTGACGGCGATCCCGTTGTCAGCAGAAGTCATTCTGCCCGGCAATTGGACACTTGAAGTAAAACACAAGCGCGCAGTATCCAATTATACGGCTGAAAAGCCATTGCGCGATTTTGTGGATGTCAAAGGCAATACCGTATTTCTCAAACATCCGGATTTCAGAATAAAATCTTATGCAGGCAACAGCAAACCCCGACCGGGACTTTTACGGATAACTTTCACCGCTCAAGCATTGAGTGGAGCTGCCTCACACGGAGTTGTCAAGGTGGTAATGTACGGATACCATTTCCGCGATGACAACTGTACCGGAAAATCCGAAGATTTGTTTTTGGAAAAGGATTTTTCGGTAAGCGGCAAAACATCTTTGAGCGTGGATTTCAATATCACCCCCGAACAGTTGAAATGTGTTTTTTGCGATGAACAAGTTCCCACATTCCGCTTTTTTACGACGATCTCGCTGAAAGAAAAATCACCGGGGATCGCATTGAGCAACATCAGTATTTCTGCTGCGACTTCACTTTTTGTTTGGGGAAGAAAACAGGTTTCCACCACGGCATGGCTGTTGGATGAATTAAAGGCGGACAAGGCAAAAGATGCCGAACGTGCCGCTTTGAAAAAAGAACTGGAAACTCCTGCCGCTCCGGTAAAAGTTGCCCCGAAGTCACCTCCGTCCAAAAAAGTTGAACCAATGGAAGTAGTAATTCCAATTGAGAAGTTTGTTGACCAGATAGAGGCGGAGTTCCCCGCCTTGTTTGATGCCGTTATCACCGCCGACGGGGTGCTGTTTGAAAAACACCCGGCAAACAACAGTCAAAAAATCTCCCTTCATCTGAATCCGCCATCCATCCCGGAAAACTGCGAATATGTCCTGGTTCTTGACCGGAATGTATGGGGCTGGAGCGGCAGGATTTTTGATAAAAACGACCGTCCGCTGGATAAAGATGGCGGTTATCTGCCGGATGGAACTCCAATTATGCGTTTGCCGTACAACTGCCGCAGAATTGATTTTGAAAGTAATGGAAAACAAGAAGAAAAAGGATATATCAAAAGAGTATTTTACAGGGAGATGAAGAAAAAGCGATGAAAAAGTTATTGTTGACTGTTGCCGTAATATTATGTTGCGGTTTCGCATTTGCCAATAACGGCAGTGCCGAATTGCAGGAGTATCTGCCGGTTGCTGAAAAACTCTATGACGGAAAAACCGTTGAAGCATTGCAAATGGCGGAAAAGTTGAGTCCCCGCAACCGCTTTGCATCAATATTACTTTATCTGGTTTACAGCCGGGGATACTGCGGACAACGCATAGATTACCAAAAAACGTCACAATATTTTGACCGTTTGCTTAACGCAAATTACCACAGTTTTCACAGCGAGGAATTTCGTAATGTCTGGAGCGAAATGCTGGTGCCGCCGGTCGGCAATCAGCGTTCTATAACTCTGAAAGCGTGGAACGCACACGGCAGAGTTGTCAATCAGAAAATCAATCTCAAAGGCAGACAACCGCTTAAAAACTGTTATTTTGAAAAGACCCGCATCATGGGCAATATCGCCGGAGCATCCATCTGGGCGGCGATGTCCAGAAGCAATCCTGACCGGAGGGAATTTGGCGAACACCTCCGGAAAACGGCGGTAAAGTTTGGCAGCATCGATGCACTTTTCGGCATAACATTTTCCAACTTTACCAATTACAGCACCGACCCCATCGGTTTGGGCAGTAATTATAATGACATCCGCAAAGCCGCTGAAGCCGGACACATTCCGGCAAAAATCATGATCGCAGCAATTCTTATTACACCCCAAAATAAATATAATGTATATGATTCTGATAAAGCGTACAAGATGTTGACATCGGTCGTAAAAGAGCTTGAAGCGTATAAAAAAACTCCCTGCAAGCACTATCAGCAGGATTTGGCAAATGCCAGATTTCTCCTTTCTCTGCTCCCTGACCCGAATCAAAGCACGGCAAAACTCGCTTCTATGTATAATGCCGGAGCTGATCAGCGCACCGCCGCCGCTTACCGGAAACTTCTGGCTTCAAGAAATGATCACCCGGATGCGGAAATCTTCAAAATTTTCCAACTGCCGCTCAACGAGCAGGATGAGGCTTTCAAAGAAGCTGCCGAGCGCGGCAATCCGGGAATTATCGGTATAATGATTCGCAGAAGCAGCAACCTCCCGGAACATTGGAAATATTTATATCTGGCAGGAAAGTACAATATTGATGCAAAATACAATCCGCAAAAGAAACAATCGTTTTACGCTCAATCATTGATCGCATTAAACAATCAGAGAACCATGATGAGTGAAGACAGTTTCCGCAAAGCCTTGAAACAGCTGGGCAGCGTCTACCCTGAAGCCCAAAAACAATACACTCGCTATTTCGGTTCCGATGCAGATAACCGCAGTGAGCGTTTCCGTTTTGAAGTCAGCAATCCCGAGGCGATCAAAGTCACACGGGAAAACGTTCCGGCTGGAAACTTCTATGTGTTGGAAATCAAACAGGATACTCAACATAATTATGTGGATATTTTCATCAATCCCGGACGTTTCGACTTCGTCATTATGCCGCACTATGCCAACGGTAATAAAGCGTTCCCGACTCCACCAAGTTCAGCAATTTGGACGCAAATGCAATATCCCGACGGCAAAATTTCCACCACCTACGGCATGGGTTCCAGCACTTACGGCAAATGTCCGGAACGCATCCGCATCAATATCGAACCCGGAAGCAAAAAAGGTTTTTTGAAAATCAGATTATGAAAAAACTTCTGTTTTCAATATTCATATTTTGCTGTTTCTTTCACCTTTACGGAAGCAGTAAATTTGCCCTGACAGGTTTGGATGATGCCGGAAAAAATGCTCTTGAACTTGTTGTGACCGAACTTGCCGGAAGCGTTGAGTTTGTCGAGCGCAGCAACATCTCTGATGTACAACAGGAGCAGTTTTTGATTCAGCAATTCGGCGTTGCCAAACTTGCCCGGCTGTTCACCGGGGCGGATATTTTCATCGCGGTTCAGAATAACACTCTGACCGCGTTTGAAACCCGTTACGGATTCCGTTTGTCGCACCGCCAACTATCGGCAGATTTTGAAAAATCAACTGCTGAAATCAAACAGGAAATATTGAAGTGGAAAGATGCCGGAAAGGATTTTTTCAACCAACGCATCATCTCTTTTGCCGGTATCCGCAATAATCTGCACAGTTCGCTTTCTCAAAAGGCGGAAAAATATTCAGATACTGTAAAAAAGGCGATCAATCAGACTCCGGCAATTTTACTGGAAAGGGAGTATCTGGTCGAATTGCTCTTGGAACAGGAGCTGTCAGGAGCTTGGCAGGAGGCGGTCAGCGGTTCGGAAATCATCCACTTTGAGTTCAATCCCGGAAGTGATGCCGAAGAAATAATTTTTGCTGTTTACGCGGTGGATTCCCAAAATAAAACGGTTTTCAGAAAAGAAAGTACCGATTTATCAAGTGTTCTGCAATCATTGCATGAGCATTGTTCGCTCCCGCCGGTTCAAAAGCATTATACATTGAAAGATGAAGCGCGCCGTTTCGCTTATGAAGCACGTATCGCCCGCGATGACAACAAGCTTTTATTGGCAGAAAAACTGCAATTTGCCGCCTTTGCCCTTGAGCCGGATGAACCGGAGTTTTTTGATTTCGGTATGATCGCCGACGGAAAATTGACAGATATTTTTCCTTACTGGTTCGCGGCATTGCAGAGAGTTGTCCGGCATCCGGAATGGCTGAAACCGGCAGAAGAGCGCAAAGGCAATTCGATCATCGGCAGTATCTTTTACAGGCAATACACTCTGCCGGAAAAAAAACGTAAAGAATATTGGAACTGGCTTTCCAATCACCGCCATTTGTGGCAAAGCGGGGACGATGTTCAGCAATTCCGCTATGTGGAAAATGTTTTCTATCCGACGCATCGGGAATACTTGCAAGCCAAAGAAGAGGCGTGGCAAACGTTATTGCGTAAAAATGTTCCCCCGCAGGAAATGTATGAGGCTTCTGAAGAACTTTTCAAATATCAAAACTCCATGCCACCGCTTCAACGCCGTAATTGGACAATCGCAACAGCCGCAAATTTGCGTAAACGTCATGGCTTGGAGATCATGGCAAAAAGTCTGGAATGCAATGCCTTTTTGCATACCAAAGAGTGTACGCAGGAAGCCGCATTGAAAAATTTTGAGGAACTTTTTGCTCTGTTGAAAAAATATCCCGATTTACGCATAGATCCATATTATCTCTACGACCATTCAAGCGTCAATGCTTATATCGGGTTATTGAAAAAAGTAAAAGCAAAATACAATGAATACAAGGAGCTGCCGTAAATGAAAAAACTTTTGCTGTTGTTGATAATAATTGCCGCCGCAGGGTATTTTTTCTTTTTCAAGTCAAATAAAACAAATGAAACGGAAACGCTTCTCCGTACTGCTGATACTGCCGGTAAAACCGTAAACAGTACCGCCGGAGCGGCAAAAACACCGGCGGCTGACATTTTTGACGGGATGCCATCTGACGGCTTCTATGAAAACCGCGATGAGCTGCAGAAATTCTGGAAATCAAGCCGGGAGCTTTACCGCCGTGATGAGGCAAAAGATAGCGGGTTGCAACAGCTCAATCCGGCGTGGAAAATTGAAAAAATCTGGTGTCCCGATGGAGGGCAAAAAATTTATACTTCAACCACGGATAACGATGGGAACATCTATTTCCTGACCGATGACAGTTTCGACTATCAGATATTCCGGCTTGACGATGGCGCGGCTCCGGAACTCTGCTGGAGTTTGCCCAAAATGCGCAACACTGCCGGCGATGGCCTGGGACCGTTTATGACACTGAAAGTTGAGCAGGATACTCTGCTGGCGACTGAAGGCCGCTATGTTTGGGTTTCGCGCCCCGGGAAAAAAGTCTTGCACCGGTTGTCGCACTTTCCGTTTATAATCAAAGATATATGGATGCAGGACGGACGTTTGATGTTGCTCGGAGAAAAACAACTGATGAGCTGTAATTTATTCGGCAAAGAGCGGAAAACTCATTTTTCCGCCAGTCAGGCAGGCAAAAGCCTGTCATTGTTCCAACAGGAGCCCAAGGCAGCATTTTTTGCCGGAGGCATGGGAAACACTCCGGATGAAGCGATACTGTTTTACGGTGGTATGCAAAGCGCACTCGGCAAATATTCTTTGAGCAAAAATGAGTTTACCGAAATCGCAACACTCCCCGGAGCCAATGAGCAAAATAATATTTATCATGTCACAAGGGACAACGATTATTATTTCTACAGCTGGGCGGCAAGACCGGATTGCGGTATAAATATGCAGTTTATTTATTCACTCAAAGAGAACAAATTGACCGTCCTCGGCAGCCGCATCAATGACTTTTTGAAACAGTTCTGGAAAGGTATGCCGTCAGAATTGGGCATCACCTGGAACCCGGGACACAATATTGCAGGACCCATTGCATACAACGGAAAATATCTTTTATATTCCGGAGGCAACGGCAATGGTCGCAGCAAATATCAGCGGGAAAACACTGCAGGATGCTCCGGAATAGTGGATTTGACTGAATATCCTGAAGGCGTCTCTTTGAAATATCCTGCCGTCAACGGTTTGTATTTCAGCAAAGACGGCAAATCCCTTTGGGCTGTAGAATACTATCAGGTAACTAAAATAACTCCAGCTGATTAATGTAAAAAAATAGCCTCTTGTAACGGTTAAAGCATAATACGTTGTTGCAACTTGTGTTTACAATTTTTGCACCGGCAGTGCATTGTGCCGGAAATCAACAGCACGATCCAGTTTTCAATGCTGTGTGCAAAGCCGCAATTTTCACTGCCGCACTCCGGACACTCCGGCTTATATAAACGAAAGGATTTAATTTCAACTCTTCGCCCAGTTCTTTCAATGCTTTGATTGCGTTTTCATTGCCTTGAGCTGCTCATTTTACCGGCTCCATTTGCGTCAAGACTTTCCGGGCTTTGGGGCAGCCGAGTTCAGCGGCGCGCCGGTAATATTCAATAGCTGTTTTATGGCATTTTTTCACTCCATCGCCAAAAGTATAACATTCTGCCAAATTATACAATGCAACTGCATCATTCTGCTCAGCGGCAAGCTTATACCATTTTACAGCTTCTGCATGATCCTGTTTCACCCCGGTTCCGTCGGCATAACAAACGCCGAGGTTGCATTGTGATTCGGCATCGCCAAGTTCAGCGGCTTTGGTATACCATTTGACCGCAAGACGCATATTTTTTCTGACGCCGATTGCGTTGTCGTAACAACGGGCAAGGTTGAATTGGGCACTTGCTAATCCGGCATTTGCGGCAATCTTATAGAAAGTCACTGCCAATTCCGGATTCTTTTTTGTACCGATGCCGCATTCCACACAATATCCCAAGCGGTTTGCCGCAAGAGAATTACCCATGTTACCTGCTTTGCGGTACAATTCCACGGCTTTGACCGGATCAGCCTCAACGCCAGTGCCTTCTTCGTAAAAAATCCCGAGTTGGCAAATGGCGTGCCGGTCGCCAAGTTCAGCGGCTTTTTCGTACCAGTAGAATGCTTTTTTATAATTGACTTCAGTCCCGGTTCCAAGCTCGTAACACATTGCCAGATTGAATTGAGCGTATGTATCATTTTGTTCTGCGGCTTTGGTGTACCAATAGACGGCTTTTTCGTGATCGACTTCCACGCCTTCGCCCTCATCGTAACACCAGCCAAGATGCGTTTGGGCTGCCGCATCACCGGCTTCGGCGGCACGGATAAGTTCTTTTATTCCATTTTCAAGCGGCGTGGTGTTTTTTGACATATCATAACTCCTCAACTGACTGCATGAGTAATATAATGCGGAAAATATTGTAATACAAGCGGAAAAACTCTCACTTTGCATTTTCTCATCATACGGAGCGTAAGCGGAGTGCTTCATATTTGCGCAAGCAAATGCTTCATATTGAGGAGCGGTAGCGGAACAATGTTTCATCTGAAAAGGCGGATTTATGAAGCACATTTTGTGCTTGCGAGCTTTGCTCGTCAAGCATCAAAAATGTATGAAGCACGGCTGCGCCGTATGAAGCGGCTCTGTCGAGCCATGAAGCGAAGCCTTTTCAGGCTTCATTTTTTTTGCCTTGGAATCAAGGCAAAAAAATGGTCGACCTTGTTTTGCTGATTCGGAAAAATCTCTCAAGCTCAAATGGTTGCAAGTTAATAAATCATGGTTATCGCTTTGTTATCTCGCGAAAATATCTCTGTTTTCAGCATTTTTGAAAACAGAGAAAAATTTTCCGCTCAATCAAAAGGACTTTTTCTCCGAAACAACTGCAAATTGCCCCGAAAAAAGATGTAAAAAAGCGACTTTTTATTTTCCGGCATATTTTCTGTTGAATTCACGGCAGCGGTGAATGAGCGGTGCGACATTGAATTCATCCATTGTCAAATTCGGCTGCCACGGGAAATTCCATACCCATAATGCTATCAGAGAAACCTTTTCCTTTTCAGCTTCGTCGATCCATTGGATGAGCCATTTCTGTTCCGGAGATTTTTTCGGACCGCCAAGTTCACCGATCTCTCCGATAAAAACCGGCCGACCGTCGGCAAGAGATGCTCGAATGATTTGACGCATACTCTGCGACGCTTTATCATCCAGTATTCCTGTTTCTCCGCATTTTCCGTAAAAATGATAGCTGAAGACATCGAGCGGAAGAGGCTGGGAGCGAATATTATTTGCAATCCGCTCCTCCGGAGTGTCAGCTCTGAATTTGAAGTCGGGGAAAGTTTCACGGCGGCTGGTACATTCCGGACGGGTTTCAGCATCTCCGCTTGTTACAGGATGATTGGGGTCCAGCGACTGAATAAAAGCACACTGTTCCTGATAAAGTTTTACAATTTCATCATAAGAAAGTGCATCATTTACAGGACCTCCATAATAACGTTTTTTGATATTTCCGGATTTTTCCCAACGTTTGACAACCGATGCCTCGAACATTTTTTCTTCTTGAAAATTCCGAGGCACATCAGCTGAAAGCATTGCTTCATTCTGCAGCTCCCACATCAGAACTACTGAAGAATCCTTATAACGTGTCACAAATTCGCGGACATATTCATCAAGGGCTCGGCGGCTGTGACTGCTGCGGTCCAATATCGCCCTTCTTGGCTCTTCGAAATAATCGGAAAATCCTGCAGCTCCGATAATGCACCCCAGAGAAGGAATTACCCGGATATTATTTTTGCGGCACAGCATGAACAGCTCATCCATCCCAGCCCAGTAAGCCTTGCGATCTTTCATATAGAGTTTGTCAATATCGGAAGGATACCCCGGGGATGCAAAAAAACGGATAAAAGCAAATCCATTCCGCGCCGCACTTTCAACCGCCTGGATCATTGCGTTTTTTGCAGCGGAAGATGTCCCGTAAATCTGCTGATCATGCCGCCACGTTCCCATAAAACTCTGATGCAAATTGGGGATATTGACTCCGACAGCACGATACGGATTCCCGTTTAAATAAAGTTGATTCCCATTCCGTTTAACAAAGCCTGAACAAAGATTTTCCTCTGCAAATGCAATTATAACATTCAGAAACAAAATCAGAAACAACAACCATTTCGCTACCTTAAACATTTTACTTTTCCCGTAAACTTTCAGAATTTATTTTCGGAAATCAGGATAATATTGGTTTGATTCAACAACAGCCTGAGCGCGATAATATAACAGCGCAAGGTATATATTGCAAGCAAAAACTCTCATTTTTCATTTTCTCATCATATGAGCGACGCGAATGCTTCATAGCTGAATGAAATGAAGCTGCTTCATATTGTGGAGCTTTGGCGGAACAATGCTTCATCGTCAGGCTTTTATGAAGCACTTTGTGTCTTGCACGCCTCTGGCGTGTCAAGCACACAAAAGTATGAAGCGGCACGTTGTGCCATGAAGCGCACCTTCCGCCGTTGCTAAAGCTATGGCGGGACAAGTCGGTGCATTAAGCGAAGCCTGACGGCTTCATGTTTTTTGCCCATTTGGGCAAAAAAATGGTCGGGGCGGCGGGGATCGAACCCGCGACTTTCTGCTCCCAAAGCAGACGCGCTAAGCCACTGCGCTACGCCCCGACTGGATGTCGCTCCTAATAATATATCTCATCTTGAAACTTTTTTCAACTCTCTGCTGTGCTTTTTTTGTCTTTTTTGTTGGAAATCCGTCTTGATTTTTTTTCTATTGGATTGTATATTAGCTCTAAATGTCAATTCAACACTTCTCATAAGAGGGAGCCTTATGTCTAAATTTTTTCTGATGCTGGTTTCGGGTATGCTTTTTTTCGCCCTCGGCGGAGCAGAATTCTTTCTTGACCCTGTGAGAGGACGGGATTCAAATCCCGGTACCCGCTCCGCGCCGTGGAAAACTCTGCAGACCGCGAAAATCACTCCCGGTGACAGAATCGTTTTTCTTCCCGGAGTCTATCCCCCTCAGAAGTTTGAAGTCAACGGCGCTCCCGGCAAGCCGATCACCTTTGCAACTTCAGGCAAAGTCTTTATTGACGGCGGCAAAAAATCGACTCCGGCTGTTATCAAAGGCGCGTGGCTGCGTTTTGAAGGTATCACGTTCCGCAACAGTGTCAAGGCTTGTGTCCTTGCTTCCGGGAGCAGCCATCTCACCTTTGATAAAGTTACCGTCGAAGGCGGATCTATGGGCTTTTGGCTTTCCGGGTGTAAATACACCGAAATCTGCAACAGTGATGTTGAAAATGTCAGCGACGGTATCTATATCGACTGCTGTTTCAGAACGACAGTCCGGGGATGCCGTATTGGTAAAAGATTCCACGGCAGACGGGATGGAATTTGCGTTTACGCTCCCGGAGCCGTCGTCGTTGCCGCAGGCGGCGTCAAAAACGTGAAGATCGTTGCCCCCGGTAAAGCGATCCTTGAAAATGCCTCTGTCCAGATCAGCCGCAAGATTCCCTTCAAGGGATTCCATACCGTCCGGAGGGGAGAACTCAGAGGTCCTGCTGACGACAGTGCTTCGGGTGTGCTCCTTTTCAAAAACTTCCGGGTCGATAAAGAGAATACATGGGATCTGGGTGAAAATCATATCAAAGGCGGCAAAGGATATTTCGGGGATGACCGCCCCTGGCTCAAGCTGGTCAACAACCCTGAATGGGGCAACAAGCCTTACTCCCCTGACGGCACAAAGCTGATGTTCGATCCGCAAAATGCCGCTGCTGCCGATCTGGCTCAGGCAAAGTTCGCCATGATCGCCTTTGTCCATCCCCTTTCCAAAGCAAAAACTGTTGACACACTCATCGAAGGAAATATCATTGACGGATGCGGCAGGCAGGGGATCCGAACACAGCGTGCTTACAATACTTTGATCCGCAACAACATCATACGTAACTGCGGTGCCACAGGCATACAGCTTGAATCCACCAGTTTCAACACCCTTGTTACCGGCAATACTGTCAAGGATCACAATCGCTTTTACCGCAACGAAACAGGTGTCTGGGTTCATGAAAATGTGGAGGCAGTAGTTGAAAACAACAAGATTTCAGGATGTCAGAAGGGGATGGGGCTGACTCAATCCTACCGCTGTATCGTCCGCTTCAACACCATTGAAAACAACCGGGCCCAGCACATCCCGGCTTTCAGGAAGAATCTGACTCTGCGTAATGTCAACGGGATCTACATGACAGGGGGCAACTACCGCAAGGTGGGGCTGCTCCCCGGATGCTCCGACAACGGGATCGTCTGCAACACATTCCGCAACAACGGCGTTCCTGAATCCAGGGCAGGAGTCTTTGCTTTCGGATTCCCCATTCTCCACTCTCCGCCCATTGGAAAAAACATCTTTGCGTACAATAATATTTCAGGCGACAACGGCCCTGTTCTTGTCTCCCTTTTCAAGAATCCCGGCATACAGTTTTTCTGCAACCAATGGCCTGAAGGAAAATATACAGTTGTTCATGAGGATTACAAGAAAAAAATCCCCTTCAAAGAGTGGGTGAAGTCTGAAAAAAAACGTCCTCTTGCCCAAACTTCCGCTGCAGGAAAAGGAAAGTGTCTGACGGTGGACAATCCTGAACTTTTTTATGCCGGTTTTTCTTTCAGTGACGGCAAAAAAATAACTCCCGGAGACATGATCCGGGTGGGCAATATTCAAGTCCGGGTGGTCAAAGTGGATATCCCCGGAAAAAAACTTTACCTTGACCGGAGTATTTCATGGAATAAAAATACCCCTGTGCAATACGCTTGTATATCACGCCAACATAAAGGAAAATAAATGAAAAAGATCAGAATCGGCATCATCGGTTTGGGGATCATGGGTTCCAACCATTTGAAATTCCTTAAAAATCAATCTGAAAACTATGAAGTTACCGCCCTGTGTGATATAAATCCTGAACGCCTTGACCGGGAGGAAACCGAAGGGATCGCCCGGTTCACCGACTACCGGGAACTCCTTGCTTCCGGATTGTGTGATATGGTGGCAGTGGCAACGCCTCATCCCTGCCACGGCGAGATCTCCATGGCAGCGTTCCGGCAGGGACTCCATGTGATGTGCGAAAAGCCCCTCACCGAGACAGTCGCCAAAACCGACGCGCTCCTGGCGGTGGCAAAAGAGGCAGGAACCGTTTTTTCCACCAACTTTTCCATGAGGACCAACCCTTTGAATAAGGTTATCAAGGAAATGCTTGAGAAAGATGAGATCGGCAAAATAATCCGTGTGGACTTTGTCTGCACAGAGTGGATCCGCAGCCAGAAATACTA
>JAZNAR010000004.1:0-44137 GCA_045586645.1 Victivallaceae bacterium
GATCAATTCTCTTGTGAAATCGGCACACATTGAAGCCCACAATCTTTGCAATTTCAGATGAAGTATGAAAACATATCCATCTGCGTTTACAGCCATGTGTTTGATGATGTTGTAATCAATCAGATATTCCAGAAACATATACCGGCAAAGGGAATGCAGTCTATCAAGATACTGCATATCTTCGTCAGGGTAAATATTGAAATCGGAATGTTGATACACATCATAAGTATTGAAATGTTTTATCATAATTGTTTCTCCATAAAAGCGGCATTATGCTGCCGCCAGTTAACATTATCCGCTTCCGCAATGACATGAGCGCAAGATATGACAATGCAACTGCAAAAATGACAAAATACACATCGCAACCTCTGTATTAAGTGTATGTTTGTTTAGGCAAACACCTGATGTAATATATTTCACAATGCAGAATGTTTCAAATAGAATAAAAGAAATTCGGAATAAAAGAACAGATTTCACTTCCGCAAACATGGATAATAACATTTTTAGAGCTTTCCGAGTTTGAAAAAATGGTCAAATTGTGATATATTACGGATAACAGGTGTACGCCACAAGGAGCATTATGAAAGAATCTCAAAACATCGAATGGAAAGAAACTTGGAACGACGAATATCTCAAGTGGATTTGCGGCTTTGCCAATGCGCAGGGCGGCAAAATTTATCTTGGCATTAAGGACGATGGTTCCGTCTGTGGAGTAAAGAACGCAAAGAAACTGTTGGAAGATATTCCGAATAAGGTTGTAACGACCCTTGGAATCGTTGTAGAAGTGAATTTACTCCAGAAAGATGATCGTGAGTATATTGAAGTAATTGTATCTCCATCCAGTTTGCCTATTGCTTACCGTGGCACATATCATTATCGTTCCGGAAGTACAAAACAGGAATTACGGGGAACTGCGTTACAGAACTTCCTGTTAAAGAAAATGGGTGTTTCCTGGGATGATGTCGTTCAGGAACGGGCAACGATGGATATGATTTCTCCGGAAGCTGTTGAATATTTTCAGAGAAAATCTATTGCCAATGAGCGAATGTCCCCCGAAAGTTACACCACAGACATCCGCAGTGTTTTAGAAAACCTGCGTTTGATTGACGATAGCGGTCATCTGAAAAATGCGGCATTGCTGCTGTTTGGCAAAGATCCGGCAAGATATTTTCCTCTTTGCGATTTCCGCATCGGGCGTTTTATCGTTGATGAAGCAGACTTACTGTTTCAGGATGTTATCGTGGGTGATATCATCCGTATGGCAGACCGGGTTGTGGAAATATTGAAATCCAAATATCTTGTCTCCCCAATCCACTATGAAGGTTTGCAGCGGATCGAACCCTTGGAAATTCCGGAAGACGCTCTGCGAGAAGCAATTTTTAATGCAATTATTCACAAAGACTATACGGGAGTCCATATTCAAATGCGCGTTTATAATGACCGAATTGAATTATGGAATCAAGGTAGATTGCCGGAGGAATTGACGCCAGAAAAGCTACTGGAACGACATTCGTCTTATCCCCGGAATAAAAATATTGCAGAAGTATTTTACCGTGCCGGATTCATTGAAAGTTGGGGACGGGGAATAAGAAAAATCATAGATGGTATAAAAAAAGCCGGGCTTGCAGAACCTAAAATAGAAGATGCCGAAGGAGGGGTGCGTGTAACGATATTCCGTAAAAGTCATAACACAAGCCCTGCAATCACCTTACTTCATCCAGAAGGTAATGTGAAAAGTAAGGTGAAAAGTAGGGTAAAAAGTAAGGTGAAGATTTTGGATGCAATTCGTAAAAATTCCCATATTTCAGTTCCCGAAATCGCATCTATCATAGGATTGTCTGTTGGTGGCGTTGAAAAAAATATACGGCAACTAAAAAAAGACGGTGTTTTGACTCATACAGGACCGGCTCGGGGGGGGTATTGGGAAATTATTTCATCTATGGATGATGAAAAATGAGTAAACAAAACAAGGCTCAAAAACGGAAAGCAAAGCTCAAGGCGAAAAAGCAACAGATGATCCATAATCAGCAGTCGCTGACGGAACGTTTATCTGCTGCATTGGAGAAGCTTTGCGAACCTGTCTTACCGGAATATATTGACGATTCCAACGGACCGGATCTTACCGGACGGAATATTGTCTGGCAAATGGGAATGATTGCCTGGAATATTCATGTCACCGGACGGAAGGAACTTGCCGACTGTGCCTTCGCTGGAAGCAAACTTGATGCAGAACAACAGAAAATGGTACAGGATGAAATTGCCGGTCTTGTACAGCGAAAAATAGAACTTTATCCCCGGCAAATGATTGCGATCCGTGATGTTGCCGCAACGCTTATAAACGGCTTGCCCAAAGCGAAAGCACGACCGGGGGATGCTTTCCCAAAACAGCAGGAAAAGCCAGCCGATGAACCGGAAAAGCCCATTACTGCCGAGGACATCGCCGCCTTGCGTAAAACAATGAAACTCACGCAGGTGAAGTTCGCAGAACTCTTCGGAGTTACCGCAAGAAAGGTCTCTGAATGGGAACATGGTAAATCAATACCAAATGAAGAAATTCTGGCACAGATGAGAAAATTAAAAAAACTAAAGAGCAGTTACATTGCATAAAAATCAATTATTGCAGAAGCATTTTTTACTAATTATCAATGATTGAAAAATCCGCAGTCAAGCAATTCTGCATTTTCTGGGATTTGTCCCATCAGCCATCCCTTGCGGCATTGTGGTTGCAACCCTGAAATCCGAATGGCAACATCTGCCAGGAATTGGCGTTTCGGCAGAATGGATTGAATGTTTTCAATCTTCTGCATTATCCGGGTAAGCGAATCATCACTGCAGAAAACGATAATTGTTGCACCAACATTCCCTGCATAACGGGCTGAATACAATGTCCAGAGATAACTCCAATCTGTGGAACATTCCTTTTGCAAATCTGCAAAACGCTTGACAAATGTTTCTGTTACATCTGCACATCTTTCTTTGATAAGATTACGAAATTCAAGATAAATCGTAAATGCTCCTCCCGGTTGTTCTGCATCAACATATTTATGGATGTTCGAGTCCACAAGCTGTTCCAGTGCAGAATGAAGATTAGAACTTGAGTTATTTGTAACAACTTCAGTATAAAAATATTTTGTCATAATAATTTCTCCATAACGGCAGTTGTTTACTGCCAATGTTATCTGTTATCCGCCTCCGCAACAAATGAACTTAAGTATGGCAATGCAACTGCAAAATAACAAAATGTACATTTTACACCGTTTGTTTTCAAATCGCACATCAGAATTTGAATATACAAAAGATGAATTTTTAGATTTTTTCGAGATAATGGTTAAAAACACTGGCAAAAGAATATTTTATTTCCAAAGGATGACCGAAAAATTTTTGATAATAGATTACGCTCAACAACCAGTTAAAATCAGAAATATTATTATGTTTCACTTGTAAATACGATTTGCGGTGATATATTAGGGATACTGCGGTAATGTGGGGTAGTGTCTACATTTTTCCGCAGGGCTAATTGACAACCGTTATATTTCAGCAAATGTCCCGAAAACCGACCAAGTAAAAAGTTCGTTTGCCATGGAATAAGCATGAAATGTGACCGGTAGGATTGTGTCTACACATCTTGCCGGGCGCTTCTTTGTGTATTCATGGCAGGTTCTTGGTCGGACCTTCGGGACGCGCTTGGGAGCGTTCGGTTTTATTTGAATGTTACCAAGCAGGCTGGATTTCGCAGCAGAAAGTTGTGGAATCGGCAGGCTCGCTAAATTTTAGGGGATTCCGACTATGAGAATGACAACTGCAACGACAGCATTTAAGATGCCATTTTACGGCATCTGTCTTCCGCTGTCCGCATGTCAGGAATCCTCTACAGTTTTTCGGAACACTGAAAAACTGTCTTGCGCGAACGAAGTGAGAGCAAGCAAGCAAGCAAGCAAACAAGCAAGCAAGCAAGCAAGCAAGCAAGCAAGCAAGCAAGCATTTATTAAATAATAAATGCTTGCTTCTACCCGACCGAAGTCTTTCCGGTCGCCAACTCCACTCTTTTTCTGATTCTCAAGGCATAGACTTTTTGTGCCTTGAAAAACTGTATCAATCCAATTTTACAGCCGCGAAGTCCAGCGATGGATTATCGCGGCTGTTTTTCTTTTAAATTTTAATATTGCGGGATTTGTCGATGAAATTTTTACATTACAACAAGGCTTGGGGCGATTTCAAAAAATATGTCATTATGCCGGAAATGGAAGAGCTGCGCAAGTCTGGTAATTTGCATGATCTTGCTGAAAAAATATGTTATGAATGGAGCATTGTTTCAGATGACATAAAGGGCGATTTGATAAAAACTGCTGCCGAAGCGTATGCACATGATGGCATTGATAAAAATGCCGCAGCTGTTATCAGACTTGCCGGGACTGAAAACAAAAAGGCTGTTCAAATTGCTGCCGATTGTCAAGGGGCAGAAAATGAACTTGCCCGGCTATGGGATTTTTTGCAATTTGATGCTTCCGGCTGTACTTTAGAAGAATCCAATGATGTCTCTACCCCTTTCGGAGCAATGGCACAAATTTCTGCCGATCTCAACTCCGGAAAAACCACTCTTACTGCACAGGAAGCACAAAAACAGATTTTTGACACATTGCCTGAAAATGAGGCAAAAAAACTGTTGGAAAAACGGTGGATGGGAAGTGATATAAAAGCAAAATATCCTCAAAAATATGCTGATACTGACCGGAAACTTGTGTCAGATAAAACGACTTCTGCCGACAAATCTTTACTTGACTGGTCTTTATCCGCAGGAGTACCACCGGCAGAATTTGCCGCATTGAATTTTCTTGATCCCGGCAATGCGATTTCCGGATTGAAACTTTTTGAGATCATGGGGGATATTCAAGCTCTGCTGCTATTTTTGATTCAAAATCCTGAACGTTATCCCCGATATGCGTTTCTCGACTATTTCCTTTTCGGGATAAAATATTATCCTGTTGACTTGGATGTTGCAGAATTGTTGAATGTCAGTGCAATTCAAGGTGCTGAAGCTTCAGAATTTATGACAGCGGTCATCAATCTGCATACTTTGAAAGACAGCAACTCTGTTTATCTTATGCAAAATCTGGCAGATCGCGGTAACATTGATGCAACAACTGCATTGTATGCTTTTGATGCCAACTTGGTGCCGGATGCCGCAGAAGTCTTGAAAACAGCGGCAATCGCCGGAAGTATTACTGCGGCATATTTTCTGGTGCGTGATTTCGGAGAAAAGAATCCAGAAATCATCAAACTTGCCAATTTGTCTGTCTTATCAGAAAACTTTGTTAATGCCGATGGAGTAAAGCCGGAACGCCCGTTTGCTCAATGCCGTCCGGATGAAGATTATAAAATTTGGAAAGAGAAGATCGAAACGCTTTCTCCTGCGGATATAAAACGCATGAGTGAACTCTGGCAGCGTTATGCCGCAGAAAACCGTTTCCCGGAAAAATTGGCAGATATTTATGCCATCAACATCGTGTTGGGGAAAAAGCTCGGTCAGCAAGTAGATGATCTTTTATACAAAGCCACAGCTTTGGGCAGTTTGGATGCCCTGCTTGATCTGTATGACTTTTTTACCGAAAAAAATTATCCGCTGTATCAGAAACGGTTGCGGGAAATCGCTATGGCAAACTACAAATTAACTCCCCGGCAGAAAGTACGCTTGGGATTGCTGAAACTGGTCAATGTGTAAAGAGGTAAAATTATGCCGGAAATTCAAAATAATACCGAAGGATTGAGAACTTTTTC
The DNA here is from genome assembly GCA_045586645.1 of Victivallaceae bacterium. GTDB lineage: Bacteria > Verrucomicrobiota > Lentisphaeria > Victivallales > Victivallaceae > UBA1784. The sequence continues at coordinate 5,776 of JAZNAR010000004.1, forward strand.
CAATGATTTGCGTTCACGGCACATGGAAATCGTTCAGAATTATCAAAATCTCAACAGCGAACTGCAGATGTTGCTGGATAACGGCTGGCGGGATGCTCAAGCGGAAAAATTCAGCGAACTTATGAGTATTTTCTTTGAACAGTTTGTCTTGCGTTTCATTCAGGAATCCGAAACCATTCCGGATCAGCTGAACAATCTGGCAACTGAAATCGAAGAATCCTACAACCAGACTTTTTGAGGTGAATCATGGCTGATATCATTATCAATGTTGAACTTACCCAGCAATTCCATGATGACTTCGATATGGTGACACGAAATATGCTTGAAGCACTTTACTCCATCAAGGCTTCTTTTGACAGCAACTGTGATATGTGGCAGGATGAATCCCGGCAGCAGTTTGAGGAACTTCTTACCGAAATGACCAATAATCTTTCGGTATTCATTGATACCGAGTGTCAGGAAAATCTTGCCCGTTTACAGGAACTTATCAATCGCGCTCACAGTGTCTTTGAAACCGCCAAACGCATCCACAAAGGATAAGTATCATGGCGGGTGAACAGTTTCATATATATATCCATGACGGAGCAAACACTGTCGCATACGGCAGGGATTTTCTGCGGGAGCAGGATGCGGAATTGAACCGTGCCATGACGGAATTCATGCAAGCTTGTAAAGAAGAAAAAGAGGCATTTGATCAGTCTGTTGATGCAATGGGCAACCAGTGTTATAATTCGGCACAGCTTGTCAATGATGCTGAAAATGGTGTATGGAAAGCTGCCAAACGCCTGAAAGAAGCAGAATGGTGTCGCAGTCGTATCAATGATTTCATTCTTCCTGCCGAAGAAAATGTTTCTTATACAGAACGTCTTGTGGAAAGTGCAAACTCAATGATCCAGAGTGCCGAAAATAGTGTTGCCAATGCGAAAAACAGTATTTCCGGTTATCAAAATCAAATCAAAGAATACGAACTTCAAAACAAGCATGATGCAGAAGAGATAAAAAAGGAACAAGCCGGATTAAAACAGGCACAGAAAAATAATGACACATATTGGATCAATGCCCATCAGGATTCCATTAAATCATACCAGAACTACATAGAATACAGAAACTCTTCTGATATTTACCATTGCAAACAGGATTTGAAGCACGCCAGAGAAGAGTTGGAAAAAGTACAGGAAGAACTTGACAGAGCACAGAAAATGAAAGATGCCGCAGAAAAAGCTCTTGCAGTAGCCCGGCAGCATTTAGAACTTTGCCAACAGAAACTTGCTGAAGCCGAAGCATTGAAACGCAGAGTTGAAGCATTGAAACAAAAAGCCTGTTCCAATCTTGACAATGCCGAAAAAGCCCAAAAAGCAGATGAGGAAAAATTACATGAATTGAAATCACGGGCAAAAGAATCTGCCCGGAGTCTGGGCGAACTTTCCGATAACTCATTGAGTATTCAGCGGAATGCCAGCGATAATCTCTGTGACAATGCGGCAATTATGGATAAACTTTCCGGCTTGATGTATGATTACGAAACCTATTCGCTGGATGGAGGGAAATTATGAGATTTTCTGACATACAAACCACTCATCAGCAGAATGTTATGCGTACAACACAAGTGCAAAGTGTATTTTCTGCCAACTGGCTCGATGCCAACGGCATCAATTTCTCTGACGGCGTGCTTGGCGGTTTGATGGACAATATCAATAAATTAAGTGACGATGCTGCGGCAGCAGCGGTCCAACAGCAGAATAACGAACTTTACCGCAGTGAAATCACCCAATACATCAATGCTGCCAAAATGCGTGATGAGGCACAGGATGCAAAAAACAAAGAAATCAGTGCCGAGTGTGATGCATTGGAACAGGAAATCGCGGCTTTGGAGGCTCAAAAATCGCAACTTAATGCCAGTGCAAGCAATGTATCGCAAATGATAAACAATATTCCGGGGAAATAATTTATGATCAGTGAATTTGAAAAATATAAGATGCATCTTGAACTTTTGCCCTTCTTTTATGAAGCTGATTACAAAAGTTCTCCAATCCATGCAAAAAATCAAACTTTTCTTGCAAAAGTAGAAATCAATACCCAAAAGAATATTGAAAAAGCCAATGCCGATTTTTTGCAATATGTGAAAGAGTTTGTAAAATGGTTTGAACAAAATAAAAACACTCTTTCCAGAGTCAAACGCTCCTTGCCTGCAATAACTGTTCCAGCAGAACTTGAGGAATCTTTCAAAACACTGAAAAAAATGCTTCTCAATCCTAATATTCCCGCGGCAGAGTTGGGGGCATCTTACGGAGAGTTTCAGCAGACGGTGGAAAAAATCAAATCGACCTCCTACGCCGAACCGTTCCGTATTTCAGCCGAGGATTCAGAAAAACATCCTGAAGAAATGGAAAAATTCCATGCTGAATTCGGTTCCCGGATGCAGAAATTGCAAAACTTGATCACCATGCGGAATTTGACTGCCGATATGGGCGATTATATCCTCGGTGTGTATGAAGAACAAATACAAAGCGGCAACCGCCGTGCCCTCGGATATTGGAAAGACAAAAAATCCCAATGGCTGAATAATATGCGGCATTATGAAGCTCAATATTTTGCCGCCTTGAAATCTTTGCCGCTGGCATTGTCTTGCGAAGAAGAAGAGCGTTTGCTCTCTATTATTGATGATCCGGCAAGTGCTTATTACAATGACGGCAACCGGGATGAACACAAAGCTGTCAAAGCGGAAGTCAGAGAGTTGTTGTCCCGTCCGAATACGGAATGTCTGGAATTCCCCATTGCCTGTGTTGATGCGGTTTATACACCAAACAAATCTGATGCCATCAAATTTCAACTGCCTATTTGTTTTCACCGCCGGGAAGCAATTTATCTTGGTGGAAATGTGGAAGCTCAACAGGAATTACTGCACTTGCTTTTTGATACGGTAATTTCCCAATTTATGCGGAACACCACCGCAGGGGAAATGGAGATCGCCGTGGTCGATCCGGTTTTCAACGGTGACTTTATGACCAAATTTCAGAAGGCGTTGGTCGGGGAAAAGAAAAATGCCAAAGCTCCGGTGAAAATCACCCTCAATGTCTCCCGTGATCCAAATTCTCTGAAAGACTTTTTAAGAAGTTATCAGGATGAATGTATCACCCGCACGGTTCAGCTGCTGGGCGATGAATATGAATATATTGAGGATTTCAACAAGGTCAACAGCACGCTGCCGATTCCCCGCAAGATGCTGCTGATCAATGCTTTTGATACTTTTATCAAGCCGGGTTCTGCCAATTCAGAACAGGATTTGAAAAATCTCTCTTTCATCATCAAAAATGCGGCAAAATGCGGCGTTTTTGTGGTTGTTTCCGGCAATGTGGATTGCTTCAAAGAGTTGAAAAAAGATCCTGCGGTATCTGAAAATATCAAATTTATGGCGATGCACCCGACCGAAGTCGGAGTGGTTGCAACTCCCATCAAAGAGATCGTGGAGTTTGAACATCCCGGATTTAAGGTTACCGGCACACTCCGCTGCATGGAAACCACTGCCGAAGAGGTCCGCAAACTCTGTCTGGGCTTGCGGGAAATCACTGCCAATATCGACCTTGCGGTAAATCTTTCTGAAATTCTGCCGGAAGAAAATATCTTTTCTGCGGCGGCATACAACCGGCTCAAAGTGCCTTTCGGTAAAACCGCCCGGGGTGAAATCGCCAGCTGGTTCTGCGATAAAGAGATCGCCGGACACACGCTCATCATCGGCGGTACAGGTTCGGGTAAATCCAATTTGCTTCATGGACTTATCACTTCTGCCTGTTATCTGCACCGCCCGGATGAATTGCAGATGTTCCTGATCGACTTGAAAAAAGGTGTGGAATTCAAGCGTTATGCCGATGCCAGACTTCCCCATGCCCGGGTGGTTGCCATCGAGGGCGATCCGGAAACAGCGTGCGGTATTCTGGAAGGCGTTTACAAACTTTATGAAAAACACTCTGCCATGCTGACCAAATATGGGGCGGCAAATCTGGAACAATTGTGGGAAAAAGGCGGCAAAGCCCCCCGTGTCGCCGTGGTGATCGACGAATTTCAAATTCTCTTTGAAGATGAATCGACGAAATACGATGCTACCAAATATCTGGAAAAATTAATCAAAGAAGGTCGAGCTGCCGGGTTCAATGTGATCCTTGCCACCCAGAATCCAGCCAATGTGCCAAGTGCGATCAAAGATAACGTGACGACCCGGATCGTGATGAAAAACAAGCGGGAAATCTTTACTGAAGTTGCGGGCTTCCAAAACAAGGAATTCTGCGATCAAGTGACAATGCCCGGTGAATTTCTGCTGATGGAGTCTGGCTCTCCGGTTCTGGGGCGCAGTGCTTTGATTCTGGATGATTATCAGGATAAAATGCTGCAGAAAATTTCTGCGGAAGCCAGCGACATTGCTCTTGATTTTGAAACATTGATTTTCAACGGTCAGAGTTTCCCCTCCGGAGAAAACAATATTTTCCAGCGGATGCTGCGTAAAGCCTCCGCGCAAAAGAATGCCACCTTCGTTCTGGGCGAAGATAAGACTTTGAGCCGCAGTGTTTATTGTACCCTTTCCGAAGAAGCCGGTGAAAACCTGCTCATTGCCGGAAATCACGGCGGGCAGATCGACCTCAATATGGATTTTGACGATGATGACGATTTGGGCGGTAATGAAGTACAGTGTTCCAATGCGGTTTACTGGACTCTTGCCCAATCGCTCAATCCCATGCTGGTCAATGGAGATGTCGCGTTGTCCATCTACGACCGCAAGGACTATTTTACGCCTTATTTGAGTTGCAATGCCGATTATAAAACACTTGCCAATCCCAAGATGCTTGCCAAAGAGATATTCGATCTTTACGCCTTGGTCAAAGAACGGGATAACGGGGCGGACTCTTCGGAACGGAAAATGCTGGCGATTATGAATGCACAGACCCTTTATCAGTTGAAAGAACTGCGCAATGAACCTGCGGAACAGCCGCCCGCGCCGGCTGCACCAACGTTTACTTCCAGACCGGCAGCTCCGGCAGTGGCACAAGCAAAATCGGGCAGTCTGCTTGCCGGATTATCTGCTCCGGCAAAAATTTCCAATACGCCGACCGCATTTGCAGCAGCATCTCCCCGTCCGGCGGCGGGTGGAGGTTCTGTTCCGGCAAATCTGACGGCTTCTCAAGCATTGCAGTACGTCCTGCAATATGGACCGCAGTATAATGTTTATGTGATAATGTGTTCCAGCAATCTGGGAATATTGCTCCGGGATGTTATGGAACGCATGACCAATTTGAAGAACCTCTTCCATCACATCATTTGTATGCAGATGTCGGAGGATGATCTTTCGGTACAGTTGGGGATCCGTTCGCTGCGGATCGGCGATATGGGAGCGAAACACGCATTCTATGCCAATGAGATCGCTTCTCCCAAGCCCCAGCGGTTCCGTCCCTATTTTGATGAAAACTTATAAAAGATAATGGAGAAATAAAAAATGGCGATCACTTGTTCTTTTTGCGGCACTAAAATCAAAGAAAACGAAACAGCCTGTTTGCTTTGCGGAACTGCGGTGGAAAATACCTCTGCTCCGGTGGTGGAAGAAGTAAAACCGGAACCGGCAGCTGAAGCAGAATCCATTGTAGCGGCAGAAGAAGTAAAAGGTGAAACTGATGCCGCTCCGGTCTGGATCTGTACCCAATGTGGCAAAGAGTTCGATTCAGCCACCAAGTTCTGTGGCGAATGTGGCGGTAAAGTTACAGAAAAAAATCCGGTCGAAGAAATCGTTCCTGTCTGGATCTGTACCAAGTGCGGTAAAGAGTTTGACGCGGCAACCAAATTCTGTGGCGAGTGCGGTGGCAAGGTCAATGAAAAAAATTGTCAGGAAAAAATTGATTGGCAAACGGAAATCAAAAAACATAGATCATATCAACCGGAAAAAGCTCTTGAACTGTTGAGAGATTGGATTTCAAAAGAAAATAAGACAACTGCTGTTATTGATGCTTATAATCTTGCCGTCCGGTTGGGAAAAATTGAAGATGGACAGCGTTATCTGGCAATGCTTTGTGAATTGGCTGAAAGGGATGATGCGGATGCGTTGTATGCGTTTATCTGCAACAGTAATTTAAAGGGTTACAAATACGAATACTTTCTGGAGAAAACGGAACATCTGGCAAATCAGGGCAATGTAAAAGCAATCGATGCCATGAGACAGCATTGTTTCTGGTATGATGATGAGGAATCTGCAGATAAATGGGCTGCAAAACTTCCGGAAGATTATAAATCAGCTGAATGGCAATCTGCAACCATAGATGATCTTCAGACTGACGCCCAAGCTGGAGATCTTGATGCAATCGAGTCTCTTGCCGATATTTATGAAAATGAGGAGGAAGATTACGAAGAAGCTGCCAAGTGGTACAAAAAAATTATTCCGGCAAAGAAAAAACTTGCCCAAGCAGGTGATGCTCAAGCAATGGAATGGCTTTTTGATAATTTCCGCGACGGTACAAGAGGATTGAAAGAAGACGAAGAACAGGAAATGCTTTGGTATAATAAATGGGACGCTCATCTCCGCAAAATAACGCAAGCAGGGTTGCCGGTTCATCTTTGGGCAATGCACAAAGATATCCAGAAAATACGTTACAAGCAAAATCCATCCAAGTATTATGCACGGGAAATCGCCAGTGCAGAAGAGTTTGATAATAATTCTGCGGAAGCTGCAAAATGGTATAAAAAAGCGGAGATTTCTAAAACCGTCAAAAAAGTTGAACCGGAAAACAGTCACACTGTCGAAGATAAAACAGACTTCACTGAAAAATGCAAGGAAATGCTTGCAGAACTTCATGATGGTGATAAATACTATGTGACCAGTTTTGACAAAAATAAACTGACTAGTGCCATGGAATCTTACGGCAAAGGATTGGTCGAAAACAAAAAAGATATTATTATCCATCACGACAGTACTGCGTTTGGCGGAGCAAAAGAAGGCTTCATATTAACTGAATATGGAATAGCATACAAAGATCTGTTCTGCGAACCTGCAATTGTTTTTTTCAATGAAACAACCGAATTAGGTATTCAAGAAAAGGACAATGAATATTCGGAATCATGGAATATTTCATTAAATGGTAATGCACCGGATCAGTTTTTATTTACCAAAGAAAATGGTAAAAATGATAAAAAAGATGAATTGATTGCAGATGTATTGCAGATGCTCGTTGAAAAAAACAAGCAGAACTCTGATTCCGGTAAGGCTGGCAACATTGTTGAACAATATCGCCGGAAACTTCAGCAACTCCACGATGGCGATTATTATTTTGTAAGCAGCTTTGATGAAAAAAGGTTGACTTCTGCAATGAAAACTTATGGCTGCAATTTGGTTAAATCAGAAAAAGATATCATTGTATGGCACGACAGTTCCTCGCGCTGTACAGGGAAAGAGGGATTTATTTTGACAAATTACGGTTTTGTCTGGCACCGAGATGGCTATGAAGAAACATATTTATTCGACAAATCAACACGCTTTACCATAAATGAAGATGATGATGGTATTTATTTCGGCTTCAATCTCCGCCGGGGAGAACTGGGCTGTTGGTGTTTTGAAAAGAAAAATGGAAAAATCAGTCGCAACGAAAATCTTTTGCTGGATACAATAAGTGAAATTGTCGACTCTTACAAAAACTGATTTGGGAAAGGAATATAAAAATGGCTATGACTTGCAAACTTTGCGGCACTGAAATAAAAGAAAATGAAACTGTCTGCTCACTGTGCGGAACTGCGGTGAAAAATACCTCTACCACGGTGGAGGAAAAACCTGCTCCGGCAGTAGAGAAAACTTCTGCTCCGGTTGTGGAAACTCCCGCTCCGACAGTTGAAGAAGTCAAACCGGAACCGGTTGCTGTCGCTCCTGCAGCAAAAAGCAAATTTGTCTGCTCCGGTTGCGGCAAAGAATATCCCAATGGCGGTAAATTCTGTGCTGAGTGCGGTGGTAAAATCGAAGAAAAGAAGCCGGTTGTTGTTCAGAAAGACGAAGCTCCGAAATTTGTCTGTTCCGGTTGCGGTAAAGAATACCCTGCTGGAACTAAATTCTGTGCCGAATGCGGCGGCAAGGTGGAGGAAGTCAAACCCGCCGCCCCGGTCGTCTTTGCTTGTACCGGTTGCGGCAAAGAATACCCTGCCGGAACCAAGTTCTGTTCCGAGTGCGGCGGTAAAGTTACAGCCAAAGGAGAATCGGAAAAAGAGAAAAGTGAAACAGTATCTTTTGAAAACAGCACGTTATACAATATTTATTTGCAAGATTGTGGAAACAATAATATTGCAGTTATCAAAGAAATCCGGAGAGTTACCGGTTGTGCGTTGAGTGATGCTTATACGCTGGCAGATTCAACTCCGTTTTGTTTGAAACAAGGTTGTTCTGCAAAAGAAGTCGAAGCAATAAAAAAACAGTTTGACGCTTGTGGTGCAGTTGTTAAAATCGTGGGAAGCGAGCAAACAGAAAGTAATAAACCGAGACCACAGGCAGTTGTAACAGTATACCATGAGTGTCCTGAATGTTTCGAAAATTATGAGAATAATCCCGGAAAGTGTCCTGCTTGCGGAAATCAAGTCGAGAGCCGATATGATTTGGAATTGACAAATTTCAACTGGACTCTTGAAGATTGCAAGTATTTGTTAGAAAATGGAATTGACTGTAATCTGCTTTGGCAAAAAATTGTCACTTGGGGGGCAGATGATGAGTATTTTGAAGAAGAAGAGTTTGATGAAGAAGAAAATAACCGTATCGCAGAATACCTTTTAAGCAAAGGAGCTGATATAAACTTCAGTAACCCCGGACAAATGAATGCACTTTCTCATGCGGTTGAATTTAATTGGTTTGATCGGGTCAAATTCCTGGTGGAACGCGGAGCAGATGTGAATCGTAAAGGTGATCCGGCATTGTCATATTGTAATAAACCTTTAAATAATAATGAACTTGGAGAAAAGATAAAATCCTATCTCATCACTCACGGAGCAGTGGTTGAAAAGACTCCAGTGGAGTGGATTGAAGAATATTTCGGCGATAAAATTGCTAAATTGAAAAAAGAAGGTGGTCCATTTGCGGCCGAAGGATATTTTGCAACAGAGACTCAATTCAAGTATGGATTAAGTAAAACTGTTTTTGAAAAATATAATATCAACCCCAATAATAAAGATTTTGACAGAGCCATTATGACACTACACGGACCCGATGACAACGGATTAATAACATTGGATTGAATCTGGTGGTGCCGTAGAAATTCGCTTACTGGAAGTCATAAGTATTACGGATATAAGTGGAATGAAATAAATTCCATCTCATATAAAAACAATTTGATTGGCTTGTATTTTTATATCAATGATGCACAGCCTTTTCGACCTACGCATGTAGAGGAGCTTATCGGTTTAGAAAACTTTATAAAATTTCTTTCTGCAATCTCCGGATGTCAGGTGTTCCGAAAATGATTGGCACGTTAACCCAAAAGGGAAATTAAATATCCTTATGACTTAAAAGCCTTGCCAGAAAACAAGGCGTAAAACACCGAATTTAAAGAAGAACAGAAATAATGGCAAACTTAATTCAAATTCCACATCCGGGCGGTGAACATAAATACGATTGTTCAATTACCTCTGCAAGAACTTTGCCTGTCCCATTCAAATCTACAACTTTGATGAAAAAATGGAATACAGGCAGACATCAGAGAAAATATTTATTTTGGCATGGACAGTACATTGACACAAATGGTATTTTGAAAAATGGAGATTTTTACTTTTGGGGAGAATGGGAACCACCAACTTTAGTTTGGAAGAATCCCAAGAGAGGACAAAGTCCTAATTTTGTACATTTTCCGATAACTAATAGTTCTTCAGTTGCTCCTTCGGCACTTATTAATGGTGGAAATTGTCAAGCAAATTGCGGCACAGGCGGAAATTATCAAAATACTGATCCATGTGTATTTGGAAGTACATTTAAGTATATCATTTGCCAACAAAACAAACGTGTGTATAACAAAGGTGATGTTTTGTTGTTCGGTTCCACAAAAAAGGATGCATTTTTGTTGGATACCATATTGGTGATTGATACCGTAACTCCTTATATCCTATCGCCTGGACAACTTCCATCGATACAAAATTTTGTTTCTGCAGAATACCAAAATGTAACAGTAAATCGCATTGTAGGTGAAATTGGAAAAATTAAAAAACTGCATTTTTACAGAGGAGCAAAGTTTTTTAATAACAAGACTCCTTATTCTTTTACTCCGGCAGTACTTCAAAATGGAACAACGCCAATACTGAAATCACGGATGACTATTTCGTTTTCAGATGCTGTGCTAGGAAAATATTTCAAACCGGGTTACAGAAATGCTTATTGCAGCAAAATAAGATTTGGTAACCATGAATGGAATTATCTTGTGAATTTATGCTATCAGCAAGGTTTTGTTCCCGCAGTAGAAATCGATTATCCATAAACATAAAACTTACAGGAGATAAACAAAATGGCTGAAAAATTTGCTTGTATGCAGTGTGGATTCATCTTTGATGATCCCGATATGGAAATGTGTCCCCAGTGCGGCACGGAACTTGGTAAAGAATGGGATCCTGAAGATCTTGTCGATGTGCTGGTCACCGATCTTGCCGGAGCGAAAGTACCGGATCTGATCCGGGTGGTTGCCGAAATTTCCGGCTATCCCACCCAGAAGATCGGTCCCATGCTTCAGAAACTCCCGGCAGTGGTTTTCAGCGGAGCAACCCCGATGCAGGCGGAATTATATCTGGAAAAGATCCGTGCCACCAATGCCGCCGCTATGGCGGAATCCGCCCATGACAAATCCAGTCGTCTTGCCGCAGAAGCCAATGCCGCCGGGGCCGCCGCAACTGCTGCTACCGAACAGGCTCGTCTCTCTGCCGCCGAGCGTCAGGCAAAACTTGATGCTGAAATGAAACTCAAAGCGCAACAGCTTGAGGCGGAAGCAAAAGCCAATGCCGAACTTGATGCCAAGTTGGCAGCGGAACGGGCTGAAGCCGAAAAAATCGCCGCAGAAGCCAAAGCGAAAGCGGATGCAGAAGCGACAGCTCTTGCCGCGGAACAGGCAAAAATCAAAGCTGCTGAATTGGAAAAAGTCCGTCTGGAAACCGAAGCCCGCAAAGCTGAAGCCGAAGCTGCCAAAGCCGCAGAAATCGCCCGGGGACAGGAAGAAGCCCGTCTCGCCGCAGAAAAAGCCGCCGAAGAAGAAGCAAGGCGTTTGGCAAGAGAGCGGGAACTTGCGGAAACTACCGTCGTTTGCAGCAAATGTAAAGCACGCTATGACAAAAATATGAAATTCTGCCCCGAATGCGGCAAAGCAAATGAATCATTGAATCCGGTCAACTTTATTTGTTCCAAATGCGGCAAAGAAGCAAGTTCCTCTGAAAAAATATGCCAGAGCTGTGGCGGGACTGTGGTCAAAGACGATCCGCAGTGGCTTCAGAATATGCTTGAATTGCAGAAAACGATTCCCTATCCGGCAAAAAAAGTTTGCGATGTCAACATCAAGCCGGGATATTTAAGTGCTGTTGCTTTGAGCGAATATATGGAAAAACATTTGGGATATTTCTTTGAGAAAGTCGAAGTGGAAGATGGTCTGATTTTTACCGGCAGAACCGCCATCAAAACTCCGGCAAGTGCTGAAGAAATCAGATGTGGTCATCCCCGGACAAAGAAAAATTCAGGTGGAGCATTCCTCTCATTGTATTTCCGGATTAACTTGAATAAGAATGGAAATCCGGAAAATTATTCCCTTTACATTAAAACAGAGAATAGTGCAGAGCACACGCCTTTATATACAAAACTCCTGGTTCTTATCATCGGCTGTCCATTGGGATTGGTGTTCACACCATTGGTGACGCTTTTCCTGCCGGACAGTATAGCAGAAGTTGTCCTTGAAACAATCAACTTTTCCAACCTCCCCAATTCTTCAACTGGAAAATTGAAATTAAAAAAATCGCAAACTTATGCATTGTTAGCGTTGTATCTTGGTTTTTTAGGAGCTCACGATTTCTATGCCGGAAAAAAATGGAAAGCTATTGTACATCTTCTGCTGACGATTCCGTTAGGAATATTTTTGATTCCAGCCGGAATTTCCTTACTCTGGGCATGGTGGGAAATCGCTTCCGGAAAAGATGCCTCGACAACTGTTGAAACAGTTTAATTTTTAAGGCATTCATTATGGCTCTGTTTAATGTAATCAAATGGGATGCTCCGGCAAATGCGGTGGCATACAAGTTTCCCGGCGATAAACTCAAGCTGGGCAGTCAGATATTCGTTTCGGAATCTCAAAGTTGCATCCTGTTGCGTTCCGGTAAGCTGGTCGGTGCCTTCGGACCGGGGCGTCATGTGCTTGCTTCCGGCAACATCCCTTTACTGGATAAATTAGTCAACTGGCCATTTGGCGGGGATACTCCTTTTCCCGCCGAAGTCTGGTTCGTCAACCGGGCAGTAAAGTTGGATATCCCGTGGCAGACCAATGCACCGATCCCATTGCGTGATCCGCAATTCGGCGTGTTGTCTCCGCTCCACGGTCAGGGACAATTCGGCTTGGCTGTAACGGATGCGGCAAACTTCCTGCTCCAACTGGTGGGAACACTTCATTCTTTTGATTACGAAACAGTGCGGCTTTACTTCAAAGGAGTTGTGTTATCAAAGGTAAGCGATCTCATTGCAAGTTTCATCTCGGAACGGATGATCCCGGTATTGCAGATCGCTACTTACCTTGATGAACTTTCAATTATTGCCAATCAGACTCTTGAATCGGACTTTGCAGAATATGGGCTGACACTGACAAAATTCCGTATCACATCTTTATCCCCCGATAGTTCAAGCGGATTGAAGCAAGTTACGGATGCTATTGCCGAAAAAGCGCAAATCGACATTCTCGGCATCTCTTACCGGGAAAAGAAAGAGCTGGAAATCATGGAAAAAGCCGCCATGAATCAGGGGATGCCCGGAACCATGATGGGTGCCGGAATGGCAATGGGCATGGGACAACAAATGGCGCAAAACATGAATGGTTTTGGTGCAGCGACAGAGTGTCCCCATTGCGGCAGAAGCTGCAAAGGAATTTACTCATTCTGTCCCAAATGCGGCAACAAAATAAAGTGAGATTGTCATGAGTTACTGTCAGAATTGCGGAGGATTATTGGATGAAGCAGAGATGAATTTCTGCCCATTTTGCGGTTCATCTCTGCATAAGCCAAAGTGCTTCCGTTGCGGCAGAAAACTTGAAAAAGGCGAGCGTATCTGTCCAAGCTGCCGCACCCCGAAAGGCAAACGCGCTCCGGAAAAATTGTTGAGTGAGCAACTTTCCGCTCCAGCCAACTTTCGACGGAGTCTTCCTGGAATTAAAAGAAAAATCAAATAACAGAAAGAATATCTATGAAACTTTTTCTTGCAATATTGTGTTTGTTTTCAAGCGTTATCCTCTTTTCTCAAGACTCGATTACCTTTTCTGATTTCATCGCCGAAGATGGCAGCGGTATTGAAAAACTGCTGAAACTGCAAAACGCAAGAGCTGATAAAAAAGAGGTTTATACTACTCTTGATACAGCCGAAGACGCCTTTAAACAGGTTGCTTTGGTAACTGCTTTGCTCAATGAAGCAGTAATGAAAAAAGTTCGGAAACTTCCGACAGAACGGGGAATGATCGTATTGAAAAGCCATCAGCTGTGGTGGAAATATTTTGATTCGACTCCATCGTTGCCGAATGTCAATGGTTCAGCACGGGGGATATTCATTCTGATGGGTGATTTTCTGCGGATAAAATCCCGATGGGAAGCGGTAAAACTGCCGTATGAACAGTATCTTGTCTATGCCCAAATCGCCAATTTTTGTCAAGTTCGTCTTAATTGCGGAACCTATAAAATGCGGTTCGGAGAAGTCTGTCTGAAAAGAGAAGCTGACTGGGCTTATGATGCCGATGCTGTAAAAACTTTCGGTAAATATTATCACGATTTTCCGATCAGCATTTTGCCTGAAACCTGCCGGAATAACGAGAACGGATATATTGCTGTACTGCAAAGCGCAAAAGCACTCTACTTATGCATCTGGGATCAAACTGGTTCTCCGCTTGCCGTACATCCATTGAAAGATGTCAAAAAAATCGTTTCAACAGTGCCGGATTCAGAAAAAGTAGAAGTAACTTGTATTGATAAGCAGAAAAAGCAATGCAAATTTATTTTTAATTTGAATGAAAGAAATCAAACAAAAATTTCCACCGGAGAAAAATAAATAATGAAATCCATTCTTACTTTCCTTGCAGTATGTTGCAGCCTCGGTCTTTGTGCTGCCAAGCCCGTCAATAAAACTTTTACCTGGTCAACGGAGTTGAAATATCCGTTTATGCCCAAGCAGAAAATGACATTTATCAGCGGAGTAGTGAAAAATCCCGGACGCAGTGCTTTGCCGGATGCTGACGCAAAATACAGCAAAAAAGTCAAAGTAGATGATCGAATTTTTACTTTACCCAATGAACTTTGCGAAACGATGTCGGCGTGCTACAAAGCCGATTTCAACGGGGATAAAGTGCCTGATTATATTTTTGTCAGCATAAAAGTCTGGAACGGGAGATTTGCCGGACACGCCGATGTGGGTGTATTTGTTTCCAATCCGCAGAAAGAATACACCTTCTCCGCCTTTGAAACCCGCCACCTGGAAGCGAAAGTTATCAACGGCAAAGTTATGCTGGTAAAATACGCCTACTCCGATGACGATGAAAACCTCATCCGCCAAGTCTATACCTTTAACAAAGATGGACGGATTCAGCTTTATCAAGCAGACGCCCTCCTGTTTTTCAAAAAATAAACGATTTTTTTACAAAAAAAGTGTCAGATGAATAAACACAAAAAATATTGAACAAGCAACTAATAAGTTAATAAAAATAGATAGTGTTTATCACCCAGTGACTTACAAAAGAATTTTGTTCAAATCCGTGAATTTTTTATGATAGATTTTATCAAAAGGAAAAACAAATTGAACGCCCTTATCAGGAAAAATAAGAGCGTCAATAAGTTGAATATTATTCTTTCGGTGGCAACCCTTTGAAGGTGCGGATGGCGTCTCCGCGTTCAAAGCGGTAATGGTCGAGCCACATTGATTCTTTTTCGGCGGCTTGGCGTTGTTCAACAATAAGGTGCAACTTTTCCTGCAAACGCAGTATTGCCAATGCTTTGTTGCGAGTTTGAGAACGCTCTTCACTGGCACTTGCTTCTGTTCCAGTAGGCAAATGAACGATTCTTACCGCAGAATCTGTGGTATTGATGTGCTGACCGCCATTCCCGGAAGCTCGGCAGGTTTCGATTTTAAGGTCACTTGACTTGAAACTGCTGTTATCTTTTGTTTCAAACTCAAAATATGATTATTCGGAAGACCAGTACAAAGATGGTCAACATCCTGCTGCGCACATTCATTTAGGTGTTGATTCTCCTATACGTCTATCATGCAAATATAAACTGAAGCCAATGTCTTTTATATTATTTGTATTGCGCCAATTTTATCCCGATGAATGGACAAGGTTGCTTACTTATGGAGAGAACATACCAGAGGTAAATGTTGCGCTAAAAAGTGTTCGAGATAACCTTGAACCTATATCCACAGACTTCCTAAGCGGATGGAATCTTCATGAAATGCACTTGGAGTGAAATATTTTTAACGCATGATAACATATAAAAAGAATCTTAAAGGTTCAAAACCGTAATATTACGGTTTTGAGTGTTGCAGAAGGTGTCGTATTTTCCAGAAAATTCAGATTGGCAAATTTTGGCAAATAAGTCGGCTGATTTGAGCATAAAGTATAGGCTTCAGAGACCGTGAGTACTTTAAATTGAAAATCTATCAGTTACCGGAAATTTCAAGCGAGAAATCAATATGACTTTTTGTCACAAACCCGCGATGAGGCAACAAAGGAACACCTGCGGGAACATAAGATAAGGATTTCTTAATGGTACCGGAGGTGGGACTTGACGGAGCGAACTATTGTGAGCGAGTGCCGGAATGAAATGACGGCAACCCGGCAACAAAGGAACACCTGCGGGAACATAAGATAAGGATTTCTTAATGGTACCGGAGGTGGGACTTGAACCCACACGTACGGGGTACACCAGATTTTGAGTCTAGCGCGTCTGCCATTCCGCCACTCCGGCAAAAGTGGTAGCGGGTCCCAGATTCGAACTGGGGACCTGCGGATTATGATTCCGACGCTCTAACCAACTGAGCTAACCCGCCACTTCATGTTTATATAAGATAGCTCCAAAAACCGAAAATGCAAGCTGAATACAGAGAAAAAGCCTTAAAAAAACATGATTTTTTGCAACTTCGCCCCATTTCCCGCCGGAAATCCGATTTCAACGCCTCTCAACCCCGCAAACAAAAGAAGCGGCTGCCGCCCGCCTTTATCAGGAGTTGGCAACAGCCGCATGGCATCAGTACCGCGCAAATTATTTTTTGCGGAATACGATTCTGGCTTTGGTCAGATCGTAAGGCGACATTTCCATAGTCACACTGTCGCCGGGCAGAATACGGATAAAATTCATCCGCATCTTGCCGGAAATATGGGCATTCACCACGTGTCCGCCCTGGATTTCCACTCTGAACATGGTGTTGGGCAGCAATTCGCGCACCACACCCTCAACTTTGATCACATCATCTTTTGCCACGTTAAAATCTCCGGTTCATTTTCTGTTATCAGGATCATATGTTCAAAATGCGCGCTCCACGCACCATCGCGTGTCCGCACTGTCCAATTATCATTGCGGTCAACTTTCACCGCTTCGGTGCCGAGGTTGAACATCGGTTCGATGCAAATGACCATACCCGGTTCCAGCCGGACACCTTTGCCCCAGCCGGTATAATTGGGGATTTCCGGCGGTTCATGCAGTTTTATACCGCAACCGTGTCCCACATAATCACGCACTACAGCCAAACGGTGTTTGCGGGCGCATTTTTCCACCGCGGCACTGATATCTTTCACAAAAGCACCGCATTTTGCCGCAGCAATACCGGCAGCCAAAGCCTCCTCTGTTCCGCGGAGCAGACGTTTCACATCCGCAGACAAATCGCTTTTAAAAGCCAGCGTCACCGCGCAATCGCCCAGTGCGCCGTCAATTTTCACCCCGAGGTCAATACTGACGATGTCGTTTTCGGTAATGAGCTGTTCCGGAGAACCTATTCCGTGAATGACTGTATCATTCATGGAAATACATATATTGCCGGGATAACCGTAATAATTTTTGAACGCACTGGTTCCTCCGGTGCGGGCAATGAGTTCACCCGCCAGCATATCCAATTCAAAAGTGGTCATGCCGGGGCGGGTCAACTGCGCCAGCTCGTCGCGCACCTGTGCCGTAACTGCAGCGGCGCGGCGGATGCGGACAATTTCCTCCGGAGTGTGGATGATCCGACTTGGCGGCATTTACTCTTACTCCAGAACCTGTGCCAATTCAGCGATGATCTGATCGAGCTCGGTGTTTTTGCAGGTATACAGCAAACCGAGTTTCTCGTAATATTCGATCAACGGCCGGGTCTGTTTGTGGAATACCGCCAGACGGGATTTTGCAGTTTCCAGAGAGTCATCCGGACGCTGAAAAAGTTCAGAACCGCATTTATCGCAGATACCGGCGACTTTGGGCGGCATGAAAATCTTGTTGTAAATAGCTTCACAGCCGCGGCAATTCATACGGGCGGTAAGACGTTCCAGAATGATTTCATCGGCGACGTTGAGATAGATGACGGCATCGATCTGTTTGCCCATGGCTTTCAGCGTTTCGGCGAGGGTATCCGCCTGGGCGATGGTACGGGGGAAGCCGTCAAGGATGAAACCTTTTTCGCAATCGGGCTCTTTGAGTCTTTCGCCGACCATGCCGCAGACCAGCGCATCGGGAACCAGACCGCCTGATTTCATAATGGCACCGGCTTCTTTGCCGGCAGGAGTGCCTTTGGCAACTTCCGCACGCAGGATGTCACCGGTGGAAATGTGGGCGACGCCGTATTTGGCGATCATGCGGTTGGAAACAGTTCCTTTACCGGCACCGGGGCCGCCGAGGAAGATGAGATTTTTTTTGGTAAGCATTTTTCTTTTTTCCTTTATTTTACCATTTTTGTGGAAACATATTCAAACAATTCACTTTCAGAAATTTCGCACTGCGAACCATCTGCCATATTCTTGATGATGGCGGCGGATTTTTCCATTTCGCTTTCCCCGCGAATCAAAGTGTACGCCGCCTGACAGCGGTTGGCGGAACGCATCTGGGCTTTGAAAGAGCGTTCTTCCAGTTCCAGTTCCACACGGATACCGGCAGCGCGGAGTTTATCCGCCAGGAGCAGATTGGCAAGGCGGGCTTGCTGACCGAGTCCGATGAAGTATATTCCGGCGGATTCATTTGCCGCTGCCGGAACCTTGAGAGCTTCACGCACCATGAGCAATCTCTCCACGCCGGCAGCGAAACCGACTCCGGGCAGAGGTTTTTTCTCACCGGGCAGAAACAATTCATATCTGCCGCCGCCGGCAATGGCGATCTGACCGCCGAGTTCCGGATGGGTGACTTCAAAGACGGTATGCACATAGTAATCAAGTCCGCGCACCAGACGGGAATCGGCTTTGAACGGCACACCGAGCGCAGTCAACGCTGATTTCACTTCATCAAAGTATGCTCTGGATTCCGCACTGAATGATTGCAGATAATCCGGCGCACCGGCAATGACCTTGCCGCAGGCTTCCTGTTTGCAATCCAGAATGCGCCAGATGTTGCGCTCCAGACGGGTACGGCAGTCGGGGCACATGGAGTCGATATGTTTGGCGAAATACTCCCGCAGCATCGCTTCCGCCGGCGCACGGTCGGCGGCGACTCCGCGGGTGTTGATGGTGAAACAGGCGTTTTCAATGCCGATGGCTTTGAGGAAATTGTGAAGCATGGCGATACATTCGGCATCAATAAGCGGCGCACATCTGCCGACATTTTCCACGCCGATCTGATGAAACTGCCGCCTGCGTCCGGCGGAAGGACGTTCCCCGCGGAACATCGGACCATAGTAAAAAACCCGCTGTTCAGTACCGTTGGCGACATCGGTATTGGTCAAAGCCCGCATGACACCGGCGGTACCTTCCGGCCGGAGAGTCAGACTTCTGCCGCCGCGATCCTCAAAGGTGTACATCTCTTTCTGCACGACCTCGGTTTCACCGCCCAGCCCGCGCTGAAAGACCTCGGTATACTCAAAAACCGGTGTACGCAATTCACCGTAACCGTAACCGGAAAATATCTTTGCGGCGGTATTTTCCAGAAAACGCCAGTTTCCCGCTTCCGCAGGAAATATATCCGCTGTACCCGGCGGCGGAGCAAATGCTGCCATAAACAACCTCTTTTTATTCAGCGTAAACACGCTGTTTTACATAAAAAAATGCAAAACGCCCGACAGACAATTTCATGTCGTCAGGCGCGTATTCACTTTTACAGAACCACTGTTGGAAATTAGCGGAACTGGGCGGGGTCGAGTTTTTCGACCGCTTCTTTAAGCTCTTTTCCGGCACGGAATTTGATAACGGCGCGTTCCGGAATGATGACTTCATTTTTGGTGTCGCGGGGATTGCGGCCTTTGCGGCTTTTGCGGACTTTGATCTCGAAAACACCGAAGTTGCGCAGTTCAATATCGTTACCGGAAATCAACTCTCCGGCGATGCTGTCCAAAGTACGCTGCACGATATCGGCGACATCGCTCTGAATAATACCGGTTTCTCTGGCGATTTTTACAACAAGATCACGTTTCGTCATTTTTTGCTTTTCCTTTTTTGTTTAACTTTATCTGCAATTTTTGTAAATTGACTATTTTTCACTTGACAATCTTATAATATCGCACCAAAAACGCATTTCGTCAACCTGAAAAATGCGATAAAACATCTTTTTTTGCATTTTTTATCAAAAAAGCCGCCCGGTCAGCGGCTTAAAGGCGTTATGCCATGTGGCTTTCTGCAATCGTCACTGCGTAGTGACAACTCAAACGGAAACACCATTTGAGGGCCTCAAAAAGCAGCAGCAGCATATCGCATCCGGCGAGATATTGCGAATCATTCTCAACCCACTGCAGATAATTTTCCGCACAGCTGAAAGGAAACGGCGAACTCTTGAATTCAGCGGTTATCCTGTCATCGGCATAAATGGGTATCCTGCCGTCGAACATCCCGGTCAAGTCGATATTGTCCTCTTTATTGTTGTACATATTGGTGACAAATTCGGCGGCTTTGGCAAACACAAAGGTGAAAAGCGAACTGATTTCATCAGCTTCAAGCGTATCCCCCTGCTTTTGTCTTCTTTCGCCCACAGCGGAAAGCATTTTGACAAAGAGGGTCTTTTCCGCATCTGCCAGACGCGGTGACACCGTGACCGCACCGGCAAGCACGCCATGTGCTCTGGCAGTATCGATCATACAACGGGCCGCAGCCTGCGCCGGAAGTGAAGTAAAAAAATCATGTTCCATAAAATTCTCCGAAAAACAATTTTTGACATCAGCAATTACTTAAAAAATGACAAAAAACATTCCGGTAAACAGAAAAGCCATACCGATCGCCGTCAACAGCATACGCCAGTTGCGGCAGGAGCGTTCCGGCTGCCAGCTTCCGGGAGCAGCCGGACGTCCGGCGAGCCGGTTGAAACCGCCGGTATGGACATAATTTGCCACTCCGATAGTGCGTTTTTTCATCACTGCACCGGAATAAATGATTCATCACCTTTGAGTGCGGCGATGGTTTCCGTAAGCAGCTGAACTGCACCGTATGCATCGCGCAAGTCGCACATTTCCACCTGACTGTGCATATACCGGTTGGGGATGCTCAACAGCGCAGTGGCGACTCCCCCGCGGGCAAGCTGGATGACGGCGGTATCCGTGCCGCCGGTGGCGCGGTGCGCGACAGACTCCTGATACGGGATGTTTTTATTTCCGGCGATTTCCCGCATCATTCTGCCCAGTACGATATTGTTGTCGCAGCTGTGGCTCAATGCCGGTCCTTTGCCGAGAGTTATATCGCCGTACTGTTTTTTGGGGATATCCGGCAAATCAGTGGCAAAACCCACATCAATGGCAAATCCCACCTGCGGCGCGATGGCGAAACTGCTGGCAATGGCTCCGCGCAGACCGACTTCCTCCTGTACCGTACCCACGCCGTAAACGGCAACATTGAGCTTGCGTTTGGCAAGCTGCCGCATGGTTTCCGCCACGATAAAAGCTCCGATTTTGTCATCGGTTCCTTTTGAAATGAAACGGTTTTCATTGAGGCGGCGGAAATTTCCGCGCATGACGACCGGGTCGCCGACGGAAACGAGTTTTTCAGCTTCTTCTTTGTTTTCCGCGCCGATGTCTATCCACATATCTTTGAGTTCAAGGGCTTTGCCTCTTTCGGATTCCGTGAGCAGATGAATAGGTTTCTTGCCGATGACACCGGGAACTTTGCCCTGCGGAGTCAAAATATCCACCTCACTGGAAGGCACATTGAGTTTGTCGATTCCGCCGTTGTTGCGGAAATAGACCAGACCTTCATCGGAAATGTAGACCACCTGAAACCCGATTTCGTCATAGTGGGCATCGAGCAGGACCCGGAAAGGCGCACCGGTATTGAGCGCGGCAACGGTATTGCCCATCACATCGTATTTTACTTCACAGCAATCAGAAAGATAAGAGCCGAAAACAGACGCCGCTTCAGCTTCATATCCGGAAGGACTGGCGGAAAGCATGAGCTTTTCCAGAAAATCAAGACTTTTTTTGTTGAACATTTTTATTTCTCCAATTTTTGATTATGGTTTGTCAAATTTTCACGGGGCATAATAATCTTCATGCCGCGGCACCACACTGGGAATGCAGAAAAGCAGTATCAACCCGAAAAATGCCAATCCGGCACACAGCAGAAATATCGCCTGAAAATCCGAAAACGGCAGTTCCCACATCGTCCACGATGCCGACAGCGCACCGCAGCCGAGCATGAAACTTGCAGAACTTCTGCCCGCAGCATTGCCGATTTGCATATATGTATTGCCGAATGCCACTGCCATCGTAGTATTCCCGGGGCGCGCCAAAGCCAGTATTTCCTGGGAAAAAGCGCAGAAAAAACATCCGTATGCCATATTTGCCAGCAGAAACAGTACGCAAATGAGATACTCCACATACGGCACTTTGCTGCTGCAGAATGCCAATGTCAGCGGTATCAGGATGAAAAACAGATGTATAAGCAGTTCCATATTGCGGATGCCGATGCGCCTGACGATTTTACCGTAAAAGAAGTAACCGCAGACACATCCGGCAATACCGGCAGTGGAAATCAGCTGAACCGCATTATCCGCCAGACAGAGCGATTTTTTCAGATATATGAGAGCCAGCGGCATCACCGGAGAGAATGCCAGCATCAGAAAACAAATATACACCGCAAATCCGGTCAGCGGACCGTTTTTCACCGTCACTTTCAATGCTGAACGCAAATCGTAATTCTGCCTTACGTGCGGAGCCAGCGGTATCGAAGCGACAAAATATCCTCTGCCCAGCATCAGCACTCCGGTGACGGCAATAACTGTCTGCAGCAGATAAAGCGGCGGATTTTTGCCCATCAGCAACCCCAGCAGAAAAAATACTATCCCCGTGATGATGTAGTATGAAAAACGCATGAAGCCGAAAAATTCCCCCCGTTCTTCCGGCAGAAGTATCTGATTCAGCACCGGATACCATGCCGCCGTCCACAGCGGTCTGGCAAGGCAGAACAACATCACCCCCAAAAGCGCGGCATAAAGTGCAAATGAGCCGAAAAACGGCGAACAGGCGGCAAAAACATATCCGGTACAGCTGAGCGAACAGGCGAAACGTGCCACATTCTGTGCGCCGAACCTGTCCACGATGCCCGATGCCGGAATAAGCAGTGTCACAGAAACAATTCCGGCGATACCTGTGGAAAACATGATAACCGAATTGCCTGCCTGCAGCATGGAAAAAAACAGAATAAAGACCGCCGAACTGTCCAACAGCAAGTCGGCAAAACCTCCGCACCACGCGGCGGCGTAGGCACGGATACGCAGTTTTTTCCTTTCTCCGGCGGAAAGAGTTTCAGCGAGAACAGCCATATTTTGACAAAAATTTCCTGACGTTAAATATTGATGATCGGCTTTCATTAATTTAAAATAGCACGGTTTCCGGCAAAGTAAAATAGAAAAAAGCACTTTTGTATGCTATATTATGCCAACAATCTTCGCGGACCATTGAGTGAATCCAGTGAAAATCTGGAGCTGTCGCGCAACCGTGAGGCGGAAAAAACTCCGCCAAGCCGGGTCCTCACCGCGGTATAAAGTGCGCGCAACATGAAAGGATTAAAAAAATGCACCACTTACCCCTGTCGTACCGTTTTCCGGGTATACCCGGAAAACGCCGCCCGCATTTCACGCTGATTGAATTGCTCGTTGTTATCGCCATCATTGCGATATTGGCGGCGATGCTGCTGCCGGCGTTGCAGAATGCGCGGGAGCGCGGCAAGTCGGCCAACTGTCTCTCTTCCATCCGGCAGCTGGGGCTTGCCAACAATCTCTATGCCAATGGCAACAGTGAATACTTCATCTATGCCGTGACTTACAGCAGCGGTACCAAATACTGGTGCGGAGAATCCAAATCCAGCTGGGGTGAAATCAGTATTGACGGCGGCTTGAATGACTACCTCGGCAGAAGTCAGAAAATAAGAGAGTGCAGTGCTATCCAATACAACTCCGACAGTTCAACTGCCAGCGGCACCGGCGGTTACGGTTATTCTGAAGGTATCGGCTCTTATACGACCGGTGACTTTTATGATTCAATTCCGGCAAAAATATCTTATCTGACCGCGCCTTCAAAAACCATCATGTTCACCGACCAGGCGGATGTAAAAAATGGAACTTATGTGGAGCAGTGGAGTGTCTACGCACCGTATTACCTTGACCGTGACGAAATAACATATGGCGGTATATCCTCATCTCCGACGATGCACTTCCGCCACAACCGTCAGACGAGTGTCTGCTGGGCGGATGGTCATGCTGATTCGCAGGGCCCGATGAGCTACACAGCACGCGGTGCGTATGAATCAGAAAAAGTCATGCAGGAAAAATTGATAGGCTGGTTCGGCGGCGGCGGTGATGCCGATGAAATAGCAGAACTTTTCCGGTGCAGAAAGAAAAACAGAAAATGAAACAGTTTTTATTCACATTTGCAGCTGTGCTGCTGACGGCAATATGTACCGGTTGCTCCGAACCTGAAACTCCGGAAGTCAAAGTCGGCAAAGCAAGTGTTGTTCTGACCGGAAAGATACGGTGTCCGAAATGCCGGAAAACCTTGCAGAAAGAGGATGTCATTCCGGAAAAAGCTCCTCTTGCCCGTTGTAAAATCTGCCGGAAAATTTCTCCTGCAATGAAATTTTATCCGGAAGTAAAACTGCCGGAAAAGAAACGGTGATTTTCTGTGAAACCTCCGGCACAAAACAGCATACAAACACAGCACACGGATTTTTGCCCGGAATCTGCGTGCTGTGTCACACACATATTCACGCTGATTGAGCTGCTGGTTGTTATTGCCATAACGATGCGGCAAATATCTGCTTGGCGGATGGCCATGCCGGCAGCGGCAAACCTTTGAGTTATGCCCGGAGCGGCTGGGGGTATCCGGCATCTGAACTTGCAAACATTTACAAAATCGGATATTCCGGCGGCAGTGACAAAAAGTCCGTCACCGGACTTTTCCGGTGCAGAAAGAGGAACAAAAAATGAAATATTTTATTATTTTTCTCGGCACATACATTTTCACCCTCTCCGCCGA
Organism: Victivallaceae bacterium; assembly: GCA_045586645.1. Taxonomy (GTDB): domain Bacteria; phylum Verrucomicrobiota; class Lentisphaeria; order Victivallales; family Victivallaceae; genus UBA1784. The sequence continues at coordinate 30,605 of JAZNAR010000004.1, forward strand.
ACCGGTCAAGGTCATATCTCTCGCCCCGGCGGTGACGGATATGATAATCGCCATCGGCGGCAGGGAAAACCTTGCCGGCAGAAGTTCCGCCTGTGATGCGCCGCAGGCAAAGGATATTCCGATTGCCGGAGATATGGGCAGACCTTTTACCGAACCGGTGCTGAAAAGCGGGGCAAAACTGCTTCTGACCGACACCCGCGCCCCCGGACCGCAGTGGGAAATTCTGCAGAAATGCGGCGTAAAAATCGAGTTTCTGCCGGCGGAAACGCCCGATGACCTGCCCCGGAATGTCCGGCGCACCGGTTTTCTGCTGAAAAAAAGAGAGAATGCAGAAAAAGTCGCTCTTGCGCTAGAAAAACAGCTCCTTTCCCTGCGGCAGAATCCCCCGCGCACAAAATACAAAACCCTTATCGTGCTGGGATTGCCCCCCGTAGTGAGCTGCGGCAGGTCAAGTTTCATTACCGGGGCATTGGCTCTTGCCGGAGCGGAAAATATCGCATCCGGTACTCCGGGCAGTTATTTTGTCCTCAATTCCGAAGCCATCCATGCCGCCATGCCGGAACTCATAATCAGTTTTGTTCCCGCAGAAGCGACGGAAAAATATTTTTCGCGTGCCGAATTCCGCCGCATACCGGCGGTAAAACAGCGCAGATTCCTCTATCCGCCGATAGAAAAACTGTGCCGCCTGACTCCGGCTCTCCCCGGAGAACTGCTGAAACTGAAGTCAGCCATTGAGCGCGATTTTCCGCAACAGCTCCCGTAAAAAGCGGTCAAACTCCTGAACCGCCGGAATGGAAACTTTTTCTGCCGGAGTGTGATAATCCTCGATGTGCGGTCCGCAGGAAACGATTTCCAGAGCGGGATTTTTTATGGAAAACCACCCCGATTCCAGACCGGCATGGATGACCCTTATTCCGGCGGGCAATCCCATATCCTTTCGCAGTTGCAGAGCCATATTCAGCAGAACCGGCTCATCGTGCGGCGTAGTGGCGGGGTAAACCGAAGTTTTTTCGGCATCCGCACCGAAAAGGGTGAAATGCTCTTTTATCAAATCACACACCCGGTCGCGTTCAGAATCAATGATGCTGCGCTGACTGGTGGTGACGGTGACACATCCGTCTGCCGCAGATACCGTGGCAAGGTTGGAACTGTCACGGACGACATCATATTTCTCCGAAAAAGCAAGCACCCCGTCCGGAGCCAGTGCCAGAGCTGAAACAAGCTGACGGCGGAAATTTTCACTCCACACTTTTTCCGGCAGTCCAGCCGGGGTGACTTCCAGACGCATATTTCCGGCGTTGCGGCACTGCTGTTTCACCAGAAGCACAAAAGCATCGGCAAGTGTCTGCAGTTTTCCGACCGGCACTGCAGAACATCCGCAGACACGGCACTCCGCCGGAATGGCATTGTCAACTTTGCCCGCAGTGATTTCCGCCACGCCGATTTCCGGATACATATCAAGAAATTCCGCCATAAATTTTATCGCATTGCCCCGGTCAAGATGAATACAGCTGCCGGAGTGTCCTCCCGGCAGACCGGTCAATGTCAGCGCGATGCCGGTTCCGGACGGCTCAACCCATTCCGGAGCAAACCGGAAAACCTGACGCGCACCTCCGGCACAGCCGATACAGAATTCGCCGCTGCTGTCATTGTCACAGTTGAGCAGATATTTGCCGTCAAGAAACTCCTCTGCGATACCGGCGGCTCCACTCATGCCGGTTTCCTCTGCCACAGTGAAAACTCCGGCAAGCGGTCCGCACTGCAGATTTTTATCGCACAGCAGAGCCATTGCATGAGCCACGCCGATGCCGTTATCCGCGCCGAGCGTCGTACCGCAGGCAGTGACCCATTCCCCGGCAATACGGGGAGTTATTGCCGTGGAAATAAAATCGAAATCATGGTCGCTTTCCGGGACCATATCCAGATGGCCCTGCAAAATGACCGTCGGCACATTTTCATATCCCGGTGCGGCGGGACGGTCGATACGGATATTACCGGCATCATCCTGCCGGACACTCAATCCGGCAGCTTCAGCGGCGGACGCCAGACGCTGTGCCAGAGCGTTTTCATATCCGGATGGGTGCGGCACAGAACAGATAAGGTCAAAAAATTTCCATACCGCCTGCGGTTCAAGAGAGGTTATCGCGCTCATAAAAAGCTCCTTCCGGCGAAGTTTTCGCCGTTAAAATCGTTCACATTCTGCTCCATGATTATAAGATAACGCGCGGCAAACAAATTTTCAAATTTTCCGTGATTGCAAAACTTGACAAAAATTTTTACCGGATTATATTTAGTTGCAATTTGAAATTTTCAAATAAAAGGAATGCTGAAAATGCCGAAAAAAGTCAACTCCACGGAACATTCTCCGGAATATTTCTACCGGTGGATGCTGGCGATCCGCCGTCTGGAACTGAAGCTCAAAGAACTTTACATCGACCGCAAAATAAACGGTGCCCTGCACTTGAGCATCGGTCAGGAAGCTGTGCCGGTCGGTGTTTGTGCGGCACTTTCCGACGGAGACAAGATTTTCAGCACCCACCGCAGTCACGGTCACTATATTGCCAAAACCCATGATATCGAAGGAGCCGTGGCGGAATTGCTCGGCAAAGCGGACGGCTGTTCCAAAGGTTACGGCGGTTCGATGCACTTATATAATTATGATAAAGGTTTTCTGGGCGGCAACGGCATCGTCGGCGGCGGTATCTCGCTGGCTCTGGGCGCGGCGTTTTCCGCATTTTATCAGAATAACGGTCAGATCGGTGCGGCGTTTTTCGGTGACGGTGCCGCCAATCAGGGAATCCTGCACGAAACACTGAATCTGGCATCGCTTTTGCAAGTACCGTTTCTGGCGATCTGCGAAAACAATGGTGTCGCCGCCACTACTCCGGTGGAAAAATCCACTTCCGAGCCTGACCGCGGCAAACTTGCCAAAGCGTACAAAATCCCGTCGCTTTCTGCTGACGGCAGCGATGTTGAAGCAGTCTATGCCGCAGCAAAAAAAGCTGTCAGTCATCTGCGCGCAGGTAAAGGACCTTTTCTCCTCGACCTGAAAACCTGCCGCTGGGAGCCCCACTGCGGTATCATCAAAGACACCCGGGACCAGCAATATCTGGATTTCTGGCGAGCCAACCGTGACCCGCTGCAGATACTTGCGGCGCGTCATCCGGAAATTTTAACTGCAGAAAAAAGTGCCGCCATTGACGGAGAGGTCTCTGCCAGACTGGAAAATGCGGTAAACGCCTCCCTTGCCGCCCCCGCTCCCGACCTGAATGAATTCAAACGCAACTTCGGAGTATGACCTTGCCATGAATATGAAAAAAATAACCTATATCAATGCCGTTACTGAAGCTCTTGCCGAAGAAATGGAGCGCGACGAAAACGTCTTTGTCATCGGTGAAGATGTCGATATCGACGGCGGCGTCTGGAACGAAACTGCCGGTCTGCTGGAAAAATTCGGCAGTAAACGGGTCATCGGCACCCCGATTTCCGAAGGTGCATTCACCGGTCTTGCCGCCGGTGCGGCACTGACCGGTTTGCGTCCGGTGGTGGAATTCATGTACGGCGACTTTGTCCATGTCGCCATGGACCAGGTGGCAAATCAGATCGCCAAAGCGCGGTTGATGTTCGGCGGACAGGCTAAAATGCCGGTCGTGATCCGGCTGTGCGCCTGCGGTGCCGGAACCCGTGAAGGTGCCCAGCATTCGCAGTTTCTTGAGTCGTGGTTCACCCATCTGCCCGGATTCACCGTGGTCGCTCCATCCACCGCCGCTGACGGCAAAGGACTGATGAAAAGTGCCATCCGGTCGGAAATGCCGGTGGTTTTCGTGGAAAGCCGCCAGGTCTACTATGATATACAGGAAGTTCCCGTTGAAGAATACCTCGTGCCCATCGGTTCAGCAGCGGTACGCCGTCCGGGAGATCAGGTCACTCTGGTAAGTTACGGTTACGCCTGTGAAAAAGCTCTGCAGGCCGCCGAAGCTGTGAACAGCCGTCTGCAGGTCGAAGTAATAGATCTGCGTACCCTCAAGCCGTGGGATAAAGAGACCGTATTCAAATCTGTGGAAAAGACCGGCAGACTGGTCGTCGCCCATGATGCCCCCGGATTCAGCTCTGTCGGCTCGGAAATAATCCGGGAAGTGGTTGCAGAAAGGTTCGACTTCCTCGATGCGCCCCCGGAACTTGTGACTTCCAAAGATGTACCGGTGCCTTTCAACGATGTACTGGAAGATTACGCGGTTTTAAGCGTCGATGACATCGTCAAATCCCTGGAGCATATTTCCATCGGCATCATCTGAAAAAAGAAAATCGGGAGCCGGTTTTCTTTGTAAAATATCACATTGCGGAACATGCCGCCGTCTTACGGTGAAACATGTTCCGCATTTTTCTGTCATATTTCACAGCGCGATATAAAATCCCGGCGGCTCCGGTGCGGAAAGTTCCCGCAGACATTCCACAGAAACAGATTCCGGAACTTGAAAAAAAAATTTTTCGCGCTATATTATGCAAATTTTATTTTCGGTGTTAATTTTCAAAATCAGGGGAAGTTTAAAAATGCTGAATTTTCATCTCACAGTCGTACAACAGATCTCCATACTGGTTCTGCAACTCGGAGTAATCATCTTTGCCGCCCGTTTCTGCGGTGATTTTGCCAAAAAAATAAAAACTCCCTCGGTATTGGGCGAATTGCTTGCCGGTATCATTATCGGACCGTACCTGCTCGGCGGCATCGGTCTGCCGCTGCACGGCATGGAAGAGGGACTTTTCGGATTTCTGCAGACAGTGACTGTCACCGGCGCATCCGGCAGTGCGGAACTTGCCAATATCACCTTCCCGGCGTACCACAGTTCGCTTTACGCGATCGCCACAGTTGGTTCTATTCTGCTGCTTTTCATGTCCGGATTGGAAACTGATTTGCGGATGTTTTTCCGCTACTCTCTGGTCGGCACACTGGTCGGCATCGGCGGGGTGGTCTTTTCCTTTGCATTCGGTGCCGGAGTGGGTAAATATATGCTCGGATATGACTTTATGCACCCGTGTTCACTCTTTCTCGGCATCCTCTGCACAGCGACCAGCGTAGGCATCACTGCCCGTATTCTTTCTGAAAAGAAAAAAATCGACACTCCCGAAGGTGTCACCACTCTTGCCGCGGCAGTTATCGACGATGTACTCGGAATCATCTGTCTGGCTGTCGTCATGGGTATTGTGGCGGTCCCGGCGGGTGCCGGTACCGATTGGGCGGCGATCGGGATAATTTCGGCGAAATGCATCGGCTTCTGGCTTGCGGCAACTGCAATAGGTCTGCTGTTGGCGGGATATGTGGCGAAGTTTCTCAAAACTTTCAAATCTGCGACCGTTTTCTCCTGTCTGGCATTCGGTTTCGCGCTGCTGCTGGCGGGTATTTTTGAACAGCAGGGTCTGGCGATGATCATCGGTGCGTATGTCATGGGATTGAGTCTGTCCAAAACGGATATCTCCTTTGCTCTGCAGCGTTCACTGCACCCGCTGTACAATTTCCTGGTGCCGGTATTCTTTGTGGTGATGGGTATGCTCGTTGACATAAGAGTTTTCACCAACCCGACAGTGCTTAAAATCGGTGCAGTCTACTCTCTGCTGGCGATACTCGCCAAAATCATCGGCTGTGCGCTGCCGGCACTTTTCATGAACTTCAATTTTCTCGGCGCGCTCCGCATCGGTACCGGCATGGTTCCCCGCGGTGAAGTCGCCCTCATCATTGCCGGTATCGGTATGACGACCATTTACAACGGTCAACCGGTGCTGAATTCGGAACTTTTCGGTGTGGCGATCATTATGACGCTGGTGACGACGATCATTGCGCCGCCGCTGCTGTCAGTCGTGCTGGGATTGAAAGGCAAAGGGGTGAAAAAAGAGAACAAAGATATGTCCGTGGTGCATACTCCGTACTCATTCGGTTCGCCGATAATTGCGGATTTCATCCTGCAGCAGCTGGTGAAAACGCTCTCCTCTGAAGGATATATGCTCAGTCAGCTTGATAAAGAAAGCGGCGTGATGCAGATACGCAAAAACAGCCTCTCATTTGCCATGACCGTTTCCGGTACAGAAATCATTTTTGAATCCAATCCGGATGAAGTGCCTTTCATCCAGTCGCTGATGTTTGAGACCATCGTTGCTCTGCACATGGATCTGGAGAAACTGAAAACCATCGCCGATCCCTCTGAAGTGCGGCAGGATTACTTCACCCAAACCAACGAATTTGCTCCGGAAAACCGCCGCAGCCATCATCTGATGCTCAACCGCTGTATCAACCGCAATGCCGTCATCACAGAACTCAAATCCTCCGATAAAAACGGCGTTATCCGTGAACTTATCGATGTGCTGGATGCGTGCGGAGTGCTGAAAAACCGTCAGGAGTGTCTGGATGAAGTCATTGAGCGGGAAAATGTCGCCTCGACCTGTATGCAGAACGGCATTGCCCTGCCGCACTGCCGCACCGACGCGGTCAAACGCCTCGCCGTGGCGATCGGTATCAACCGCAACGGATATAACTTCGATTCACTGGATGGAGAGCCGACAAAGATATTCGTCCTCTGTTTAAGCCCCAAAAGCACCAATGCTCCGCACATAGAATGTCTGGCGGCACTCAGCTCAATACTCATGGTGCAGGGAAACATCGACCGTATCCTGTCTGCTTCCACTCCGGAAGAAATCTGCAAAGTATTCAAGCAGTAAAACCGCACATAAAAAATGGCTGTTGCAAAACCTCAAAAAGGTGAGCAACAGCCATTTTTTTATTTACCGGATGCTCTGTTTCCGTAACAGAGCGTTCCGGTAAAATCCGGAAATCATTCCAGAGAGAACCAATAGGTCGAACCGGCGGTGACATCAAGGGTGAAGGATTTGGCATCCCTGACCATGACCCGGTTGGTTTTCAGATTTCTGACGGTACTTTTCATGGGCAGGTCAATGGTGTATCTGCCGCTGACGATGCCGTGCAGAGAGATGAAATTACCATTCATATCTGCCTGCACACCGGGGCGGGAAACCACATAGCCGCCGGAAGTTTTCACCAGATGGTTGAAGTATTCCGGAGTCAGACCGCCGGCTTCAGCAATGTACACGCTCCGCCATGACGGGAATTGTTTCACTGCCACTGCCGGGACATTATCTTTGCGGAAAACCGCCGGCACACTCATATTTTCCTCTCTGGCGACAACCATTTTGCGCGGCAGATAGTAGCTGTTGGTCTTTTCGCCCAGAGTCTGGCTCTGCACCCGCAAATCCGCCCAGTTGAGCTGATTTATGCCGTCATTGACCGTGGAAACGATGACCCGGTCGCGTTGCGGCGGCGGCAGCGTGGTGACAGTGAATCCGGTCGCCTCTCTGCATCCGCCCATTCTGCCGGAACCGGAAAGAAAGACCAGCGTCCTGCCGCTGTTCTGCAGCTGTTTCAAAAACTTCATCCGGACGGAATCAATATGAAACATACCGGCAAAAACCAGTGTGCGGTAGTTTTTCGCCCGCGCCGGGTCTTTCAGCAGATCCCGCAACAGAATGAAATCATACGGTACAGCTCCGGTAGCAAGCAGCTGATTCTGCTGGGCGATCAGATTGCCGGCATCGAACATATAATAGTTGCCGGGGAAGTTCCGCAGAAACAACCCTTCCTCATCGACCACAAATGCCGCCGACGCCTGCCACGGACGCACTTTCTGTGAGCGCAGGAACTTTTCTGTGGCGATCTGGGACTTCATATCGGCATTGATTGCCGGATCATCATACCATCCGCCTGCCATGTCATAGTACCAGTAGCCGAGCCGTTCCGCCACCATCTGACCGACGATTTTGCGGTTGACAGTGTACCACATCGGCAAATCCTGCGCCACACCGGAACTGAGCACACGCAGCTCATCTTCACTGGAAGTCGACCCCAGCCAGGTACGCAGATCCAGCTCCTGCAAGTAGAGTTTTCCGTTGAGCCGGTAACTGGTCAGCGGCTGCCGGACTCCGTGCGGCAGACCGGGGAAACGCCGGTTGTAAGGCGACTGGGCAATCAGAACATCAATGACTTTGGAATCCATAAATGCCCCGATGTCCAGAGCCGCACCGAAATCCCCGCCGAATGCCGCCATACACCAGCGCATAAGCACGATTTCTTTACCGAACTCCTTTTTTATCGCTCTGCCGATATCTTCCTGCATTCTGAAAGGAGCTTCTTTCTGGAAAATGAAAAAGTCTATCCGCTTGCGGTCTTTCACCGGGTCAAGCATATCATTTACGGCTTTGCGCGGATAATCCGGCATCGTCACCGTGTCAAATGTGACATCTTTTTCACCCCACGCCTGACGCAGAGCATCGACTGTGACATAGCGTTTTTTCAGAAATTCCTTGAATGCCGCCAGTGCCGGTTTACTGTAATCCATGTGGCGCATGGAATACTGGGCATCGTGACCTCCGGCGAGATGGACTCCGATGATTTTTTTGCTCAAATTCTGTTTTTTCAGCTCGGCAATAAGTTCTGCGGTATGTTTTTTGACCATATCGCGCCAGACCAGAGAGTTGTACGACGGCCACGGCACATAACGGGCGGGCATTTCATCCTGCAGAAAATACTGGGCATGAGTATAATGACCGTAAACAGTTTTGCCGCTCCCGTTGACCCACACTTCATCAGGGAACTGTGCGCCGAATTCCGGATAAGCCGGATGCATGATGAGGGTGATGACAAATTTCGCTTCCGGAGCGGTACGCATGGAATTTTTGATCATCCGCACTGCGGCTTCCACATCAAATCCGTCTTTGCTCCAGACGCCGTAGAGGTTGTGGAACTTGTTGAGAAAATTTCCGTAACGCACGGAAACGACATGAATATCCATTCCGGCATTCAAAAACAATTTTCCGGCATGGTAATTCTGCTCCGCTTTGTCCCGGTTTTTTGCTTTGTACAGTGCCGGAACCTGCGGCACACCGTCGACAAAGAGCGTCGGAGCTCCGTTGTGCACAGCGACTTTTGCCGTGTGATCTTTTGCCGAAACGAGCATTTTATCAAATTCCGCTTCATCCATCATATCATGGTCGTAAGTCAATTTCTTGCGGATGGATTGTTTGAATTTCTTTGCCGCAACGTGATAATCCTCTATCCAGGGCTCCTGCCAGAAAGATACTGACTGTTTACCGCCGACGATCAATGCCGGATAGACGGAACTGTTTTTTTTGTCGGTTTTGGTGTGGGCGATACGCCGCAGCCAGACATTTTCCGGGGTGTTGAACATAAACTGCATCGCCGGACCGGCACTGCTGCGGACATCGGCGGATTTGTCATAAGGCAGTTTTTTCAGATTTTTCAACAGCCGCACCATGCCCAGAGAATAGTCCGGTGCGGCATTGGAAGTCCGCATCGGGATGACCAGCTGCAGAAATTTACCGGCAGGAAACTCCACCGGTTCAGCGGTGCGGACAAGGATATAGCCCTCGTCATTGTCTTTGGTGACTTTTATTACATCCCCGATGTGTTCGACTTTGCCTTTTGCACCGTCACGGTATTCAACGGCAGTAAGTTTGCCGCGCCAGAGTATCTCGCCGACAGATGCCGGACTGCGTTCGGGATTGATATTATCCCACCCCTCTGAAGCCGCGGCGAGCAAACCGGCAGTCAATGCAATTATTGCGATAATTTTTTTCATGGAAACCTTTCTCCCTCCGGTATGAGTTCATATTTTATACGATGCAGAATAATCTTCATCCGCAGCTTTGACCGCTTTTTTCGGCGGACGCTTCGATGTGGCGACAAGTTTCGCCAGCATTTCAGCGTATTTTGCGGAATCCATCGGCATGGAAACAGTTTCGCCGGTCACTCCGCTCATAAGCATGGCATTGCCGAGTTCCAGACCGTTGATACCTTCCGCCATCGGGGCAATGAGAGTTTCTTTACCGCGGATGGCGGCGGCAACGTTGCGGATGATTTCAGAGTGCTGCGGCAGTGACGCATCGGAGAAATTCACCGTGCAATCCCATGTTTCCGGCATTCCGAAACGGGATTCGGAAGTGCGGCAGAACTCATCGGTGGGGATTTCGTTGCGTGTGAAAGTGATTTTGCCGTTTTCCAGCACGATTTTGCCTCTGTCAGCCATGATTTCCAGCCGGTTGGTTCCGGGAGCTTCACCGGTACTGGCGATGAAATTGGCGGTTTTGCCGTCGGAATAACGCAAAAAGGCGTTGACATCATCTTCAACTTCAATATCATGGTATTTGCCTATCGCCGCGTATGCCCACACCGATTCGGGCATCCCGAAAAGCCACTGGAACAAATCAAGCTGATGCGGGCACTGGTTGAGCAGTACACCGCCGCCCTCGCCGCCCCAGGTGGCGCGCCAGTCACCGGAATCATAATAACGCTGGGTGCGGAACCAGTTGGTAATAGTCCAGTTGACCCGGCGCACCGTACCGAACTCGCCGGAGTCGATGAGCTGTTTGAGTTTGCGGTGGACCGGCAGTGTGCGCTGATTGAACATGGCACTTTTGACCAGTTCCGGATATTTCTCTGCTTCGGCGATGAGTCTTTCCGCTTCAGCTTTGTGAACGGCAATGGGTTTTTCCACAATAACGTGTTTGCCGTGCTGCATGGCGGCAATGGCAAGGTCGGGGTGGTCGTAATGCGGAACCGCGATAATGACTGCTTCCATGCCCGGGGAAGCAAAAAATTCCTCAAGGTCAGTAGTGCAGAAAAGTTTTTCTCTGGTCGCCGGGGCAATCCGGTCAAATGCCGCCGGGTCGATATCGCAGACTGCGACCAGTTCCACATTGTTTATCGACTGCATACGGATAACGTGACCGGAACCGATACCGCCGACACCGATGATTCCAAAACGGACTTTTTCGCTCATAATAAATACTCCTTTTTAACTTGAAAATTGAATTGACAATCATATTGTCCCCGGGACATTACCAATTAATGGACACAGGAGTAATTATAGCACTCAAGCAAAGTTTGTGCAAGAAAAGAAATCACTTTTCCCGGAAAAAAGTTGTCATAATTACTTATACTTCCCTTATCTTTTTTCCGCCGCACGGCGCAAAACCGCCTGCAGATGACGCAAACGCAATTTGAGTGAATCGCGCGCATCAAGCCGGGGAAGAATGCCGTTTTCCCGGTATATTCTGCCGCCGGAACCGTGCAGGGAAATGACCCCGTTGGCGACATTGAGTTTGCGGAATCCGCCGTTGCCGACAAGAATACGGCAGCGGGCAAGTTCCAGAAGATTTTTCACATTTTCCGGCATTCTGCCGAAGCGGTCGTTAAGCTCCTCTTTGAATGCTTCAAGCTTTTCCTCACTTGCGATCGCGGAAATCTGCCGGTATGCGGAAATCCGCTGCAAATCATTTTCGATATACTCCTGCGGTATCGCTCCGGCAAGGATTTCCGGCGGAGCAGTCAGGGCATGCTGCAGAAATTCGATATTCACCTCGACTTCCGGGAGCAGAGTTTCCATTGCGTCCGGCGGAACTGCGCCATTCTGCATCCGGGCGATCTCCTGTTTGAGCAGACGGCAGTAGAGGTCAAAACCTATCATGCAGAGATGACCGGATTGTTCCGCACCGAGCAGATTTCCCGCCCCGCGCAACTCCAAATCGTGCAGTGCCAGCTGAAATCCCGCCCCCAGTGTGGAACAGCGGCGGATAGCCGCAAGTCTTTTGCGTGCCGCAGAACCGGCAAGCTGATTCGGCGGCAGCAGCATATAAGCGTATGCCTGATGTTTCCATCTGCCCACCCTGCCCCGCAGCTGGTAGAGTTGAGCCAGCCCGAACCGGTCGGCTCTTTCAATGATAATCGTGTTGGCATTGGGGACATCGAGTCCGGATTCGATTATCGTACTGCACACCAGACAGTCGATGTTGCCATCCAGAAATGCGGTCATAACGTTTTCCAGTTCCGCTTCGGGCATCTGACCGTGGGCGGCGGCGATGCGTGTACCGGGGAGCAATTCCTGCAAGTGACTGACGCATTCATCGATGCTCTGCACCCGGTTGTGCAGATAATAGACCTGACCGCCGCGGGCAAGTTCAGAACGTATGGCTGTTGCGATCAAATCGTCCTGCTGCGGAGCGATGACCGTTTTCACCGGCAGACGCATTTTGGGCGGAGTGGTCAGGGTACTCAAATCCCGCGCTCCCGCCATTGCCAGATAGAGTGTCCGCGGAATGGGCGTGGCGGACATACTCAAAACGTCAGCTTCGACCCGGAACCGGCGCAGACGCTCTTTCTGGTCGACTCCGAAACGCTGTTCCTCATCGATTATCACCAGACCGAGATTGCGGAATGCAAAAGTATTGCCGCAGAGCCGGTGCGTACCAATGAGAATATCTATACCTCCGGAAAGCAGCTTTTCTGCTATCTGCTGCTGTTCGGCATTGCTGCGGAAGCGGCTCACGACCTCTATCGTGTAGGGGAACTCCCGGAAACGCTCGCAAAAACTGCGGTAATGCTGATGGGCAAGCACCGTTGTCGGAGCAATTATTGCCACCTGATAACCGGCGGCGACCGCCCGGAATGCCGCCCGCATGGCGATTTCGGTTTTACCGTAACCGACGTCGCCGCAGAGCAGGCGATCCATCGGTTTGGCGGCGGTCATATCCCGGCGGATCTCAATGGTGGAACGGGTCTGGCACGGGGTGTCTTTAAAAGGAAATGCCCGCTGAAATGCCGCGACTGCCTGTTTGTCTGCGTGAAACGCAATTCCCGGCACCGCCTGACGGATCGCCTGAAACCGGAGCATTTCGGCGGCATAGGTACGCACTCCGGCACGGGCGGATTCTTTATCTTTCAACCACTTGGAGGAGTTGAGCGTGTGCAGTTTGACTTTGCCCGGAGAACCGAGGTAACGGCTGATTTTTGCCGCTTGAGTCGGGGAGACGTAGAGCAACTGGTTGTCGCGGAACTCCAGCACCATCATTTCGCGGGTGATGCCGTTGGAATTCTGCAGTTTCAGCCCCCGGTAGATCGCAATGCCGCAATCGACATGGACGACATAATCGCCTTCGGCGAAGTCGGTGAGCGAAAATTCGCTGATTTCCGCCGGCAGTACCGGCGGTTCCGGTTCGGGTGAAGCGGGCATTTCGGTTTCGGTGACGTCCCGGGATGCCCGGGTGAAGCCAGCCGGGGCAAGTTCATGCTCGGTCAACAGCAGCACTCCCGCTCCGGCAAAGCCGTAATGCAGATCCGAGATCACCAGATCTGCCGGATTTTTGAGGGCGCATTTGCTGTACCAGGCGCGCAGTTGATCGAGGTCTTCAGCGGCAGGAATGGTCAAAATCAGCGAATTTCCGGCGCGGAAGTTTTCCTCAATGCGCTGTTTGAGCAGCTCAAAGCGCAGTTCGCTCTCTCTGGTACGCAGGATTTCCGGCAATATTCCGGCATCGGCGGCAAGCGGATGCGTCAACGGAAATTCTGCCGCATCGGTTCCGGTTTCAGCAAAAGTATAATGGTCGTGTTTGGCGCGCATCGCCTCCCACCGTTCCGGCGCACCGGGGACGCTGTATTTTTTCAGGATCTCCGCTCCG
>JAZNAR010000005.1:0-110866 GCA_045586645.1 Victivallaceae bacterium
TCGGAATGCTTGACAGCGTGGACAAACTCACCATCGCCGAAGGCAAAACCCTGACGCTCGGAAGTGCCGAATTTACCGGCATGGATGTCTGTCTGGAACTCGGAACCGACGGTTTTGACGGCGAAAGTTGGGATGTTTTGAGCGGGATTTCGTTGGAAAATCTCACCCAGGCGGAATTTTTCATCGGCGAAGCAAAGTTGACGTTTGATGCCAATGGTGTGTACACCGGAAATGACTTCAAACTGGAACTCAAAGACAACAAACTGACCATGCTGGCAAAAGCGTAAAACAAACCGATAAAGACAAAACCGGAGAGGCAGGAAAAAATCCCGCCCCTCCGGTTTTTTCATGCCGGGAGTGGCAGTTTTGCCGATTCCGGCAAACGTCAAATGCGGTGTTTTGCAACTATTTCAGATATAAAATATCCGGCGATAGTGGTATCGGCTGTCACTTCCGGATGAAATGTCATTGCCAGTTGGTTTCCCTGCCGGACGGCGGTTATTCTGCCGTTGTGTTCGGCAAGGATTTCCACTCCCGGAATGCAAAACTCGATTTGCGGAGCCCGGATGAAACTCATCGGGATATTTTCCACTTTGCCGAAAGTTCCTGCTGTGTGAAAGCTGCTCAACTGTCTGCCGTAAGCATTGCGCCGGACTGAAATGCCAAGCGTTCCCAGATGGACGATCGGGTCATCCAATATCTGCTGCGCCAGCAGAATCGTTCCGGCACAGGTCGCCATTACCGGCATCCCCTCCTGAATACGGGAACGGAGTATGTCAAGCATATTCAGTTCCCGCAGAAGCTTTCCCTGAACCGTGCTTTCACCGCCGGGAAGCACAAGAGCGTCAAATTCCTGCTCCAAATCACTTTTCTGCCGCAGTTGACAGGTCTGGATATTCAGACGGTGAAACATGGCTTCATGTTCGGCGAAATCCCCCTGCAATGCCAATACTGCTATTTGCATCAGATGCCCCGTTCTTCCATAATGAGCTTGATTTCAGCCGGATTTATGCCGACCATCGCTTCTCCCAGTCCGCAGGAAAGTTCCGCAAGCATCTTGTAATCAGTATAGTTGGTCACTGCTTTGACGATAGCCGCCGCCCGTTTTGCCGGATCGCCGGATTTGAATATACCCGAACCGACAAACACTCCTTCCGCCCCCAGAAGCATCATCAATGCCGCATCTGCCGGGGTTGCCACGCCGCCGGCGGCAAAGTTCACCACCGGAAGTTTGCCGTTCTGATGGACATACTGCAACAGCTCAAAAGGTACTTGCAGCTGCTTTGCCGCTTCATAAAGTTCATCCTGTGCCATATTTGCCACGCGGCGTATTTCCTGATTCATCTTCCGCATATGCCGGACAGCCTGCACCACATCACCGGTTCCCGGTTCGCCTTTGGTGCGGAGCATTGCCGCACCTTCATTTATCCGGCGCAAAGCTTCGCCCAAATCCCTTGCCCCGCAGACAAACGGCACTTTGAATTCCCGCTTATCCACATGATAAATGTCATCTGCCGGACTCAAAACTTCGCTTTCGTCAATGTAGTCGATTTCAATGGCTTCCAGAATTCTTGCTTCGGCAACGTGACCGATACGGCACTTCGCCATGACCGGAATCGAAACCGCCTCTTGAATGCCTTTTATCATTCCGGGATCGCTCATGCGGGAAACGCCGCCTGCCGCCCGGATATCCGCCGGGATGCGTTCCAGTGCCATGACGGCACAAGCTCCGGCATCTTCGGCGATTTTCGCCTGTTCCGGAGTGGTCACATCCATGATGACTCCGCCTTTGAGCATTTGAGCGAGATTGCAATTCAATTCATATTGTTCGTTTTTCATTTTTATCTCCAATTATTTTGGTTTGCGATTTGCCATTAATATAATATTGTGCTATATTCAATACAAATCTTAAAATTGTATGGATTACAATAAAATGCCGACAAACTCTTTTGAACATTTTTATTTAAGCTGGAGTCCGGATAAAAGTAAAATCAAACGTCCTTATTATCTGACGCTCGCCAATGCTCTGGAAGCCGACATCGTTTCGGGAAAACTTGCCGCCGGTACCAAACTGCCGCCCCAACGTGAACTGGCGGATTATCTGGATTTGAATTTTACCACTGTTACTCAAGCTTATAATCTCTGCCGCGGACGCAATCTGATTTATGGAGTGACCGGCAAAGGAACTTTTGTCGCCGCCATGCCGGGGAATGTTTCCTGTCAGAAGTTTTCCCGGCCGCAGGAGATAATAGAACTCGGACTGCTGCGGGGATTCGACCAAATCAAGGCTCCCATCATTGAAGCCAGTAAAAATGTTCTGACCAAAGGATATATCGAAGAACTCTACTCTTATACCGATGCCGCCGGACATCTGCACCAGCGGGCGGCGGGAGCTCACTGGATGAAGCAGATGGATGTGCATACCGACAGTGAGCATACCGCCATATTTTCGGGGGCGCAGAATATTATCAGTGCCGCCATGCTTTCGCTTTTCAAAATCGGTGATAAAATTGCCATTGATGAATACACCTATGCCAATTTGATCGGCACGGCACATCTTTCACACATAAGATTGATTCCAATCAGAGGTGATGCAGAGGGCATGATGCCGGATGAGCTGGAACATCTCTGCAAAAAAGATGGTATCAACGGTATTTTTCTGATGCCGAATTGTGCCAATCCCACCACTTGCACCATTCCGGAAAAGCGCAAGGATGAACTTGCAGAGGTTATCGCCCGGAGCAGACTCATTCTGATTGAAGATGACAATACCGGCATCCCGCAGCCGGGTACCGGGAATTATCACTCGATGTTTTCCCGCCTGCCGGAACAGACCATTTATATATGCAATTCCACGATGGCGTTGTGCAATGGACTGCGGGTGGCATTTGCGGCGTTTCCGGAAAATTTCCGGGTGCCGCTTTTGAATGCTCTTTTTCATTTGAATATCAAAACTTCATCTCTGGATGCGGAAATTATGACCGAGCTGATTTTAAGTGGAAAAGCTGCAAAAATCCTGGAGCAGAAATCTGAACTTGCCGCAGAACGCAATTCCCTCTTTGACCGTTACTTCCCGGAGGCGGTCAAGCCGGGAACTCCCGCGGCTTTTTTCCGCTGGCTGCCGCTGCCCGTGATGGCTGTGGACGAAATGGAAATAGAGCGTCAACTGCTTTTGCAGAAAGTCAGTGTTCACTGTTCCTACCGTTTTTCGGTGACGCATTTGCCGCACAGCTTTATGCGGCTTGCCATATCGTCTCCTCCGGATGCGGAACAACTGGAAAAAGGGTGCGCCATAATCCGTGAGTTTATAAAACAGCATCAGTGTTTCAGCGATTGATTTTCTTTTTTCAGTCTGGCACTCAACCGGACTGAACAGAAATCAGGTCCGCACATGGTGCAATATTCCGAACCGTGCTGATTGGGCGCGGAACTTTCTGCCAATGCCTGTTCCCGCAGTTCTTCTGCCCATTGGGAATCAAGTGCCAAAGCGAACTGTTTTTCCCAGTCGAATTTTGCCCGGGCATCGGAAATCGCATCGTCACGCTCCCGGCAACCTGGTTTGTGCAATGCCACATCGGCGGCATGGGCGGCGATTTTGAATGCAACCACTCCGCGGCGGACATCGTCTGCATTGGGCAGTCCGAGGTGTTCTTTGGGCGTGACATAGCAGAGCATCGCCGCCCCGTAAAAAGCCCCCATCATGCCACCCATTCCGGCGACGAAATGGTCGTAGCCGGGGGCACAGTCGATAACCACCGGACCAAGAATATAAAACGGCGCGTCGCCGCAAATTTGCTGTTCTTTTTCCATATTATATTGGATCTGGTCAAGCGGAATATGTCCCGGCCCCTCAACCATTGCCTGGACATTGTTTGCCCGGCAGCGGCGGACGAGTTCTCCGAGAGTATCCAACTCGGCAAACTGGGCTTCATCGGAAGCATCTGCCAGACAGCCGGGGCGGAGTCCGTCGCCCAGAGATAAGGTCACATCATATTTGCGGCAGATTTCCAGAATATCATCAAAGGCTTCGTAAAAGGGGTTTTCTTTATTGTTTTCATTCATCCACGCCGCAAGCAGAGCTCCGCCCCGGCTGACGATACCAAGTTTCCGCTTCAAGGCGAGCGGAACGTGTTTCTGCAGCAGTCCGGCGTGAATCGTCATGTAATCCACGCCCTGTTCGGCTTGTTCCTGAATAACGGAAAGAATTTTATTTTTTGAAAAATCATTGCTGCCGTAACGGGCCACGATTTCATAAATCGGAACCGTCCCCAATGGAACAGTGCAGTTTTCAAGCAATGTCTGCCGGATGGATGTGATTTCCCCGCCGGTACTTAAATCCATAACGGTATCAGCTCCGTAGTGCAGGGCAATTGCAAGTTTGCTCTGTTCAGTTCCCGGACAGCTGGATAAGGTCGAATTGCCGATATTGGCGTTGATTTTTGTTTTCAGCACTCTGCCTATGCCGCAGGGAACAAGAGATTTGTGGTTGATGTTTGCCGGAATGACGATCCTGCCGTCGGCAACACCGCGCATAATGAATTCAATGCTCCGGCGTTCAACTCCGGCAACGTGTTTGATTTGAGTTGTGGCGATCCCGTTTTTTGCGAGTTCCATCTGCGTCATAAAGTACCTCCAAATTTTCAAGGGACTCTGCCGACGCATGGATACGGCAGACACTCTGCCGCTTCCGCACTTCTCCCTACGTCGGCATGATCCGAATCAGGTTATAGGGTCGGAACTGTCAAGTTCCCTCTCAGCCCGTTGCACGGACTCCCCTGCGGTTAAATTGATAACTTAATATAACATCGTTTCGGGCAAAAATCAAACCGCCCGGAGCGTTTTGAATGCTCCGGGCGGTGTTTTTCGGCTATTAAAAGTCGTCGCCTTTATTACTGTCGCCGCTTCCGTCGTTGGAAGCTCCGGCAACAAAGGTGCCGAAATCTGCTTCTTCAAGAAGCGGTTTTTTGTACTCAAATTCCTGCATATTTATTTTCTCCTTATTTATTGATTATGCCAATGTGATAACCAGTTTCTTGAGTCCAGTCTCATTGCCATCTTTGTCAAGATGATCTGCAATGCTGCCGTAATTGGCGAGCAAATCATCCCAGCTGCCGCTCCATTCGCCGAGGGCGAAGGTCGTGCCGGCGAAATTCAAACTGTCAAAGTCTGCAGTGACCATTGCATCCCAACTGCCGCCGTCAGTATTGAAGCTGATTTCGCTGACATTGTTGATGCTGTCAAGAGTCAGCGTGGCGTTTTCGTCGATGACGAGCATA
Organism: Victivallaceae bacterium; assembly: GCA_045586645.1. Taxonomy (GTDB): domain Bacteria; phylum Verrucomicrobiota; class Lentisphaeria; order Victivallales; family Victivallaceae; genus UBA1784. Next base: position 5,277 of record JAZNAR010000005.1, read on the forward strand.
TCAATGGTGTCGATCGCGCTGCAGGTGACTTTGCTGTCGCTTGTGATTTCGACTTTGGTGATGCTGTCAGTGTCGGCGAGACCGTTGACGCTGATACCGGAGATCAACTCAATGTTTCTGCTGCCGTCAAGCGTCAATGTGATGTCGCCGAGCACTGCGCTGCCGGTATATTTACCGCAAAGGTAGATATTGCCGAATTTGCCGCCTTCAGCAGTGATGGTGACATCGCCGGTAACAGTTGATGTTGAGAACTGGTTGTTTTCAACTGCCGCGTTGTTACCGCCGGCGTAGAGATTTGCCACATAACCGCCGTCGATAGTGATATTCACGCTGCCGACATCACTGCGGCTGCCCTGCTGTGCCCAGCCGCCGCCGAAAACGTTAGCGTAAGTACCGCCTGAGATATTGATTTCAACGTCGTCGACTTTGGCATAGCCGTTTTTATGAACGCTGGCACCGCCGTAGACTTCACCGGAAATCGTTGCTCCCGCCAAATTGGTCACGGCTTTGCTTACGGTCAGAGTGGCTTCATTGCCGGCAGCGGTACCGTTGCCGACCAGGAATCCGGCGTTGAAAACATCCACACCATCAGCGAAATCGCCGCCGTCGATGGTAACGGTCACGAGGTCGGTGTGGTGCTGTACGTTGTGTACGCGGCTGCCGCCTGTGACATAGCTTTCAATGGAACCGCCGGAAATGGTCAGTGATGAACTTTCGGTATCCAGACCGGCTGTGGTGGCAAAAACACCGGCGTAGACAGATTTTTTCGCCACAGCTGTGCCGGAAATCTCGATAGCGGTTGAAGCTGCTCCGACTTCGCCGCCGCCGACGATATTACCGTTGACGGTACCGGATTTGAAGTCGATAAGCAATGCGCCGTCGGAACCGTTTTTGCTGCCGCCGAAAACTTTGCCGTCATAATCACCGGCGATGGTGGTGAGCAAATCGGTGCCGTTGTTGGTTTCTCTGATACCGGAATCACTGATTTCATTGACAGTGGAGTCGTGCAGCATCAGCTTGTTGTTGACCAGCATCATCTGATATTCGCCGGAATTGACTTTGTCAGCGTCAAATGCGGAAACTCCGGTGGCGATGGTTTTGAAACCGCCATTGAAACCGGTGGTATCCACGGTGATATTGACACTGCTCAAATCCACATCATCAATGGTGTAGTTTTCACTGTCGGTCCAGTCGAGGTTCCAGAAATCCACCGCCGCACTGCCTGCGAATGTCAGCGTATTATTGCCGGCAAAGGTCAGGTTGTTGACTTCGATAAGTTCAGTGTTGACAAATTTCAGTGTGGCATTTTCAGCCATCGTCATGGTGCCGTAGAGGCCTGCTGCGATTGAATAGTGGTGACAGATGCTGGCTGCGGTCGTATTCTCGCCGCTGAAAGTGAAACTTGCTCCGCGTGAGTAGACTTGGTCAGAAGTCGTGGCGAAAGTTGAACCGGAAACGGTCACATTGCCGCCGTCATCAACATAAATTGCCGCACCGTTGCGTTCGCCGTTGGCGGTGTTGCCTGAGAAGTAGCAGTTTTCCACCACGCCGGTATTGGCGTTGAAAAGCAATGCACCGATAATGGTCGCTGCGCTGTTGTCGAGGAATTTGCTGTTTTTGACACTGACGGTCGCCGCACCGCTGTTGAAACCGAGTGCGCTGTTGTGACCGCTGCCGGGATCGACAGAGGCATTGTTGGCAAAAGTTGAATTGGTTACAACAACTTCCTGATTGGCATTCAGGCGCATCACGCTGTTCCGACCAACGGTGATGTCGTGGAAATAAGCGTTGTCAAAGACGGTCAGGCTCTGGGCACCGGAAACGCTGAATTCATATCTGGTGCCGGAGTTTTCCATATTGAGGATATTGACCGTACCGCCGGCATTCACATATTTTTCCGCCTTGTCAACGGTATCGTAGATGCCGGCTTCGACGCCTTCGACCACGCCTGTGCCGTTGAGCTGGGCATAGGTGACATCGTGTTTTTCAGCGTAGCGGCTGACGACGAGAGAATTGTTGATAAGTCCGACGGTGTATTTGAGACCGTTGACTATGATTTCTCCGTCGGTGCCGACCGCTTCGCTGTTGATGAAAACTTTGTCCAGGTCGATTTCCGCGACATTGGCGGCAACGGTGATGAAATCGGCCTCAACCACCGGCAGCTCCGCTGCAACAGTGATGTTTACATTGGAAAGGTCGGTGTCAGATTTGAATGTAACCTTGCCTGTGCCTTTGAAGATCATGCCGTAAGCGGCAACTTCGTCAGCATCATCGCCGTCACCGGCAAAGGCAAGCGGAGCCTGGACACTGATGTCAGAACTGTTGTCGAACTTCAAAATCGCATTATCGGCAAGTTTCACAGTTCCGTTTGCTCCTTTGATATCGGCATTGAGAGTATTGGTGCCGGCGAAAGTGAATTCAAATGTTCCACCGAATCCGATGGTATCTTTTGCTGTGGCAAACGTTGAACCGCTGACAACGACATTGTTGGAGTCAATGTGCAGCGCACCGCTGGAATTGCCGTAGTTGTTATAAAACAGAGCATTTGTGATTGTAGCGGTACCACTGACCCAGATCGCACCGGCTCCGGAGAGTGATGTTGAATTCATAAAGGTTGCGCCGTTGACAGTCAGTTCGCTACCGGAGGCGACCGCGACAGCAGAACCGTGTCCAGCAGTGTTGTTGTCAAACAGTGCATTGTCTTGGATTATCAACTGGCTGCCATCTGTGATGCGAATCGCTCCGCCGTATCTCGCGGTGTTTCCGGAGTACGTTCCGCCGGAAATCGTGAGGTTGCCGGCGGTTTGGAATATGGCACCGTCATTACCGCTGTCTATAACATTGACGCCGGAGATTTTGCCGTCGACGAAAACTGTTTTCACAGCAGAACTGAAAGTCATTCTCTCTGTGGTGTCGAGAGAGTAGACATAGATCGTGCCGTTGGCTGCGACTGCGGCTTTGGCTTCATCGATGGTGTTGAAAACACCTTTGCTGATGGTTTCGCCACCGATGACGACTTCGCCGGAACCATTGAGCTGAACGTAAACGACTTCCGGTTTGCTCTTGTCAAATGTCAGGTTGCCGTTGGAAACAAAGGTGTATTTGTCGCCGTTGTAAGAGAACTCTTTGCCGACTTCGTATTCGCCGACGATCTCATCGCCGTTTTTGACCGTGATGACTTTGCCGTCAGCGAGGGTGGAAATTCCGGAAACGATGACCGCTCCGGCAGTGTTGAATATGCCGGCGGAAACGGTGATCGCCACATTTGAGAGGTCGGCACCGTTGAATGCAACAGTTGCTGAACCGTTGAAAACCAATCCGTTGCTGCCTTCAAACACAGTTGCGGTGTTGATTGAAATAGCGGTCGTATTGCCGAAAACCAACACGGCATTTTCCGCAAGCGTGGTTGTGTCGGCTGCAGTACCATTAATGGTGGCATTCAGATAGTTGGTATCTTTGAAAATAACCTGATTCTGATTGTTGATAGTGTCTGTTTCCGTCTGGAACGTTGAGCCGGAAATTGTGACCGTTACAGTGTTGTTGTCCATGAAAATGGCACCGGCGGTACCTGCCTTGTTTCCGGAGAAGAAGCAGTTGCTGATTTCCGCAGTGGTATTGGCTCCTTCCACCCAGACCGCACCGACAGACTGGGTGCTGCTGTTATCAATGAAAGAGACATTGTTGAGCGTCAGCTGACCGCCGTAAATTTTGATACCGCTGCCATGGCCTTGATTGGAGTTGTTCTGGAATACGCTGTTGACAACACCGGCTTTTTGAGTTCCGTAATTAATTACAGAACTGGAGCCGGAGACCGATTGATTTTCTACTTTCATGCCGTCAAAGACGATCGTACCTCCGGTAACCATCGCATTTCTGGCATCCGTTTCAGAGGTGAAAACACCTTCGGTGATGGTTTCGCCACCGATGACCACGCCATTGTTGTCAGAGTCAACATAGACGATGTCATAGACGCGTCTTTTGCTGCTGATTTTCAACTGTTTGTCGATTACGGAAAGCGCGTATTCGTAGCCGTCAATGACAAATTTTTCACCATTGCCAACGTCACCATAACCCTCGACGGTGATGCTTGTACCATTCCAGCCATTGGTGAAATCCGCTGCGATAAGGTATCCGCTGCTGCAGTTTTCCAACAGATTTTGAGTGACGGTGAAAGAGGCATCGGCAACATCATTGTAGAAAAGAACAGCTTTCTGAGTGTTATCAAAAACAAAATAGTTGTTCCCTTGCAGTATCAGGCTCGCTCCGCCGAAATTGATATATTCGCTTATGGTGTTTTGAAACCGGAGTCCGGCTCCCTCATCAAGCGTGTGTGTGCCTGCTGAGATACCCCATGCAAGGGTGTTTTCGCCTTGAAATGTAAGCGAATCAGCCTTAATCTTGTCAGAAGCAGTCGCAAAAGTTGAGCCGGAAACAATGAGTGAGGCACTTGCACCCTCTGAAAGAAGGGCACCGGTGTCGCCGCTGTTGCCGTAAAACAGCGTGTTGGTGACAGTAAGATTGCCGCCGTTATTCCAAACCGCCGCCGCACCACTTTGGCTGTTTTGATAAAAAGTTGAACCGGTGATAGTGGCAGTCGCACCGGAGTTTACGTATACCGCACCGGCATACTTGGCTGAATTGTTGGCGAAATAACAGTCGTTTGCAGTGAACGTGCCTTTCAGCACATAAATCGCGCCGCCGTACTCGGTGGCGGTGTTGTTTATAAAGGAAGTTTTTTCGTTTACAGTACAAGTTCCTTCAATGTTGATGGCACCACCATATGAGGATTCGTTGCCGGTGAATGTCGCACCGGATATAACAGCGGCATTGTCAACTCTCACTGCACCGCCGCTGGTAGCATTGTTGCTGTGAAATAAGGTTTTCTGCACAGAAAGCGTATAATTACCACTACCGCTGGCAGTGAAAATGGCTCCGCCGTGAGAGGCTTTGGTATTATTGAGGAACGTTCCTCCGGTAATTGTCGTGTTACTTTTGGCATTAAGTGCGCCGCCGGTGCCGGAATTTGAGTTGTTTACAAAAAGCACATCCTTGAATGCTGACGTTTTGTCATTGGTGTAAATCGCTCCGGATTTTGCATTTTGGATAGTTACATTTTCATAATTTCCAGTTACACCGTCAAAACCGTAGCCGGAACTGATTCCGGAAAGGTCGACGGTGCTGTCAATGATTCCAAGCGTATTGCCGGTCACTGTCGTTGTCGGGGCAAGGTCGACTCCGGCAACCACGCCGCCGGCAGACAGATCAATGTCACCGGTGGCAAGTTCCAAACCGGTAAATTCTTTGCCGGCGATTTGGATTGTTTCCTGCTCTGCGTACGTTTCTGAGGCGTAAAGTTTCATGGTTTCTTTTCCTCTCTTGTTGGGTTATGTAAAAATTTTATATCAAAATCAGTATATGTGTTTTACTGAACATGTGTTCAGTGCTATCTAATTATACTCTATGTTTTCTGATTTGTCAATAGGACAATTCAAAAAAAATGATTTTTTTGTTGTTTAAATGCAGACATGTGTTCACTTGAAAAGTCTGGCGATTTTCAATTTGTCAGCTTTTGCCTGCTTCACCGCACCGGCGGCAAAGAATTCCGCTCCGCGCTCATGGAAGTGGCAGTCGTCGTTTCTGCCCTCCGGATACGCCGGATATTCACCTTTTTTCAGATACATATAGAGCGTTTTCGCTTTGGTTTCGCCCAGAGCCGAAACGTTTTTCAACGCCCATGCATTGTGGTCGATGAGTTCGACATTCATCTCTTTTGCCACTTTGCGCGTCGCTTCGATGAATCTCTGCTCGATTTCCGTATTGTAAACTTTGCCGTCTTTGCCGAAACGGCAGATCGTCGTCTGGGTCAACAGCACCGGTGTCGCTTTTTTCGCCCGGATGTCCGCAATGTATTTTTTCAGATAATCCTGAAATGTGCTTTCCGGAATGGTGTTGCGTTTGTCGTTGTGCGCATCGTTGTGACCGAACTGCACAAATACATAATCCCCCGGCTGGACCGCTTTCAGCAGCAAGCCGTAATATTCATGGGTATAATAGGATTTACTGCTCGCGCCGCTGCGGGCAAGATTGTGGATTTTTACACCTTTTTTGCAATGTTTCTGCAGTTTTGCTCCCCAGCCGGTCACTGGATAGATGCTTTTGTCATAACCCTGCATCGTGGAATCCCCGGCAAGGTAAATGTCTGCAGCAAATGCCGGCAACGCCAGCAGCATCAGCGCAATAAATACTTTTGTCATTTTTATTTCCGCTTTTGAAAAATCAGGTGTACCGGAACTTTTCCCGGCACACCTGAACACCTCTTTACAAAATAACTTTTTCACCGTACTGTGCGGTAAACACTTTTTTGCCGCATTTGACCGTGAAGCCGTCGCCGCCGCATTTTATGTCAAAAACTTTTCCGGCAAGACGTATTCCCGTCAATGCCATGTTTTTGATGTCATGCGGCAGATGCGGAGCAACTTCCACTGTGAAGTCATCGCAGGGTTTGATGCCGAAAAGACCGAATATCATCGTCTGCGCCGCACCGGTTCCCTGAATGTCGCACTGCAGCGGCGTGTCCCGGCGGTAATCGCGGGCATCCGCCCGGTGACTGTCACCGCAATAGGGCAGGTATTCACCCAGCCAGCAGAGCCGCCGCAAAATCTCGTCACCGTCAGTATTGTTGCCGCTCTGATAGAGCCGGTCGGCTATCGCCGGAGCAAAGGAGGGACACGCCCCCGGACCGCCGTTGTCAATGTCGCGCTCGTCATACGCCGGGTCGGTTTTGGCAAGCGAGTGGATCCCGAAGGGACCGAGAAACTCTTTCTCATCCATCAAATGGGCGGTCAGAGCCTTTTCCGCTTCCGGCAGCAGTGCCCAGTCGCCCCAGCCGAGGGCTTTGAACATCTGCATCGTGTAACGGTGATATTTATTGCCGTCCTCATTGGCGTAGAACCAGCCGTCAGCTGCCGAATACAATTCAGCGTGGATAAGATCCCGCAAATCAGCGGCACGCTGCACCATGTCACACGGCGGCGTGACTCCGGCAATCGCACAGAGTTTGTCTGCAATGCGGTAATTGACGCACCGTCTCAAATTCAGATCCGGTACGATCCCGTCATAACGCAGATTTTTACGCAGTTCCAGATGGTGATTTCCGGCACCGTAATCGACCAGTACCGCTTTTTTGGTCAGGTCATCGTGCATCAAAGCCTGGGAAATCATGTGGTCGATGATGCGTTTGCCGTTGACTTTTTCCATTAGGAAATCTTTGTCGCCGGTCTGGGTGACATACGCATAGGTCAACAGCAGGACTTTTTCCTGATTTATCGGATAATACGGTCCGTAAGCTGAACCGTCATCCGGGTGGAACGCGAAACATTCCGTCAAATCAAGTTTCAAATAAGTGCAAAGATGCGCTTTTGCTGCTTCTCTGTCAAGCATACTCCAGAGCCGCCACGGTTCGCCGTAGTTCCACAGATAACAGCAGACACAGCCGCCGTTGATACTGCCGGTACCGTAGTAGGGGTTGAGTATGAATTCCGGCACGTCCCACTCATTGAGCAGCAAGTGCATCAGTGAACGGTTGTAGAGCTTTTCATAGGATTTGTTGTCCGAAACAAAGCGGGGCATGCGGGAAAAAAGTTTTTCCACGCGCGCTTCCCAGTTTTTGCGGGCATCAACGACCGCCTGCGCCGGGTCGGCAAGCAGATAATCCATGTCAGCTTTTGCCTCTTTGGCAGGTCCGATGGAAAGACAACTGTAAAAAACTTTCTTTTCGCCGGGGGCAAATTTCAAATCCGGAGTGTTGCACACACCGGCACAGACCGGCTGCACAAAATCCAGCGGCAGTGATGAACCGAAACGGATCTGATAATCTTCCGCCGCCAGAACAAGCACGCCTTTTTCCACACTTGCAGTGGTGAAATTTCCGCCGGTGGGGTGGTTGAATTCCCAGAGAAAATGTTTGCCGAGCAGACCGGCAGCTTCAAACTGAAGCGTCAGAGTTTCAGCTTTTTTACTGCGGTTGACAACTTCCATGACCAGCACCGCTCCGCGCCGGTCAGCGGCGGGAACCAGTTTGCTCGTCAGCTGAAACGCACCGCTTCGGGCGTAACGGGTGAGCATATCCGGTGCCCACAGGTAATCCGTGGAACGCACCGGTCTGCCGTTGAAACGCATCCGGAAACGGAAATCTCTGCTGAAATACGGCGGAGCCCACAGCCCGCGGATTTCGGCAATATCAACATAATAACCGTTCAGGGCGAGTTTTCTGTTTACCAGTCCGAGGTCATCCGGGGAAATGACCGAATCTTTTCCCCGGATCGCAAACAGTTTGTCAGGATTCATTTTTTCTCCCGCAAGATGATTTCAGCAAGTTTTTCACGGGCGGCGCGGAAGTCAGCCATGGTTTTTTTCGGCATGGCGATGATTTTATCCAGCTCCGCTTTGCTTTTGCCTTCGAGAGCCTTTTCAGCGGCTTTGAAGTAGAAGTAGTCGGTGATACCGTCACGCATATGTTCCAGACGGATACTGGCGATCGGTTTCAGACGGTCGCCGATTTTGCGGACATAGACCAGACAGCAGGTCGCCTGCTGTTCCGGCGGATAGTTGAAAACCGGACAGCGTTCCGCATCGCTGTAAGCATAGCGGTGGTTGAGCCATGCGCCGGTGGTTCCGGCGGTCCAGATCATGTATCCATCCATGAAGTCTTTGAGCATCACGGTCCAGAGGTCGTTGCGGCCGGCGAGTCGCACGTCGCGTTCCGCCCAGCTGGTGCTGTTGGTGTAACGGGCAAGGCGCACACCCTGTTTCTGGAGAACTTTCAAATCCGGGTTAAACGCGGGGTTGGTCAGACCGCTGCGGGTGAATGCCACAGTTTTGTAGTGGTCGACAAGCGGTTTGAGGTCAAAATAATCTCTGCCGCTGGGGATGATGTACAAATGCTGTTCCGGAGCGAATTCATGGATGCGTTTTGCCAGCGGCTGCTGCCACAAACTGGTATCTTCGTCACCCATTTTGTAGATGAAGTTGTCTCCGGGCAAGCCGAGGTCGGCAAAAAATTTCCGCAGGGCAGGGAAGGCATCGGGCAGGACGTCTTCGGTACGGGTGGAAAGCACCACTTTGAGACCGTATTCGGCACACGCTTTCACGCGGTCGGCAAATTCGGAAAATTCTCCGTCGATGACCAGTTTGCCGTTTTTGAAGTCATAGCCGTGATTGATGATCTGTTCGATGTAAGTAGGATCATCCTTGCGGTGACCAACCGGACGGATCTGTTTGCCGTCGAGGAACATACGCGGAGTTTCAAAGGTCACTTCAGAAACGTAATATTCGCGGAAAAGTTTGGCATATTCTCTTGCAGAAGGTCCGCCGATGGGAATGCCGGTGAAAATATTGCAATAGAAAGGATTGGTGCGGCTGTCGGGAATCGCGAAATCCATCACTTCGCAATTGACCGGGATCTCACCGATCGTGCCGTTGACTCCGGAAACGGTGACTTTGCCGGTGTATTTGCCGGGAGCGGCTTCCACACCGTCGATAAGCATACGGATATGGGTGGATTCATATTTTTTCAGAGCAAACGGTTTTTCGATGACTTCCACCAGTTCGGGCAGGGGTCTGCCGCTCCATTTGCTGTGGGAGCTGGGCCACAGTTTTTTCGCCGGGGTGACGAATTTGATTTGATAGAAACGGATTTTGTCAGCTTTGATGACTTTGCCGTCGGCAGAAGTCAGGTCACTCGCGGTCAGGGTGACACTGTTGATGCCCTGCAATGCGGAAACCAGGAACGCACGGTGGGCAAATTCGTTGACCGCCATGCGGTAATTCAATTTCGCCGGGTCGGGATTCTTTACCAGTTTTACCAGCAGCGGCAGCTGGAATTCTTTGGCCTGTTCCAGTTCAATGTCTTCTGTCCAGTTGGAAAGCAGCAGCGGGGCGCGGGTGGATTTTTTCGATGCAAGACCTTTGCCTGCGGCACTTGTTTCCGCTTTTTTGACTGCGTCCTGCGCGGCGGCAATAAGGTTGAGATACGCGATGAAGTTGTCCGGATTTCCGGCGGCGACCGCTTTGATAGCATCCTGCACTGCTTGGTCGGCGGCGAAGTTTTTGGTTTGGGATTTCAGCTCATTGAGCATGGGGGCGACCGCTTCAGCGGGCGTACCGAAAACGACGAAACCCATACCGGCAAGTTCTCTGTAACCGGCGCGGAAAATCGACCATGAGGCACTCTCTTCGCTGCCGTCGGCACTTTTTCTGCCGCGGCTGAAATTCATGCGGATGACTTTGTATTTGTCGGGGGAGGTGCCGAGGGCTTCCCACGGAATCGCCCATTCGGCGGTGTAGCCGTCGCCTTTTTTGGCAACGGCATATTTCCAGTCAAAGTTGATGTATGCGTCACCATCCTGGGAGTCAAATTTCAGACCGTCCGGAGTGATGACAAACTGCCGCCAGCTCTGCGGGGATGCCGGGTCAGTGAAAAAGTATTCCAGTGTTTCATCACGGAACATGGCTCCGCCGTCATTTTTGTCACCTTTGCCCGGCACCGGAGCTTTGGGGCAGACCCAGGCAATGTAGAAGTTGTCGGCGTCATAGGCGGTCATTACCGTCGGGGTGGGATTGGCGACAGCGAGTGAGCCTGCGACTTTAAAGTTGGTGAATTTGTCGGCTTTGCCCCACACTTTTTCGGAGAGTTTGCCGTCGATTTTGATTTCTCCGGGCGCGACTTTGGCGGCGCGTCCGGCTTGGATATTGCTGTTGTATTTATCTGCCGCGAAGCCGGAAAAAGCCAGCATTACCGCCGCAGCAACAGAAAAATATTTGCTAAATTTACTCATTTATAAATTTCCTTACAAGTTACAGGCTCAACAGAGCGTCAAGTTCATTTCCGGCGGAAGCGGCACCGGCTTTTTTCAGTTCTTTGGTTGATTTTTCCATTTCAAGCAGGATGTTGTATGCTTCAAAAGCGTCAAGTTTGGATTTCATGGCATTCTGCCATTTGAGAACGTTTTTGGCATATTTGACGACACCGGCATCCTCTTTGCCATAGGTTTTGAGAGCCTCTTTGAGTTCGGCTTTGCAGGTTTCCAAATCTTTTTTCAGAGCATTGGAATAGTTGAGTCCGGGATACATGCGGCAGGGTTTTTCTCCGACTTCGGAAACGATTTTTGCTGCCGGGAAATTACCCCAGCGCAGGGTCGGTTTCACAGAGAGACGGGCGCAGTCAAAGTTCCACTCACCGCCGGCGGCGAGGTTCATGGCAGAAGCCCCCATGGAGAAGCTTTCAGTGGAAGGTTTGATAGGTTCGGTGGAAATTTTGATCCAGCCGTCGGAATCACCGGCTTTGAAATCGGAATATTTGTGAGTCACCGGTTTGTCATCAGCGGTGCGCTGTGAAACCTGGATATTGATGCCGCGTTCGCCGGTAACGTTGGTGAAACGGGTATAGCAGCTCCAGGTGTACCAGCGGTCTTTGAGCAGACTGTCGCCTTGAATGCCGGAAATCGCCCAGTAGAGGCTTTTGGTCTTGTCAAAGTTGATGGCATAGAGCGAACCTTTGCCGCGGAAAACGTGGTCTTCGCGCTCATCCCAGCCGAAATAGCTGTGGTCATAGCTGTTGGCGTAAGTGCTCACATGATCCGGGCGGGGACCCTGTCTGGTTTCAAAACTTCCGCCTGCGGGGAGGATGTTTTCTTCGACAGTCACACCGTCAGCGACAACGGTAACGTTGACATCCACAGCTTTGTCAGCTTTGATGCTGGCGGTGTAGACGCCGGGTTCACCGGCGGCTTCCGGTTCACTGACGACCTGGGTGCCGCGGGCGCGGATGGAAATTTTTTGGGCTTCGGCGGGTTCACCGAGAGAATCAAAAAGGTAAATTTTCAATTCCACCGGAGTTCCGACCGGCACATTGTGATTTGATACAGTAAAGTAACTTGCCGCAGAATCCACTGCCGCCATTACACTTCCGGCACACAGTGCCGCCAACAAAGAAATAATTTGTTTATTCATCTCTGCCACTCCATGCTTTCATTTGAGTTGCTTTATCATCGCCGCGGGTCGTCCACCAACCCTGCCAGCCGTTGGGACCGTAGTTGAATGCGCTGTCATTTTTATTGTAGTCATTACCGTTTTCATACTTGTAGGTAATGCAATGACCGTCAGCAAAAAGGATATTGCCCATCGGAGAATTCAGTTTTCCGTCGTGAGACACTCTGTTATCTATTGTGATAATAAGATACTCCGGCATCAGCACCGCTTTGCTCGGCATACGCACTTTGCTCTTTTTGGGTGCAGTATATGCGGTTTTGTCGCTTGTTGAGTCGCAGACGGTATTGAGGATATAGGTTGTCCCCAGATAATTGTAGTAATCCGGGCGCGTGAGCATAGTACTACCCGCCCAGTCCTTGAATTTATTGAACATTTCCCAAACCGTCGGACAAAGCGTCACATTGGTCAGACCTTCGACGTTGGCGATTTCATTGTTACGTTTGCTTCGCGGAGTGATGTACTGGACTATCGGTGCGTTAAGCGGTGATTGCTGACCTCCAGACAACGAAGCCCAGGTGTTTTTACTGCGCAGCCAATCTTCATAGAAACCCCATTGCGGAAAAAAGTCATTGTAGTCAGCACCGTACATTTCAAGTGCTTTACCGATGGTATTGAGATTATTCAGACATCCGGTGGTTTTTGCCCGGTTGCGCGCACCCTGCAGTGCCGGCAGCAGCATCGCTGCCAGAATGGCGATAATGGCGATAACGACCAGAAGCTCAATCAGCGTGAAGCCCATGGGCTTCCTCTGCTTACCAAAGCAGAGGAATAAAGAATCTCTTTTCATGCAGAATCCCCTTTTATTAAATAATAACAATCCACTCAAACTCCCGTTCTGCTGTCAGGCGGCTTTGTCACCGCCTGAATGCAGAACTTGCCGGAAACAGGGGAACTTACCCCTGTTTCAAACGCCACAGCACCACGGTATTGGGACCTGGTGTGGAGCTGATGATCTCGTAATCACCGAATCCGGCTGGAACCAGTGCGCACTGCAGCCGGTCGATAACCGTCTGTTTGGACGGATCCGATTTGCTGCGGATCGTGACCTGTTTACCGACGGTCAGGGTCAACGCCTGCAGATATTTTCCGCTGGTGGTGTATTCACCGCGTTCATTGAAGTGGATACGCTCGATTTCAAACGGCATCTGCGGCAGAGTGGCGAAACGGTCCATGGAGTATTCCTTGTTCCAGCTCACGACTTTGGCGCGCGGTTTGAGGTTGTCACGCACATAGCTGGCGCGGCAGCCTTTGTCGATGTTGAAGTAACGGTCGAGGTGCATTTTCATCGGTTTGCCGGTCATGGTGCCGTTGACATCGTCCCAGGTCGGACGCATGAAGTCATAACCGAAAAATGAGTATTCACCGCCGGCGGCGTTACCGCAGGTGTCCATTTCCAGCACCATCTGATAGCCGCCGTGGCCGTGGGTGGTGCCTTCGGGGATCAGGAAAAGGTCGCCGACGTTGGTTTCCCAGTTGGCGATATATTTCTGCCAGTCCGGAATCGGTTTCTGTTCCGCCCAGGATTCGCGGCAGAGGCGTTCCCAATCTTCCAGACAGGCGTCTTCGCGGAAGCCCATGTGGGTGTTTGCGCCTTCATACGCCTCAACGATGTAGTAGGTTTCATATCTGCCGAGCGGCTCGTTGAAGTGACGTTTCACATACTCCGTGCCCGGGTGGTTGTGGATCGGCATACTGGTGCGTTCCGCAGGCTGACGGTCGGGGAAGTAGCCGTCATCGAGCCAGATCTCCACCGGAATAAGTCCGGGATAGTTGGCGTTGGAAAACGCTCCGACCAGCGCATCACCGTGGTCTTTGAGCAAGTTGACGATCGGCATATCAAATTCGACATCACCGACTTTGACCAGCAGTGCAAGGTCGGCACCGGCAAGACGGTTCCAGGCGTTGTTTTTCAATCCCGGAATGTCCCACAGATCGCGGTAACGGTACGCGCCCCAGGGACCGGGGGAGTAGGTGCGGATCTGTTTCAGCGGCTGGCTGGCAAGCTGGGCAAGCACGGCTTTGTAGCAATCCTGTGAGAGCATTTTGATGTCGTCGGTTTTGATGGCTTCAGCGTAGAAAGCCGCGCCGTCGATTATCTGCTCTTTGTGACGCTGCATGATGTAAAAGTCGCAGTAGTAGTATTCTTTCCAGAAATAATCTTTTCTGGGTTCGGCACTGTCAAACGGAACCAGTGTGCCGGTCCACATTTTCCAGAGCATCGGGTCGGCGGTGTGGTCAAAGTAGACCAGCATACCTTCACCGGCAAATGCCGCACCCGGTCCGGCGACGATGACGGTGCTGCCGGATTTGACTTTGTCAGCAATATCAGCTTTGACCTTTGCCACATTTTCCGCGCTGGTGTAGGCGGCGAGGTCTTCGCCCTCATTGACTCTGCCGAATGCCGGTTCATCGGTTATCCACGGCTGTTTCTGCTCCATCAGTTCCGCAAAGGGTTTGAAAAATCCGGATGCGGAAACAGTTGCGCATTTGCGTCCTTTGGCAGCAAGAGCCGCGCTCAAACGTTCCGCGATCGCGGCGTAATCGACACCGTACCAGCCGTCACAGCGCAGTACATTGGCGTTTTTTGCAATGAGCGCATCGGCGATTTTTCCGAACACCTGTGCGCCGCAGGTGATGCCGGATTGCATTTCGGCGGACACGCCAACTTTGTTTTCGCAGTTGGCGCGATTTTCATAAATAGGCATAATGACCTCCCTCAAAGTTTCCCCGGCAGCTTTTAACATATTGCCCCGGAACGTTTTTCGGCAATCGAACCCGGGAAATCTCCCCGTGTTCAATAATGTTGTCTTTTAGTGAACACTTGTTCACAAGCATTATTACAATACTCTTTGTTTTGGCTTTTGTCAACAATTCTGATGAAAAAATCATAAAAATTTTTCCGAAAGTTGCAAAATAAAAAATGTGGTCTATATTAATATAATTACCCAACTCCATAATTAAGTCGTAACAGAGTCGTACCTGAAAAGTATCGGGAGAATATAAAAGCAAATGAGCGAACAGAAAATCGGAGCAAAATTACGCAATCTGCGGCAGCGCAGTGATATTTCACTGCGGGAACTCGCCCGGCGTACGGATATATCAGTCAGTTATCTTTCCGGCATCGAAAAAGACAAAGCTTCGCCGACATTGGCGACTTTGCGCCGGATTCTGGTTGCCCTCGGCTCAAATTTCCCCAATTTTTTCAGCGATGAAAATGACAACAAAGGGCAGTATATTTTCCGGAAAAGCGGTATGAAAACGGTGATGAATGATGACCGCGAATACACCTTTATTCTGCCGCAGCGGCCGGATGTCCATCTGGAAATGATGGATGAAAATTATTTTCCGTGCAAACGGATACCGGAATTTGAAACCATGGAGCATGATTTTGCCGGATATGTCGTTTCCGGAAATATCACTGTGGAAATTGCCGATTCCGGTCCGGTGCATCTTTCCTGCGGCGATGCGTTTCATGTGCCGCAGGGAGTTCAGTTGCGCGGTTACTGCCGTGCCGGTGAACAGGCGCGGCTGCTCACGATCCATTATCCCGTCAAGAAAAACTCCTCCGGCAGCTGAAATACCGCTTAAAGCGTTACGGCGGAAAAAGACAGCTTGCCGTTTTTTGCGGAAACTCACGCCGGCGTGAGTTTCTGCAAAGAAACTGTGAAAATTATTCCCGCCTGCGGGAACAGTGCAGAGCGTTAAAAGCTCTCATTCACCGGCAGAATCAATTCCGCCGGGTGTTCCGCATCATGCAATATAGTACAGACGGCACTGCGCATTTCCGTATCGGTGAGCACCGGATTGCCGGTATTGTGGTTGCGTCCGTAAGTGGGGAACTCCTGACCGCAGATTTCCAGACGCATGGCGTAACCGGGCATGAATTTCACCGCAATATCGCCGAGGTCGAGCTCATAACGGCAGATTTCCTCCGGAGTCAGCAGTTCTTCCCGGTCAAGCGAATTCCGGTAGCGCGCCCGTATCATGCCGCGGGTCAGCAGATAACTTTTTCCTTCCGGAGTGAATAATGTCAATGTGGCGACGAAATCGGTATCCGGTGTGCTTACCGAGGCGGAAAAACGCAGTTTGACTTTGCCGGTGACACTCAATGACGCAGTGAATTTTTCAGAAGTATAGACCAGCATATTATTGCTTTTTTCCATGAAAATCCGGTCGTAACACCCTTTGTTGTCTTCTTCATGGTTGCTTGCTGTAATTGGATTCATCGGGTCGCTGATATAGGTGTCGGGCAGTTCTGTTTCCGGCATTTCCGGCGAAATCGTACCGTCACCGTCACAGCTGTTGGCATTACCGGCGGAGTGCAGATAATATGTTTTTTCACTGTTTCCCGGCGGGGGCCAGTCGGTGGTATCGTACCAGCGGTTTTCACAGAGCATGAAAAATTTCACCGGAGCATCACCGGGCAGGGGGTCGATTTCCGGATCATTGAGCAGTGCTGCCAAAAAACTGCTTTCGCGCGGCAGCAGGTCGCGGTAATCGTTGATTTCACCGAAAAGTTCTGTATTCACCAGCCCTGCATGAGCCCACGGACCGATGGTGATGCGGGTGAAGCGGCGCGCGTTTTCCGTTGCGGCACGCTGTTTCATCAGTTGAAAAGATTCAATAACTTCGGATTTGAAACCATCGAACCAGCCGCCGGAAATAAATGCCGGTACACGCATAGTGTCAAAGTAAGATGGATAACCCTGCAAAAATTTTCCCGGCTCTGCTACACATTCCAGCATTCCGCGGTTGACGGCGATTTCTTTGCCGTAGACAAGTTTATCCATATCTATGACCGGCACGGACTCAAAAATTTTCAATTTATTGTAGTCCGGCACTCCGGCGTATCCGTAAGTGCGGCGGTGATACATCGACATCGACCAGTTTGTGAAAGCAAGCGAATATCCTCCGCCGTGGTTGGCAAGGCCGCAGCAGCCGTAAACCGGAGCGACCCGGGGCGAAGTGCCGACCAGAATTTTATGACCGGTACGCATCGCGCTCCACTGGGTCCAGCCGGAGTAACTTGCTCCGAGCATTACACATTTGCCGTTGAACCAGGGCTGTTCAGCAATGTAATCCAATAGGTCGGCGGCATCGTTTTTCTCACAATCGGTATTGGATGGATGAAAGACGCCGCCTTCGCTCCAGCCTGTGCCGCGGCATGACTGTGTAACGAAAACACATTTGTTTTCCATTGCTTCGGCATGGGGCAGGGCAAACCATGTGGTACGGTAATACGGGGAACGGACAAGCATGACCGGAGCTTTTTCCGGCATTTCCGGCGGAAAATAAAACAATGTATGCAGTTTTACTCCATCCCGCATCGGTATCATCACGCTTTTTATATCGCAATTTATATCAAACAACTGCGCTAAATCGGTTACGGCATAACGGTCCTGACTCATAAAAAAACCTTTTTATTATTTTTGCTTTTGACGGCGTAATTTATCCCAGTATTCCAGACGGCGGCGGATTTCTCTTTCAAAACCTCGCTCCACCGGGTGATAAAATGATTTTCTGCCCATTGCCGCCGGGAAGTAATCCTGTCCGGAAAAGCCTTCCGGAGTGTCGTGGTCATAAATGTATCCTTCTCCGTACCCCAACTCCTCCATCAATTTGGTCGGAGCGTTGAGAATGTGCGGCGGCGGAGTGAGAGAAGAGTATTCTTTGGCACATCGTTTTGCGGCATACCACGCGGTTTCTGTGGCGTTGGATTTCGGCGCAGTGCCGAGATAGATTATCAGCTGGGCGATGGCAAGTTCACCTTCAGGAGAGCCGAGGCGGTCGTAACTGTCCCACGCCGCCAGTGCCAGTTGCAGAGCCTGCGGGTCAGCCAGACCGACATCTTCAGAAGCAAAACGGGTCAGCCGCCGCAGAAGATATTTCGGGTCTTCACCGCCGTCGATCATCCGTGCCGCCCAATAAAGCGCGGCATCGGTATCTGAACCGCGGAGAGATTTGTGCAAAGCACTGATAAGGTTGTAGTGACCTTCGCGGTCTTTGTCATACATCGGGGCGCGTTTCTGTACTACCTTGCAGAGATTTTCCTCATCGAGGATCTCATTCATTGCGGTGAGGTCATAAACGGTTTCCAGCAGATTTATGAAATATCTGCCGTCGCCGTCCGCCATGTCAAGCAGCATCCGGCGGGCTTCAGTTGTTACCGGCAGTTTCCGGTGCTGCAGCGTTTCGGCGCGTGAAATCAGCGTTTCCAGTGCATCATGGTCAAGCGGTTTGAGAGTGAAAACTTTGCAGCGGCTCAACAATGCACTGTTGAGTTCAAAAGAGGGATTTTCAGTGGTTGCTCCGACGAGAACGACCGTGCCGTTTTCCACATAAGGGAGAAATCCATCCTGCTGGGCGCGGTTGAAACGGTGGATTTCATCAATGAAAAGCAGTGTGCCTTCGCCGTAAGCACGGTATTTTTCCGCCTCTTCGAATGCTTTGCGTAAATCCGCCACTCCGGAAAACACCGCCGAGAGCGCGACGAATCTCATGCTGGTTTTGCCGGCAAGAATCCGTGCCAATGTCGTTTTGCCGCATCCGGGCGGACCCCAGAGGATAAAACTGGAGAGCTTGCCGGAATCTATCATCCGCCGCAGCGGAGCTCCGTCGCCGAGCAATTCGCTCTGTCCGGCGATCTCACTTATATCCGCCGGACGCATCCGGTCGGCAAGCGGGCGGCTGACATTATCGGCAAACAGCGACTGCTGCATGATGTATCACTCCTCCTGCCACAGCGAAAAGGGAAAACGGCTCAAAGAACGGTTGGTATATTTGCCGTCACCGGAAACTTCCGCGCCGAGCCACTCCGGAATTTCAAATTCCGTATCCGGCTCCGGCAGTTCGATTTCGGCGGTGAAAAGCGGGGCGTTGTCGCCGAGATATTCGTCGATTTCCCAGACCAGGCCGTTTTCGGCAGGAACTATATGGCGGTATTTTTCCACCGGCGGATACGCGGAAAGCAGTGAAAGCATCTCTCTGGCATCTTCCGGCGGTATCGGATATTCAAATTCGTTGCGGACCAATCCGGACTGTTTGCCTTTAATGGTCAGAAACGCCTGATTTTCCAGCAGTCGCACCCGGACAGTCGCTCCGGTGGCTGCCAGATACCCCTGTTTTATATAACTGCTGGAAACGACCTGACTTTTCCAGGAATCGGAACAGAGCAGGAATTTTCTTTCAATTTCTTTTGCCATTATCGTAAATCTCCGGAATCAAGCAGTACCGCCGTTTCATCGCAGCAGTGACGCTTGGCACATTTTGCACAATCGCTCCAAATCTTTTCAGGGAAAAGGGCTTTGGGCACTTCCCTGAATCCCAGCGCGCAGAAAAATTCCGGCCGCAATGTCAGAGCAAAAAGCCGCCAGGAATCCCGGCTCTGTTTCAGACCGGCAATAATCGTTCTGATGATTTTGCCGCCGATGCCGCGTCCCTGGAAATCCGGATGTATGACCAGTGAACGTACCTCCAGCAGATCATTGCCGAAGTCCCGCACGGCGGCACAGCCGACAACACTGCCGTTGAAAACTGCGACCCGGAAGTTTTTCAGAAACAGCGCAATATCCTCTTTTGACCTCTGCAGGACGATTCCGGACGGAGCATACAATTCCAACAGCTGGAATATGGCGTCAACATCTCCGCTTTCCGCCTGACGCACAGAAAAATCACTACTCACTTTGCTTCTGTCTGCTCCGGTTCGGGAAGTTCCTGTTGAATGGGAGCGGTATCAAAACATCCGAAAGCCCGGAATTTTTCATAGCGTCCGGATTTGACCGCTTCAGCGTCAAGCTGACAGAGTTCGTCCAGCTGCGCGGCGATGGCATCACCGACGTTTTTCGCGGCACCGTCGCAATCACGGTGAGCTCCGCCAGCAGGTTCAGGAATAATTGCATCGGCGATGCCGAGTTCCTGAAGTTTTGCCGCGGTCAACTGCAGAGCATCTGCTGCCTGCGGCGCAAATTTGCGGTCTTTCCACAAAATAGCGGCGCAGCCTTCCGGGGTGATCACCGAATAATAGGCGTTTTCCATGATGAGGATGCGGTTGCCGACACCGAGACCGATAGCTCCGCCGGAACCGCCTTCACCGATGATGACCGAGATGACAGGCACCGACAGATTGAACATTTCCCGCAGGTTCACGGCGATGGCTTCAGCGATGTGCCGCTCTTCACTGCCGATACCGGGATATGCCCCCGGAGTGTCGATAAAGGTGATGACAGGGATCCCCGCCTGATCCGCCAGACGCATCAGCCGCAGAGCTTTGCGGTATCCTTCCGGCTGCGGCCAGCCGAAATTGCGGTAGACGTTTTCTTTCATGTCCCGGCCTTTTTGGGTGCCGATGACCATGACTTTTCTGCCGCGGAAAGTTGCCGGTCCGCCGATGATGGCTTTGTCATCACTGAATCTGCGGTCGCCGGAAAGCTCCATGAAATCAGGGCAGAGGCGCGAAATATAATCCAGCGTATACGGACGCGCCGGATGACGCGATATCTGGACTTTCTGCCAGGGCGAAAGATTGGAATATATTTCGTTCATGGTCTCCTGCAATTTTGTGTTCAACGCTTTTATTTCGCCTGAAACATCAATACCGCTGGTTGCAGAAAACTTCTCCAGTTCCTGAATCTTTTTTTTCAGTTCTGCCAGCGGAGCTTCAAATTCGAGGTGATTTTCAAACATCAACCTGCACCTTATTTTTATGGTTATTCTGTTATTTCTACAATAGTACCTGCCGGAAGCAGATAGTACAACATGGTGACATCGTCATTATGCATCCTGACACATCCGTTGCTCAATGACCTGCCGACAGAAGCATCATCAGCTGTACCGTGGATGCCGTAACCCCGGAAAGGTTTTGCCGGAGCTTCCGGACGTGCCAGCGCGAGAAAACATTCGCCCAGCGGATTGTTTTTATGACCGTATTTGAATACTCTGCCCTGGGCATCGCGGTACACCGGGTGATAGCTGCGGTAGCAGATCACGAATTTTCCCGCCGGAGTGGAATTTTTTCTGCCGATGCCGACAGAGAATACGGCGAAAACGGTTTCTTTGTTGTCAACACTGCGCGAAACGGTCATCAATCTGGCTTTTTTATGGATTTTTACCTTCCACGGGCCGCGCACGACTTTCAACTGCTGACCGATCATTATGTTGGCATTTTTGAGGTTGTTCACTTTTTTGAGCAGATTGACAGTCGTGAAATTCCGGCGGGCGAGGGTGGAGAGATTGTCGCCGGGAACGACTTTGTAGTTTGTGGCAAAATACTGCCAATTACCGTTTTGCCAGAGGTGTTTCACTCCGGAAGTGAGTATACCGCCGATTCCGGCTCTTGCTTCAGAATCCGGCGCAGTCGCTGCAAGCATCCGGTCAGCTTCAGCAAAAAAGCTGGCATAATCACCGTTGTGGAACAAGGTGTTGAGACGGTTCTCCATTTCCGGATTTTTTTCACCGCTGCGTTGAGGCATATCATCTGCGGACGGCGGGTCCGACGGGGAGAACTGACCTTTTTCCGGCATTGTTGCGGTTGTTTCAGTTGGCTTTTCCTCGGTTGCAGGCTGTTCTGCCGGAACACCGGGAGTCGCTTGCGGCATTTCAGTTTCCTGTGGCGCGGCTTCTGCTGTCTGTTGTTCTGCAGAGGGATTTTCCGCACTTGCCGGAGCTTCCGGCGCGGAAGAAGGCTGTTCAGCTCCAACCGGAGGCACCGGTGGCTTGACCGGCGGAACATTTTTCCGGGGAATAATGGCATAGATGACCGCCGCCGTGACTGCTGCCACAATGCAGAAAAGCACCGTCAGGCGCATACGGCGCGACCACTGGTCGCCATGCCGTTTGCCGCCGCGCGGAGTCAGGTTGAAATCGTAATCAAATTTAGCCATAAGCAGTTGAATATCCTTTGTTAAAATTATAATATATTGCCGGGAACGTTTTTTTTCAAGTTTGACAGTGGAAATCCGGCAAAAACAAGAGTATATTAAGCACCGTGGAAAATAATATCAACAGGAATAAGAGATTATGGCTCTGATACTCAGTTTGGAAAGCAGTTGTGACGAGAGTGCCGCCGCAGTGGTGGAAAACGGCTGTACTGTACTCGCCAGCGAAGTGGCTTCGCAGATAGCACGTCACGCTCCCCACGGCGGAGTTGTGCCGGAACTTGCGGCGCGGGAACATCTTAAAGCAATGACACCGGTGACGGAAAACGCGTTGCGCAGTGCCGGAGTCACTCTGAAAGATATAGATGCTGTTGCTGTGACCCAGGGACCTGGATTGATACCGGCTCTGCTGGTAGGAATAAATTTTGCCAAAGGTATCGCCCAGGCGAATGATTTGCCGTTGATCGGAGTCAACCATTTTCTTGCTCACATTTACGGAGCGTTTCTGGACAGTGATCTGGCGGTCTTGCAGGCAGAGGAAACTTATCCGATGCTGTCGCTGGTCGTTTCCGGAGGGCACACATCTTTGCTGCTTATCGGTCGTGACGGTGAAGCCCGGCAGCTCGGCTGCACTCTGGATGATGCCGCCGGCGAAGCGTTGGATAAAGGCGCGAAATTACTCGGACTCGGCTACCCCGGTGGACCGGTGATGCAGAGAACTGCTGAAAATGGCGATGCGGAACGATTTGACTTCCCCCGGCCGCTTACCGGCGGGGCAGGGCGGGCACTGGCACCGGAAAATCTTTACAATTTCAGTTTCAGCGGTATCAAGACCGCGTTGCTTTATCATGTCCGCCGCTCGCAGGAAGCCGGAGTGTGTGATGAAGCGTGGATGCGTGATACAGCAGCAGGATTTCAGCGTGCCGTGGTGGACGTGCTGGTGCGGAAAACCCTGACTGCGGTGAAAAATCACGGCGTGAAAACTGTCGTCGTCGCCGGTGGGGTCGCCTGCAATGCGGAATTGCGCCGGCTGATGGCGGAAAAACTGCCCGGAAATGTCCAACTCCGTCTGGCTCCGCCGAAATATTGTACCGACAATGCGGCGATGGTCGGCGGTATAGCTTATCATGCGTGGAAAAACCGGGATTTCGCGGCGTTGAATATGGATGCATTTGCCAGACTGCCGCAGATAGTATCTGTGCCGTTTGTGTAAAAAGGTGTACCCGATGGGGAAGTTGGTGATATTTGATTTGGATGGCACTCTGGTCGATTCGGTGCAGGACCTTGCCGATGCGTTGAACAGTGTGCGTATTTCTTACGGAGCGGAGCTGCTGCCGGTCGATACGGTGAAAAATATCATCGGCGACGGAATAAAAGTGCTTGTCCAGCGGGCATTGCAGGATGTTGATGCGGATTTGATTCTTGCACTGACGCAAGTGCAGAAGTTTTATGCAGAACACCTTACAGACAACACCGTGCTTTATCAGGGAGTGTTTGAAACGTTGCAGAAACTGCGCCGTTCCGGAATGATTATGGCGGTCGTTACCAACAAAAACAGCCGTGAAGCATCAAGGATTCTGCAAGAGTTGAAAGTCGCAGATGTTTTCAGTGATATTATCGGCGGTGATTCCGGTTTCCGCTTGAAGCCCGATCCTGAAGCATTGATAAGTCTGCAGCAGAAATATGGCGTTGAGAAAAAAGATTGCTGGATGGTCGGCGACCACTTCACAGACCTTGAATCCGGGCGCAGAGCCGGTTTTAAAAGGATATTCTGCACCTATGGTTTCGGGCAGTGCAGAGAGGAAATTCCGGATTTTACGGTGGATTCATTTGACAGTATCGCGGATATTATATAAATTTTTAGAATTTGGCACAGCTGGCGAAATTGGCAGACGCAGCAGGTTTAGGTCCTGCCGCTGAAAGGCGTGCGGGTTCGAGTCCCGCGCTGTGCACCAGTTCAAAAAACTCAAACGGAGTGCTTTTTATGAACCGGAAAATCCTTATTTACACCGGAATCGGACAGTTTGTACTGGCGGCGGTTTTTATTTTTGCCGCATGGCACTGGGGAGCTTTGTATCGTGACAGCGTCGCTCTGGAAGCAAATATCAGCAAAAATTTACTCGATTCAGAGCAACATATACTCCGTTTTGCCCGGAATTTGCAGAGCAGTGTGCCGAATTTACGCGATGCCGGAAAATCTTTGAACAATATTTCCGGCAGACGCCAATGGGGTACTCCGATGATAAAATGTGCGGAAGATATTGAAACTTTTACGCAGGATGTGCTTTTCTCTGATAACGGTAAAACGGTCGGCAACACCGGCAGATTCATTGCCGGAAACCGTCCGGTGAGTATAAGTTGTTTATCGCTGTGTCTGATTTGCGCCGGTATCGCTCTGGTCTTTGTTATCAACGGCATCGTGCTGTTGGCAATCGGCGGGGAGAGCGGTGCTCCAAACCACCGGCAGTGAACACCACGGCAGTGTGACATGACGGATTTCGCCGTTGCGGAAAATCACCGATATTCTGCGGCCGCTGACTGTTGATTCGCTGTGGATGACTGTGCCGTCGGCGGTTTGCCATGTGATATGATTCTTTTGCGGAACTTCGATTTTAAATATTGCCGGAATATCGCGGCAGAAAATGTTCTCATTTTGCAGATTCCGTAAAAATGCGGCACTGTTCTTTCTTTTTCCTTCCGGCGGGAATGCCGTACACGGCAGTTGCCGCGCCAGAGCACGCATTCCGGCAGAGTTGTTGCGGATGCCGCGGGAAAAACCGACGCGGACGTGCTGAACTCCTTCCCGGAGCAGTTCCCTGCCGGCAAGTGCGCCGCACGCTGAATCCGGAACATCGACGATTTCAGCGTATGCTCTGCCATGCGGTATGTACGCCAGCAGTGCCGGAGTGCCTGAACCGTGATTTATGACCATGATTTTGCCGGGTAAATTCATCGTCAGCAGCGGCATTATCCACAAAATCAGCGTGCAGACTGCAGTGCACGCCAGAGTTACTTTGGATTTGGTTCTGCTCAAAGCGGTGAAAAACAGAATGTAAAACAGTGCCACCAGCCATAAAGGCGGTTCGACCGCCGGGACCGGTGCGAAAATTTCTGCCATTGCTGATACCGTTGCTGTCAGGATTTTGAATGCAGACGTAAGAATCCATGCCCCGAAACGGTCAATGATATCCGGAAGCGCGAAACACAGCAGTTTGAAAATAAACGCTCCGAAAAGCAATGGCGTCAACAGCGGCATCAGGCAGTTTGCCGCAATACTTCCCGGCAGAAACAGATGTTGCCGCCGCATGGAGATACCGCTGCTTGCAGCAAACGCAACGACAGAAATAAGCACTGTTGACAGAAAACGGTATTTGTGTTTGAGGTATTTCCGTCTGGATGCGGTCACTTTGCCGTCTTGCGGCATCATATCGGTGATGGCGCGGTCGGCATGACGTAAAATTTTGAGTTTTTCCAGAAGCAGCAGCAGTGCGCCGGTGATCCCGAAAGAGTATTGTGCACCGATAGAGGCAACAGTTTCCGGAGCCAGCAGGGCAAAGAGTGTCCATGTGAGCATCATCGCATTCCATCCCGGGGAATAAAAGAGCATACTGCGCATTATGCACCAGACCACAATCATCACCCCGGCCCGTATTGCAGGCAGAGATGCTCCGGTGCAGAGGACATAGAGCGGAATTATTGCTGCAGTTATCCGGTAACGCCATTGAAACGGAATAAACTTCAACAGCAGCAGGAGCATCCCGGCGAGGACAGTTACATGAAGTCCGGATACCGAAAATATGTGAATAGTACCGGAAATGATAAAATCATTGTTCAACCGGCGCGAACTTACTGTCGAGGCACTGAAAAACATCTTTGCCGCCATCGACCGTATTTCCGGGTCATCGACATGGGCAAGCAACCGGGCAAGCAATTTATCCCGGATGGCGAAAAACGGCGTAAAAAATGAGAAACTTCCGGGGAGTTTTTCTGCTTTATCCACGATAAGCAAAGCTCTTTTGCCGTAGAGCGGCGGCATTTCCCCGGTGAAATTTGCGCCGTCAAAGCGCAATCCGGAAGGTTTTGCCGGAAAAACTTTTCCGGTAAAACGGAATTTTTCACCGTATAAAATCCGCTTCTGTTCCGCTGGCAGAATCACCGCTGCGTTGAAAGTCGCATCTTTACTGCTGATTTGACAATTCATTATTTCCGGCGGCGGCAGTTCCGGCAGTGCCGATGTGCGGCGGTCGGTACAGAGCAATTCGCCTGAAATCACCCCGGCGGGCGGGTGTTTGGCGGCGTTGATGTCATCAATGATTTTGTGGCAGATCCCGGATATTCCGCACGCAACAAGCCCGATGGCGAAAAACAACCGTATTTTGGGTATCATTATGAAAAACAGCAGCAATACCGGCAGCAGCCAGTACCACGGCAGTATTCCGCTGCCGACGGCGGCTCCGGCTCCGGAACCGAGAGCCAGAGCGGTTATGCGGCTTGTTTTTAATTCCGGGCGCGGAATTTTTGATATACTTTCAAGAGAAAACATACCCCGGCAGTGCAGAGAAACGGTAATGCCGGCAACTGATAACGCGGGGCTGTTATCGCTCCGGGCAGAAACAGATAATATTCACAGAATGTCAGAAATATCAGCACTTCCCCGTAGCACCTGCGTATATTTCTGATATCGTACACCAGCAATCCTGCCGCGCAGAAATAGAGCAGCGCGGTTATCAGCAGCAGCGGCAGCAGCAAAAACAGCAGCGGTACGGCATTTTTACCGAAATAATGGTTGACTGCGGCAATGAGTCCGGATTTTTTCAACACTCCCATGGTGCCGCGGTTGGCGGTGGTGATGCCCAGATTTTCCAGAAGTGACGGAGCATCCGGCAGCAGTATGCGCCAATCAAAATGCTGCCGCAAATATATCCACGGGTGCGCCATGACCATTTTGCGGAACTCATTTATCCGCCACTGTTCATGGCTCCGGGCATCAGGAAAAGTTTTTGCGGCTTCTTCAGCCAGCAGCCGGGATTTTTCACTTTCAAA
Source organism: Victivallaceae bacterium (assembly GCA_045586645.1). GTDB lineage: Bacteria > Verrucomicrobiota > Lentisphaeria > Victivallales > Victivallaceae > UBA1784. The sequence goes on from JAZNAR010000005.1 coordinate 32,240, forward strand.
ATCACTGCCGTTTACTTCAGCCATCAGCATAGCTCCATTCTGGTGACGCATCGCCCCGGTGTTGGTGTCAATGGCAAATGTTGCTCCGGCGCGGTGATTGCGGTACATCCACGGGGTTATAACGGCAAAAAATATTACTGCGCTCACAGAAGCATAAATGAATTTTTTACGCATGGGTGTTGCCGGATGGCAGAAAATCAATACCAGCAGAGGAATTATTATCAGCTGATTCACCGGTTTTATCAATGTCGCCGCCGCCGCAATGAATACCGCGGTAAAAAGAGCATATTTCCCGGAAAACTTCCAGAAACGCAAAAAGAACAGCAGTTGCAAAGACGCAAAGAGAAAAAACAGTGTATCGCTCAATAACAGCGGCGCATTGGCAATCACAGTCAGGTTCAAAGCGGCAAAAAATGCGGCGATTATCCCGGCGCGGGTGTTGCCGGAATATATTTTTGCCGCCATTCCGGTTACGGCGCACGAAATTATCGCTGTCACCATTCCCAGATACGAAAGTACAGTGTATCCGCCGCCGCAGACAAAAACTGCTGCCGCCAGCAGCGGGTATCCGGGAGGACGGGTCGTGGTCGGATAACTCCCGGAATCTGCCAATGCCTGTGCCGGAACAAGGTATCCAGGCGAATCCGGGCGCAGTAATCTTGACGGTTCTGAAGTTGCAGCAGATGTGACGGCAATAAAAACAGTCAATACCGCAAGTGCGGCGATACCCCAAACGACCTGTTCCTTTTGGCTCATGGTCATTTTCCGGGAGTGCCGATGACGAAACAGCGGCTGCCGCTCTCTGACGGCAATTCAAAAACATCGCTCACACGCCATGAAATGTTTTTGCATTTTGCCAGTTCCGGCATTTCATCAGCTGCCAGGGATGGGGTTTTGTAGAAAATATATCTGCCGTTTGCGGCAGGGAAATTTCTGGTTTCGCTGTAGATTTTGGGTGACGGTGCCACCGCGCGGGCAGTGACGATATCGAATGAATTGCGGAATCCGCTCCGGCAATTCAATTCGACAGCTCTGCCGTGAACAGTGTGCAAATTAGTCAAACCGAGATGTTCCGCCGCCTGTTTGACAAAGTTGACCTTTTTTCCGGTGGAATCAATAGCAGTTATTTCCAGTTGCGGAGCCGCCAGTGCCAGAATCAAACTGGGAAATCCCGCCCCGCAGCCGATGTCGGCAATGCGGAAACGCCGGGTCAGCAGTTCCGGAAAGATGTGGAATATCAGCAACGAATCCGCAGCGTGTTTGAGGTCAAAATCAGCTTTGCCGGTGAGCCGGGTCAAATTTATACTGCGGTTTGCCTCTTCCAGAAAAAGGCGGAGCATTTCACATTTTTGAGCAAAAAATTCCGGTTCCGGCACGTTGCACGATGCGGCGAAATCAACAAGGGAAAAACTCATTTGCCCCCCTTTGTTTCTGAATCAAAAGGCACTGCACCGGCTTCCTGTCTGGCACGTTCACCGGCGGCACTTTTTTCAGCAGCCGATTTCTGGAAAATCTTATCGTCGGCGGCGCGGAGTTTGGCAGCTTCTGCGGCGCGGCGGGCATCGGAATCAGCGAGTTTTTCAGTGGCAAGAGTCTGTTTTCTTTCCGCTTCTGTGGCGGCATTCTCTTTTTTGCGGTATTCATCCAGATGTTTCTGCAATGCCGGAGTCATGTTTCTGGAAAGCCCCGCCCGGGCGGCGATCCTTGCCCCGCGCATGGCGGAAGCACTTTGGGCACGTTCCATTGCCGCCAGTAATTTTTCCGCATTGCGGAGCTGGATGATTTTGGGGTAGGAAGATACGAGCATACGGTTGTGCGGATACTGTTTCACTGCGGCGGCGACGATGGGCAGAGCCTCATTTATTCTGCCCTGCCGGATGAGTTTCTGGGCGTTGTCCACCGCATCGTTGCTTTCCTGAACATTGATAAGGCGCAGAATATAATCCTGGTCCGGGGCGAGAGCATAAAGTTTTCTGCCCTGCCGCACGGCGGCGGCTGAATCACGCGAAGCGATACTGCGGAAAAAACGCACCGTCAGGGCGAGTCTTTCCGTGGGAGGTTCCTGATGCGGCTTGCTGCACCCGCACCATGTCAGCATCAGAAACGGTAAAAAGAGATACAAAGATAAATTTTTCATCATATTATAACATACTTCCGGAAAGAGGTGTTTGCAAATTTTCTGCCAGATTTTTTTCGTCGGCAACGATATTTACCACTTTTCCGCACGGATGTTTTCCCGCCGGAGCGGTGACGGCAAGATAATTGTCGCTCCAGCCGTGGAGCAAGCCGGAACTTTCTCTTTCAAAAATCACCGGCAATGTTCTGCCCAGTTGACTTGCGGCAAATGCCCGCGCACTTTTTCTTGCGGTATCCTGCAATTTACGCATCCGTTTTTTGACCGTTTCCGGCGGAACTCTGCCGGGGAGTTCTGCCGCCGGAGTCCCCGGGCGCGGTGAGTAGGCAAAGGCATGGATGTTGGCAAATTGCACCTTTTCAGTTACTTGCAGCAGTCTGGCGAAATCATCATCCGTTTCCCCGGGAAAACCGACAATGAAGTCTGTTCCGATATGAATACCGGGAACGTATTCTCTGGTCTTGCGGACAAATTCCATAAACTGTTCCGCATTGTAACGGCGGTACATCATCTGCAAAATACGGTCACTGCCATGCTGCATGGAAAGATGGAGAAAACGGCATATCCGGTTTTCCCGGTTTGCAATCAGCTGCGGCAGCGTCAAATCATCCGGATGCGGCTCGGTTGAACTCAAACGTATCCGGAAATCCCCCGGCAGGGCGGCAATACTCTGTATCAGTTCCGGCAGGTTTTTTCCGGCATCGGAATAGTTGCAGGTGTTGACCCCGGTGAGGACTATTTCCGGAAAGCCGTTTTCAACCGCATGACGGCAGTCCGCGATGCACTCGGCGAAATCCCGGGAACGGGATTTCCCGCGAACCGCAGGAACTATGCAGTATGAGCAGTGATTGTCGCACCCTTCCTGGATTTTGATAAACGCTCTGGTGCGGAAGGGAAATTCAGAAAATGCGTTTTCTGTGAAGCTTTCCTGCGGCAGAGCTTTGCTCAAAATTCCGGAACAATTCTGGAAAATATTTTTTTTGTCCGGATTGGTCCAGATGATATCCGCACCGCATTCGCGCATTTTTTCCGGATCTGCTTCAGCGGCACAACCGGCGGCGGCGATGATACATCCCGGATATTGCCGTTTCAGTTTGCGTATCTGCTGACGGCTTTTGCGTTCAGCCTCGGCAGTGATGGCACAGCTGTTGAGTACAATGAGTTCAGGGGATGATGCATCATCATCCCCGATCAGAGTGTATCCCGCCCGGAGCAGGCGGGAATTCAACAGTGCGGTGTCGGCATGATTAAGCCGGCACCCCAGGGTGATCACCCGGGCATATTTCATTGCAGTTCAGCGTTTTTTGCGCCAATCCAACGCGCCGGTCGGACAGGCATTGATACATTCGCCGCACTCACGGCAGGAGTCGGGCAGGGCGGCACCGAATGCGGTGCTGACACAGCTTTTGAATCCGCGTTTCTGCAGAGAAAGCAGAGATTTATTGACCACTTCTTTACAAATTTTGACGCAGATGCCGCATTTGATACATTTGCCGCGATCCTGAATTATTTCCGGATGCCGGACATCGTACACTGCAGGCTGACGGACACCGGAATAGGCGTTGACATCGCAACCGGCTTCTTCCGCGAATTTGCGGAGCTTGCAATCGTGTTTGTCACTGCAGCTGCATTCGATGCACCGTTTGCCTTCAGCGGCGATCTGTTCAGCGGTCATGGTGGAGCAGACCTCTTTGAATGTGGTTTTGCGTTCATCCAGAGAGATGTAGTTGAGTTTTTCGCGCGGAGCTTCTGAAAGATTGTCGCGCAGTACCACCAATTCATCGCGGGTCAGTTCCTGCCACTTGCCGCGGCTGACGTTGACCGTGTGCTCCTGCGGCATCGGAGTGCCGAGCAGATCTCTGGCGGCGGCGAGCGCGGCACGGCGACCGGAAGCGACACCCTCGACCACAGTTGCTGCACCTGAAACACAATCTCCTGCGGCATAGACTTTTTCTGCCACGGTCACCTTGTCATCACCGACGGCGATGCAACCGTAACGGTCGACCGGCAATCCTGCCGGAGCGGCGGTTTTCTGACCGATAGCGGCAATAACGGTATCGGCTTCGATTTCGAAATCACTGCCGGCTTCCGGAACCGGTTTGCGTCTGCCGGAAGCGTCAGGTTCGCCCAGAACCATTTTCTGGCAAGTGAGAATGAGTTTGCCGTTGCGTTTTTCCAATTTCACAGGAGCAGTGAGGAACTGGAATTTCACGCCTTCTTCTTTAGCTTCGTGGATTTCGATTTTTTCTGCGGGCATTTCCGCTTCGGAACGGCGGTAGATGCAGTACACCTCTTGGGAACCGAGGCGTACACTGGTGCGGACGCAATCCATCGCGGTATTGCCGCCGCCGACAACGAGAACTTTGCCGGGGTTGGGGGCAACACAGCCGTTTTCGATCACATCGCGCAGGAAATCAATACCGGCAAGAGCCAGTTCTTCGCCTTCACAGCGCATTCCGGAAGCCTGCCAGCAGCCGACGGCGATGATAACGGCATCAAAGTTTTTCTGCAGCTCATTCAGAGAGAGATTTTCTCCGAGTTTTTTGCCGAATTCAAATTTGACGCCGAGTTTTTCCAGGTGCGCCAGCTCTTTGTCAAGCAGAGTTTTGGGCAGCCGGTATTCCGGAATGCCGTACCGGGTCATGCCGCCGGCTTTGGGCATCATTTCAAAAATGGTCGCATCTATTCCCATGCGGCGCAGATAGTAGGCCGCGGCAACACCGGCGGGACCGCCGCCGACGACAGCGACACTTTTGCCGGCAGATGCGGGGAGTTCTTCAATATATGAATCGAAGCATTTGTCTGCGGCGATACGTTTGAATTCATTGATAGCCACCGGTTCTCCGCCGATATTGCGGCGGCACTCTTTTTCGCAGAAGCGCGGACAGACTCTGCCGATGGTCATGGGCATCGGGATGCGTTCTTTGATGATGCGCAGTGCTTCAGAAAAATCACCGTTGGCTGCCGCCCGTACATATTCCTCAACCGCGGCGTGAGCCGGACAGGCAAGGGTGCAGGGGGCTTCGCAATCGCCGTTGTGTTCACTCAAAAGCAGATTGAGCGCAGTGCGGCGCATTTCAAGCACATCCGGATGGGTGACTTCTATTTCCTGTCCGGGTGCCGGACGGGCGGAACATGACGGCAGATATTTGCCGGTCTTTTTATCTCTGACCACGCAGACAAAGCAGCTGGTTGTTTTGCTGATGCGTTTTTCGCCGCAGAGCCCGGGAATGTTTATCCCGTTGGCTTTGGCAACATCCATTATGGTCTGACCCGGCTCGGCGGTCACAGCTTTGCCGTCAAGAAAAAACTCAATATTCATTTTTACAGATTCTCCCCTTTTGCGGTACGGCTGATCGCCTTTTTCGGACAGCTGTCCAGACAGCTGTTGCATCTGGTGCAGAGTGCCGGATCGATCACGAAGTCATCACTGATCGCCGCGACCGGACAGCTGCGCAGACAGATTTTGCACTTCACACATTTGCTTTTGTCAATGTTGACATCCAACAGCGCGTTGCACTGCATGGCGCGGCACTTGGATTCATTGACGTGTTCCAGATATTCGTGACGGTAGTATCTCAATGTCGCCAGCACCGGATTGGGAGCTGTCTGACCCAGACCGCAGAGCGAACCGGCTTTGATTTTCTGACCGAGGTCTTCCAGTGTCGCCAGATCGGCTTCACGCCCTTTGCCGGCAACGATGCGTTCCAAAATCTCAAACATTCTGGTGGTTCCGACCCGGCAGAAGGTGCATTTGCCGCAGCTTTCACGATGGGTGAAGTCAAGGAAATAGCGGGCAGTTTCCACCATACAGCGGTCATTGCCGATGACGATCATACCGCCGGAACCCATGATGGCACCGAGGGAACGCAGTGAATCGTAATCCACCGGAGTGTCAAACATTTCCACCGGGATGCAGCCGCCGGAAGGTCCGCCGGTCTGCACTGCTTTGACATGAGCCGGATCAGCTCCGCCGATTTCAAAGACGATTTCGCGCAGTGTCGTACCCATTGGCACTTCCACCAGACCGGGGTATTTGAGGTCACCGGCGAGGGCAAACAGTTTGGTGCCGCGTCCGCCGGCAGAACCGACTTTGGCGAAGTTTGCTCCGCCTTCACGGAGAATGCACTGGATATTGCCGAAGGTTTCCACATTGTTTATCATCGTCGGCTTGTCCTGATAACCGCGGTCGGTCGGGAACGGCGGACGGAAACGGGGCATACCGCGCTGACCTTCCAGAGAAGCTATCAAAGCGGTTTCTTCGCCGCAGACAAATGCTCCGGCACCTTCTTTGATGGAAATTTCAATGGTGCGGTTGGCAAAGCAGTTGATTTTGTGGGCATAAATCTGCTCAATGGCGATTTTGAGATGTTTTATAGCCATCGGATATTCGGCGCGGCAGTAAATTATCAGGCGGCTCGCGCCGGTGGCATAAGCGGCAATGAGCATACCTTCAAGCACCTGATGCGGAACGCTTTCCATAAGAGAACGGTCCATGAATGCTCCGGGGTCTCCTTCATCGGCGTTGCAGATGATGGTTTTGTCGAATCCCGGTTTGGCTGCAAGAAATCCCCACTTCATTCCGGTGGGGAATCCGCCGCCGCCGCGACCGCGGAGTTCGGAAATTTTTACTTCATTGATGACCTCTTCCGGAGTCATGGTAAAAGCTTTTTTCAGCCCTTCATATCCGCCGTTTGCGGTATAATCATCAAAGTCCACCGGAGAAATCCTGCCAGCCAGCGCAAGAACCTTGACCAGCTCTTTGGCTTTTCTGGCGGATGGTATCTCAAATCTGCCCTCTTCACCGAGAGCGAGGATATTCTGAATGCTTTTTCCTGTGGCTTTGACATTGCCGTAAATCACGCTTGTGCCGTCATCCAGGCAGGCTTCAACCAGCGGTTCCGCGTAACAGTGACCGATACAGCCGACTTCAACGATGGGCAAAGAGGTGGCTTTCTGCAATTCCAGAAGCACGGCATCTCCGCCTGCGGCGATACCGCAACTGGCAAGACCGATTTTGAAAGAAGCGATTTTACTCATTTTTCCGCATACTCCTTCAATATTTTCATCATAGTCTTGCGTTCAAGTTTGCCGTAGACTCTGCCGTTGACGCTCATTACCGGAGCCAGACTGCAGCAGCCGAGGCAGGCGACAGTTTCCAATGAAAACATTCCGTCCGGAGAAGTTTCGCCGGGTTTCAGTTTCAAATCCTGATAGAGCCATTCGTGAACCAGCGGCGCGCCTTTGAGATGGCAGGCGGTACCGTCACAGACCGAAATCTGGTATTTGCCGGGTTTCACCCGTTTGAACTGGGCGTAAAAAGACACCACACCTTCGACATCCGCTTCCGGTCTGCCGAAATACTCTGCGGCGGCACGGATGCCGTCTTCAGAGATATAACCTTCTGTAGCCTGAAGCAGTTGCAGACCTTTAATAAGATTGCCCGGTTCGGGGGCAATGCTTTTCAGGAAATCGAACTCCTTTTTCATTCGGAACCTCTTTCTATATTTAATGGATTCAGACTGTAAAAATACACGATTATAATTTACACCTTTGGATGGTGTTTGTCAAGTGTGTTACCATAGTTTTTCAGCACCTCCGGAAATGGTGACAGCACCTTTTCCAGCACTCCGGAACAATACGAAATACACATCCCGTAATTAGTGACCGGCACTCCGGCTTTTTCTGCCGCGACAAGGCGGTTGAGCATCGCTTTGCGGTTGAGCATGCATCCGCCGCAGTGGACGACCAGTTCAAAAGATGCCAGGTCGGCAGGATAGTCTGCTCCGGAAGAAAAATGGAAATCAAGTTTTCTGCCGGTTTTGACCGAGAGCAGATGCGGGATCTTTACTCTGCCGATGTCATCGCTGCCGGCATGATGGGTACAGCTTTCGGCGATCAGAACTTTGCTGTTGTCTTTCAGTCCCGCAATGGCGGCACAGCCGGAAGCAAGCTGTGCCAGGTCGCCTTTCATCCGTGCCATCAATATGGAAAAAGTCGTCTGTGCCGTTCCCGGCGGAGTGGTCGAGATCATTATTTTCACCGCCTGTGAGTCGCAAACGACCAGAGCCGGAGGTGCGGTAAAGCGTTTGTAGATTCCGGGGAAGGCGGTTTCTTTGGCAACAGTAACGGTATTTTCCCCGTCGAGGGCATCGCGGATCGCCTGGATTTGCGGGAGTATCAATCTGCCTTTGGGTGCCTGCATATCTATCGGGGTCATCAATACGATGTGCGACCCCGGCGGAACAAGGTCGCTCAACAGCGGCGGAGTGGTCAGTGCTTCAGGAAGCAGTTCCAGCAGTAACGCGGTCAGACGGTCAAGAAATGCGGAACGTTCTGTTTTCAGTGCCGCGTTGACGGTCAGCGGAGCAACAGAGGCGGCATCCTGCACTTTGCGGATGAATTTTTCAGAAATCTTTTCGCCCGCTTTTACATTTATTACCGGTACGACCGGGATATTTCCGGCTTTTGCCATTGAAATCGCCGTGTTTTCCGGTTCTCCCCACTGTTCCGGTGTGACCACCAGCAGCAATGCATCCGCCCGGTTACAGGCTCTGGAGGTGCGTTCATAACGTTGCGAACCGAGCGGGGAATCGTCGTCGATTCCGGCGGTATCCATTAAAACTGCTGCACCGAGCGGGCGGAGTTCCATGCTTTTTTCCACCACATCGGTGGTTGTGCCGCGTTCAGGAGAGGTTATTGCGGCATCCTGACCGGAAATCAGATTGAAAAGCGTCGATTTGCCGGCGTTTATTCTGCCGGTCACCGCCAGATGCAGCCGCAGGGATTTTGGAGTTTTTTCCATAAATTACCGAATGTGCAAAATTGTACAAATTTTTTCCTTTTGTATAAATATAATGCCGCAAACTGTTTCTGAAAAGCGTTGAATCAGGGATTTTTCAAAAAAGTTTATTGCAAGGGGTGAAATCGGGGTGAAAATTGCATTTTCTGTGCTATATTACTGTACAATGATAAAGCGGTGATTGCAATTTACAGTTGAATGAAAGGTGAACCATGAAAGATTGTTTTGACAATGCAAAGGCTTTTTATGCCGATCTCGGAGTCGATGTTGAAGCGGCATTTGCCAGATTGAATGAAATTCCGGTGAGTATGCACTGCTGGCAGGGCGATGATGTCGCCGGATTTGAAAATGCCGGAACTCTTGACGGCGGTCTTGCTGTCACCGGCAACTATCCCGGCCGCGCCCGCAATGCGGAAGAACTCCGGGCGGATATTGCGGAGGTGCTGAAACTTATCCCCGGTCAGAAACGACTCAATATCCATGCTATCTATGCTGAAACCAACGGCAGAAAAGTTGAACGCAATGAACTTGATGTTTCTCATTTTGCCAACTGGCTCGATTTCGCGGAAGAGCAGAACCTCGGGCTGGACTTCAACCCCACATTCTTTGCCCATCCGCTTGCTGTGGAAGGCTCTTTGAGCAATGCCGATGATAAGATCCGCAACTTCTGGGTCGAACATGGGATCGCCTGCCGCCGTATCGGAGCGGAATTCGGCAAGCGTCTCAACAAAACCTGTGTGACCAATGTCTGGATCCCGGACGGTTCCAAAGATACTCCTTATGACCGGCTCGCCCCCCGGAAACGGTTGAAAGAATCTCTTGATGCCATGTTCGCTGAAACGATTGACACCAAATACAATATCGACGCCGTTGAATGCAAACTTTTCGGACTCGGAGCTGAAAGTTACACTGTCGGTTCCCACGAATTTTACATGGGATATGCCGTTGCCAATAAAAAAGCTCTCTGTCTTGATGCCGGACATTTCCATCCGACGGAAGTTATTTCCGACAAGATTTCCAGTGCGTTGATGTATGTTGACGATGTACTGCTCCATGTTTCCCGCGGGGTGCGCTGGGACAGTGACCATGTAGTCTGCTGGGACGGGGAACTGCAGGCTATCGCTTCTGAAATCATCCGTAACGGATTTGAAAAACGTGTTCACATCGGTCTGGATTATTTTGACGCTTCCATCAACCGTCTGGTCGCGTGGAGCGTTGGTATGCGTAACACTTTCAAAGCTCTGCTTGCCGCGCTGCTGGAGCCCTCTGCCATACTGGCTGATGCCGAGAAAAAATGTGACCGCAGTGCCCGTTTGATGCTTCTGGAAGAGCTCAAGAGCATGCCGTTTGCTCCGGTGTGGGCGGAATATTGCCGCCGCTGTAATGTGCCTGCCGGCGGCATTGAAGTTCTTTCCGCCATCCGCGATTATGAAAACCGGGTTTTGAGCAAACGTAATTGAGTGCAGTGATCATGGATATGCAGCAGAATATCAGAGATATATTGGTGGAACTCGGCGAAGATCCGAAGCGCGAAGGTTTGCTGAAAACTCCGGAAAGGGTCGACCGCAGTTTGCGTTTTCTGACCCGCGGGTATCATCAGAAACTTGAGGATGTGGTCAACGGGGCTCTTTTTGAAGCTGAATCAGATGATATGGTCATCGTACGCGATATTGAATTTTACAGTATGTGCGAGCATCATATGCTGCCGTTTTTCGGCAAATGCCATGTCGGATATATTCCGAAAAAGAAAATCATCGGAGTCAGTAAAATCGCCCGCATCGTTGATATGTTTGCCCGGCGGCTTCAGGTGCAGGAGCGTCTGACCAAAGAAATCGCGCACGCATTGTCAGATATACTTGATGCTGAAGGTGTCGGAGTGGTTATGGAAGCGCGTCACCTTTGTATGCAAATGCGCGGTGTGGAAAAGAAAAACTCTGAAATGACCACCAGTTCCATGCTGGGCAGTTTCCGGCGTGAACTTGCCACCCGCAACGAATTTACCAGGTTGATACGGTGAAAGCTCTTATTCAGCGGGTGCGCCACGCGGAAGTGGCAATCAATGGGGGTGTCGCCGGTAAAATAGGGCAGGGGTTGCTGGTACTTTTGGGTGTGGCTCCTGCCGATGATGCTGAAATCGGCGCGTATCTGGCGGAGCGGTGTGCCACTTTGCGGATATTTGAAGATGAAAACGGCAAAATGAACCGTTCTCTCTCTGATGTCGGCGGAGCAATGCTGGTGGTTTCGCAATTTACGCTCTTTGCGGATACTACCCAGGGCAGGCGGCCGTATTTCGGAAACGCTGCACCTCCGGCACTTGCCGATGAGCTTTATGAAGCTTTCAAACGCGATGCGGCAAAGTTTGTTCCGGTGGAGTGCGGCAGTTTCGGCGCGGATATGCAGGTTACTCTCTGCAATGACGGGCCGGTGACGATCATGCTTGAAGCTTGCCGCAATGACTCCGGAAAGATTTCCCTGAAATAAAAAACGCCGTATTCCGGTAATGGAACACGGCGTTTTCTGTCAGGTCAGGACGGCGTTACTGTCTGACTTGCACCTGCATCCGGTAATATGTGCCGTTGACGGCAGTCATCGCTGTTTCAGCAGCGGAGCGCGGGTCAAAAAATCCATCCCGGAAAATATCCAGATAAAGATTTTTCTCTGTTGCAGAAGCAAATCCGGTTATTCTGCCGCATTCAAAATTGCAGACAAAATCCCAGTTGTCACCGCGTTTGTTGATTTCAAAATCATATTCCGCAGAACCGGCAAGTTTTTTTAACAATTTCTCTGCCAGCAATTTGCATTCATCGGCAGAGGAGAAATCAAAATCACGGCAGCCGTATATGTCGACACACGCAGAAAGCGCACGCGCTTCAGAGTGATTGAATCTCTCCTGCCACGAGAGTTGCAGACCGTTGCTGACGCTGTTTTCCACTACCGGTACGAGTCTTTCCAATTCGCCGGATTCGTGCAGTATGCCGCGGTTGACCAGACTGGAAATTATCCAGCTGCCGGATTTCAACCCGGCTCCCAGGGCTTTTACCGCCAAATCAAAATCCACCCCGTCACCGCAGGTGAAAAGGTCAACTGCGGCATAGTCGTGTTCCGGCCAGGCATGGACAGCGAAATGAGATTCTGAAATGACCACCACTCCGCTGACCCCCTGCGGTTCAAATGAATGAAAATTTGAGTTTACCACATGGGCTCCGGAAACGCGGGCGGCTTCCAGAAACACCTCTTCCATCCGGCGTACATCTGCCAGTACGGCGGCAGAGCAGTCGTAAAATTCGACTGTCATCTGCCTGCCCAGAGCTATTGCCGCGGGATTTCCGTTGATTCTGCTCATTATTCAGCCTGATTTTCCGGAGCAAAGAAGCGGCACTGGCTGGATATTTCTTCGGTAAAGCGCATCCACGCCTGCTGGTTTTTCATCATGGTAAGCTGACTTTTCAGCATTTCTTTCTGCGCCGGGAATTTGCTCATATCCGCCGGAGCGCGTTTGATGACTTTGGCAATCACTGCGCCGTCGGCATTTGCCTGTGCGCGGGAAATATCACCGGTGACAAGATTGGGCAGTTGGGCAGCCACAGCATAGACCAGTTGCATTTTTTCCGGAGTTTTCATCAGGTTTTCATCCGGGAACGTCAGTGTGGAAAAACTTCCATTGAGTTTGTCAAAGGCATCGGCGGCAGATTTTTTATCCATTTTTGCAATTTTTGCAGCTTCTGTTTCGGCAATTTTGATTGCGGCTTTGAGCTGGGTTTCCGCGATAAAATCTTTGGTGACGAGAGCTTTTACCTCATCAAGTTTCTGCTGACGCGGGGCGGTGCGGTTTTTCAGAATTGCAATGTAAATACCGTTGCCGCCGGATTCCGGACGGGTGACGCGCAAACCGGATTCAGGCATATTCTGCAGCTCGGCGCAGATTTTCGGCAGATAAGCTTTGCCGAGGGTGCGGCTGCCGAAAACGGTGTTGCTGTGTTCCGAGAGCAGCAGTTTTTTGTCCGCTGCCCAGTTGCGGAAAATATTCAGCTGTTCGGCGGGAGTGGCGGCTTTTTCCAATGCTTTGTAGAGTGAGCGGAAAAGGTCGCCGGCAAAACGGGAAGCCAGTTCCGCGCATTTTGCCGTGACGAGCTGTTTTTTTACTTCGTCAGCTTTTAATGCCTTGCCGTTTGCATCATTGAAATTGCCGCTGGCGATGGCGGATTTCACATCTGCGTCAGTGACAGCTTTTGCGGCGGCGGCTTCAAAAGATTTGTACGGAATTTCAGCTGAAACTGCTTCAAATGAGCCGGGAGCGGTGTACTGTTTTTTATTGGTTTCGTAAAAATTGCTGATTTGGGTATCTGACGGCTGGGCGACCTGGATTTTTTTGCTCTCAAACTGACAGATTTTCAGGGTGTAAACTCCGTTGTTGATTTGATAAAAAGCTTCAGCTTCACTGTCGGTCACGCTGTTGTCGCGGGAAATCAGCTGCATGAGTTTTTCTTCCATGAGCCGCAGACGCAGGGCTGCTGCGACATCACTGTCGGTCAGGTGCTGCTGTTTCAGGAATTTATCATAGGCTTCGGAATCAAATTTGCCATCTTTCCGGAATGCCGGATTGGCGGTAATAACTGCGGCAATTTCATCATTTCCCGCGCTCAAACCGAGCTGTTCCGCCCGTTTGATAAGGCAGTAGTAGTTGAAAAGTTGCTCATAGTTCGGCATTTCGATTTGTCTGCCGCTCAATATGAACGCCACAGAAATGTTTCTGCCGAAATCCGCAAGCTCTTTGTAGCTCACTTTTTTCCCGAATGCCGTTCCGGCAGTGCTTTCCGCGGCACCGGAGCAGCCGCCGCGGTTGCCGGGGGTGAGAAAGTCAGTGAATGCCACAATAATGAGCAGTGTGAATGCTCCGAAAAGAATGCGGCTGTGTTTGTGAAAAACGGTGTTGAGCTTTTTGATGATCATGATTTTTTCCTTTTGTTTTTTATTTTTGAAAAATTATTTACTATTTTTGATTTTCACCTGAATTTTTTCCGGAATAAGCTGAATAAGTTTTACGCTGTCACCGGCATTTGAAATGTTGGCTTTCAGCGGGACAGTGTATTCTCCCGGATTCACAAGGTCACTTAAATCAGCAAAAACTGTAATGTTTTCTTTGTTTACGTGGTTTATTTCCGCCTGCGCTCCGATGATATTCACTGTGACCCGGGAGGGGACGGGCATGGTCACATTTCCCGTGCCGTGAAGCGGGCTGAAAAGATAGCGTACCGGGACGTTGGTTATTTTGCGCGGCAGTGCCGCAGAATCTTTGATTTCCACAGAAATATCGGCGGTGCTGCTGCTGAAAACAAATGCGTTGTGCATCGGGTTGACCAGTTTTAATTCTTTGCTGAAATCTATGCTCTCATTTTCAATTGAAAAGTTTTCAGTTTTTATTTCAGTCAGCGATGTGACAGCTTTTTCCGGACCGGTGACAGTGATGCTTTCCGGTGAACAGCGGACGGCTGTGACGATTTTTCCGGGAGCAACCTTGCCGGAAAGTTCCGGTTTTATGTAGATGTTGCGGCTGATTTGCCGCTGTACCGGAAACTGCAGTACCTGCGGTTCTATGCCGGTAATTTCCACGCCGCGTCCGCAGTTGAAGTTTTCCGGGGAGAGCCTTATTCTGGCTTTGCCGGAACGCAGTGCGGCGGTATTGTCGGTGAGTCTTACTTTGCCGGAAACGCCCTGAATATCCATTTTCTGAACCAGGCGCGATGAACCTTTTACCGTCAGACGGACCCGGACATGGCGGTCGGAAGGGTCGACGAATATTTCCGGGTCATGCTGCAGTTCCACTTCAACATCGTGGATCTCGCGCTCTTTTTGTTCATACAAATTGAGGTACAGTACGACTGCGATGGTCAGTGCAATGAGTTTGCGCCATATATCTTTGCGCAGAAAATCCAGAAAATTTTTCATTTTTCAGCATCGCTCCCCGGCAGTTTTGTTTCATCTATTCCGGAAATTTCCGGAGAGTTTTCTTCATTTATCTGTCTGACGGTCTCATCGAATTCTCCGGCACCTTTCTGCACGACCAGTGCATCGAGCATCCGGTGCAGTTCCGGTGCGGAAAGGTCACGGTAAAGTCTGTTGTCGTGGGCGATGCTCACAGAACCGCTCTCTTCGGAAACGATGATCGTGACAGCATCGCTTTCTTCAGAAATTCCCAATGCGGCGCGGTGTCTGGTGCCCAGCTGTTTGGAAATATGTTCCGAGCCGGAAAGCGGCAGTATCGCCCGTGCCGCGACTATCCGGTCATCCCGGATGATGACTGCTCCGTCATGCAGGGGGGATTTCGGGAAAAATATGGATTCCAGCATATAGGAATTTACATGGGCATCCAATATTATTGCATCATCAATAAGCGGCTGCAAACGCACTTTACATTCCACGACTATCAACGCTCCGCATTTGCGTTTTGCCATATCCTGTACTGCGCTGACGATTTCGCTGATAAGTTCTTTGCGGCGGCGGTTGCGGGAAAAAGTGATACTGCCGATTTGAGCCAGCAGCCGCCGCAGTTCCGGCTGAAAAATTATCATCAGCATCAATGGCAGTGAGTTGAGAGTGATTTCCAGAATGCGCGAAGTCACATCTAGACTCCATAATTTGGATAATCCCCACAATATGACCAGCAGCATCAGCAATCCCGCCAGCACCAGTGAAGCGTGGGAGTTGCGCAGATGGTACATTATCATATATATGAAAAAGAAGAGCACCGCGATTTGCAGCAAAGCCCGCCAATCCATGAAAATTTCCAGAAACTGCATCATTTTTTATTTTTCCTGAAGTTTTTGCACGACCTGCAATCCCCGGCGGAGAGCGCGCACGTTGTGAGTGCGTATGACTGCGACACCGCGCCGTGCCAGTTCAAGTTCCAGGGCCAAAGTGGCACTGTCGCGGCAGACGGGATTTTTTTCACCGGTCAGCTCACCCAGAAATGCTTTACGGGAAACTCCGGCAAGAATCACTGCCGGAGAGGCGAATTTTTCCAAATCTCCTGCCAGTTCCCAGCACTGACCGGGATTTTTTGCGAAACCGAAACCGGGGTCAAGCAGAATGTTTTCAACTTTTACGCCGGCATTTACGGCAGCATCCACCGCAACGGCAATTTCCCGTGCCGCAGTGAGAGCCACACCGTCAGGGTAGTTGCAGAATTCCGCAGACATCATGTTTTCCGGCGTGCCGCGGGAGTGGGTAAGCACCATTGCCGCCTGATATTCCGCTGCCGCCGGAGCAATATCCGGAGCGTGGCGGAGCATAGATACATCGTTGATGATCTCTGCTCCGGCATCGAGTGCGGCTCTGGCGGTTTCGGCGTGACGGGTGTCAACGCTGCAAACCGTATCCGGCCGGAGTGATTTCAAATTTTTCAAAACCGGAACAACTCTGGCGATTTCCTCCTGCGGAGAAACTTCCGCTGCCCCCGGACGGGTGGATTCCCCACCGAGGTCGAGCAAATCGGCACCGTCGTCAAGCAGCTGCAACGCCCGGTCGAGGGCGGATTCAGCGCGGGAATTTATCCCTTCGCTGAATGAGTCCCCGCTGGCATTGACGATACCCATGACCGCCGGCAACCGGAATTGCTTGAGAAAACCGCACATCGAAAACATTGTTATTATGCTTCCGGAGTTTCTGTTGTTTCATTATCTGTTTCCGGAGTATTTTCCGGAATCGCATCGGTTACAACGACAGGCGTTTCGCTGATGTTTTCTTTGTTTTCTTCATCGGCGTCACTGCTGTTGTTTTCCTCATCATCGACTTTGATCAGCTTGGCAACGCCGGTGATTTTGTCGTTCTGATTGAGGTTCATAATGCGGACGCCGAGAGAAGCTCTGCCGACTCTGCGGATCTCTGCTGCCGGAATGCGGCTGATTTGACCGCGTTCAGTGGTGAGCAGCAGTTCATCTTCGCCGGTGATTTGAATTACCGCCAGTACGCTTTCGCCTTCGCGCAATTTGATATTGACCACGCCGCGTGCGCCGCGGTTGGTTTTGCGGTAAGCGGAAACAAACGAACGTTTACCCATACCGCCGTCGGTCACGACCAGAACTTCCGGACCGGTGCCGGAAGCATCGGCACCGTCGGCATCTTCTTCCACGGCGGGAGTATCGGGGATTTCCTCATTGTCGGCATCGAGACCTTCAGCCTGGGCTTCGTCGTAGGTCGGTTCGGAAATCACTTCCAGACTGACCACTTCGTCACCGTCAAGTTTGAATCTCATACCGGTCACGCCGCGTGCGGCCCTGCCCATGGGACGGATCTGGTCATCATTCTGGTCGAAACGGCACGCCATACCGAGTTTGGTCGACAGCAGCAGTTCATCGCCGTTTGAAGCGATGGCGGCACCGATAAGGTCGTCGTCTTCTTCAATGACCAGAGCGCGCAGACCGGTGCGGCGCAGGTTTTTGAAAAGAGCCAGTTCGGACTTTTTGATAAAACCTTTTTTGGACGCCATGACGATATATTTATCCGGGTCATCGAAATCCTCTCTGGAAACGGTGAGCATGGCGCAGATTTTTTCGCCCTCTTCAACCTTGATAAGGTTGATGATCGCTTTGCCTTTGCCGGTACGCACGCCTTCGGGAATTTCATAAACGTTGAGCCAGTACATGAATCCGCGGTCGGTGAA
Organism: Victivallaceae bacterium; assembly: GCA_045586645.1. Taxonomy (GTDB): domain Bacteria; phylum Verrucomicrobiota; class Lentisphaeria; order Victivallales; family Victivallaceae; genus UBA1784. Next base: position 49,835 of record JAZNAR010000005.1, read on the forward strand.
AAAGAAGATTATGTCGTGGCTGTGGGCGTTGAAAAGGTGTGCCACGTGGTCTTCTTCTTTGGTACCCATGCCGATGATACCTTTGCCGCCGCGATGCTGGGTGCGGTAGGTGTCTGCCGGAACGCGTTTGATATATCCGGTATCAGAAACGGTAATGACGCAGCTGTGGCGGGGGATGAGGTCAGCGATGTTGAGGTCGCTGTCATCCATGGTGATTTCGGTACGGCGGGGAGAAGCGTATTTATTTTTGATTTCGGTGAGTTCATCTTTGATGACTTCGACCCGTTTCTCGTGGGATTCGATAAGACCTTTGAGATATTCGATTCTGGCGGTAAGTTCATCGAACTCGTTCTGCAAATTTTCGATAGCCAGCCCGGTGAGCTGGTGCAATCTCATGTCGAGAATGGCATCTGCCTGCAGTTCCGAGAAGCCGAAACGCGCCCGCAGGTTGTCGTGAGCAACATTTCTGTTGGCGGATTCGCGGATGATGTTGACGACTTCGTCCAGATTTTCCACCGCCTTTATCAAACCGGAAACGATGTGCATTCTTGCTTCAGCGGTTTTCAGGCGGAAAATACTGCGGCGCAGGATAACTTCGAGCCGGTGGTCGATATATGCCTGCAGCACCTGTGAAAGGTTCATTATGCGCGGGCGGTTGTGGTCGACGACGAGCATGGTGCAGCCGATGGTGGTTTCAAAAGCGGTCATTGAATAGAGTTGATTCAAAACGACTTGCGCCATTGAACCGCGTTTGACATCGACGACGATGCGGACACCGGTACGGTCACTGGTTTCATCGCGGATGTCGCTGATACCGGTGATTTTTTTATCGGCGATGAGTTGGTCGATGCGCGAAATCTGTTCACTGCGATAGACACCGTAGGGGATTTCGGTGAAAATGATCTGCTCTTTATCGCCGTTGGAAATGATGTCGGCGCGGGCGCGGAGTCTGACACTGCCCCTGCCGGTCTGATAGAACTGACGCAGAGTGTATCTGCCGCGGATGATCGCTCCGCCGGGGAAGTCCGGACCGGGGAGATACTCCATGAGCTGGTCGATGGATGCTTCGGGATTTTCCAGCAGAGCGATGGTGGCGTCGATGACTTCACCGAGGTTGTGGGTCGGGATATTGGTAGCCATACCGACACCGATACCGGTGGTGCCGTTGACGAGCAGCTGGGGGAATTTCGCCGGCAGGACAGAGGGTTCAACGTCGGATTCGTCAAAGGTCGGAACCATATCGACGGTATCTTCTTTGATATCCTGCAGCATCTCCTCAGCGAGTCTTTCCATGCGGCATTCGGTGTAACGGCTGGCAGCGGCGGGGTCGCCGTCATCGGTACCGAAGTTGCCCTGACCCTCAATGAGCGGGGCGCGCAGACTGAAAGGCTGTCCCAGGCGGACGAGAGCGTCATAGATGGCAGAATCGCCGTGGGGGTGATAATTACCCATCACTTCGCCGACGACTTTGGCGCACTTGACAGTCTGGTGGCTTTTGGTGATTCCCATGCGGCTCATGGCATAGAGAATGCGGCGGTTTACGGGTTTGAGTCCGTCGCGCACATCGGGGATGGCACGGCCGACGTTTACGCTCAAGGAGTATTGAAGATATGCGGTATGCATGATCTCTTCAATATTGACAGGGATGTCGCGCAAAGGTGTATCGCTCATAGTCACTTTCTCTGTATTTTTGTTAAAAGTATACACTAAACCTTACTATACATATTAATATAAGTATTAATATAGCACATCTGCGGCGTGAAAACAACTCATTTTGCCGAAAACGGAGGATTATTTTTGCGTAAAAAGCGGCATCGGTCAGATATGCGTTGGTGTTAAGCTGCTGTGCGGACAGTTGCGGACAGTTACGGACAGTTACGGACATCCCGTGCTCTCCGTATTTGTCAGTATCCCAAAACGCGTTGACAAAAAAAGCGGCAGGGATTGTCCTGCCGCGCATTTATCAGAAGTTTTCAGCAATGTAATCTATCGCATTGCGGAAAAACGCCACGCCGTCACCTTCTGCAGGAAGCTGACCTGTGGTCGCTTTGACCTGCGTCCAGTCGGGCGCATTGAAAGGCGACAGAAATGCTTCCGGGTGCGGCATCAGACCGAAAACTCTTCCGGTCGGGTCGCAGATACCGGCAATGGAATTCAGTGAACCGTTGGGGTTCGCCGGAAATTCCGTGGCATTGCTGCCGTCTTCATTGACATAACGCACCGCAACAAGGTTGCGCGCTTCGATTTCAGCAAGCACCGCCGGGTCGGCAACGAATTTGCCTTCGCCGTGGCGCAGCGGCAGACGGACGGTATCCATGTTGCGCGTGAATACGCAAGGAGATGCCGGATTGGCTTTCAGACGGCACCAGTCATCGCGGAAAACTCCGGAATCATTGTGCGCCAGTGCCGCGGTCTGGGTGAAGTAATCACCATTCAGTGCCGGAACCATTCCCAGACGGGTCAGCGTCTGGAAACCGTTGCAAATGCCGATGACCAGTTTGCCGTCATCAACAAATTTCTGCAGCTGGTCGCGCAGATTGAATTTGACCCGGTTGGCAAACACCGTGCCGCTGCCGAGGTGGTCGCCGAAAGAAAATCCGCCGATGAAGGTCAGAAAATGGTATTTTTCCAGAGTGACTTTGCCCGCGAGCAAATCGTTGAGATGCACCTGTTCCGGAGTACTGCCGGCAAGTTTGGCTGCCGCGGCAGTCTCCTTTTCGCAGTTCAGACCGAAGCCGGTGATGACCAGTGTTTTGATGTCAGATTTTTTCATCTTTCCCTCATAAATTATGTGTGATAATCAGCATTGATTTTTACATATTCATACGAAAAATCGCTCGCCCAGACCCAGTATTCGCTGTCGCCGTCATGGAAATCGCAGGTGATGGTGAATTCACTTTTCTGCACTGTTGCGAGCAAATCTTTTTCCGGAGTGCCGGCATCGCCGCCGTTTTTTACCACCGGAATGGCGTCAAAATAGACATCGCACTTTTCCGTGTCAAATTCCGCTCCGGAATATCCCAGTGCCGCGACCACCCGTCCCCAGTTCGGGTCATTGCCGAACCAGGCGGTTTTGCACAATGCGGAGTTTCCAACAGCTTCGGCGGCAAGTCTGGCATCTTTTACGCTTCTGGCGTTGATGACTTTGATTTCCACAAATTTGGTGGCTCCTTCGCCGTCAAGCACCATCCGGCGGGCGAGATTCTGCATGAGTGCCAGCAATGCTCCGGCAAAGATTTCAGCTTCCGGTGTGCCGGGGAGAATTTCAACTCCGGATTTGCCGTTGGCAAGTGCCAGCACGGTGTCGTTGGTGCTCATATCGCCGTCAATGGTGATGCGGTTGAAGGAGTTTTCGGCATTTTTTGCCAGAATTTCCAACAGTACCGCATTGGAAATTTTTACATCGGTCGTGACAATGCAAATCATCGTTGCGTGCGGCACGGTCAGTTTGGGGTCGATCATCCCCGCGCCTTTGGTCATGGCTCCGAGGGTGACGGTTTTGCCGTTGATGTTGACTTTTACCGCGGCGGCTTTGGGAACGGTATCAGTGGTCATTATCGCTTCGGCAGCCGTGTTGCCGCCGTCGGCAGAGAGGGCAGGGACGGCAAGTGCCACGCCGCGCTCAATGAGCGACATATCCATTTGCACGCCTATTCTGCCGGTGGAGGCCACGCCCACTTCTTCCGGAGCGATATTCAATGCTTTTGCCGCGATTTCACAACTCTGCTCTGCCGCCGCCATACCTTGAGCTCCGGTACAGGCGTTGGCGTTGCCGCTGTTGATTATAACTGCGCGCATATATTTGTTTTCCAGAACCCGTTTGCGGCAGAGCTGCACCGGGGCGGCGGCAAATGTGCAACTGGTGAAAACTCCGGCAAAGTTCGTTTCCGGCACTTCACTTTTTATCATCGCAAAATCCGGTGCGCCGCTGCGTTTGAATCCCGCAGTCACTCCGGCTGCCAGAAATCCCGGCACACTGGTCGGGGAGCCGTTTTCAATAAATTCAAAACTCATCGACATTTCCTCCGTAAGTGGCTTTGACATTGATAGCTATACCGCCGCGGGGACGGAATTTGCCGATGACTTCCGCTTTGCGCGGAGCGCAGGTTCTGACCACGGCATCAAGCAGGGAATTTACAGCTTCTTCATGGAAAATATTGGCATTGCGGAAACTGTAAAGGTAAAGTTTGAGAGATTTGCTCTCAATGCAGAGTTTGTCCGGAATGTAACGCAACTTGAGGTGTCCGAAATCCGGCTGACCTGTGACCGGGCAAAGTGATGTATACTCCGGACAGTCAAATTCAATAACATAGTCCCGGTCGCTGTAGAGGTTGTCAAAACATTCAAGTTTGGCTTCCCCGGGGTGCTTCGGGTAACGTTTCTCCGACGCGGAAAGCAACGTCAGTTTGTCAAACCGCTGTGAAGAAGATGCTTTTTCCATAATCAATACTCTCTTTCTGGATAAGTATTACAGTGTACACCCGATAATATAGCATATATTGCCGGTAATTTCCAATCGTAAAACAACTCTTGCCGGATAATATGGAAAAGAAAAAACGGTTGGCTCGTTTGAACCAACCGTTTTGAGTTCTGACACTCGCAGATTACCGGGCGTAGTACTCGATAACGCTCATGATCTTGACGGAAACCGGAATTTCCTCGACCTGCGGAGCGCGGACGAGCGTGGCTTTCAGGTTGTCGAGATCGACTTCCATGTAAGCCGGCACGGTGGTGTTGCTCTTTTTGGCCATTTCCGCGATAGCGGGGGATTTGGCGGCATCAATGGTGATGACCTGACCTTCTTTCAGCTGATAGCTGGAGCGGTCAACGCGTTTGCCGTCCACGAGGATGTGACCGTGGTTGACCATCTGTTTCGCGGCGAAAATGGTCGGGGCGAAACCGGCACGGTAGACCATCGCATCCAGACGCTGTTCCAGACTGCGGAAAAGTTTTTCATGGGTGACACCGGTACCGCTTTTGGCTTTGGCAAAGGCGATACGGAGCTGTTTTTCACTGATCGCATAGTAGTTGCGGAGTTTCTGTTTTTCCATCAGCAATTCGCCGTAGGTGGAAAGTTTCACCCGGCGGCCTTTACCGTGGGGACCGGCGGCATACGGACGTTTGACGCTCGGACATTTCGGATCACCCCAGAGACACTGGCCGATCCGGCGGCAGAATTTGTGTTTTGCTCGACTTGCGGTTGGCATAACCAATCCCTTTCTTAAAATATTAGTTGTGATACCCCGGGTGTCAAGCCACAAAACATATAATGGGGCCCGGAATACCGTTGCAATTCTTATAAAATAGTCCCATTTTGCACTTTTTGCAAATGGCAAATTATCTTTTTTGCAGAAAATTTGCTGTAACTGCCTTAAAATCTTTGATTCCGGAAAAAATCCAACACCTTTTGACCGGTTTTTTCCGGATTTCTCAAGCCGGCGTGCGAATATGGTACGGTAACACTCTGTATCTGCGGTGTCAATCCGGTATATTTTACCGGTACCACGATGTCATAACTTCCGGCAATTATCCCCAGCGGCGGAGCGGGGGCGGGTAAATCAGGCAGCAATGCTTCGGAGTATGGTATCAGGTCGGTTACAGAATGATTTTCTTTCAGCAGCACTTTGCCCGGTATCGCCCAGAAGGAGCCGCGGTTGGGCGGTCCGAGCATGACGACTGCCGCGATGTTTTTCAATTCGTTTTCATCCATTTTTGCCATAGCGTGGCGCAATATTATTCCCCCCATGCTGTGAGTTAGAAAATACACCGGACCTGAAATCTTTTCCTCCCGGAATTTCCGCAGAAACGTTTCCGCATGGGCGGCAATGTTTTTTTCTGAAGTCGGATAATCGTAGTTCAAAACCGTGAAGTTTTCACTTTGCAGCATTTGGGCATAAAGAGCAAGCGATGCCGCCCGTACCGACCACCCGTGAATAAGTACAACAGTCGCCTCTTTGCTGCCGGGATAACGGTAGAAACATTCGCCGCGGTCAAAGTAATTGGCAAAGAATGAGGTCGGCCGGTCCAGCAGAAATTTTTTCAGCTGTGCGCGTGAAAAACCCCACGCCAGACGCCGGCCGTCAGGGGCAAGAATACGCCACTGTCCGGAAATTTTGTTGAATTGCAGTTTCCAGTTGTCGCATTCAACACTTTCCCACCAGACCTTGCCGCCGGCAGTTGCGGACGGTATATTCAGTGTGGAGCGTTCCCGGCAGAGGCGGGATATTTCACCGCTTTTGACCAGCTGGCGGAATTTCTCTGCCGGGTCAAAATCCTGACCGGAGGCACAAAAAATCATTGCCGTAAACAGTATCGTTACTGCGGAGCGGATGAAACATATTGCTTTCATGATTTATTTACGCACAACACTTTTATTGCTTCGGCGGCACAGAAGCAGCCGCATATTGCCGGCATATAACTGATACTGCCGATTTTTCTGCCGGTGAATGTCCGGCGGGGGATTTCAGGCGAAAACACGCATTTTACGCCTTTGGTTATTCCGGCTTCTTTCAGGCGGCTCCGCATCACTCTTGCCAGCGGGCAACCGGAAGTTTCGGATATATCGGCTATTTTTACTTGCGAGGGGTCGGTTTTGCCGCCGGCACCCATGGCAGAGATAAAGGGGATTTTTTTCTCTTTCAACTGCCGGATGAGTTCAGTTTTGACCGGAACATCGTCGATGGCATCGACCACGAAATCGAATCCGCGGTTCAACAATTCATCAATTTCATCAGCGGTTTTCAGAAAACGGTTTTCGGCGGTGAATTCTCCTGCCGGATTTATTTCCCGGCACCGGGCGGCAAGAACCGGTGCTTTTGGCTGTTTCACCGTCGAAGCAAGCGCGATTATCTGCCGGTTCAAATTGCTGACATCAATGCAGTCGCCATCGACCAGTGTCAGGTGTCCAACTCCGCACCGGGCAATGTTTTCCGCCGCATGACCGCCGACACCGCCGACACCGGCAACCAGCACTTTTTTTCCGGCAAGATTTTCAACGGCACTCTCGCCGAGCAGCAATGCGGTACGGGAAAATATTTCTGAAAAACTGCTCATGTTTCAAATCCTTAAAAAATCTGCAAAATACCGGTCGGTAATTGTTTCAACGTTTTTGATTTTTGTCCGGCTCATTATCTGCCGCACATCTCGCTCCTGCGCGGCATCGCTTTCAAACCCGTAAGCTCCGGTATTGGTTGCAAGTTTGCTGATGATTTCCTGACGGAGAACTGCTTTTTCTGAAAAAGAGACCGTTATCTGCCGTTTCCACAATTCGTCAAGCAGTTCCGGAGAACCGCAGAAGCCGTGGAGCATTGCTCTGACTTTGAACTTTTTCAGCAATGAAAAAATTTCCTGATAACATTTCACCGCGTGCAGAACGACCGGCTTATCCATGTCTGCGGCAATTTGCAGAAATTCCGCCAGATATTTCTGCTGTACCGTCAAATCCGGTCCGCGCATTTTGTCCAGACCTACTTCACCCAAAGCATGGAACTCCGGCAGTTTTGCGGCGACAGAATATGCGTTTTCAGAATAATCTGCCGGTAAATACCAGGGATGTATTTCCAAAGATGTGTACACTCCGCTTACTGCCGTTTCAGCTGATACAAGAGCTTTTACGCCTGGGGCAGGGAGGTGGTGGGTGTGAAAATCGCTTGCCATCAGAGCATTTTTTCCGTGCCGTTTGCTGTCGGGAAACGCAATCGCTGAATGTGGCACATCGCCAGTGCCAGAGCGTCGGTGCTGTCCAGAGGGATTTTTTCCACTTCAATGCCGAATTCAGCTGCCAGCAGAAACGCGATCCGTGACTTGTCGGCACTCCCGCTACCGGTCGCGGCGCGCTTCGCCACGCTGGGAGTGTAGGCAAATGCCGGAATATTCAATCCGGCAAGTGCCGCAAGTATACTGCCGCGCGCCATGCCGAGTATGATGGCGGTTTTGGCGTTGCGCCCGACGAACGGCTCTTCCAGTACGGCGCAATCCGGTTGGTAGAGAGAGACCAATTCCGAAATTCCGCCGTACAGGCGGCGCAGACACTCGGTATGCGGCATGGCGGCTTTGTTGCGGATGACTCCGCAATCAATTATTTTCATGCCGCCGCCGCTTTCGGGGTCCGCACTTATCACACCGTAACCGGTGGTACGGATCGCCGGGTCAATACCGAGGATCACCATGTTTTCAGTCCCGCATGAATGCCGCTGCTGCTTTCAGCATGGCAGCTTCACCCAGTGCCGGAGCCATTATCTGTGCGGCAACCGGCATACCGGTCGCATCATCTTTTCCGGCGGGAATGCTGATACCGCAGTGACCGGAAAGGTTCAGTGCGATAGTGTAAATATCCGAGAGATACATCTGCAGCGGGTCGCTTTTTTCGTCAAATTTGAAAGCCACCCCCGGAGTGACCGGTGTCAACAGCAGATCGCATTTTTTGAATGCCTCCTCAAAATCCCTGCGGATAAGAGTCCGTACCCGCTGTGCGCGCAGATAATAGGCATCGTAATAACCGCTGGAAAGCACATATGTACCGAGCAGTATCCGCCGTTTGACTTCATCACCGAAACCGGCTCCGCGGGATTTGTAGTAAGTATCCACCAGACCGTTGCCCTCTTTTCTTGCGCCGTAACGGATGCCGTCAAAACGGGCGAGGTTGGCACTGGCTTCAGCTGTGGCGATGATGTAGTACACTGCCACTGCATATTTGGTATGCGGGAGTGACACATCCACGATTTCTCCGCCGAGAGCTTTTATGCGGTTGATGCTTTCATCCATGACTTTGGCAACGCCGGAATCCATGCCGCCGGTGAAATACTCTTTGGGCAGACCGAATTTCATTCCGGCAAGGGAACCTGATTTCACCCCTTCGCGCGCCGCACCGGCATAGTTGTCTGCGGCATCGGGCAGTGTGGTGGAATCTTTTGCATCAGCTCCGGAAATCGCATCAAGGATGATCCCGGCATCTTCCACATCATTACACAGCGGACCTATCTGATCCAGACTGGAAGCAAACGCCACCAGACCGAAACGCGATACTCTGCCGTAGGTCGGTTTTACTCCGACCACACCGCAGAATGCTGCCGGCTGACGTATCGAACCGCCGGTGTCAGAACCAAGTGCCGCCGGAGCAAAGTCTGCCGCCACACACGCCGCGGAACCGCCGGAAGAACCGCCGGGGACCCGGGATGTATCCAGCGGGTTGGCAGTCCGTTTGAAAGCACTGTTTTCGCAGCTTGAACCCATGGCAAATTCATCCATATTCAATCTGCCGAAAGGTATGAATCCCTGATTTTTCAATCCGGATATTGCCGTCGCATCGTAAGGGGAAATCACCGGTTCCAGCAGTTTTGACGCACAGGAACAGCGTTCACCTTTGACTGCGATATTATCTTTTACTGCGATCGGCAGACCGTCATAAACACTCAACTCTTTACCTGCGGCGCGGCGGGCATCAGATGCTTCTGCCGCATTGAGCATATTTTCCCGGTCAATGTCAAGGAAGGCGTTTATTACGCCGTCTCTGGCATCAATTTGAGCGAGATACTCTTTGCACAGTTCAACAGATGAAAACTCTTTATTTTTCAGCGCATTTGCCAACGCGTGGAGAGTAGCTTTTCTGATATCCATGATGCTTATTCCTCCTCGCTGGGCAGAACCCGCGGCACTTTTATCAAATCTTCGTGAATGACGCCGGGGGCATTCGCCAGCATTTCACTGCGGGGAAATGATTCTTTTGCTGTGTCTTCACGCCAGACGTTGGTCAGCGGGGCGGCGTGGGCGGTGGGTTCGACTCCGGAAACGTCCACTTCTGCCAATTCCGCAATGTATTCGACGACCCGTCCAAGCTCATTCTGGAGCTTTTCCGATTGTTCGGAAGAAAGCTCCAGCCGGGCAAGGTCGGCGACGTATTTGATGTCAATACCCTGTTCCATCAGAGAGAACCGCCTTTTTCCAGAGTCAGAGTTTTGGTGACCAGGTCGCAAACGCTGGCAGGACCGAAATACTGGATCGGACCGGGATAGACAAAATTGGTTTCCACCGCCCATACTTCCCGGTTGGCGGCAAATGCGGCAAACGGCGCACCGTCAAGTTCGACGAGAGCTTTGCGGATGACCGGTTTGTCGGCACCGTGACGGCGTTCCATATTGAGCATCATCGTGATCGGAATACCGCCGGCGACCCATTCCGCCGCCGGACGCATGGTGTTGCGGACGCTTGACATATAACCGGTACGTCCGGCACCGATCAGAGCCGCCGCGTTGAAACCGAGGCTGTAGCAGTAGTCGGCATCGTAGTTGGAAGGAGCCGCACAGCGTCCTTCATAGCCGAAAAAGTGGGTCTGGGTGGAGAATTTGCCGTTGTATTTGCCGGCTGCTTTCAGTTCTTTGAGCTTGGTGCCGACCATTTCGGCGAGCATTTTCTCGGTTTCAATGAGAGAGACCTGCACGTTGCCGTGGGGGTCGCGGTCATTGCAGAGCTGCATCTGGATGCCGTTGGGCAGGGATTGGAATACTTTGGCGGAAGCCGCAGAAAGTTTTCCGGCGGCAAAGGCGACTTTTTCATTTTTATCCATCGCTTCAACTGCCGCGGCGTTGGCGGCGAGCAAATCATTGAGTTCAGCGATGAGGACTTTGATTTCCGGAATGAATTCCACCAGACCTTCGGGGATGAGTGCCACACCGAAATTCATGCCGTTGGCGGCACGGGCGGCGACGATGGCGGCAAGGTCATCGACGATCTGACCGAGAGTCATTTTTTTCGCCGCGACCTCTTCGGAAATGATGGTGGCGTTGGGCTGGGTCTGCAGAGCGCATTCCAGAGCGATATGAGAAGCGGAACGGCCCATCAATTTGATAAAGTGCCAATACTTCTTGGCGGAGTTGGCATCTCTGCCGATGTTGCCGATAAGTTCACTGTAAACACGGCAGGCGGTGTCAAAACCGAAACTCGCTTCGATCCACTCGTTTTTCAAGTCGCCGTCAATGGTTTTGGGACAGCCGATGACCTGGATCGGAATACCGTTGCTTTTGAAATATTCCGCCAGCACACAGGCGTTGGTGTTGGAGTCGTCACCGCCGATGATGACCAGGGCGGAAATGCCGAATTTTTCGCAGCTGTTTTTCGCGGCGATGAATTGAGCCTCCTCTTCCAGTTTCGTTCTGCCGGAACCGATCATGTCGAATCCGCCGGTGTTGCGGTAGGCGTCAATGATGTCAGAAGTAAGTTCGATGCACTCATTTTTGACCAGACCGTCAGGTCCTTTGAGGAAACCGAAAAGGCGGCTTGCGCTGTTCATGGATTTCAGACCGTCAAAAAGACCGGCAATGACGTTGTGACCGCCGGGAGCCTGACCGCCGGAAAGAATGACGCCGACATTGATCGCCGGTTTGATTTCACCTTTGCCCGGAGCAAAGGTCAGTACCGGACTGCCGAAAGTGCTTTTGAAAAGAGCCTGGATTTTTTCCACATCCGCAACTGCGGTGGTTGCACCGCCCTCGTTGACGCATACAGATGCGCCGTTGGCAAGGGCAGCGGGGAGTTTCGGGGCATAGGCGGCACGCGCCTGCTGAAGCGGAGAGATTTTGCTCATTTTGTTGGTTCCTTTATATTTTATTGTTGAGTCAAAAAGACTTTGGATTTGATTTAAATTTTTATAAATAACGTATTTTTACTGTTTGGTCAGAGATGGCAGTACGCTTTCCCAAGGTTTGACAAAGCATGACTCATCTTTGGTAAAGCAGTTGAAACGGATGATGTGCCACAAGGCGGCGAAACCATCTTTCCAACCGATTTTTTTCCCTTCATTATAACCGCGCGGGCGGTATGAGATCGGCACTTCCCATATCCGGAGTTTGCGGGAGCGGGCAACTTTTGCCGTCATTTCCACCTCAATGCCGAAACGGCAGGAAGTGAGAATGAGATTTTGCAGTACTTCCCGCCGGAAACACTTGTAGCAGGTCTCCATATCCGACAGATGTATATCGGAAAATACGTTTGACCAGAATGTGAGAAATTTATTGCCCATTTCGTGTCTGAAAAAACGCACTTGCCCCGGAGTATTCATAAATCTGGCTCCGTAAACGACTTCAGCTTTGCCATCCACAAGCGGCTGCAGCAGAATGGGGTAATCTTCCGGAGTATATTCAAAATCGGCGTCCTGAATGACCACATAATCCAGTGTGGCGGCGGCAAAACCTTTCTGCAAAGCCGCGCCCTTGCCGCAGTTTACTTTCTGCTGCAAAAGTTTTACCCGCGGGTCGGAAGCGAATTTCTGCAATTTTTCCCAGCTGGCATCTTTTGAGGCGTCATCAACAATGAGCAGTTCTCCGGTTTCCGGACGCGCCAATACCGATTCCACAATGGTGCAGATGGTATTTTCCTCATTATATACCGGCATGACTACCGAAAGGCATTTTTCAGGTATCGGATTTATCATAATTATTTTTTCCCCAGCTCCCGTGAACGTGATGCCGCGGCTCTTACGGCTTTGATTACAGCTCCGGAAAAACCCTTTTCCTCAAGAACTTCCAATCCGCGGCTGGTCGTGCCGGCGGGACTGGTCACTTTGTCTTTCAATACAGAAGGATGTTCTCCGGTCTGCAGAACCATTTGCGCCGCGCCGAGCAATGTCTGTGCCGCCAGCAGCAGTGCGGTATCTCTGGATAATCCTTCGGCAACTCCGCCGTCAGCGAGGCTCTGAATGAATTCAAACGCATAAGCCGGACCGCTGCCGGAAAGGGCGGTGACGGCATCCAGATCGCTCTCTTTAAGTTGGCACACCGTGCCGACAGCGGAAAATATTTTTTCAACCAGAGCAATATCCTGCGGCAAAACATTTTCCCCGGCGGCAAAAGCTGCGGCACCGCATCCGACCAGTGCCGGAGTGTTGGGCATGACCCGGATTATGCGTTTTGCCCCGGTTATCTCTGCCAGACGGTCAATGGAAACTCCGGCGGCAATGGAAACGAGCAATTTATCGTGCAGAAGCTCTTTGTATTTCCCCAGAGCCTGTTCCACTGCTTGCGGTTTGACTGCGGCAATGACGACCGGAGTGTTTGCAATGCCGTCAACTGGAGAGCCGGTTTCAATTTGGATTCCGGTATTCCGGGCAAATTCATCTGCGGCTGATTGGCACGGGTCAAACGCACCGAGCATATCCGGGGTGAATATTCCGGCTCTCACCACTCCGGCAGCAATGGCTGTTGCCATTTTGCCGCCGCCGATAAAAAACAATTCTTTCATATTTTCAATTTTTCCCGTTCATGGAAATTATCTGCCATACCATGATTCCTGCGCCCAGCAGGAATAAATACCACGAAAACCACGCCAGTCTGCCTTTGCGTATTATCCGTATCAGCAGTGTCAGCGCGGCAAAACTTGTCAGCATGGAAACTGCAAATCCCACTGCCAGAGCGGACAGCGGGATATTTTCACTGTCAAAACCGCCCCGGATGGCAGGGATTATTTCCAGCAACGTTGCTCCGGCAATCGCCGGAAGTGCCAGCAGAAATGAAAATGCCGCTGCCGCTTCAAATTTTATTCCGGACAATATGCCCGCTGCAATCGTACTTCCGGAACGCGATATTCCCGGGATTATCGCAAACATCTGGGCAAATCCGACACTCAATGCCTGACGCAGGGAAATGTCTTTCAATTCAGTGCTGGCTTCGGATGTGAATTTGATTTTTCCTGTAAGCCTGAGCAGTGACGCCGTTATCAGAAATCCCAGTGATATTGAGAGCATATCACCGAAAAGTTTTTCTGCAATGCCGCTTTTTTTCAGAAGTATTCCTGCGAACGCCGCCGGAATGGAGCCGACGATGACCATGCCCAGCAGATGCAGCTGGTCACGGCGCAGAAAGCCCAGAAGCGTTTTGAAGTAAAACGCCACGATGGCAACCAGAGAACCGGCATGGAGAATTATTCCGACGGAAAGTCCCTCATCGGCGGAAAAACCGGATATCCTGCTCAAAATCGCCAGATGACCGCTGGAACTTACCGGCAGAAATTCTGTCAATCCCTGAATGATCGCAAGCACTGTTATTGAAAGCAAAACTGACATAGATATTCATCCTCTTCAAATTAAATGCATCAATCTGCCGGCAGTTTCTGCGGCGGCGGCAGTTTTATAAGTTTTTTTGCCTGGATTTCCGCCGGAGTGGTTGCTTCAGGCAGGACTATTCCGTGACTTGTTTCATCGACGATATGCGGTTTGACCGTGGAAATGGCTTTATCGCCGGCAGCTTTGGTGGCTTCCCAGGAGCTTTCGACTTTCTGCATCCCGGCAGCTGCCGCCCCCGGATTTTCCTTGCAATAAAAATAATAATATACTCCGCCGGCACAGAGCAGGGCAAGGATAAAACCGGTTATCAATCCGCAACAGCAGGAAAACTTCATTTTACAATCTCTCCGTTGAACCGTTATCTGTCACCCGGCAGAGCGGGGTGAAACTCATTTCCAGCAATGGCAGCTGCCACATGATTTTTTCCGGAGCCGGGGGCGCGTCAAGCGCAAACAGCTGCCAGCGCATGTTGTCGCGCTCCGGAACGATACAGTAAGAGCGGTCATTGAGACGGCAGAGAGTCAGAGAAGTGTATTTTTCCGGCAGTTTTGCCGCCACAACAAGCTGTACCAGACCGCAGTGCGGCAAGTCGAGTTTTTCTCCGCGGGTTTCAATGACAGCCACATCGTCAAAGCAGCCGAAATCCCGGACTATGAACCGGCGGGAATGACTTCTTGCGTAGGCGTTGAGCACTGTTCCGGAGGTGAATTTATCCATGTCTTCAAGGTAAAGAAACGGTACCGCCGACCGCGCCGCAGGGTCATTGAAAAGATTAAGCGGTTCGTGAAGGGAGTTCGGCGGAAAGAATTGATCCATGCCGAAAGGCCAGAATTGTTCTTCCTCTTTTTCTTCCGGAGCGGCGGATGTTTCAGAGAAGCCGGTCCGGAGGAGCAGCAGACGGAAAAGCATGGACTGGGTTTCCTGCGGGGTCGCCCCGATCTTTTCCATCATCTTTTCCAGCTGTTCAGGTTTGGGCAGAGATACCCCATTCATAAATTGGGAAACTGCGGCACATGACAACTGCAATGCTTCTGCCAAATCTTTCTGTTTGACATTGTATTTTTTACACATCATGCGCAGGTCTTCTGCGAATTTTTCTCTGCTCATTATCATCTACCCCGCAGTAAATTTTAATTGACCGGACGATATTGTGACGAACCGCAAAAACGCCCCCGGCACTTAATATACAGGCATTGCGCGCAAAAGTCAATCTTTTTTTCTGCTTGAACATAATAAAACATCGAATCCCGGCAGAGCAATCTCTGCCGGGATTCTGAACGGACGCATGTCCGGAAAAATTTTTGCCTCTGTCTGACGTTTTACCTGACCGGAGTTTTGAGGTCGGAAGTCAAATCAATAGCTTTGTTGAAATTGTTGAATGCCGAAATCGCCGCAGCAACTTCGATCGCCGCCGTTATCTCTTCATCTGTGACCCCGGCACCCAGAGCGGCGGAACGGTGGGCATCAAGGCAGTAGGTACAGCCGTTGACCGCGCTTACCGCGATGATGATAAGTTCTTTGGTTTTGGCATCGAGTCCGTGACCGGCGGATTCGGAAAGCTGGAGCATCGCTTCCAGAAAGTTGCCGTTTCTGCCCATTGCCTGAAAAACTTCCGGAAGTCTGCCGAAATGTTTTTCCAGATTTTCCTGAATGGATTTCGCTTTGGGGTCGCCGTTCTTGTTATAAAGTTTTACTGAAGCCATAAATAAATTCTCCTTCGCGATATTTTCGGTCATTGGCTCTGTTCTCTAAATATAAGACCTCCGTGCGTTTTTTTCAACCTTTTCCCGGAAAAAAATTGCATTTGTGTCCGGAGTATGGTATATTTCTGTCAGGTTTTTACGTTTTCTGTTAAATTTATGGAGTTTTTGAAATGAATAAACCGCTATTGGTCCATTATTTCTCTTTTGAATCAGTTCCGGATACCATGCTGGCAAACGTTTTTGCTGAATTCCGCGACAATGGTATAAACGATCTGGTTTTCAGTGATTGTTTCGCCCGCCGTCTGTTGCGTGAGCCGGAGTTTTTTGCGGTGCTGAAGCGGCACTGTTTCAATCTCGGGATGAATTTTGTGGAAATGCACGCTCCTTTCGGGGAGTGTTTCGATTTGGCGTGTGCTTCACCGGCGCGGCGGGAACAGCTGGTGCTTGACCATATCAGATGTATGCAGTATGCCGCAGAGACCGGATGCCGCACATACACTCTCCACATCGGAGCATACGACAGTGTTTATATGCACGTGCCGAATGAAAAAATCCGTCCGCTGGCTCTGGAGTCACTGCAAAAACTTATCCCGGCGGCGGAAAAACTCGGTATCGTTATCGCCGTTGAAAACGCTTTTGAATGCAGCAACACTCCGGATGAAGTAATGTACTATGTTGACGCGGTTTCCCACCCCAATGTCGGTTGCTGTTTTGACTCCGGTCACGCCAATATAATGGCTCCGGCACCCGGCAAGACCCGCGAACAGTACCACGAACACATGAGAAAAACGGTGTGGCAGGACAATCTGGAATTTTATCCCGGAGCGTTTGAAAAAATGGCTGAAGCCATTGTGACGTGCCATTTGCATGACAACGACGGATTCAGCGACCAGCACCGTATGCCCGGGTGCGGCACTGTCAACTGGGAAGACCTGGCGGCGAAATTGCTCACCAAAGCCCCCCGGCTCATGTCGGTGCAGTCTGAAGTGAGCTGTGTCAAATACGGAAATTCCATCCGGCAGCTGTGTGATACTTTCCGGAAAATTTTCCCGCAGTTATAATGCTGAACGCAACTCCTGCAACCGGCAGAGCAACTGCTCGCGGACGATGAGCAGTCTGGAGCTTATTGCAGAAATTTCCGGCGCAAGTGACGGCTGCAATGCCGAAAAGTTTTCGAGCATCAGCATTACTTCATTCAGGTCGGCAAGAGACCTTTTGCCCAGAGAAACCAGCAGCGGGGGGGAGAATTCCCTGCCGGATTCAGTGAAGTCTGCCACCCGTGCCAGCAGTTTGGCAAAAGCACAGATTATTCCCATGGCATAAGGTGACAGCTCTTTGCGGACTCTGGAAGAAAAGAGCGTGTTCCACTGCACACACAGCCCGTCCAGCGCGTCAACCGGCGCAAAGCATACCGGATGACGCTCCGGCGGAGAGTTTTCCTCCTCCCCCTCCGCCGCATCGTGGTTCATCAGCCACTCCTGCAGGGCAGGGTTGACTGGCTGTCTGGCGGAAACGGGGTCAGAGAGGGACTCCGCTCCGGCAGAGAAATCTGCCGATGCCTCTTCTGCGGGCAAATCTATGCAATAGACCAGACCGCGGAAAAACCGGGCGACCCGGCTTTCGTGCCGCCGGATCTCCCGTTCCCATTGATATTCGTCCCAGTTTTCGCCGTACTTCATAAATATAAGACCGTGGTCAGGCGTTACACTTGCCGCCCCAGAGAGTTTCCAACTGATATTTTTCGCGGATCTCCGGCAGCATCAAGTGGATGATGACATCGCCGAAGTCCAGCAGCACCCAGCCGCCGGCGGAAGCATCTTCACCGCCGGAAATTTTCCGGAGCTGATACACTTCGCGCACCTGCCGTTCAATATAGTTGGCAAGCGCAGTCAGGTGCGGTTCTGAATTTGCCGTTGCAATGACAAAGAAATCTGCGATCCCGGAATTGCCGCCCAGAGGGAGCAGTACCGGATTTCCGGCTATCTTGTCTTCCGCGCATTTGATGCAGAAATCTGCCAGCTCTCCGGCTTTTTCGATTCTGTTTTGTTCTGTGGTCATGTTTTTCCCGTTCTGTAAAATATTTGTTAAATATACAATTTTTTCTCTTTGATGTATTCAGCCACTTGGGCACTTAAAATGCCACTGTCTATAATATGACGCTGAAATTGTTTTTTTTCCATTGAAAAACGCACTTTACTTGAAGATATTTCAAAAAAATCTCCGCCGATCATGCTGTGCAAAAGTTTTTCTGCAGTTTTTTCATCCCAGTTGGCACAAAGTTTTTCCAATGTCACTTCCGCATTTATCCGGGGGTAGGTCAACAGTTCAAATTCCGAAATCAATTCCTGAGCTTTGTGCCAGGTGTGCAGAGCCAGCAGACTGTCCGCCCCGATGAGCAGAATATATTTTTCCCCGGTTTCCTGATGCAGACGGCGCAGAACGTCGATGGTGTATGACGGGGTGAGCTGCAGACGGTTTTCAAAATCTGACACGCTCATGTCTTTTTCTCCTGTAATCAGCAGCTTCACCATCTCCATGCGGTCGGCAAACGGTGCGCGGCGGGCTGAATATTTGTGCGGCGGCAGAAAACCGGGAAACCACACCACATGAGAACATCTTCCGCTGTGCAGTGCGGCGCGTGCCACACCGAGATGTCCCGGGTGCGGAGGGTCGAAACTGCCGCCGAAAAATACTTTTCTGTCCATGAAATCCCCTTGCTTTTTCTGTGTACATTGCATAAAGTAGTATTTTTTTTCTAAAAATCAACCGGAAAGATTGAACTTTTTGCTGTGAAATGTTATCTTTTATAAAAAGCATACCGGTTTGACTGAAATTATGGAACGGAATAAGAGGTTATGAAAAAATTATTTGTTTCTCTGTTGTTTGCGGCAGTTTTGTGCGGATGTCATTCCGACCAGTATTACCATAACGAAGCTGTGGAAAGAGCCAGAAAATATCTGTTGGAAAACAGCAGTGATTTATCCAGCGAACAGATTTATTTTGTCCGCTTCAATGCGCCGGTCCTGCTTCATGCTCCGGTGTTGAGCGGCGGTGCGGCTTCGGCGAACCGTCTGTCAGCGGAAAAACATCAGATTTGCGTCACCTGGATGATCCCCGGAAAAAAAGAGTTGTATATGGTCGTCGGTGTTTCCGGCGGCAGGATGAGCGACTGGTATCCTGTCCGCATAGTACGCAAAGAAGTTGTGAAAAGCCATGCGGTACTGCCGGAGGCGGCGGCAAAGTGTGTCGCCTATGCCGGGAAAAATCTTTTCCATGAACTTTCCGCCCGTGAACTCAATCAGGTGCGCTACGCCATGCCGTATCTGTTGAGTACCGGTTTTGAGCTTAACTTCAATCCGGAGGGCAAACTTGATGAAGTTGCTGTTGCCGCGGCGAAAAAACGTGCTGAAGTTAATAAACAGTATTCTGTGGTGTGGAAATTCTCCGGGCGCAATCTGGTTTTTACCGGAGTTGCGGCTCCCGGATTCAAAGGATGGAATATTATGATGGCTGAACTTATGGATGATGCTGAACTTGCCCGGCATACCCGGATGGAGTTGATGACTCCGGAAGATTACTGCAAGCCGTTCCCGGCAGACAGAGAAGCGGCATCCACGGAAAAATAAGGAGAATGGTAAATTATGCTTTTGAGCATGACCGGTTTCGGAAAAGGCGAATGTGCTTTCGGTAACGGCGGAATGCTTGCCGTGCAAATATCATCAGTCAACCGCAAACAGTTTGAGTTGCGCTGTTCTCTGCCGTCTGATCTGGCATTTGCGGAAATCAACGCCCGCAAGATCGTGTCGGCGGCGGTGTCGCGCGGCGCGGTGCAGCTGCGGTGCACTTATTCATCTCTGCCGGAACAGAAAAGCAAATGTATTCTGAATCGCGGACTGCTGGATGAATTGATACGGGAGAGCCGTGCCGCCAGAGTCAGAGGGGGGCAATCCGGTGATGTCGCGGTCGAACAGCTTATGGCGATTCCGGGAGTGTTGAATCAGAATACATCTCTCTGTGATGATGCTGAACTTGCCGCCGCTTTTGAAAACGCTTTGAATGCGGCATTGGAAAATTATAATGAAATGCGCCGCCGGGAAGGAGAGGCTCTGACGGAAGACCTTTTGCAGAGATTGGAAAAACTGGAAAAAATCCATGCCCAACTTGCCGCAATGAGTGCAGAGTATCCTGAAGCGGCAAAAAAACGTCTGCTCGGACGCATCGAAGCGGAAAAACTGCCGGTGTCAGGCGATGACCCGGCACTGCTCAAAGAGCTGCTTTTTTACGTTGACCGCGGGGATGTTACAGAGGAGTTGACACGTTTGAGCAGCCATTTTCTGCAGTTCCGCAAGTTTCTTGACTCTTCTGCGGCAGCCGGACGCAGTATGGATTTCCTGGCGCAGGAAATTTTCCGGGAAATCACCACTTTCGGCAACAAATCCGCTGTGCCGGAAACTTCTCCGCTGGTGGTTGAGTTCAAGTCCGAAATGGAAAAAATCCGCGAACAGATACAAAATATAGAATAGTTATATACGAGGGAGTTGTCGTTATGAACCGTCAGGATATCCGGCGCGAATTGAGTGCCGTCCATGAAAAATTGCAGAAAAGTTATGCCGACGGCTTTGGTGTCAATCTTGCCGGCAGTGACAGTCTGCCGCGCCGCAACGAAGTCATTTCGGTGACAGAAAAACTGCTGGAACTGGTTTTCCCCGGCTTTGACAGGGCAGGGGCGTACTCCGGAAGTGCGGTGATGCTGGAAGATACCATGTGGGAACTTTCAGATCAGATATCCCGTGCCATGCGTCGGGTTTCCGGCGGCAGCTGTGACTGCTGCAGCAGTGACTGCGGTCACAAATGCGGCGATGCCGCTTTGAATTTGATGCAGAAACTGCCCGGAATACGCGAAACGATGAAAAAAGATGTGAAAGCCGCTTACAACGGCGACCCGGCGGCAAAAAGTTTTGATGAAATCATTTTGAGTTATCCGGGGGTGAAAGCGATTGCGATACAGCGGCTTTCCCATGCACTTTATGAAGCGGGCGTGCCGCTTATTCCCCGCATGATGACCGAATATGCCCACAGCGAAACCGGTATCGACATCCATCCCGGCGCACAGCTCGGTGCCGGAGTCTTTATCGACCACGGTACCGGTGTGGTCATCGGTGAAACTGCGGTAGTCGGTGACAATGTCCGCATTTATCAGGGGGTGACACTCGGTGCCGGGAACTTCCCGAAAAACGCCTGCGGTATGCTGATAAAAGGTTTGAAGCGTCACCCGACGGTCGGCAACAATGTGACGATTTATTCCGGAGCATCGGTTCTGGGTGACATTACCATCGGTGATGATTCGGTCATCGGCGGCAACGTCTGGCTGACCGAAAGCCTGCCGCCGGGGACAAAAATTACTGCTCTGCCGCCGGAAAACAGAAAAAAAACCAGAGAAGGTTATTGTAAATGAGTCAGCTTATTGACAATTTACTTGCGGTGAAAGCTGAAATAGCTACCGCTGCCGCCGCTGCCGGCAGAGCTGAAAACGATGTCCAACTGCTGGTCGTCAGCAAAACACAGGCGATCCCGCTGCTGCAGGAGTTGTATGAGCACGGCATCCGTGATTTCGGTGAAAACCGCATTGTTGAACTGGAAGGCAAAGTTGCCGCATTGCCGGATGATATAAAATGGCACTACATCGGACCGGTGCAATCCAATAAGATCCGCCGGATCGTCAAGTGTGCGGCAGTTATCCATTCGGTGGATTCTCCTGAACATCTGGAAAAATTTGACCGCATCGCCGGTGAAGAGGGTGTTTCTCCGGAAATACTGCTGGAAGTCAACGTTTCAGGAGAAGCTTCCAAAGGCGGAATGACTCCGGAAACGTTGCCCGCAGCCGCTGTCGCGGCGGCGGCGTGCCGTAATTTGCGTTTGCGGGGGCTGATGACGATGGCACCGCTAACTGCAGAAAAAGATGAATTGCTTGATATTTTCAGCAAACTTGCCGCATTGCGTGACTGTGCTGCTGAAAAATGCGGTATGGCTCTGCCTGTGCTGTCAATGGGCATGAGCGGTGATTTCCCGGAAGCCATTGCCTGCGGAGCAACGATCGTCAGAGTCGGCAGCAGCATTTTTGCCGGGGTGACGGCATGAAACTTCTGCTTATCGGAGCCGGGGCGGTAGGCGTTTACTTTTGCGGACGTGCCGCTTCCGGCGGGGCGGAAGTCGAAGTCGTGGCACATTCCGGATTTGAAAAAGTGCGCGACTGCGGGTATGAGATTCAGAGTATCGCCGGAAATTTCACATTCAAACCAACCAAAGTTTTGCGTACCGCGCAGGAGTGTTCACAAGATATTGATGCCGTGGTGTTGGCAACAAAAGTGCTGAAAAGCGTCGATCGCGTTGCCTTGCTGGAATATGCGGCAAATCTGCCCCATCACCCGCCGCTGGTGCTTATTCAGAATGGTGTCGGTATTGAGGATGAGATCGCTGCGGCATTTCCGGAAAACGGGATCATCAGTGTTGTTGCATACATCGGTGTTTCCAGGAGTGCTCCGGAGCGGATAATCCATACCGGCGGCGGCAGATTGATTCTGGGGAAATTCGCTTCAGCAGATACCTCAACTGCGGAAAAAATCGCCGGAGTTTTCCGCGCCGGCGGTATCGAATGTGCCGTGACGGATGATATTGCTCTGGCAAGATGGGAAAAATTGCTGTGGAATCTGCCCTTCAATCCGGTTTCCGTACTCGGCGGCGGTCTGCACACCGGTCAGATGTGTGACGGTGATAAAATGGAAGAGCTCTGCCTGACGTTGATGCGCGAAGTCATTTCTGTCGCCAATGCTTCGGGGGTGCCGCTGAATGAAGCAATGGCACAGCGGCAAATAGAATACACCAGAAATTTTCCTCCGTACAGAACCAGTATGCTGCAGGATTTCGATGCCTGCCGGGAGTTGGAATGTGATGCCGTTATGGGCAATGTCGTAAAAATCGCCGCAGAGAAAAATGTCGATGTGCCGGTTATGAAATGTTGTTGGACTCTGTTGGAAAGCTGCGATAAAATGCACCGGAAAACGGCAGTTGGTAAAGTAAATTGACAAACTTTTTAGAAATCTCCGCGGTTTGACTTGAAATGCGGCGGAAAAAATGATATTTTATATACCGGGGCGATTTCAAAATTGTTTTGAAATTACCTCCGGAGTGAATATTTCCATGCTGTTTGTTTTGTGAACGGAATGGATTTTTGAAAAACTCAACTCATCTTCAATAAACAGAAAGGATTTTGCAGATGAAAGTGGATTTGAACGGCAAAGTCGCAGTCGTTACCGGCGGCGGCGGGATTCTGTGCGGCGTGATGGCGAAAGCTCTCGCCAAAGCCGGAGCCAAAGTTGCGATTCTCGACCTCCGTGCTGAAGCAGCAGAGCAGGTCGCTGAAGAGATCAAAGCCGATGGCGGCATCGCCATGGGACTTTCTGCCAACGTGCTGGAACTTGCCAGTCTGCAGGAAGCAGAAGCCAAAATCACCGCGGCTTTCGGTCCGTGTGATATTCTTGTCAACGGTGCCGGCGGCAACAATCCCAAAGGTACGACCAGCAAAGAGTATCTGACCAAAGAAGATCTTGCTGCCAAAGTTGAAGGCGTGACCACATTCTTTGATCTGGACCCTGCCGGTGTCGGATTTGTTTTCAATCTGAACTTCCTCGGAACTCTGCTCCCGACCCAGGTTTTCTGCAAAAACATGGCGGCGAATGCCGGCGGTAATGTTATCAACATTTCCAGCATGAATGCTTTCTGCCCGCTGACCAAGATTCCGGCTTACTCCGGTGCCAAAGCGGCTATCAGCAACTTCACCCAGTGGCTGGCAGTGCATTTCTCCAAGGTCAATATCCGCGTCAATGCCATTGCGCCGGGATTTTTCCTGACTAACCAAAACCGCGCTCTGCTCACCAATCCGGACGGTTCTCTGACTGCCCGCGGCAACACGATCCTCTCCCACACCCCGATGGGCAAATTCGGCAAACCCGAAGATCTGGTCGGCGCGATGCTCTTTTTGCTGGATGATGAGGCTGCCGGTTTCGTTAACGGCGTGGTTCTGCCGATCGACGGTGGATTTGCTGCATTCAGCGGAGTTTAATTTCTGATTCAACAAAATTTAGAAGGATAAAAAATCATGGATAAAAAAGCTGATATCGGTCTTATCGGTCTCGCGGTAATGGGGGAAAACCTCGTTCTCAATATGGAAAGTCACGGCTTCAGTGCCGCTGTCTACAACCGTACTGTGGAAAAAGTTGACGCTTTTGTCAACGGTCGCGGCAAAGGCAAAAACTTCATCGGATGCCACAGCCTTGAAGAGCTTTGCAACAGCCTCAAAACTCCCCGCAAAATTATGATGATGGTCAAAGCCGGCAAACCGGTCGATGACCTTATGGAACAGCTCATCCCCTACCTCGATAAAGGTGACATCCTTATCGACGGCGGCAACAGCCATTTCCCCGATACCATCCGCCGCACCAAATATCTGGCTGAAAAAGGTCTGCGCTTTGTCGGTTCCGGTGTTTCCGGCGGTGAAGAAGGTGCCTTGCTCGGTCCCTCTCTGATGCCCGGCGGCGATCCGGAAGCATGGGCGGAAATCAAACCGATTTTCCAGGCTATCGCGGCGAAAGTCGCCGGCGGCCGTCCCTGCTGCGAATGGGTCGGAGCCGACGGTGCCGGTCAGTATGGCAAAATGGTTCACAACGGTATCGGGTACGGCGATATGCAGATGATTTGCGAAGCCTACTGGATCATGAAAAACATTCTCGGCTTGAGCGCAGAAGAACTCCATGAAGTTTTCACCGACTGGAACAAAGGCGAACTCAACAGCTATCTTATCGAAATCACCAGCCACATTTTCGGCAAAAAAGACCCCGAAACCGGCAAACCTGTCGTGGATATCATCCTGGATACCGCCGGTCAGAAAGGTACCGGGAAATGGACCAGCCAGAGTGCGCTGGATCTCGGTGCTCCGGCTCCGACTGTGGCTGAAGCGGTGTTTGCCCGCTGCCTTTCCGCTATCAAAGAGGAACGCGTGGCTGCTTCCGGCGTGCTGACCGGACCCAAAGTTGCTTTCAACGGCGACAAAGCTGCTTTCATTGAATCTGTCCGCAAAGCTCTCTATGCTTCCAAAATCTGCTCCTATGCGCAGGGTTATCAGCTGATGAAGCTTGCCGCCAAAGAGTACAACTGGGATCTGCAGTACGGCGAAATCGCGCTGATGTGGCGCGGCGGCTGCATCATCCGCGCTCAGTTCCTGGAACGCATCAAAGAGGCGTTTGACAAGAATCCGGCGTTGGACAACCTGCTCCTCGATGATTTCTTCCACGGAGTTATCGACAACTGTCAGGCGGCATGGCGCGAAGTCGTGGCGGCGGCGGTGATGAATGGTGTGCCGGTTCCGGCATTCTCCAGTGCGCTGGCTTACTATGACGGCTACCGCTCCGGTAATCTGCCCGCCAATCTGCTGCAGGCGCAGCGTGATTACTTCGGCGCGCACACCTATGAACGCGTCGACAAAGAGCGCGGCAAATTCTTCCACACCGCGTGGACCGAAAACAGCGGTACCACTGTTGCCGGTACTTACACTGCGTAAGGTGAAAAAACTGTGTCGGCGGGAACATCAATCAATGGTGTTTCCCGCCGTTTTTTACTCAAAGGATAACTGATTATGGCTATTTATACTCAAAAAGGCGGAGCCAGCGTCGCTGTTTCTGATGCTGAATTGCAGGAAATGGTGTTGAGCGCGATTGAAAAAAGCGGTAAAACTCTCAAACGTATGCTGCTTTTGCCGCCGGACCATACCCGGCTCAACTCATGCGCCGGACGCATCACTGAAATCATTTATGAGAAATATGCTCCGACTTGTCATATCGACATTATGCCGGCACTGGGTACGCACAGCGCGATGAATGATGCACAGTTGGAAATGATGTTCGGTAAAAACATTCCGAAATCAGCTTTCAAAGCCCACGATTGGCGCAATGATGTCGTCACTCTCGGCAAAGCGTCTTCTGATTTCATAAAAGAGCTTTCTGACGGCAAACTTGATTATGAAGTCAATGTGCAGGTAAACAAAATCGTTTACGACAATTATGATCTTATCGTATCCATCGGTCAGGTCGTGCCGCACGAAGTCGTCGGTATGGCTAATTATACCAAAAACATCATGGTCGGTATCGGCGGTGCGGATATGATCAAC
This sequence comes from Victivallaceae bacterium, assembly GCA_045586645.1. Classification (GTDB taxonomy): domain Bacteria; phylum Verrucomicrobiota; class Lentisphaeria; order Victivallales; family Victivallaceae; genus UBA1784. Next base: position 75,807 of record JAZNAR010000005.1, read on the forward strand.
AAATCCCACTTCCTCGGCGCGGCATGCAACCTCGAAAATATCATGGGGCATGCTGATTCTCCGGTGCGCCGCCTTTTCAACTACGGTGTGGATACATTCCTGGCTGATTTGCCCATTCTCTTTATGCAGACTGTTATGGCGCGGGATGAGGAAACCGGCAAAATGGCGATGCGCGGATTTTTCGCCGGTGTCGGAGCTGACCCCTTTATGGAAGCAGCAAAATTGAGTGTGGAAACCAACCTCGAATTGCTCGATAAACCGCTGAAAAAAGTTGTCGTCTACCTTGACCCGGAAGAGTTCAAAAGCACCTGGCTCGGCAACAAAGCTGTTTACCGCACCCGTATGGCGATCGCCGATGACGGTGAACTTATCGTGTTGGCTCCCGGCTTGAAAGAGTTCGGCGAGGACCCGGAAAACGACCGCCTTATCCGTAAATACGGCTACAAAGGTACCCCCAACACTCTCAAAATGGTTGCGGAAAACCAGGAGCTCCGGGACAATCTCGGAGCGGCGGCACATTTGATCCACGGTTCCAGTGAAGGCCGCTTCACCATTACCTACTGTCCGGGAAATGAGGTGAGTGCCGATGAGATCCGTGCGGTCGGTTTTGAATACGGCGATTTGGATGCGATGCTGAAAAAATATGACATCACCAAACTCAAAGACGGTGTGAATACCGTTGACGGCGAAGAGATTTTTTACATCAGCAATCCGGCACTCGGTCTGTGGGCGTTGAAGTCAGCTTTTACTGAATAAGTAACAGCAGAAACATTGTCTGTGGCAATGAAGTGAACGCGGGAAATGAGATTGGAGAAAACGATTTCATTTTCCGCGTTTTTATTTATGAACGTTTCACAAATAACGCGGAATAAGCTATGAGTATCAGAAGCATGGAAAAGTTTTCCCACCCTTCCGGCGGGACAGAATACCGTTTTGAGTATCTCTCTGAAATTCGCCGCCGGGGGAGTGTCAGACAGATGAGTGTCTATTTGCCGGCGTTGCTGCCGGATGCAGGGGAGGTCGCATTTCAGGTGTTTCTGGATGGGCAGTATGATTTTGTGCCGGAAATAACCGAAAAACTCATTCGGGAAAAGGCTGTTCCGCCGATGGTGACTGTCGGCATTGCGGCGGCGGAGTTTCCGGCAACACTGCCCGGCGGTATGATGCGTTCGACCCGTTCGCATGAATATGACGGGCAGGGGAGCGGTTTTGCGGAATTGCTGATTGAGGAAATATTGCCGGATGTGGAAAAACTTCTGCCGGAAAAAATAAAATTTTCCGGAAATCCTGATATGCACGCGATTGCGGGGTGTTCTTCCGGAGGGATATGCTCGTGGAATGTGTGTTTTGAGCGAAATGATTTTTTCCGCCGTACATACATAAACAGTCCGACATTTTCGGCATTCAAAGGCGGAGAGAGCGTGCCCTTTCTGATACGGAAATATGAACCGCGTAAAATCCGGGTTTACATGACTGTCGGTACCGATGATATGGAAAATTCTGCCGGCAACTGGTATCTTGAAGCATTGAGCGCGGAAGCTGCGCTGAAATATGCCGGGTATGAGTATGAATTTGAGATATTTCCGGAAGGATTTCACGGTATCGGGCATGATGACCCGGCAACATTTGAAAAAGCCCAGCGTTTTATTTGGAAAGATTGGCAGCACACACCGGTGCAGACCGGAAATTATCCTCCGCGAATAGCAGATATCGTTTCCCCGGATACGAGTTGGGAAAGATGTGATTCCATGCCGGAATCTTTGCCGTGCCGTACTGCCGGCGGCAAATACGTTTCTGACGGCTGCAATATTATTCTGGAACGTAATGACGGCAAAACTGAAATCGTTGCCCGGATGCCGTATGAGATTTCCGCTATGGCACTTTCCAGCGATTTATGGCGTTTGTATGTGGCAAGTCCGGAAAAACGTTTTATCTACGTTTGGGCGATATATCCGGATGGTTCTCTGCATGATATGTATGCGCATGGACATCTGCATATAAAAGATGATTTTTCTTTTCCCGGAGCCAATGGAGTATGTGTGGACAGCGGCGACCGGGTTTATGCCGCTACGGAATTGGGAATACAGACATTTTCAGTGCGCGGACACAATAATACCATTCTGCCGCTGCCGGGGAATCCGGCTCTGAAGAATATCGCTTTCGGAACAGATGACCCGGGAGTGCTTTATGTCCGCACGGTGGATGATCTCATATTCAAACGTCATGTCAACACCAGGGGCAGGGCGGATGATGGAAAAATTTACCCTCCTGATACGCCGCCGTTTTGAACCGGACAAAAAACAAACGCCCTGCATTTCAAGTGAAGTGCAGGGCGTTTTGCTGCGCAGAATTTATTCTGCAGCGGGAGCTTCACCATCGGCTTCCGCTTCCGGAGCGGCATTTTCGTCCGGAAATTCATAGGAAAGCAGACCTTCGGCGATTTCCAGCAGAGCAATATCCAGCAGGTTTTCCGAATCACATTTGATCATCGGACGGCCTCCGGCAGCCAGCTGTTTGGCGCGTTTCGCCGCAACTACTGAAAGTATCTGCGGATCGGTGATGACTTTTCTTGCCCGTTCCAAATAACTGTTGTTCATATAAAATTCTCCTTTCGGTCAGTAATCAATGATGTCACGGTGATTGCCGATGAGCAAATCATCACCGGAAGTGACTGTGGCGTAGCGGCGGTTGAATTCCGCAACGGCATCAAGCACATATCTTTCAGCGATCGGGGCGCGTTCAGCACAGAGTGCTCCATCACGCAGCAGCAGCAGACCGACGAAAATATAGGTTTCCATTTCCACCAGATTGCGTGCCATCAAATCGTGATAAGCGGTGTCTTTGGCACCGTCGGCAGTGCGTTTTTCGCCAACGAATTTAACTGCTTCAAGCTGTTTGGCGTGAAGTTCAAGCAGTTTGTCGCGCAACGCTGCAAGAGATGCCGGCAGCTCGATTTCGCTCAATTCTTTGATGCGGGTATCGGCATCACGCTGCATGACTCCGCCGATGGCGGCAACTATCTGCAGCTGGGTGGTGCCTTCATAAATGTTGGTAATACGGGCATCACGATAGTAACGTTCAGCGTTGAAGTCACGCATATAACCGGTACCGCCGTGGATCTGAATTCCGTCATAAGCAATGGAATTGGCACTTTCAGTAGCCAATGCTTTGCACATCGGGGTCAGCTGGGCAGCCAGTTTGGTGTAATATTTCTGTTTGGCACGATCTTCATCGGTCGGGGTGCCGCTTTCCACGATGTGGGTGTAGACGTTGCGCAAATCGACCACGCGGGTGGTTTCATAAAGCAGCGCACGGGCAGCAGTCAGACGGACTTTCATCGACGAAAGCATGGAGTAAATCGCCGGGAATTTGTCAATGCTGCGTTTGAATTGTTCACGTTCTGAAGCATATTTGCGCGCCTGACGGTAAGCCGCTTCAGCGATACCGACAGCCTGGGCACTGATAGCCACACGCGCGCCATTCATCAGACTCATAACGTAACGGATCAGACCGAGACGGCGTTTGCCGCAGAGCTGTGCCGGCACATCGTTGAACTGCAATTCGCACGTCGCCACGCCGTGGATACCCATTTTGTCCTCAATGCGGCGCACGACCAGCTGCGGGCAGGCTTCGCAGATGAACATGGACAATCCGCGACCATCGGTGGTTCCTTCCTCTGAACGCGCCAGCACCAGATGGACTTTGGAACAGCCGTTGGTGATAAAACGTTTCATGCCGTTGAGATACCACTGACCGTTTTCGTCCTGATAAGCGCGCAGACGCACAGACTGCAAATCTGAACCGTAATCGGGTTCAGTCAAGTCCATTGAACCGTCGAATTCACCGGTGGCGAAACGGGGCAGATAGTAATTTTTCTGCTCATCATTGCCGAAAAAGCTGATGGTTTCGGCAATATCCTGCAAGCCGAAAATATTCTGCAGTGACGCATCGGCGCGGGAAACGATTTCGGTCATCATGGTGTAGACCGAAACCGGGAAGTTCAAGCCGCCGTACTCATGGCCGAGCATGACCCCCATCAATCCCGCCTGGGTGAGGTCTTCAAGGTTCTGAAGTGTCAGGGGGTGATAGATGACTTTGCCGTCTTTGAATTTCGCACCTTCCTGATCGACGGTGCGGGAGCGGGCTTCAATGCGTTCACCGGCGATTTCACCGATGACTTTCAAAGAGCGTTCATAGTTATCCAGCGCATCGGCAAAATCAGTCGGGGCGGATTCAAATTTTTCCGCATTCCGGTAATTTTTTTCCAGCAGCGCGGTGATTTCGGCAAGATCAAGCGATTTCAGTGTGAATTCGAGATCTTTATTGTCAGAAAAATAGTTCAACATCGTAAGAATTTCTCCTGTTACTGCTGCTTGGATTTGAAAGCTTTGATCATTTGCGGGATGACCTGATTCAGATCACCGACGATGGCATAGTGGGCACAGCTGAAAATCGGAGCATCCGGATCGGTATTGATCGCAATGATTTTTTTGGATTCACTCATGCCAGCGGTGTGCTGGATGGAGCCGGAAATACCGCAGGCGATATACAGGCGCGGACGCACCGTGACACCGGTCTGACCGACCTGATGGTCATGGCTTATCCAGCCGGCATCCACTGCGGCACGGGAGGCACCGACTTCACCGCCGATGGCTTCAGCCAGGTCGTAGATGAGTTTGAAGTTTTCCTTTGAACCGACGCCGTAACCGCCGGCGACGATTATCTGCGCACCCTGCAAATCGACCTCTTTGTCGGCGCGGACGCGTTCAATGACTTTCACCACGGTGTCAGTATCATCGAGTTTGACATCGACTTTGAGCAGTTCACCTTTGCGTGAGGTGTCGGCTTCACCGAGTTTCATCACGCCTTCGCGCACAGTCACCATCTGCGGGTCATCCCAGGTGTTGACGATGGTGGCGATGATGTTGCCGCCGAATGCCGGACGGATCTGCATGAGTTTGTCGGTATAGAACTGATTGTTCTTTTTGTCTTCAAAATCATCGATTTGCAAATCGGTGCAGTCAGCTGTGAGACCGGCAAGTTTTTCTGAAGCTATACGCGGAGCAAGCTCTCTGCCCTTGAGTGTGGCACCGAAAAGCAGGATATTCGGCTTGTGCTCAAGAATGAGCTGCATGATAACTTTTGCATACGGCAGAACGGTGAAAGGCTCCAGTTGGCTGTCTTCAGCGAGAATGACCCGGTCGCAACCGTAGTGATAAAGCGTGTCAATACATCCGGAAAGATTGTCCCCGAGAAGGATGCCTTCAAGTTTGACTCCCAGACGGTCGGCAAGTTCACGGCCTTTGGAAACCAGCTGCAAGCTGACTCCGGCGATCTTACCCTGTTCCTGTTCAATAAATACCCAAACGTTTCCAATATTAGCCATTTTTGCTTACCCCAGAGTGTGATCGCTGATAAGTTCGTGCATAAGTCCGGCGATGCCTTCGGCGTCGGCGGATACGGTTTTTGCTTCTCCGGCGGTGAGAACCACGCTCATGACCTGTTTGACTTTGGTCGGAGAACCGGGGAATCCGATGCGGTTCGGATCGGCATTGATATCGGCTGCTGAATACTCATCCAGCAGCAAATCACGGGATTTCAGCTCCGCTTTGCAGGCACCGGCATCGGCGATGTCGCCTTTTTTGGCAGCCATATCTATTTCGCCGGGAGTGCGGGCGCGTTTGTACTTCATCATTTTTTTGACGTTGACCGGGCGCGGGTCGTTAGCATCAATGACCGTCAGCAGTGCCGGCAGCGGTGAAGAGAGGATCTCGTAGCCGCCTTCAATGGCGCGTTTTGCCACGATTTTGCCTGGTTCAAGCGACTGGACTTCTTCCACATAGCAAATCTGGGGGATGCCCAGTTTTTCCGCGATCTGGGGACCGACCTGTGCGGTATCTCCGTCAATGGCCTGTCTGCCGCACAGCACGAGGTCGATGTTGCCGAGTTTTTTGGCAACGCAGCTCAACGTGTAACTGGTCGCCAGAGTATCCGCACCGGCAAGAGCCCGGTCGGTGATCAGTACCCCGCGGTCAGCTCCGCGGTAAAGCGACTGACGCAGAACTTCTGCTGCCGCCGGCATTCCCATGGTCGCGACCGTGACGTGAGCCTGATAACGGTCTTTAAGTTGCAGAGCAAGCTCCAGCGCATTCAAATCTTCCGGGTTGAAGATCGCGGGCAAAGCGGCACGGTTGACTGTGCCTTCGGGAGTCATCGCATCACCGGAAATATTTTGCGTATCCGGCACCTGCTTGACAAAAACCAACAGATTAAAACTCACGGGGATACCTCCTTAAAGTTTTTTGATAAAAAGGCAGAAAAATACCAAACCATATATGTAATATAACCCCGTTTACGCTGTTTTGCAAACTCCTGAAGAGTTTATTTCAGCAAATCTCCGCCGAGATGGTTGACTTGAGCAAAAAAGGCTGTATTGTATAAACATGGCATAATAATCAACGAAGTTTTACAGAATTTGTTGCAAGCACATAAAGGAGGATTGCTGATGACACCGGAAACCCCGTTGGAAATACAATGGTTCGCCTATGCTCTGGCTGATAACGGCGCGTTGCCTGATGCCGATGCACAGGAGCTGTGGGAATCTCTGAACCGTACTGCCGATTTGGCGGAATTTGCCGAGGCGGTAATAGACCGTCTGTGCGAAGGACTCTCTCTGGAAGAGCAGAATCAGCTCGTGGAACAGGTGCAGGCAATAGTGGATTACGCCTGTGAACAATCTGCAACCGGGGCGGCTCCGGAAACGAATCATTCCGATGCGTTGTATTATGATGCGCCGGATGTTGACGTTTCCGGCATGCAGGGGTATGAGGATCTGCCCGGATTGAGCGATGTTTCACAGCTTTCGGATGATGAGCTTGCGGAAAGAATGGTGCTGCTGCTCACCTGTTTGCGGGCTTTGGGATGCAGTGATTTGCATCTTTCCGGCGGAGCTCCACCATTTGTCCGCCGTTTGCGTCAGGTGGAAAGAATCGATTCTTATGTCCTCACTGCTGAAGATTCCCGGAGACTCAATCTGGCTCTGCTGACTGAAGAGCGGCGGCAGGTATTCCGTGAACGTCAGGATTTGAGTATGGCACTGGAAATCGGTGCCGACCGTTTCCGGGTCTGCCTGATGGAGCAGAAAGACGGTGTCTCCGGAAGTTACCGTCTGGTTCCAAGTCAAATAAGCTCTCTGGAAGAGCTTGGTTTTCTGGAAAAAGATGTTGTGCATATCAAACGTCTGCTGGATTACCACAACGGTCTGGTGCTTGTCACCGGTCCCATCGGTTCCGGTAAATCCACCACTCTGGCGGCGATGACCAACATTATCAATGAGAAGCGTTCCGACCACATTATTTCAGTGGAAGACCCCATCGAAATTCTGCAGATTTCCAAAAACTGTCAGGTTTCCCAGCGCGAAATCGGCAAGCACACCGCAAGTTACCGTACTGCGCTCAAAGCCGCTTTGCGCGAAGACCCCGATATTATCGTTATCGGTGAAATGCACGACCTGGAAACCATTGAAAATGCTATCACCGCTTCTGAAACCGGTCACCTGGTGGTCGGTACTCTGCATACCGGAAATGCGGCAACGACTCTGAACCGTCTGTTGGATGTTTTTCCGCCGGCGCAGCAGCCGCAGATACGGGCGATGACCGCCGGCAGTATGCGCGGAGTCATCTGTCAGAAACTTGTTGCCGACGGATTCGGCGGATTGACTCTCATTTACGAAATAATGCTTAACACTATGGCGGTCGCAAATATCATCAGTGAGGGTAAAACTTTCAGGTTGCAGTCCACGATGATAACCAGCAACAAGCAGGGAATGTGTACTTTTGACCAGTGCATTCTGGAAAAATACACTCTCGGCTTTATGACCAGAGAGGCGGCGTTGGCTGAAATGAGCGATCAGGCTGTCATTGCCCAGCTCAACTCCATCTGGGCACAACGCGAAGCGCAGGCGAAAAAAGGAAAATAAGGAATATATATTTTATGGAAAACGAACCCATTATCAACGGTTATTTGCGGCAGATGCTTGAAAATGGCGGCTCGGACTTGCATCTTTCCATCAACTTTCCGCCAAAAGCACGCTTTCACGGCAATATCCGGGCTCTGGATGATACCATTCTGACTCCGGAATACATGGAAACTCTGATGAAAGAGATCTGCCTGCCTGCGAAACGGTGGGACAAATTCATGCAGACTCACGATTTGGACTTTGCCCATGAGATCCCCGGCGTGGCGCGTTTCCGCTGCAACTTTTTCTACAACTACCACGGCATGGCGTGTGTGCTGCGTCAGATCCCGAGCAAGATATTGACTCTGGATGAGCTTGCCCTGCCGGAAGTTCTGAAAGAAATTTGTTTCTATAAATCCGGTCTGGTGCTTGTCACCGGTCCCACCGGTTCCGGTAAATCGACCACTCTGGCGGCGATGATAGATTATATCAATGAAAACAGCAGTAAACACATTATCACCATTGAAGACCCCATCGAATTTGTGCATCAGAACAAATATTCGACCATCGTCCACCGGGAAGTCGGAATCCACAGTCCCTCTTTCCCGCAGGCGTTGCGCGGTGCGATGCGTTCCGACCCGGATATCGTGCTTATCGGTGAGATGCGCGACAACGAGACCATGCGTCTGGGATTGACCTGTGCGTCAATGGGTATGCTGGTCTTTGCCACATTGCACACCAACAATGCGCCGCAGACAGTTGACCGTATCATTGACGCATTCCCCTCGGATGAGCAGGCGCAGATACGCACCATGCTGGCGGAGTGTCTGCAAGGCATCGTTTCCCAGCTGCTCTGCCGTACCAAAAGCGGCGGACGGGTCGCGGTGCATGAAGTTCTGCTGTGGAGCGACGGATTGCCCAACACCATCCGCGAAGGACAAATTTCCAATATCCGCACCATTATTGATGCCGGTGTCGGTCGCGGCATGAGAGCTATGGATAACTCAATCCAGGCTGAACTTGATGCCGGAAACATTACTGCTGAAGAGGCGTATATGAAAGCCAGTGACAAGGGACGTTTTCTGCCGTTGATGGAAGAAGAGGAAAAACAGCGGATGAAAGCCGCTCAAAGTTGACACGGCTCTGAAAATATCTCTCTATGAGTAAAAAAACTGCATTTCTGACACGCGTGTTCTGTAAATTCCGCCGGGTGGTCCGTAATTTTTTCTATCCGGAATTGAATTTGCGTACAGTGTTACGGATGGCCGGAGTTGCAGTTTTTTCTGTGGGTGTTTTCGGCTTTGTACTGCGGCCGTGTTTTATCAATGGCAACAGTATGCTTCCGACATACGGCGGACGCGGATTGGTTTTCTGCAATCTGCTGCGTTACCGTTTTGCGCCGCCGGAGCGCGGAGATGTGGTCGTTATATCATATTTCGGGAGAAAGTATCTGCTGAAACGGATAATCGCATTTGCCGGGGAAACCGTTGAGTTCCGCAAGGGCAGACTCTTTGTGAACGGGAGTGAACTTGTTGAGCCGTATGTGCATTTTCGCGGTGATTGGGATGTCGCTCCGCGTATTGTTGCTCCGGGAAATTGCTTTGTTGCCGGTGACAACAGGGCACAGCCGGTGGAAGAGCATCTCATGGGAGAAATCGGTCTGGAGCGTATTGCCGGAGGTCTGCTGTTTTGAAACGTAGCGTATTTGTCATATTGATATTGCTGGTATCTGGATGTGCCGGGTATTTTTTCTATTGGCGCAGTGACCGTCGGCAGGTGAAAATTCTTGTTGAAAAGATGGTGGAACTTGCCGCTAAAGAATATTCAAAACTGCCTCATGAGGGGATTTTGAAGTTTGCCGGAAGCGACAAAGTTTTTGCCGACCCGGTGGAAATTTATTCGGAAACCCCGCACTTTACCCGGACGCTGAATAAAGAAGAGTGTCGTAATATGTTGGCGTTTCTGCATCGGCAGGTGCAGTTTCTGACGGTGAAAACAGATAATCTGCAGTTGAAAATTTCCGGAGAAATGGCATATTTTGTTTTTGATGCAGAACTTTCCGCCGGATTCAGAAACGGCTCAAAGACGCGGGAAATCCTGCTGGTGCGGGGCAGGGCGGTGAAAACTTCTGCCGGGTGGCGTATTGCCGCTGTGACGGCGGAACCGGTGCTGAAAAGGTGAATTGTGATTTGCAAAAGAGCTGTTCCGGCAGTATATTAACAAACTGCTTTTTTTACTGCGGTGTGATTGCAAAAAGCGATTGAAATTACTTCAACAGCAAAGGGTATGGTTATGAGTTTGAAAAAATTTGCCGTTTTGTTTTCGCTTGCCGTTTTAACTGTTTTGACCGGTTGCGGCAAAAAATCACAGGAAAAAACTTTTACTGTCGGTTTTGATGCCAATTTTCCGCCGTACGGCTATGTGGTAAACGGTGAATACACCGGTTTTGACCTTGACCTTGCCCGGGAAGTTGCCAGACGCAATAACTGGAAAATCGTTCTCAAGCCGATAAACTGGGATGCCAAAGATATGGAACTCAACAGCGGTTTGATCGACTGCATCTGGAACGGTTTCACTATCAACGGCAGGGAAAACTCCTATGAGTGGAGTGCGCCGTATGTGGATAACAGCCAGGTTTTGATGGTAAGAAAAAATTCAAAGGTTTCCAAATTTGCCGACCTTGCCGGTAAAGCCGTTGCCGTACAGACAGATACTCCGGTGCAGAAGGCTTTGTCATCCGGCGGCAAACGTGAGGCATTGGGAAAAAGTTTCAGTAAAATCGTGGTCGTGCCCAATTACAACAATGCGGTCATGGAGTTGGAAGCCGGAAGTGTTGATGCCGTCGCTCTTGATATCGGTGTGGCACAGGATAAAATGAAAAGCGGTAATTTCCGTATCCTTGATGAGGTGGTCATTTCGGAAAAATACGGTATCGGCTTTGCCAAAGGCAACAAAACGTTGCGTGACGCAGTGCAGAAAACTTTGCTTGAAATGGTTGCCGACGGCACTGCCGGCAGAATTTCCGCAAAATATTTCAACGGCAGAGATGTGCTGATAATCGGAAAATGATTGTGAATATGCTTGCAGCTGTGAATACTCCGGAATTATTGCCGATGACCGGCGAACTTCTCAAAGGTTTGCTGGTTTCGGCGGAAATATTTTTTCTGACACTGTTTTTTGCTCTGCCGCTCGGCTTGCTGGTCGCATTGGGGCGGATGTCGGAAAATTTTCTGCTGCGCAATATTTTCCGCATATACATATCCGTCATGCGCGGTACACCGCTGATGCTGCAGCTTTTTGTCTGGTTTTTCGGACCGTATTACCTTTTTGGCATCAGATTGTCCGAATTGGAATTTTGCGGGATAGAGTATCGTTTTTCTGCAGTTATAATCGGTTTTTCGCTTAATTACGCGGCTTACTTTGCCGAAATTTACCGCGGCGGCATCGCTTCCATTGCCAAAGGGCAGTATGAGGCGGCGTATGTATTGGGGTATTCCAACACACAGACGTTTTTCCGTATCATTTTGCCGCAGGTCATCAAGCGCATCGTTCCGCCGGTAACAAATGAGGTCATTACGCTGGTGAAAGATACATCACTGGCGTTTTCGCTCTCGGTGTTGGAAATGTTCACTATCGCCAAGCAGATTTCAAGTGCGACGACATCAATGATGCCGTTTGTTATCGCCGGAGTGTTTTATTATGTTTTCAACTTTATTGTTGCCGGCGGTATGTCGTTGATTGAAAAAAAATTGAATTATTACCGGTGAAAAAATGCAGGTTTTCCAAGTTTCCCATCTTTCAAAAAGTTTTAAGGAGCATAAGGTTCTGCACGATATTTCCATGAGCGTCGCAGAGGGGGAAGTCGTTGCCGTTATCGGACCGTCCGGTTCCGGCAAAACCACTCTTTTGCGTTGTGCCACGCTTTTGGAAAAGGTCGACGGCGGAACATTGTGTTTCGGTGAATTATGTGTTGCCGGCTGTGATGAAAAAGGCAGATTCGCTTATGCGGATGATGCCACGTTGAAAAAAGCACATGAAAGATGCGGTCTGGTGTTTCAGAATTTCAATCTTTTTCCGCACATGTCGGTGTTGGAAAATATCATTGACGCTCCTGTTCATGTCCGCAAGATTCCGCGCGGAGAGGCAATGGCTGAAGCAATGCAGCTGTTGACCAAAATGGGGCTGCTTGACCACGCTCACGCCTATCCGTGCGAATTATCCGGCGGTCAGCAGCAGCGGATTGCGATCGCCCGGGCACTTGCTTTGCATCCGGATATATTGTTTTTTGATGAACCGACTTCCGCACTTGACCCGGAGTTGACCAAAGATATCCTGAATGTTATCCGTTCCCTTGCTGAAGAGCGCATGACCATGGTCATCGTCACCCACGAAATGGAGTTCGCGGCACAGGTCGCCGACCGCATCGTTTTCATGGCGGATGGTGTCATTGTGGAAGAGGGTGCGGCGCACGAATTGATCAACAATCCGCAAAAGGAACGCACCAAAGCGTTCCTCGCCGGTATCCGGAAATAATTTCAGACGGAGAGCGTTACTTGTCGTCGTGGTCGATTCTGGAGTTGAATTTTTTCTCTTTTCCGGATTTTATTCCGGCAAGAGTGCGTCCTTCATTGCTGGTCACTTCTGATTCCGGCATGAAACTTATATCGTAACCGATAAAGCGGCATTTACCTTCGGCGTCGACCGCAAATTTAAACAGCGCACAGTTCCAGACCACCCCTTTGATTTTTTCAATGCCGCATTTTTTTTGCATTATCTGCAAAAAAGTACCGACTCCGCCACCGTGGGAGAATATCGCGACATCTTTGTTTGATTTTGCAAGTATTTCATCCAGAGCTTTTTCCAGACGTTTTTGGTGTTCGCCGTCATAGCCTTTTTCCACAGTTGTTTTGAGCCAGTCGTCTGCCAGTGCGGCATCGGCGGCAATTTCAGCGGGATAAAGTTTTCTGAATACCGCCAGTGTCGCGCCGCCTTTGATATTGCCGCCGGGGCGTTTGGCACGCTGCTGTATTCCGGCATAGGGATAGACCTTTGCGCCGCACTCTTTTGCCGCTTCGCAAGCGGTTGCGGTTGCCCGGTAGTAGGGGGATGAATAAAATGCCCCGTCGAATCCCAGAGCTTTTATCGCTTTACCCAGCGCATGGGACTGTTTGATGCCGAGCCGGGTTATGGCGGTATCACCCGGAACCGGACGGATAACGTCAGGGCGCGTCTGACCGGAAGTCTGACAGTGCCGGGTGATAAGGAGCAGTCTTTCACCTTTTCTGCGTTCGTTTACAGCTTTTTTCTTTGCGGCAGAGGAGCTGTTTTCGTACTGCGGGTCATCCGGACGGGGAATTTTGGGAGTGCGGAAATTGGATGTGACTTTTTCATCCGGCAGATATTCCGTGGTGTAGAGTGCATTGGTGACTTTGCCGCCGGAGTTGATTTCAAATTTGAAAAGCGAACAATTCCAAACCGTACCTTGGACATTGTTTACATTTTTGTCACATTTCGCGTTGAAATATTTGACGATATTGCCGACTGTTCCACCGTGGGAAACCAGCAGCAGGTCGTTTGTCGTTTCCGCAAGAAGTTTATCCAGAGCGGCATTGACGCGCGCCTGACGCGCCTCGCGGCTTTCAAAGCTGAGCCGCCAGTTGTCTGTAAAGTCTTTTCCGGCAATGGTTTTGCCCGGAAAATTGTTCTCAATTTCAGCTTTATTCATGCCGCGCGGAGTTTTTTTGGGGGCAATTTCCTGAATCCCGGGAAAAAGAATTACTTTTTTGTTGAGCAATTTTGCCGTGTATGAACCGGTTTCAACCGTCCGGTACAGCGGGGAAACATAAATATCTCCGGCAAAATTATTTTTTTTGACGAGATATTCCGCCAAAAGTTCTGCCTGCTCAATGCCGAGCGGAGTGAGAGTGTTTTCTTTTAAGGATTTATCTATTTGAATCCTGTATTTTTTATCGCCGACCTGACCGTGACGGGTGACATATATGGTTCTGGCGGCAAGCGGCAGACACAATGCGGCAAACAGTGCGGCAAATAAAAATCTTTTCATTCGTTTTTCTCCTGTACGGGTTGTTATTTTGTTACCAGTTGAATATCAAAGTCTTTGTCAGCCGGATGACCGCTTTGCACAGTGACAGTGACCCCGGCATCTGAAACATGAATACGGGCGTATCCGGCGGGAGTACCTTTTATGCCGCCGTACTCTTTGTACATTGTTATAAAAGGAGCTACTTCAGCATCGAAAATCTGCAGCATTTTTTCACTGGTAATATATTTGCTTGTGCGGAAATTTTTAAGATATTCCCCGCGGTTGTCATTGACTTTGCCGTAACGTATGAGTTTGGGCATCAGAAAAGAACCGATGGAAAACTGGGTGAGAGTTTTGCCGTCACGTTCATACTTCAGAACTCTTGTCCGGTGGGTGTGACCGTTGAGGATTATTACATTGTGCGGGAGCAGCAGCTTACGCATTTCATTCGCTTGTTCATACACTTGCGGAAGCTGGTCATTGTGTATGATCAAAAATATGTAGCGGTGATTCAGGGGCAGGGAGTTCAGCGTTTTTCTTACGAAATCAGTTGCACCTGAATCATAGCAATCCACAAAAATAAAAATATCGTCGCCGTATTTTTTGGTGTAGTGTATTGTTTCCGGCGCAAAACCGGCATTCACGGCGATCGCCGGGGCTATCGCTTGAAAATAGCCCTCTTTACCGGTTTTGCCGGCTGCTTCGTGGTTGCCGCGAACCATATAAAGCGGTATTTTGAAATATTTTTTCAACGTAGTGTCAAGCAGTTGAAATTGTTCAAACTGTGCGCCGGGGGAGTGCGCCCAGCCTTCAATCATATCTCCGGCGTGGATGAGGAATTTCGTGTTGGCGTCAGATTTTTTTGCCATATCAGCAAACATCGCCAGATAATGCGGAAACGCCAGATCGGAACGGTTGAGTTTTTTGGCAACTTTCGGCGCAGGAGACGCTCCGAATGTTGCTGCCGGACCGAAATGGGTATCGGACAGCATCAGAAAATTGTAGGATTCACCCGCATTTGCCGCTGAAAATATTGCAATGGCAAGCAAACAGAAAAAATGTTTTTTCATTATGCAAATATCCTTTATTGTTATTGCCGACATTTTAATATATATCACAGAAAAGCAAAAAGCAATAGAAAAAATAAAAATATGTACATAATGTATATGAAATAAAAGCGCAGTGGAATCACTTCCACTGCGCTTGTTTTTTGTACTCTGTAACTTGAGTTCAGTCAAGTTTCAGTGCATCCATTGCGCCGGATTCAAAAACTTCACCGACGTTGACCATCGCTTCGCCGGGTTTCAGCGCGGCGGTGTATTCTTCTTCAGCGGCTTTCAGATCCGCTTCGGAGAAGTTGCTGTCAACAGCTTTGATGGAAAGACCGATACGACGTTCATCGGTATCGACTTTGATGACGCGGGCTTCAACTTCATCGCCGACTTTGAGGACGTCTTTGACTTTGTCAACGCGCTCATTGCTCAACTGGGAAATGTGAATCAGACCGTCGATTTTGTTGCTCAATTCAACAAACGCACCGAAAGTGGTGATCTTGGTCACGCTGCCTTTGACGATGTCGCCGACTTTGTAGAGCTCATTGATATTGCTCCAGGGGTCGTTTTCAGCCTGTTTCAGACCGAGAGAAATGCGCTGCTGTTCCGGATTGATTTCGAGAATGACGACTTCGATTTCCTGTCCCGGGGCGAGGACTTCGCTCGGTTTGTTGATTTTGCGGGTCCAGCTCATGTCGGAAACGTGGATCATACCGTCGATGTCATTTTCGATTTCAACGAAAGCACCGTAGTTGGTCATGTTGCGGACTTTGCCGACGATGTGTTTGCCGACCGGATATTTTTCAGCGAGGACTTCCCACGGATTGCGTTCTTTCTGACGCAGACCGAGAGAAATTTTGCGGCTGTCGCGGTCGATGTCGAGCACGACGGCTTCAACGACATCATCTTTATTCAGCATATCGCTGGCTTTGTTGATGCGTTTGGTCCAGCTCATTTCGGAAACGTGAATAAGACCCTCAACGCCGGTTTCGATTTCAACAAATGCGCCGTAGGGCATGAGGTTGACAACTTTACCGGAAACATGGCTGCCTTTGGGATATTTGGCAACGACATCATCCCACGGATTGCGGGTTTTCTGTTTCAGACCGAGAGAGACACGTTCTTTATCTTTGTCGATGCCGATGACAACGACTTCGATTTCCTGACCGACAGTGAGGACTTCGCTGGGATGGTTGATGCGGCCCCAGGAAATGTCGGTGATGTGCAGCAGACCGTCAATGCCGCCGAGGTCGATAAACGCACCGAAATCGGTGATGTTTTTGACGATACCTTTGACGACTTCGTCGACTTTCATGTCAGACATGAGTTTGCTGCGCTGGTCGCGGAGAGATTCTTCCAGGAGTTCGCGGCGTGAAACGACGATGTTGTGACGTTCAACGTTGATTTTGATGATTTTGACATCATATTCTTTGTTGAGATAATCGTCCATATTGCGCACGGGGCTGACATCAAGCTGGCTGCCGGGCAGGAAAGCGGGGAAGCCTTCAACATCGACCATGATACCGCCTTTGACGCGGTGACGCATGATACCTTTGACGATGTGTCCTTCGCCGTATTCGGTGGTGATGCGGTTCCAGGCTTTGATGGAGTACGCTTTTTCCAAGCTGAGAGTGGGCATATTCTGACGGTTTTCGATCTCTTCGAGATAGACATCGATTTTGTCACCGACGTTGGTGTTTTCAAAATCCATGAATTCTCCGGCGGGGATGAATCCTTCGGCTTTGTAGCCGATGTCGACCAGTGCGCCGTCCTGACGTTTGGCAACGATGGTGCCTTCGACGATTTTGCCTTTGGTGATGGTGGCGGCGCCTTCTTTGCCGTTCAGCAGTTCTTCCATGCTCTCGGGCATGCCGCTGAAGTCAAGAAAACTCTCTGCAAATTTGTTTTCTTCCATTTGTTTTTTCTTGTTTGTTTGGTTTTTACTTTACTTGAAACTCAATTCCCTCCGGCACCGTGCCGAAAAGAATACAACAATACGTTTAATATAGCACGGAATTTGTTGCAAGTCAAGGCTTTTTTGCCGGATAAACCATGAAAATCCCGGGTTTGTTCCCGGTTGTCTGCCGCTTGAGCGGGGCAGGGGGAAACAAAAAAACACCGGGAATAAGTCTTCCCGGTGTCTGAAGCGGATTTTTTTACTTTGCAGCAAGCATTTCCGGAGTTATAACTTCCACGTTTTCCGCGGTGAGTCTGGCTACGGCCTGTTCCTGGTCGGTGAAACGGAAAACTATAACAGCTTTGCCCGCGCTGCCGGAAGCAAATGCGTACATATACTCCACCGACAGCTCCAGTTTATCCACAACGGCGAACAATTCAGCCAGACCTCCGGCGCAATCCGGAACGCTTACAGCGAGGACTTTGTTTTCTTTGACAACGAAACCTTCGGCAGCCAATGCCTCTTTGCCTTTGGCGGGTTCATCGACCAGCAGCCGCAAAATGCCGAACTGCTGGGTGTCGGCAAGGGACAATGCCCGGAGATTGATGCCGGCATTTTTCAAAACAGTGCAGGCCTCAGAAAGCGCACCCGGACGGTTTTCAAGGAAAAGGGATAATTGAGTAAGCATGATTTTTTCTCCTTTTATCAGTAGACAGCTATTAACATAACACACCGGCGTGTGATTGTCAAGCAATTTGTCAATCGTTACGCAATTCTTCCAGTTGGCGTTCGCAGTTGAGTTTCAGTATCTGGTCAACGATCAGCCCCAGAGAACCCTGCATGATTTTGGGCAGGTCAAAAGAGGAGATGTTGAAACGGTGGTCTGTGACCCGGTTTTGCGGGAAATTGTATGTGCGGATGCGTTCACTGCGGTCGCCGGTGCCGACTTGAGAACGTTTGTCGGCGGCTTGTTTTTCCGCTTCCTGCTGCTGTTTGTGTTCCAGCAACCGGGCATAGAGGATACGCAGGGCAATTTCTTTGTTGCGGTGCTGGGATTTTTCCTGCTGACTGGCGACTGACAATCCGCTGGGAATGTGAGTGACCCGGACTGCACTGTCAGTGGTGTTGACGCACTGTCCGCCGGGACCGCTGGAGCGGAATACATCAAAACGCAGCTCTTCGGGTTTTATATCCAGTTCCACCTCTTCGGCTTCCGGCATTACCGCCACGGTGATCGTCGAAGTGTGGATTCTGCCGCCGGCTTCGGTTGCCGGGACTCTCTGTACCCGGTGGACGCCGCTTTCGTATTTCATTTTGCTGTAAACGTCGCATCCGGAGAGAGAAAAGGAGACATCTTTGATACCGCCGAGGTCGGTGTCGCTCTGGTCGAGCAGTTCAACTTTCCAGTTCTGGGATTCGGCGTAATGCAAATACGCCCGGAAAAGTTCTCCGGCAAAAAGAGCCGCTTCATCGCCGCCGGCTGCCGGTTTGATCCCGACGATGATGTTTTTGGCATCATTGGGGTCGGGCGGCAGCAGGGCGAGCTGGATGCGTTCTTCAAGGCGGGATGATTTTTCTGCAAGCGAGGAGAGCTCCTCTTCCAGCAGACTCCGCATTTCCGGGTCGTTTTCAGTCAGGAGCATCTCTTTGTCATCATCCATCGACTCCAGAGCACTCTGCCATGCCTCAAAGTCGGAAAACAGTGCAGCAAGTTTACTGTGTTCCTGGCTTAAACGGCGGAAATTCGCCATGTCGGAAAAAACCTCTCCGGAAGAGAGGAGTTTTTCCAATTCAGCTCCGCGTTCCTGCAAACGGGTGATATGTTTTGCGATATCTGCCGGTGTCATAATCAAAAAAAGGCTTGCCGACGATGACCGGCAAGCCGAATTTCAAAAAGATATTACGCTTCTTTTTTGTAGCGGCGGTTGAATTTATCAATACGACCGGCGGTATCTACAAATTTCTGTTTGCCGGTGAAGAAGGGGTGGCATTTGGCGCAGATACCGACTTTGTAATCTTTGCGGGTGGATTTGATGTTCCAGGTTGCACCGCAGGCGCAGGTCACAACGGCATCACCGTATTCGGGATGGATTTCCTTTTTCATGTTCAAAGCTCTTTCTATGGTTAAATTTGTTAATTGCAATATGTCAAAGTAAGAATATACACGATGTTGAGCGTAAAGTCAAGCGTGTTTTTGTGCTTTTTTGTCATTTTATTACTATGAACCACCCGGTGCGGCGGAGAAAACCGTGTTCACGCCGGCAACGCATCACCGCTTTTTGCAGTGAGGTTTTGCATTCATAGCTGTCAAAATCATCATCATCTCTGCCGAAAACAAAAAATAATCCGTCTTTGCCGGTCGACATCACCGGAAAGAGAAATCCGCTCCGGCTCAACTTGGCAATATTTGATTCCGGCAGATACTCTTTGTAAGCCGGGTTGAAAAACCACGAATTCGACCAGATTATCCGGCACGGTTTGTCCGGAAAATATTCCGCAAAAAATGCTTTTGCCGCGGCAAATGAGGCTTCGCAAAGCTCCGGAGTCATACCGCCGCCGCCGGGAATGTGGTAATGGATTGTCCAGTCGCCGGGACCGGCGACTCTTTCCCATTTGGCAAGTTTGAGAGTTATTTCATCTTTTTGGGCATAGCCGTTTACCATATCCACCGGAGTGCCGGTCACGGTGTCTGCATTGCGTACGAGCCGCACTTTTTGTACTGCGGTGGATTCATCTGTCGTGCGTTCCCCTCTGGCATCGAACATCCATTTATCCTGACACAGGGCGACGACCCGGTCGCCGGACACATATATTTCGGGAATGAAATCGTCATACTTATACATCTCAAAATCAAGTCTGCCGATGCGGAAGCAGGGACGGTTTCTGAAATTGAGCATGAAGTTGAGCGATCTTGCCAATATCCCCAACGCGCCGTTGTATTTCTGGGCAAACATTACCGCCGTTGAACCGATCCGGTCGGCGGCGGTACGGGCAAATTCCACCGGGAAGCCCTCTCTTGCGGCGCGTTCTTCATAAAACGGAACCAGTGCCATCAGCAGCAGAAGGTATATTTTTCCGGTGTCAACGCCGAAAGGTTCAAGAAGTTCCGGAAAGTTCACCGACGTACCTTTCATGCAGAATACCGTGTACAAGTGCCACATCAATGCCCGGAATTCCGGAGTCGATTGCATTTTTTCGGCAAATTCCGAGATTTCAGCGAAATCATCCTGCGGCAGTTTGGTCAATGGAAAGTATTGCAGCAAAAATTTTTCAGAGAGAAAAAACAATTTTCCGGGTGCTCCCGCCAGTGCCGCATCACGTTCAGCGGCAGAAAAACCGTTGTCAAGAAAAATATCAGACATATCCAACTTTAACCGTTTCTGATGCTCATTGCCACATCGTCAATAATATTTTCCAGAGTATATTCCGGCTGCCAATCAGTGAGAGTGCGTATTTTTGCCGTATCCGGCATCCGGCGGCGCATATCCTCAAACCCTTTGGCATAGGCAACTTCATAAGGAACTGTTTCGATTGCAGAAGAGCTTTTTGTACGCGAAATGACCAATTCTGCCAATTCTTTGATCGTCACCAGACGGTTGCTGCCGATGTTATATATATTGCCGATACTCCTTGGGTCTGCCAGCAGCAGCAGCAAAGCTCTGACGACATCTTTGACATGACAGAAACAGCGGGATTGTCCGCCGTCACCGTAAAGCTGCAGCGTTTCTCCGCGCAGGGCCCTGCCGACAAAGCGGGGAACGACCATACCGTATTTGCCGGTCTGCCGGGGGCCGACGGTGTTGAAAAAACGCACGACAGTGCCGCGTAATCCGGCTGCCTGATGATAAGCCATCATATAAAATTCATCCAGCAGTTTACTGCAGGCATAGCTCCAGCGGGAGTGGTCAGGTGAACCAATAAGCAAATCATCAGTTTCCGAAAAATATTCGTTTTCAGACTTGCCGTAAACTTCACTTGTCGAGGCGATGAATATCCGTTTGTCGAACTCTGCCGCCGCTTTTATCACATTGGCAGAACCGTCGATATTGGTTTTTATCGTGCGTACCGGGTCATTGACGACAAGTTCAACTCCGACCGCAGCCGCCAGATGAAAAACCACATCGGCATCTTTCACCAGTTCCCGTACAGTTGCCGCATCAACAGCGACGTCAGTTTCCACAATGACAGCATTGCGGTCAGCGCGGTGCGGCAGATTGCTGCGTGAGCCGGTGGAAAAATCATCTGCCACCACCACATCGTGGCCGAGGTCAAGCAGTTCATTGGTCAAATGACTGCCGATAAAACCGGCTCCTCCGGTTATGAGGAACTTCATCTGATGCCTCCTGAGCTGTTTTTGCGGAATATTTTTTCAAATATCAGCATTACCGGACCGGAAAATATATACGCCAGAGTCAGAAATGCCAGACCGTCAAGACGGAAACACGCCACGATAGCGAGCATCCCCACTACGAGCGGCAGTTTGCGGCGGTTGCGGCGGATCGACATCAGCCATTTGCCGGCATGGATGTAGGGAATGGTGCTGGTCATAAGCAACCCGAGAATTGCGGTATACACCGGCAGAATCCATGCCGCAAGAGTTACTTCGTTTGCCGTAAGCGTCAGGCGGTTGTCCCAGAGGAAAAAGAGTGCAACGCAGACTGCCGCTGCGGCTCCGGGGGAGGGCAGACCGGAAAAACGGTCGGAACTTTTTTCTGTGGATTTTTTTTTCAATGTGGCATGGACATTGTATGTCGCCAGACGCAACGCCGCCCCGCCGATATACACCGAGCAGAGCAGATATATGTAGAGCAGATGCCATGAGCCGAATGTATCCCATCCGAAAAAGCATTGGCATATTATTGCGATCATGGTTGCCGGGGTCACACCGAATGTGACCATATCCGAGAGCGAATCCATCTGGATACCATGCAGACTTGCCGCATTGAGCAGCCGTGCCGCCAGTCCGTCAAAAACATCAAATATCATCGCGGAAAATATCATAATGGAACTTATAGTGCATATTTTCAATGCGGCATCCTGTTCCGCCCGGTATGCTGTGAGCAAAAGCAGAATGGCGGCAAAACCGCAAAGCGAATTGCAGATGGTTAGAAAATTCGGGATATATTTCAGGAATTTCGCCTGTGAACGCAGGATTTGAGAACTTTTTTTCATAAAAATACCATTTTTTTGTAACGTTATTTTATCGGGAGTTTTTACCCCCCCTCTTGTTGCACTTCTTAATAATATAGCCTGTTCCGGCTTATTTTACAACTTTTATCTCTCCGGATTTTATTTGTACGATACTTCTCGCCCGGAGCGGCTCAAACTTTTCCCCGGGGGCACTTTTGAGAAATCCCTGCTCAAAAAACATCCGGTCTATCGTGCCGTTTATCAGTACCCGGAGGTCCCACTTCAGCTCCGGACGCATTTTCTGCAGTGCCGGGAGCAATTCAGTAGTACAGTTGCCGCTCAACAGACGGTAAAATTCCGGTTGCTGATAAATTTGCTGTGTTCTTTTTAAAAGATTCAGAAACAGTATTTTGCTTTCATCTGCCGTTGCGGTCGTCCGGTAACGGTAAAATGCTTCATTGTTACGGTATGTACTGCGTAAGTCAAAAAGGTCTTCGGGGGTGCCCCAGATGTATATCAGCTCATGCTGTTTTAAAAATGTCGTATAGAAATCCCTGCTTCTGCCTTCCGGACAGCGCATTTCCACAGACAGCACCAGCGGTGCGCGGTTGCTGAAGTTGAAACAGAGCATGACGTGTGAGATGAAATCCATCCCGTCCCAATGCGAAACGCCGAGGTCCAGCGATTCAAGTTTGTTGATATCGCAAATCTCATTTTGGTATTTTATATCAAAATCTTCAGCGGTGCGGTAATGAAAATTTCTGACTCCGCTGATTTTGATATTGCCCTTATCCAGAAATGTCACTTCCGGTTTGACGGCACATGATTCTTCCCATTTCACTCCTTTGAATTGCTCTTGTGGAGTCAGTTGCAAATAAAACGCCGTTACTGCGGCATTGAATACCAGCAGCAGAAAAACCGGACCGGATTTTTTAAGAGACCCCAGCCAGATGATGATGACCGCGAGCACAAGCAGCGGCATGACCGAATAGTGCCAATTCATCATTACGGGCAGAGCCGTCGCACATAAAAGGGAATAGCCGAGCAGCAGCAAAAGCCAGATACTGTGTATGATGATCATTGTTCCAGCTCCGGTTCAAGGTCTGTAAAAGTGCTCAAATGTTCCCGCAAAATACGTCTGATTTCCTGAATAGCCAACGGATTTTGCTGTACACTGTGACCGGATTTTACAACTTTTTCGCTCAATACATCGTCAAGATGACTGCTTTTGTAATCGACGACCCCGTCACTGCCGCCGGGAATGTCGCCGCCGGAAATATTGCCGATGATAGAGTGTTTGGGTATCCGGCTCATCGGCATTTTATTGAGCAGCTGCAATGCCGAATTGCGGGGGGAGAGGTTGTCTATTCCGGTGAATATTTCCATTTTTTCCGGCATACTGTGTTCATCTTTGCTGGTCAGGAAATAAAACAGTTCCCGGTTGAAGTCGATTATTGTCCGCGGCAGTCTCACCATTGATGCTGCAACTCTGCCCATCATCGAATCTGCCAGTTTCGCGCCGCGATGCGGTACCGCAATAAAAATCACCCGTTTTATGGAAGGAAATGGCGAAAATATCAACAAATCGGAAAGTTTCTCCCGGCCATAACTCATTATTCTTTTACATATATCTTCCCCGTAGGTGTCTGTCAGCACTTTTTCATCTGAATGCGATATCAACAACCTTGTGAGCAGACCGCCCATGGAGTGACCTATGACGACCATCCGGTCAAAATTTTTCACATCATGCTTGTCGCGGAGCAGTTTTTCCCGCTCTTTCTGCAGTGCATGGCGCAGGTGTGAAGCCGAATGAAACACCGGATTGCCGCTGGAATAGGTAAATCCCATAAAACGGTAATGTTTACGCAGCACCGGGTCGCTCAACAGCGTGTTGAGCATCTGCATCCAGGTTCTGATGTCAGACATCAAGCCATGGACCAGTACCACCGGTATCCTGTTGTCATTGTGCGGTTCCAGATGATACAACCCCTCGTAACCGGCGTTGCGCTCCACCCAGAACGCCCGCTGTATGAAGTTTATCGCCGGCGGCTTGCGTATCATGTAGGCAAGCGGGGTGGAAAAATCCTGCGCCAGCGGCAGTTTGAACTCTTTGACCGGTACTTTATCCAGAGAACGTGAATCCAGATAGTGAAATCCTGCCGAAAATTCTCCGCTGCTGCCGGAGGATGAGGTCAGACGGATTATCAGCGTTGCCGGAATGACCTGTTCTTCGGCAAAGACGGTTTCGGGGATCGCATTTTCCGCAAGTTCGCATATCAGCTGGACTCCGATGCCGAAACGGCGGTTATTGTGAGTCAGATTGTGTGTCCGGTAGTCAGAGCAGAGGTGAAATGATTTTATTTTATCTATCGTCACCGGCAGTTTGTATTCAACCGGGGCAAAGCGGATGACCTGTCCGCCGGCGGCATTCAGCTCAAAACTGCTGGCTGTATTGAGGTTGCGGCTTTGCAAATATGAAAAAAGTTCGGTCAATGCCAGATTGTAAGCCCGGATTGCCACTTGTATATCCGGGTCAAAAAGGTCTGCACCGGGATTGTTTACGATGTGTTCAAGAAAATCCTGTGTATGGATCAATACTGTCAGATGATACCGCACTGCTTTGTCCGGATGGTTGCGGAATTTTTCTCCCAGCAGCAGCGCGGTTTCCGCCAACGCTATTCTGACCTCCTGCACGCGGTCTCCGGAAAGCAGTTTTTCCAGTGTGGGGATAAAATGTTCCGGGTCATTATCCGGCATATCAGTCAGCAGATAGTTGCCGAGCAGATTGGTCGTGTCTGAAGTCATGCCGTTGGTTATAGTCAACTGGTCATTATAGGCTGTTCTGCCGCTTCTTCCGACGTGTTCCAGTTTTATACCGCCGCCGCAACCGCACAACAGCAGCACGACGGGCAATGTACAGAGAAATATTTTCCGCAGGCTCAACATTTTCAGCTCAACTTTTTGCCGTTATCAATCCGCGGTATATCAACGGGACAATGTATTTGGCTGTCGATGCCGCGGGCAGGGCGAAAATCATTCCCGGAATACCGGCAAAAACCGCTCCGAGCAGTACGACGATGATCGTTTCCAGCGTACTCAAGCCCAGTGATTCACCGATGACCGCCGGATAGAGGATGAATTGCTCAATGATACCGTTGTAAATAAGGTAGCATATTATTATGGCAAGCAGCATATTTCCGGAAGCTCCTCCGGCGGCGAGCGTTACCAGTATGGTCGTCGCGCACGAGAGTACAGGGCCGAGGTAGGGCAGGGCTATGCCGCAGCCGGCAAGAATACCCAGCGGCAGAAAATACGGCACTCCGAGGAAAAAGAAGCACGTTGAGTAAAACGTTGAGTCGACAAGAATAAGTGTGAGATAACCTTTCAGCCACACCCGCAGACGGAAAAATATCCCCTCTATGATGCGGCAGGCTTCGCTGATAACATTGTCATCTGCTCCCGGCAGCCAGATGCCGTTGAAAAAAGATTTGACCAGATACTCGCTTTTCTGTTTGTCACTGCCGGAATTCTGGCAGAATTCAGCCATTTTTAGCAGGAAAAGCAAAGCAAAAAACACCGTGAGCAACGCATTGCACAAGAGCGAGATGACCATGCCGACCATGCCGGTGGTGAAATAAAAAATACCTCCGGAGTGTTCCAGCAATGTGGCGAAAAATCCCGCCCTGATTTCCGGATTGTTTATGACGTTGCCGAGAAAATCCAATCCCCGTCTGACCAGTGGGAGATTTTCAAAACGTTCCCGCAATTTATCCAGATAGTAATTTGTCCGTGCGGTGAAACTGTTTTCTGCTGCATTCGGTTGCTGATAATTGCGGCTGTTTTCCCACAGCTGGACGTTTTTCTGCACATTTTTCATGTACTTGCCGGTCAAATGGGATATTCCCACGCCGGCGGCAACGGCGACAGCCAATGCTGATATCGCGGTGAGGGTGACAGCCTGACGCAGCAGACGTTTTTCCGGCAACGCCGCTTGAGAGCCTGCCGGTGAATTGTCCCGCCGGGTTATCGCCTGGGAAAGTTTCTGCAGCGGTGCCAGCGGTGCAGTGAACAGCCGGGTGATGATGTATACCATGCCGGATTTGCGGCGCAAACGGGATTCGTAGAATTTTTCCAGCGGCAGAAGTATTATGCCGAGCAGCAATCCGAAAATCACCGACTGCAGCAGTTTTGCTGTCAGTATGAATACCGCAATGATAATCAGTACGGCTGTAACACCGCGCCCGGAACGGGCAAGCTGTTTTTTGCGGTATTCTTCAGTGAAACGGGAGTGAAGCTTGGCGATTTCGTTTTCCGTAAGCCCCATTTTGGCAACAAGTGCATGAAGTGCTGCCGCTTCGGAGTGGTTTTCTGTCAGAGCCGCAGTCAATGCCAGCAGTAATTCGGCATTTTTGCGTACTTTTTCCGGCTCATCGTCAAGCAACGCTGCAACGGCGGAGGCTTCATCCAGCGGTATCAATGTTTCCAGTTCAGCCAGATGTTTTTCAACGTTGCCTCTTTCCAGATGTTCCTCAAGCAGTGAACGGTAGATATTTTTCCGGGAGGCGGAAAAAACTCCGTTCACTTTGAGCATGGGCACGACCAGCGATTGAAACGCCCGCCGTTGAAGCAACTGCTTTTCAGCATCGGAATTTACAGCAAATATCCCGTTTATCAACGAGAAACTCTCCCTGAAAATCCCGGTGCTGATCCGGTTTGAGTTGAATAAATTACGCATCCGGCTGTAACTGAACATCGTTTACTTCTGCTCCGCCACTTCCACACTTTTGTTTCCGGCAACGACTTCACCGATGACATCGGCGGTATAACCGTTGGCACGGATGATTTCCAGAGCTCTGGCGACCGCGTTTTCCGGCACGAACCAGACCATACCGACACCCATGTTGAAAACCCGGTATGCTTCGGTATGCGAAACGTTGCCTTCTGCAACCATCAGTTTGAATATCGGCGGTACCGGCAGGGAAGAGGGGTCGAATTTCACAGAAACATCTGCCGGCAGGATACGCGGCACGTTGTCGTACAAGCCGCCGCCGGTGATATGCGCGATGCCGTCCAGCGGAAGCTCTTCAGCCATAGCCTGACGGATCGCCGGATAGTAGCATATATGCGGATGCAGCAATGCTTCGCCCACTGTTTCGCCGAGAGATTCCACATAGCTTTGAGCAGTGTATTTGCCGCTGTCAAAGAGTATTTTGCGCGCCAGACTGAAGCCGTTGGTGTGCGGTCCGTTGGAAGCAATACCGATGGCAACGTGTCCGGGGCGGATTTTTTCGCCGGTGATGATTTTGCTTTTTTCCACGATGCCGGTGATGACACCGACGAGGTCGAAGTCATTGCCGTACATGCCCGGCATTTCCGCGGTTTCGCCGCCGAGGACGGCGCAACCGGCGGCTTTGCACGCTTTGGCGATCCCGGAAAGCACCTCTTCATAAAGCGGAGAACGCAGTTTGCCGATACCGATGTAGTCAAGGAAGTAGACCGGTTCCGCGCCCTGTACGGAAATATCGTTGATACAGTGGTTGACGATGTCGCAGCCGACCGTATCATATTTTTCCATCATGGCGGCGACCATGAGCTTGGTGCCGACGCCGTCGATGCTGGCGACCATGACCGGTTCTTTGTATTTGGTCAGGTCGATTTGAAACAATCCGCCGAAACCGCCGATGGGGGTGAGCATTTCCGGACGGCGGGTGCTGCCGAGGTCGGCTTTGACACGGTCGAGCAATGTGGTTGCGAGGTCAATATCGACCCCTGCGGCTTTGTAGAGTTCGCTTTTTGCCATAGTAAATAAAACCTTTCAAATCAGAGATTCCAATATTTTTTCGTACCGCTGTATGCCATGCGTCCGGCGAGGTCAAATGCGATCTCTTCGGGCATCTGTCCACGCTGCACAAGGTCGCCGAGAACATCGGACATCACGCGGCGGAACATTTCAAAACGGGAGCCGTAGCTCAACAGCTTGCGGGAGTCGGAAACCATACCGGCAAAATTGCTCAATGTGTCAGCAGAGCCGATATATTCCAGCTGACGGCGCATCCCGATCGGGGTGTCAAGCAGCCACCAGGCGGAACCGAGAGCAACTTTTTCGCCGAAAGCGCGGGAAATCGTCGCCAGAGTGCCCTGATGCGAGGCTTCAAGGCAGTACAGTACGACTTTCAGGCGGCTGTCGAAACGGTTGAGGAAACTGCACAGTGCCGGAGCGTAATCCAGATAGTGATTGCTGATATCACCGCCGACATCAGCTCCGAGCGTATCAAACAGTGTGGAGCGGACGTCACGCACAGCACCGAGGTGCAGCTGGGTGACCCAGTCGCTTTTGCTGTTGAGTTCGGCGGCTTCAGCGAGGATATAGCCCATGAAAGCGTTGACTTCGCAGGCGTTGAGAGTTTCACCGGCCATAGCTTTTTTGAAAACTTTGTTCGCTTCGGCGTAATCGACATCTGCCGGTACCGGTATTTCCAGACCGTGGTCACTGGCGCGGCAGCCGCGGGCTTCAAAGTAATCATGGCTCATTTTGAATGCGTCGATGAGGTCGGACAGTTCATTCAGTTTGATATTGAATCTGGCGGCAACCTGATCCATGTAGGGACGCCACGCCGGAGCAAAAATTTTCATCGCTTTGTCCGGACGCCAGGTCGGACGGATGAGGGTTCTGCCGAATGCGGCATTGGCACGGTCGTGGTCTTCCAGTGTGTCAATGAGATCATCGGTCGAACACATCGCTTCCACATTCAGCGGACCGGTGAGCAGAGCCTGCGGACGGTAGGCAGCGGTGGCAAGTTTCTCATTGACGGCGTTGAAAATCTTTTCGCCGCTTTTTTCAGAAAGCAGTTCTTCAATGCCGAAATAACGTTTCAAGTCAAGGTGGATCCATTCGTAAACCGGATTTCCGGCAACTTCGGGGAAAATTTTTGCCAGAGCGAGAAATTTATCTTTCGGGCAGACATCTTTGCCGGTGATGTGGGATTCCGGTACGCCGCGTTTGCGCATCATCTCCCACACATAGTGGTCGGTGGCAGCAAAGAGCTGCCAGGCATCGCTGTAACAGTTGTTGTCGGCGATCTCTTTTACATTGGCGTGGTTGTGCGGGTCGACGACAGGAAGGGATTTCACCGTGTCAAAAATTTTCAGACCGGCATCATTGCTGATGAGGTAATTTTGGTCCATGAAAGCCATTTTTTATTTTCTCCTTTTATTGGCGATATATTTTTCTGCGGCTTTTGCCACAAGTTGATAATCATTGGTCAGAATGGTATCTATGCCCATATCATACAGCCGGGAAACATCCTCCGGCTCATCACTGAAATAGAAGTTGCAAATCAAGCCCAATGTCCGGGCTTTGTCAATCATTTCCTGATTGTAATACGGGGCAAAAAACTGCACCTTGCTGCACCGGCATTTGATTGCATTATCCACGATTTCCCATGCACCGCCGTCGGCACTCATGCAACGGGGGATCTGCGGAGCGTATTTTATGGCAACTTCATGGACATCTGCCGTACCCATGAAATAGACGTGTTCAGTCATGTCGTATTTTTCCAGCAGGGAAAGTATCTTTTTGAAATACTCTTCCGGATAGGTTTTTCCGATTGATTTTATATGCAGATTGATGATGACCTGCCGGGCAAACCTGGCAAGGATTTCTTCCAATGTGGAAATGGTGGTTCCGGCAAATTTTTCGTTGAAATGTCTGCCGAAGTCCATTTGTTTGAGTTCTTCAAGCGTATGTTCCTGAATTACACCGGTTCCATCGGAAACGCGTTCAAGGAAATCATCGTGAATCGTTACAGGCACACCGTCTTTTGAAAAACGGACATCCAATTCGATTTCAGCTGTGCCGAGTGCGACTGCCGCTCCAAAAGCTGCCATGGTGTTTTCCGGAGCGGCTTTGCTGAATCCGCGATGAGCGCAGACCCTGGGGTACGGATATTCTTTTTCTCCGGGGATGGTCATGCTTCCTGCCGGACGGTAGTTCCACGGTGTGCGCCCCTGGGAAACAAACCGATCGTTGGGAATCAACGCCCCGCCGAAACTGTTGGTGCGCATATATTTGCAGTGAATATTATCCACTTCGCAACTCAATGTGCCGACTTTGCTGCCGAATTCTGCAAGGATACGTCCTTCGGGGTTGACTACCATGGAGTTCCCGCCGACTTCAGCGTTTTCGCCCATGGAAACTGACGCCCGTAAAACGTATGCGTTGCAGGTGAATGCCAGATTCTGGTTGAGAAAGCGCAGAACATCCTGCCGTTCCGCACGTTGATAAGAGGAAACCAGCACCACATCAGGTTTTCTGTAAGCCAGATGGGCGATAAATTCCTGAAAATAGGTATCATAACAGATAAGACACCCAAGACGGATACCGTCGATTTCCACGATTTCCGGCGGACGGAGCTCTTTTGTGTATCCGTCGGCAACACCGCTTTGGATTTCAGCGACAGGAAGATGCTGTTTGCAGAAATCACCGGCAACATTGCCGGAACGGTCAAAAATCCGGGTGACGTTGCGGAACTCTCCCGGAGAATATTCTGCCAGATGATTGACCGCAACTACCGCGTTGCAACGGCGGGCGGCATCACGGGCTGCTGCAATCAGTTTGTCAGTATGTGCCGACGCAAATGGGAGAAGTTCCCCTTTGGCAAATTGCCCCGGTGCATTGCTGTATTCCGGCGTCAGAATAAGGTCGCAGGAGGCGTCACACTTATTCAATTCGGCAATGGCAAAATTTACCGAACTTTCAGCATCTGCCGGATTTTTTGCAAAGGGGATTTGAATGGCACACAGTTTCATAAACAACCAGCTTCAGACATTGACTGCATCACCGCCTGCCATATCTGCAGCGCGTTCAGCGAGCAGCGGACGGACGACTTCGGCAAGGAAACTTTCGACCTGCTGCGGAGCTCTGCCGATGAATGCCGCCGGATTGATTATCGAGTCGAAATCATCCTTGATGGCGGCAAACGCCGGATCATTGCGCAGACGGTCGATAAGGTCGTTATCCAGACCTTCTTCTTTGACCCGGCGGGCGGCTGCCATGGAGTGTTCGCGGATGACTTCGTGCAGTTCCTGCCGGTCGCCGCCGTGTTTGACTGCTTCCATGAGCAGGTTTTCGGTCGCCATGAAAGGCAGTTCGGCATTGATGTGTTTGGCAATGACTTTTTTCCAGACCTGCAAACCGTCGGTGACATTGATGAGGATGGAAAGGATAACATCGGTGGCAAGAAAGGCTTCCGGCAGCACGATTCGGCGGTTGGCGGAATCGTCCAGAGTTCTCTCAAACCACTGGGTCGAGTGGGTCGCGGCGGCATTGCCGGGCAGATTCATTACATAACGTGCCAGCGAAGTGATCCTCTCGCTGCGCATCGGATTGCGTTTGTACGCCATCGCACTGGAACCGACCTGTTTGGCACCGAAAGGCTCTTCGACCTCTTTCATGGAAGCAAGCAATCTTATGTCGGTAGCCATTTTGGCCGCACTCTGGGCGATGCCGGAAAGCACACTCAACACGAAATAATCAACTTTTCTGGTGTAGGTCTGTCCGGAAAGTGCGATAACTTTGTCAAAACCCATTGCTTTGGCGACATCTTTTTCCAGCTGGCGGCACTTGTCGTGGTCGCCGTCAAAAAGCTCAAGAAAACTTGCCTGGGTACCGGTAGTGCCTTTGACACTGCGGAAAGGCAAATCCTGCATTTCCCTTTCCAGACGCTCAAAATCCAGCACGAAATCCTGCAGATAGAGCGCGAAACGTTTGCCGAGCGTGGTCAGCTGTGCCGGCTGGAAATGGGTGAAGCCCAACATCGGCAGTGCTTTGTGCTCTTCACAGAAATCAGCCAGATTGGAAATCAGTTTGAGCATTTTGCCGCGGATGACACCGAAAGCCTCTTTGGTCTGCAGCAGTTCGGTGTTGTCGGTGACAAAACAGCTGGTCGCGCCCAGATGAATGATGGGAGCCGCATCGGGACAGAGTTCTGAAAGCGCACGGATATGGCTCATCACGTCATGCCGCAACTCTTTTTCCAGAGCGGCAACGCGGTCAAAATCAATGTCATCCAGATGTTGTGAGAGCTGTTCTATTTGCAGGTCACTGATCGGCAGTCCGAGATTTTTTTCGCACTTTGCCAATGTGAGCCAGAGTCTGCGCCAGGTTGAGTGTTTGTGCTGCGGCGACCAGATGAAGCTCATCTCTTTGCCGGCATAACGGTCAGTCAGCGGGTTGCGGTAAGAGTTGTTCACAATAAAAATCCTCATAAATTTAAGGGTTGATACATACCTTTATATAATTTACGGCATAAAAGTGTTTTTCGCAAGCGGTAAAGTCGTAAAAAACGTTTTTTCCCTTTGCATTTTCCGCTTTTATGCGTTATATTGTCGTTAAACAGTGTATGAACAGAGGTTTTTATGAGTCACGAAATAGTTATTCTGGTCGAAAATATTGATGTCTGCCGTTACTTTTACCGTGAAGTGCTGCAAGTCGGTGAGTTGATAGCAGACAGCAACAACCGGGTGGTTTTTGCCATCGGAGAAAACGCATTTCTGGTTTTGGAAAAAAGTGCCGTCAATTTTATGGAACACGCTTCCGGTGCAGTCCGCATGGCTTTTGAATGTGACGATGTCGCTGCTCTGGAAGCGCGGATGATAAAAGACGGTTCGCGTCTTTCCGACAGTTTTGAAAGATTGGGCAGAAGCTGTTACCGCGGGTGCGACCCCGAAGGCAATCCTTTCTTTGTCTGGCAGAAGTAACAACCAACAATCATTGTTTTATTTCGGAAAACAGGAACGGCCTGTCATTTTTGTCAATAAAGTCGGAAGATTTCCCATTCCGGGAATAAACCGTTTTCATAGGAACAAATTTTTCTGAAAACATATCCCGGTGCCGGGGGAACTGGTCCCATGAAATCTGCATCAAAGAACACAATGACGGCAAAAGACGGTCTGTCTGCGCCAGCTTGCGGCGATTGTTGAAACCGTTCTTTACCGTATGCGGATAAGTCGCGGCATATTTTGAATTGAACCAGAGTACGAACGGGATCTCAAAAGCTTCATGTCTTTGGCACTCATAAGATCTTTTGTGGCTGCCAACAGCATTTAATACTTCCCCGTGGTCTGAAAAATACAGAAAGAAAACCGGGCGATCTGATTCTTTTTTCAATCTTTCAATGACCTTACCGAGGATTTTATCGGTATATGCAATCGAACTGTCATAGGCATTTAATTCTGCTATTGACTCCGCGGACGCATTTTTTCCGGTCATATCATCCCGGAAGCCGGCGTTGAATAATACTTCATTTTCCGGAACTCTTTTTGCAAATGCCCGGTGAGAGCCCATGAGATGCAGAAATATCAAACGCGGTTTATCCGTTTTTGCCTGATTTATAATACGGAAAAAATCAGTTAATATAAAATCATCATAGTCATTACCCGGATTTATACGTGTTTCGGTCAAATTATTGAATAGTATAAATGCCGGCATACTGTATTTTCCCCAACGTCCCTGATTGCTGATATAAAAAGTTTCTGCATTCAGAGTGCGTACTATCTGCTGAAATGAATATCGCGGGAAAAATCTTTTGTCATTGAGTTGTGCGTCTGTAAAGAAATATTTTAATGCGTCCGGAGTTACCGGAGATGAAGCAACCACGTTGTCAAAGAGCAATAATTCATCTTTTATTTTTGAAAAATATGGTGTTGTATTTCTGGCATAACCATAGCACCCCAGATGTCCGCGTGAAGCTGATTCACCGATGACAATAACACCGAGCATATCAGAAGTGTTGTTTTTGAATTTCAGTGATTCAAGCGGCGGAGCGCAAACGTTGAGTTTTTTAAGCTGTTTCAGAGATTGGTTGAAAAAATTAAATTCATACGCATATCTGAGAGCAATGGTCTTTTTGAGGATTTTTTCCGGGTTCGGCTTGAAAGAACAATAAGCCGCAAGGACTATTGAAAAAGGAATAAAACATAAACAAAAAGGGATGTTAAGAGATATAAAACGGAATTTTATACTGCGGATGCGGTATTTTCTGCCGGTTGCCCAATACATTAAAACAATACAGGCAATGCAGGATACCATCAGACCGGCAGCAGAAAATACGACTGTCGGCAAAGGTAAATCGATCATAAATTCTTTTACTTCCTTTAATGATGAAGATGCAACAACTTCCCAGAACGTCTGGGCGGCTTCCATACGGTAGATAATACCGGTTATCAATGTCACAATATTAAAAAATATCGTAATTGCAGACGCCGTAACACAGTATAATCTGACAAAAATATTGTTTGTAAGCAGCAGTGGTGATAATATCCACGCTATAACGAGCAATTCAAAAAAAATCTTTTCCGGGATATGCGAAAAAACACCATAATATGCCAGACAGCTGTAATTGATTATCATAAAAATCAGAAATGCCAACAGAATGACAAAGAAATTACCGGAATTGACAAATTGCGGTTTGACTTCGTTTTTGAAAAAGTTTTTAATTTGATTTTTCATGCTTTATAAAACCCCTTGGATTTCTAAATTTTAAAACTGAAAAAGCCGTGAAATCCATTGCTGGATTTCGCGGCTGAAAAGTCGGATTGATTCTGTCATCAAGGTACAGCACTCCTGTGCTTTGACAAACAGAAAAATATTGGATTGGCCGACCGGGAAAATGCCGGTCAGAGAAAAGCTGTTTTTTAAATGTCTGCTTTTACAGCAGTGCAGAACGGAACTGCCTGCTTCTGTCCTCCGCAGCCTATACTTTATGCTCAAATCAGCCGACTTATTTGCCAAAATTTGCCAATTTGCATTTTTGGGGAGATATGACACCTGACGCAACACTCAAAAACGTAATATTACGGTTTTGAGTGTTTGAAAAAGGACTACTTTGACAATCAGCCTTCGCAGGTACATACAAAAGCATTTATTTGAGAAACTGCTGCCTTTAATACTTGCAGACCAATTTGAGCGGTGATAATATTAGG
>JAZNAR010000006.1:0-17978 GCA_045586645.1 Victivallaceae bacterium
CGCTTGGCCTCCGACTTTGCCGTTGAAGAAGTAGGTGACGTGACCGTACTTCTGGGTTTCGCTGACGGCGAGCTGTTTGACCTTGGTGGCGCAGAGGTATTCGTCCATGGTTTCAGTGATTTCCGGCGGGTTGACCAGATAAAGTTTGGGCGCATGCAGATCGCCGTCATACTCCATCATACCGGCGTACATCACATCGGGACGCGCACCACGGTCGAATTTGTCGAAATCATCACCGCTTTCAAACGCGGCAGTGATCTCCAGCGCGCGGTCGCCACGGAAGTTGAAAAGCACCACCGAATCGCCGTCTTTCATCGCACCGACAGGAGTTTTGCCGTCTTTGGAAATGACAAATGCGCCCAGATCCTGGTCAATCGCTCCGGTACGGGTGCGGAGAGTTTCGATCGCTTCCACCGCGTTGGCAAAAAATTCGCCTTTGCCCTGCACATGGGTTTCCCACCCTTTTCTGACCATATCCCAGTTGGCACCGTAACGGTCCATGGTGATGACCATGCGTCCGCCGCCGGAAGCAATGAGGTAATCAACGCCCTGTGCGCTCAATGCGGCAAGTTTTTCTTCCAGCGGGCGGATATATTCCAGTGCGCTGGTTTCCGGCACATCCCTGCCGTCAAGCAGAGCGTGGACGCGCAGCGTTTTCACTCCGCAGGCAAACGCATTGTCTATCATCGCATAGAGATGGTCGATGTGACTGTGGACATTGCCGTCGGAAACCAGTCCGATAAGGTGCAGAGCGGAATTGTTGTCAATGACATTGGCAACCAGTTTTTTCCAGACATTTCCGGCAAAAAGTTTGCCGCTGGCGACCGCTTCACCGACCAGTTTCGCTCCCTGCGAAAAAACTCTGCCGGAACCGATGGCATTGTGACCGACTTCACTGTTGCCCATATCGGCGTCTGAAGGCATTCCCACAGCAGTTCCGTGAGCTTTGAGCCTGGTGCACGGGCAGTTTGCCATAAGTTCATCCAGCACAGGCGTGTTGGCAAGTTTCACCGCATCGCCGTCAGCGTATTTGCCGAACCCCACGCCGTCAAGTATCGCCAGCACGACCGGACCGCGGCGGGGAGAAAATTTACTGTTGATTTCCAGAGGTTTGACCATGATAAAATATTTCCTTATACTAAAATATCAGTTGCGGTGTCCGGTGGAATTGCCCGGGACAACACCTTTTTTGCTTGTGGCACAGAATTCGAGAAATTCCAGCACTTCCGGAGTCTGGGGCAATTCAGTACGGATTTTTTCCAGTGCGATTGAGGGAATGAGATTGCTCCGGTAGTAAATGCGGAATATCTGTTTGATGACAGAGATGCTCTCGGCGGAAAATCCGGCGCGTTTCAGACCGATGAGGTTTATCATTTTCACTCCGCCGTTGCGCCCTTCAGCCATCATAAACGGCGGAACGTCCTGGGAAAAGGCGGAACATCCGGAAATAATGGCAAATCTGCCCACGCGGCAGAACTGATGGATAGCCACCAGACCGGAAAGAATGGCATTGTCCTGCACTTCAGCATAGCCGCCGGTGACAGCCAGACTGATATAATGGACATTGTTGCCGACTTTGCAGTTATGCGCGACATGGCTGCCATTCATAAACATATTGTTGTTACCGATAGTCGTGGCACTGCCCGGAGCGGTACCGGTGTGAATGGCACAACCTTCACGGAAAATGTTGTTATCACCGACATTGAGATAGGTCGCTTCGCCGGGAACGACCGAATGGTCCTGCGCCGGCTGTCCGAGAGCGGCAAACGGATGCAGTACGTTGCCCTGCCCCAGAGTGGTATATCCGTCAACACTGCACTGGGCGATCAGACGGCATCCGTCACCGATACGGACATTTCTGCCGACAAAACAAAGCGGTCCGATTTCAACACCGTCACCGATTATTGCGCCATCTTCGACCACAGCTGTAGGATGAATTTTTGCCATTATAACGACTCCTTGCTAAAAGTTATTGCAGTTTATCCCCTTTGCATTTGAGGAGTTTTGAAACTGCCTCATTTAATAATATAATATCAAAAACGGTTTTCGGCAAGGGAAAAACTTGTAAAAAGCCGCATGAAATGTTATTTTATACAATATGAAAAACGATGAGAAAAATTTTCCGCAGCTGGTTCTGGTGCTTGACCGTCTGCGCAGTGCGCACAATACCGGAAATATTTTCCGGATATCAGAAGCACTCGGCGCAGGCATTGCCGCCTGCGGCTATACCCCGTACCCGCCGCACCCGAAACTGGAAAAAACCGCGATGGGAACGGATAAAAGCGTACCGTGGTGCCACTTTGAAAGTGCCGCAGACGCAGTCGATGCTCTGCATGAAGCCGGTTTTCTGGTGCTGGCGGCAGAACCCGGAGGAGCTGAAGCATGGGAAGTGGATTTCAGATTTCCGCTGGCGGTGATTTTCGGCAATGAAGCTCTCGGCGTATCTGAAGCGGCTCTTGCCAAAGCCGACGGGATAGTTTCCCTGCCGATGAATGGCAGCAAAGCCTCCATCAATGTTGGCAATGCCGCCGCGGCGATACTTTATGCAATAGATGCCCGCAAGCGCGGCAGAATGGAAAAAATATGATAAAAATCAAGTTACTGGGCAAAAATCTGGATGACATCCGTCCGCTCCTGACACAATACGGCATGAGTGAGGTTTCCGGCAGTGAGGCTGAAGTTATCGTAACTTACGGCGGTGACGGCGCATTGCTGGGGGCACAGCGGGATTTCCCCGCCATTCCGAAACTGCCGCTTCGGGATGCGGCAACTGCGCCGACCTGTCCGCTGCACGATGCAGAAAAAATCATTTCCGCTTTTGTCAACGGCAAACTGCCGCTGCACCGGACCCCGGTGCTGGAAGCAGTGTGCGGTGAGCAATCCATCTGCGGGATAAACGATTTGGTGGTGCGTTCCTGCGAAGCAGTAAGTGCTTTGCGTTACAGGGTTTTTATTGACGGCACGCTCTACGCCAAAGAGGTGGTCGGCGACGGTATATGCTTTGCCGGGGTCCACGGCAGTACCGCATATTACCGCAGTATCACGCGGGGGATATTCAAAGTCGGTGTCGGTCTGGCATTCTGCAACTCAACGGAAGTGGTCGACCATCTTGTCCTGCCGGAAAATTCTCTGGTCACAGTGGAGATCCTCCGCGGCCCCGGCATGGTCACTGCCGACAACGACCCGCGCAAGCTCCCGCTGCAGGTGGGTTCGACCGTATCTTTCCGCCAGACTGAAAGATTCGCAGAAATCTGGGATTTGACCGGATTCATGTGTCCGGAGTGCCGGAATCTGCGTCACCGCCGCAACTGAATCCGGCAGATTCCAATTCTGAAACGACCTCTGTAAAAAGGTATTCCGGGGTACTTGCGCCGCTGGTGACACCGACACGGCAGATGTCCTCAAGCTCTGACCACGGTATTTCAGCGGCATTGTCAATGAGAAACGCTTTGCCGCACAACTTTGCCGCGATTTCACACAATCTTCTGGCATTGGAACTGTGACCGGAACCTATCACCAGAACAGCATCACACATACCGGCAAGTTCGATGACCGCTTTCTGGCGCGACCGGGAAGCATCACAGACTCCGGAAGATACCTTTATGCCGGGAAAACGTTTTTTCAAAACCGCCAGCACCGACTCCACTTCCTGATGGTCTACCGTTGTCTGGGAAATAAACACCGGTTCCGGCAATTCCGGAAGTCCGGCGGCAGCTTCAGGTGAAGATACTATATAAACCTCTCCGGTACCGGAATTACCGGCGATACCGTCAACTTCAGGATGCCCCTGCCTGCCGCAGATGACAAGCTGTTGCGCCGGATTGAGCGCGGAAGCGATACGGTGAAGTTTTTTTACCAGCGGACAGCTGGCATCCTGCAAATGGGAAGCCTTTTCCCGCAGAATCTTTTCTATTTCCCGTGATACACCGTGTGCGCCGATAACGACCGCTGAATCATCAGGTATTTCAGAAGGGTCGTTGACAAAACAAATCTGTTTCGCACTCAATTCCTCCGTCACGGCACGGTTGTGGACAAGCTCCCTGAAAACATAAACTTTCCCGTGTTTACGGTGCATTTCATCCAGTTTCTGCAATGCGGCGAACACCCCGCCGCACATGCCATGCACCGGTGCGGTGATGCAGAGTTTTTTCTTTCCGGCAGATGTATAGCTTTTCATACTCTGTTCTTTCTGTTTTTCCGCTTGCGGGAGTTGAGGGATTCCATGATTTTTTCTGCGATACTCATACCGATCCCCGGAACTCTGGCGGCAATTTCAGCGGCATCGGCACGGGAGAGATTTTCCAGTGAACCGAATGTCCGGAGCAGCTGCCGTTTGCGGACATCGCCGATACCGGCAATATCGTCAAGCAGAGAGGCACTTATTCTCTTTTCCCGTAATGACCGGTGGTAGGTTATGGCAAAACGGTGAGCTTCATCGCGTATTGCCTGCAACAGACGCAATGCCGGGTCATGCCGGTCAAGCACCAGCGGGTCGCTTTTACCCGGAAGAAATATTTCCTCGTTGCGCTCTGCCAGACCGATAAGCGGCAGCGGCGGCACTCCGGCATCAATGAGAGCTTTCACCGCACTGGAAATCTGTCCTTTGCCGCCATCGACCATCAGCAAATCCGGCAACGGACGCTCCTCGGCGAGCAGCCGGGAAAAATGACGGTAAACCGCCTCGTACATCATCGCAAAATCGTTGCTCCGGGTCACGGTTTTTATCCGGAACCGGCGGTAAGCTCCCCGGTCAGCCCTGCCGCCGGTGAAAGTGACCATACTTGCCACAGCAAGTGTGCCGAGGATGTTGGATATGTCAAAACAGATTATTGTGTGCGGCAGTGTTTTCAGACCGAGCCGCTTTGCCAGCGCGTGGACAGAATCTTCCCCCGGAGCAAGTTTCCGGTCAGGCAGGACGGGATTTTCAAAAATGCGGTTCTTTCTGCCGAAAACGGCATCTATATTGGCGGCGGTATCCCGTAAACGGGCGGCTTTTTCAAAATTTCCGGCTGCTGAAGCTTTGAGCATTTCCGCTTTTATCGCCTTTTTCACCGGCGCGATGTTGCCTTCCAGCACTTCCAGAGCAGCATCGACTTTGGCACGGTATTCCGCCGGTGTGACATTGCCGGTACACGGAGCGCAGCAATCTTTGACCAGTTTTTTCAGACAGTGTTTGCGGGTTTCCGGGTCGGGGTCGGAACTTTTACACCCGCGCAGACCGAAATACGCCAGCAGAAATTCGCGGGTCATTTTCAATGCCGTCCCATGCGGGAACGGACCATAGTAACGGGCGTTGTCCGGTTTTTTCAGCCGGGCGAGAGTCAACGTGGGAAACTTCTCATTGAGGTCGACTTTCAGCAGCAGATAACGTTTGTCATCCCGCATGAGGATATTGTAATGCGGAGCATAATTTTTTATCAGCTGGGATTCAAGCAGCAGTGCTTCATCCTCGTTACGCACAACTGTATACGACCATTCGGCAATGGAATTTATCAATGAACGGAGCTTGGCATCCGCGCTGTGACGGCGCGACGGCTGAAAATAATTGCCCAGACGCCGCCGCAAATCCCGGGCTTTGCCGACATAAATGACCTTGCCGAAACGATCCCGGAACATATATACGCCCGGACGTGCCGGTATTTCTGACGGATGATACTCCTCGAACTTCACTTAACTTCGGCTCCTGTTTCCGGGTCGACCAGAATAAACTCCTCGTAATGGAGCGACGGGTCGGCGCGGAAACTGAGTTCATGTTTATACTTGTTTTCCATTTCAGTGAGCAGCTGGGCATCTTCGTTGCGGAGACGGGTCAGCACTTCCGGGTGCATGAATACCCGCAGGGGAACGCCCTTGTATTTTTTGTTCCGCATTATTGAACTCAACTTGCGCTGTATTTCGGCACTCATGGTCAGCGCGGATTTGACCAGTCCTGATCCGTTGCAGTACGGACACGGGTCAAAGACCTGATCCTGAATGCTTTCATGTTCGCGCTGCCGGGTCATTTCCATAAGTCCGAGTTTGCTCAACGGCAGGAGTTTGGTTTTGGCGCGGTCATCTTTGACCAGTTTTTTCATCTGCCGGTAAAGTTCCTCCCGGTCGGCTGCACTGCGCATGTCAATAAAATCCAGCACCACCAGACCGCCGACATTACGCAAACGCAGCTGACGGGCGATCTCTGCGGCAGCTTCAAGATTGGTCTGCAATATAAATTCCGGCTGGTCGGCGGTCTTTCTGCCGTGACCGGTATTGACATCTATGGCGATAAGAGCTTCAGTTTCGTCGATGACTATCGCTCCGCCGCCGGGGAGTTTGACTTCCCGCTGAAAAACCTGACGCAGCTCTTCGTCGATACGGTAATAATCATAAATTGGGGCAGTGCCTTTGTAAAGGGTGACTTTACTGACCATTTTTCCCGCCCCGATACGCTTGAGGGTCTCCCGTATATGTTTGTACGCGTCCGGGTCATCGACGACGATACCGTCGATCTCCTCGGTGACAAAATCGCGTACGGTACGGTCGATAAGATCCGGTTCGGTAAACAGACGGCACGGGGCATCACCTTTGGCGACTCCGTCGGCGATTTTTTTCCAGTAATCCATAAGCAGTTCGAGGTCGCGTTTGAAAAACGTTGACCGCCGCCCCTCCCCCACGGTACGGCAGATGACGCCCATTCCCTCGGGCAAATCAAGCTGTTCAAGGATTTTGCGGAGCCGTTCTCTTTCGGTGGAGCTTTCTATCCGGCTGGAAAGTCCGATATTGTCACTGTGCGGCATCAGCACCAGAAAACGCCCCGGTATCGTCAGATTGGTCGTCACGCGTGCGCCTTTGGTGCTGATGGGGGCTTTGGCGACCTGCACCAGTATCTCCATACCGGGCTTGAATATATGGGGGATATCCTCCATGGTGATTTTTTTGCGCCGGCGGGATGCTTCGGCATCAAGTTTGGCACTGCCGGGGATCTCCCGCGTTTTTTTGCGTTTACCGCCGGTACTCTGCGGTGCGGTTCCGGATTGTTCAAGCTGATATTTTTCAATGAGAGCGGCGTTGCCGGGGATCATTTCTTTGAAGTGGAGAAAAGCATTTTTTTTCGCACCGATGTCCACAAACGCCGCCTGCAGTGAGTGGTCGAGGTTGACGATCCTGCCGAGAAAAATATCGCCGACTTTCGGAGCATCGCTGATATGCTCTATCTCGTACTCTTCAAGACGGTTGTTGTTGCGTAACGCGAAACGGGATTCGAGTTTTCCGCAGTTGAGGATTATTTCTTTGCTCATAAATTGTTTTCAGGGTTGATAAAATGGTTTCAACACGGCTCTTCCGTGATAAATACCGGCACTTGACCGCGCATACCGTTGCGGAATGCGGCGGCACTCATCCGCCTGCCGCCGGCGGGAATGAGTTCGAGTATCTCCAGAGCGGAATTTTCCCCGCATCCGGCAACTATCCTTCCGGGAAGCGCGGCACACTCTCCCGGAGCAAGAACGAAATCATCCACGACCCGGCAGGAACAAATAGTCATGGCTCCGGACTTGCCGCTGCCGTTCTGATACCATGCCACGGCACCCGGCCACGGGAAATACGCCCGGCTCATTGCTTCTATGCGCGAAGCCGGATAATTCCAGTCGACTGCCCCGTCACGTTTGGAAATTTTGCGGCAGACAGAAACTTTTGCCGGGTCCTGCGGCACTTTGACCAGTTTGTTTCCGGCAATATCGCGGAGTGTTTCCGCCGCGTGTGCCGCCGCCAGCTCTCCGAGCTTTATTTCAAGGGCATCGGCGTATTCACTGCCGTCAAGCGGCAGCGTCAATTTCCGGAACACTGCTCCGGTATCCAGACCGCGTTCCATTTCCATAAAACACACTCCGGTTTCCGTATCGCGGTTGCAGATAGCCTGAACTATGGGAGATGCTCCGCGATATGCCGGCAGCAGTGACGCATGAACATTGACACAGCAGCACTCCGGCACCGCCAGAACTGCTGATTTGAGTATCTGACCGAAAGAAACCACACACAGTATATCCGGGGCCAGTCCGGTGAGAAATTCAATCATTTCAGGAGAATTCACATCCGCCGACCGCAACGGCTCGATGCCGAGTGCCAGTGCTGCCGCCGCCAGCGGAGTCGGAGTCATTATCCGTTTGCGCCCCGCCGGACGGTCGGGCTGGGAAATCACTGCGGATATTTCCACCCCGGCATCCGCCGCAAGCGCGCGCAAAATCGGTACCGCTATCTCCCCGGAACCGAGAAAAACGATTTTTAACTTATTATCCACTTGAAAAAACTTCTCTTTAAGTCAATATTATACCATTGTCATTGTATATAATATAACGCACTGCACACAAAAATTCCACAAAAAACTGAAAATATGGGTAATGTTCAGTATTTTGTGCGAATGGATTTTGGTGACGTGCCGGATATATCACCTGCATGGTGATTTATCAAAAACATAAAACGGTTTGATTTCTACCGGCTTGCCGGAACACAGCCTTGTGCAACGACCGGTGGATGTATTGCGGAGCAAGGTCGCCGTCAAACCGAAGCAATGATAAAAGAGTGCAGTAAAAGCTGCCCGACTGAATCATTGACTGAATGTTTGACCAAAGATTGCCCGCAAGACGCCACCGCGGGTCAGATGTAATCACAACGGATGAAAACAACAAAAAAATATGAATAAAATCGCCATCATGCTCGGCGGCAATCTGCCGGGAACCCCCCAAGCCATCTCCGAAGCCGTCAAAAAATTCGCCGCCGCCGGTATGACCGGCATCACTGTCGGCAGAACACTT
Source organism: Victivallaceae bacterium (assembly GCA_045586645.1). Lineage (GTDB taxonomy): Bacteria > Verrucomicrobiota > Lentisphaeria > Victivallales > Victivallaceae > UBA1784. The sequence continues at coordinate 8,787 of JAZNAR010000006.1, forward strand.
TCTTCCGCCGCTGTTGATTGCATCCCCGGTACTCCGGATTTTCTTGACACCCCTTTATGCGGCACCTGGCACGCTTCACCTCTGGAACTGCTGGAACTCTGTCAGCGTATCGAACGCGAAGCCGGCAGACCGGCACTTCACAGCAGCAGAGAATCACGCATCCTTGATTGCGATATCATCCTGTTCGGCACTCTGCAGCTCTCCACCCCGCGCCTGACCATCCCTCACCCCCGCGCCAGAGAACGGCACTTCGTTCTGGAACCTTTGAGCGAAATCGCCCCGGATATGCTTTTCCCGGACGGCATCTCTGTCAGAGAGGCGTGGCAGCTCATGCAAAAAAACGGCTCCTCCGCTTGTTAATAACTTGTTAATAACTTTGGAATTGCGCAACGCAAAATTTCGTAAATCCGCCTTTTTCCGTGAAGCACTTTCAATTATAAAAATTTAATCCGGTTCCGTATCGTTTTATTTCCCATTCTTTAACAGAAAATTAGTTCAAAACACCTTATTATCTCAAAAGAAAAACTTTTGTAACTCGCTGATTTCGTTCTTTTTGTTGTAAGTCATTGATTTTTTGTGAAAGAGCAAAAATCCCGCATTCCGGTAACAAAAAACCGCAAATTTTTTCTCAATTTTTTTTATTTTTCATAACTCTATGGTGTTATGCTGACTTGCATTTTTTTTCTCATTTTTCCCATCAAAATCTCATTTGCAAATTTTCCCCCTCCCCACTATATTATATCCCGTCAAGCGCCCCTCTCTGCGGTTTACCATCTGCGGCGATGTGGCGGGCTCTGAAAGGGGCGGGCTCCGGCAAAACAGAAAAAAATTCTGTCAGGGGCGGGCTCTGAAAAGGGGGGCAGGCTCTGAAAGAAAAAACTTCTGAAAGGGGCGGGCTCTGAAAGAAATGATTTCTGAAAAGGGGCGGGCTCTGACAAAACAGAAAAAATTCTGGCAGGGCGGGCTTTGATAAAACGGAGAGAAGCTCCGTAAGATGGGCGGAACCGGTGCGTCATCCGGAAAAATGATGCAACCGGTTGTTACGGAATTCTGTTCCGTGAAAACAACAGTTATTCACATCTCCCGCAAGGAGATGGGTTTTTATTTTTCAGTTCAGGGGATTTCCCTTGAAAACATAAGGCGGACAGCCTTCAGTAAAACAGGAAAACAAAAGAATTATGGACAAATACAAATCAGCTGCTGCGGAGATCTGGGACATCGCCGTCAGCCGTATCAGACAGCAGAGCGACGCGCTCTACTGCCAGTATTTTGTCCGTCTGCACGCTCTCTCTCTCCGGGATAACCTGCTCGAACTGGGCATTTCCGATGACTTTTTCGCCGACTTTCTGCGCGACAATTACGACGATATGCTCTCATCTGCCCTTGCCGGTATCAACGGCAAAAACTACCGCTACTCATTCGTCACCGGGCACGAACTGAAACCCATCCCGGAAAAGTTCTCCGCCCCCGCTGTCACCGCAGCTGCACCGGCTCCCGCGGAAAATGCTCCCAAAAGAGCTTCCCGGCTCCGGCCCTCGCTCTACACCTTTGACAACTTTGTCACCGGTTACAACAACCGTCATGCTTACGCCATGGCCAAAACCGTCGCCGCGGCTCCGGGTGAAATATACAACCCGCTTTTCCTCTACGGAACCAACGGTGTCGGCAAGACCCATCTGCTTCAGGCCATCGCCCAGCAGACAGCTCTCAATCATCCCGGACTCTCCGTCCGCTATATCACCTGCGACGAGATGCTCAACGACTTCTATGATTTGCTCAAAAATCACCGCAGTCTCTCCGAATTCCGCGCCTCGCTCTGCAATGCCGATGTCCTGCTTATTGACGACATCCACCGTCTTGCCAAAAAAACTTATCTGCAGGAGGAGTTTTTCAACGTTTTCAACATCCTCTGCCGGCAGAATAAACAAATCGTGCTCACCAGTGACCGTCAGCCCTGCGAACTTTCTGATATCGACAAACGTTTGAGCAGCCGTTTCGAACAGGGAATGAGCTGTCAGATCGGCATGCCGGAATACGAGGAAAAACTCGTCATCCTCCGGATGTGGCGCGAAGCGGCTCTGACCCATCCGCCGCTTTCTGATAAAATCCTGGAATTTCTCGCGGAAAACATCTCCAGCACCGTCCGGCGGCTCCGCGGATGTTTCCTGCGGCTCACGGTTTATGCCGAAATGAGCGGCTGTGAAGATCTCTCCATTGCCGAGGCGGAAAATCTCCTCCACGCCCAGCTGGCACAGGAGTCCGCCGACCGTTCCGTCACTCCGGAATCAATTCAGCGGGCGGTCGCCAACCACTTCGGCATTACCCTCACTGATATGATCGGTAAATGCCGCTCCCGCAATGTCGCGGACCCGCGCATGGTGGCTATGTATCTCTGCCGCAAGCTGACCAAACTTTCCAGTAATGAAATCGGGGATGCTTTCGGTCGCACCCATGCAAATGTTCTGCACGCGGCAAAAACTATCTCTGACCGCTGCTCCGGCGACGAATCGCTCCGCCGCTCTGTCAATCAGCTGGAAAGACAACTGCAAAAGCTCTGACCGCTGCTCCGGCGACGAATCGCTCCGCCTTGTTGCGCTTCAAGCGGCAAAACAGTTTATTTCCCGGCAAAAAGCTCTTCCAGAGCATTCAATCTTGCCAGATTTTCTGCTCCGAATTTTGCCGCACCGGCGCGGACCTCATCCCGGCTTTTTTCGACAGGCTCCCCCGACTTTGAATAAAATTTGTCAGCGTAACAGACCGCTTTTTCTGCCATGGTTTCCGGAAAAAAGTCTCTTTCCGGCAGCGGCAGTTTCCGTTCCCGTATTTCAACTGCGCTCAATCCGGTGCCGGTATGCCTTTCGCATATCCGGGCAAATTTTTCCAAATCGATCCCGTTCGCTTTTCCGAAATCCCGCAGCATTTCCGCTCCGGCGATCCCGTGGGCGAGATAAGGAAGTCTGCCGTAACAGCCTATATCCGGGGCGTGACAGCATCTTATACCTATATCGTGCAGCAACGCGCCGCAAACGGCGATTTCCACTTCAGCTTCCGGGAAATCATCCATCCTCTGAATGATTTGCCGGACTTTATCGCGCACCAGCGTACTGTGTTTCAGCAGAATTTCCCGCGCCGGATCACCGGCGGGATAAAAACGGTCGATTATATCAAAAGCAACTTTCTGCATGATTTCTGCTCTTTTTTTCTTACTTGTTTTTCTCCGTGTTTTTTACTTAATTTAATACAGACGGTGCAAAAATGCAAATGATACGATTTTACGGTAAATGGGATGGAAATATCTTTTAAAATGGTTTCCGCCGCCACTATATTATGGATGTGTCCGCAATGGTGGTGAGTTCACATGGAAAGGAGTTTGATTATGGTGAATCATTCACAGCAAGACACCATTGCCGGCAAAAGCAACTTTGCAGTGCAAAAAAACGCATAAAAGAATTCCGTCTCTTGCATAAAACAGTTTATAGTTGTATATTTTCTGCACAACATCAACCAACGGGAAAACATTTATGAATATCTCTGTTTTTTATTGCGGTGCGCTCCGCAACTCCTTTGAACTTGACGGCGATTACAGCAAAAGTACCATTGAACTTCCGGGCACAAGCGGCAAGCTCGCCATCCGTTTTTCGGTACCGATTCTGGATATGCACGGCTACTGGACTCCGGAATTGCGTATCCCGGCGCAGAAAATCGTCTGGAACATCACCGCAGCAAGTGCCGGACAGCGGGATTTCCCCTTTCTGACCTTTTTCAACTCCGCCGGAATGAACCGTTTCGCGGTCGGTACGACCAATCTTGTCGACGACACCGTCATCACCGCAAGAATGAATCAGGAAAACTGCACCTATGATTTGACGGTCGAAGTCGCTCTGACGGAAAACTCCGCCGCGTTTGACCTCATCATCGACCGGCAGGAAAAACCCTGGGTGCAGTCTCTTGCCGACTGGAGAGCGCAGCTGGCTCTGCCGCAGTGTGATTATCCTGCCGGGGCATGGGAACCGGTCTACTGCACCTGGTACGCCGTCCATGCCGCTGTCACGCAGGATTGGGTGGAAAAGAATGCCGCTGCGGCATCGGCTCTCGGCTTCAAAACCCTTATCATCGACGACGGCTGGTGCTTTGATGAGATGAAACGTGTTTCTCCCGAAACCATCGGCTCATGGTATGAGCTTATCGGCGACTGGCAGATGTCGAAAGAGAAATTTCCCGATTTCGATGCCCACCGCAAACGGGTGCAGGCAATGGGCATGAAATATATGCTCTGGGTCACACCGTTTCTCATCGGGGTGAAAAGCGGACTTTTTCAACAGATAAAGGATTGTGTTTTCCCGGAATACAACGAGGGCTGCCATGTTTTTGACACCTCTCATCCCGGAGCTGCCGCAAAGATACATCAGCTGCTGCAGAATGTGATGGTGAAATATCAGCTTGACGGCTTGAAAGTCGATTTTCTGGATTACATCCGCCCGAATGTTGATTATCCGCTGGGCAGAGCGACAACAGAATTTATTGCCGGACTTTCCGGTTCCATCCGAGAAGCGCGTCCGGATGCACTTATTGAATTCCGCCAATCCTACGCCACGCCCGGGATGCTGCAGTACGGTACGCAGTTCCGTGCCGGTGACGTGCCGTTTGACTTCATAGACAATTTCAACCGGCTCTGTCAGATAAGAATAAGCATCGGGGACAATGTACCGGTCCATGCCGACCCGATGTACTGGCATCCGCAGGAATCCATGGTCAATATCTCCCGTCATCTGATCGCCTCTCTGGTGGGGGTGCCGATGCTCTCAATGGATTTGCTGGATCTGCCTGAAACAGCAGAAAGTGTGCTGAAATTCTGGCTTGACTTCTACCAGACGCACCGGCAGACGCTCAACCACGGCAAGTGGGAAATTTCCTATACATCAGGTCAGGTTGCCTATGCCATGGCGGTTTCTGAAAGTGAAAGTGTCATTATCGTCAATGACAGCAATGCGCTTGACAAGGCACTGGCAAAAGTCAGCACCCCGGCATATATATGCAATCTGTCAGCGTCTGAACTCACTCTTGACGGCGTGCAGAGCTTTGCCGGAAACGGTGCGGCGGCGGATACCGGAACTATTCCGACCGGCGGTCTGGGAATACTTAAAGCATAAAAGCTCGATATTTTTTGCAAATCCAGCTTGAAAAAAAACAGTTTTTGCAGTAATTTATACGCAGATAAAAATAACTTTTTGTGGAGGCATGTGGGAGCGTTATGAAACAAACCCCCGAAACAGTTGTTCTCGTCGACTGCGGTTGTTCTTTCGTGCAGAAAATCGCCCGCGCGGTACGGGATAGAAACATCTACACCATGGTCATCCCCGGCGGAGTGCCTGTCGAGCGTGTCATGGCGGAAAATCCCGTCGGTCTGGTGCTGATTTCCGGCGGAGATGAAGCAAAAAACAGCGCGATCCAGGCGAAATTCGCCGCGGTGGAACTGCCGCAAATGGTTGCAGATAAAGTGGAAGATGCCGACCGCATCGTCGATTTCTGCATGAATTCCTGCGATTGCAAAGGCAGTTGGAAACTGGAAAACTTCATTGAAGAAGCCGTCGCGGACATCCGCGCCCAGGTCGGCAAAGAGACTGTCGTGCTGGGGCTTTCCGGCGGCGTGGATTCCAGCGTGGCAGCGGCACTTATCCACCGGGCGATAGGCGATCAGCTGACCTGTGTTTTCGTCAACCACGGTCTGCTCCGCAAAAACGAGCCGGAGATGGTGCAGGAAATTTTTGCCCGCAACTTCAATATGCGTCTGGTGTATGTTGACGCATCCGACCGTTTTCTGGACAAACTTGCCGGAGTCACCGACCCGGAGCAGAAGCGCAAGATCATCGGCAAAGAATTTATTGAGGTTTTTGCCGAAGCTGCCGAAAAGACCAACGCGCCTTTCCTCGGTCAGGGAACAATCTATCCGGATATTATTGAGAGCATTCCCTTTGACGGCGACCCCAAAGGTGTGATAAAAAGCCACCACAACGTCGGCGGTCTGCCGGAGAATATGAAATTCAAACTGGTCGAACCGCTGGAAAGACTTTTCAAAGATGAAGTCCGTCAGGTCGGCCGTCTGCTCGGTCTGCCGTCGGAACTGCTCGACCGTCATCCTTTCCCCGGACCCTCGCTCGGCGTGCGTCATGTGGGAGCGATCGACCGCAAAACGCTGCACATTCTGCGCGAAGCTGATGCTATTGTCACGGAAGAACTTTTCAAATCCGGCTGGTATCACAAGACCTGGCAGACATTTGCAGTATTTGTTCCGGTACGCAGTGTCGGCATGAAAAATCACCAGCGCACCTACGATTACGTTATCGCCATCCGTTCCATCAATACGGTCGACGCGGTGACTGCGGAAGTGGTGCAGCTGCCGTGGGAACTGCTTTTCACGATGTCCCAGCGTATAATCAATGAGGTTGACGGTGTGAACCGGGTGGTGTACGACATCACCCAGAAACCCCCGGGTACCATTGAATGGGAATAAGTTTCCTGCAATACGGGATGCGAACTGTTTACGGTTTGCATCCCGTATTTTTTTGCTGAAATTTTCCGGCGCGGGACGATGTGCGAAAAACAATGTTTTTTGATTGCAATTTAATATTACTCCACCGTCAAAACGGTTGCCGGGAACTGGTTTTGTTGATATAATATTGCTGTGTAATATGTACTTATAATAAAAAAAACAACACAGCGAGGTAAACAATGGCCAACGAATACAAAAATGCGTATTTTTACTCCGGCAGCGGGAAAACATCTCTGGATATAACCATCAACGGTGAAACCTATATATTTTCCGGCACTGCCGCTGAAGGAACATTTCCGGCAATCGACGCTGAAGGAACAACGCTCATCACCAAAGAAACAAACTATGTTGTGGAAAACACCACCGTCACCGGCTTGACCAAACAGGTTGAAGGGAAAAATGTGGCGATTGTAAACAGTACTGTCGAAAACAATACATTGACCGGCCAAGGAACCGGATATTACGGTATTATCAATACCAACGAAACGACCATTATCAAAGGCTCCGCTTTCAACGGGAATAACCATCAGAACTACCGGGCTATTGTTTATCAGGATGCCGGTACATTGCTTATTGATGAAACCTCTTTCAGCAAGAATAACGTCGGAGCATGGGGCACGTTGGCACGCTCAGGCACGGGAACGGCCTCTGTCACCAACAGCTCTTTTACAGAAAATACCGGCAAGTCCGGTGCCGCGATCTATACCGCTGCTGGTTCCAATGGGAATTACACTGTCACACACACGACCTTTTCCAGAAACTATGCCACAGGCAGCGGCGGGGCGATTTTTATTAATGCGGCGACAGGGAAAGACAATGCTTTTGACATTTCCCATTCCACCTTTACCGGCAATACCGCCAATGCCGGCGGGGCGATTTTTGCCGAACGCGATGCGGTTATTGAAAACAACGCATTTTACCGGAATTTTTCCGGTAACACCGGCGGCGCGATTTACCTTACAAATAATACCGGTTCAGAGTTGAAAAATCTCTATTTTGAGGGAAACACTGCCGGTAAGGACGGCGGGGCGATTTTTGTTAATACGGCAGCAGAAAATGACAATTGTTTTGGTATTTCCGGTTCTACCTTTACCGGCAATACCGCCAATGCCGGCGGCGCGATTTTTGCCGCAGGTGATGCGGCTATTGAAAACGGCTCATTTTTCCGGAATTACGCAAACCAGGGCGGCGCGATTTACCTTACAAATAATACCGGTTCAGAACTGAAAAAGCTCTATTTTGAGGGAAACACTGCCAATTACGGCGGTGCCATATATGCCGACACATCGACTGTGACTTTTTCCGGGTTGACTTTCAACGGCAACACAGCCACTGCTGATGGCACCGGCGGCGCGATTTCCACCGACGAGTATTGCGATATTACGCTCAACGGGGTGCAACTGTTGACAGAGAGTGATTCCATACGCAACAACGGAAAAATCACTTTCACCGGCATAAACATCGTAAATGCGATGCTTAAAAACCGGCTTTCGGCTCAAATCAATGTAAACGATGCCACGATGATTTTCGGCAACACGGCGGCAGTGACCCACTCGAACCTGACTTTCAATGAAAACGGCGACAATCATCTTGTTTTCACCAACAGTGCAACAGTCACGTTTTCCTCACAGGATTTCTCCAACGTCAAATCCATCACCGTCACGGGCAATCTTGCCGGAGAATTTGCCAGCGGCATCACTGCAATCAATGAAAATGCCGATATCATCATGGGAACGACTGTCAAACTCGGCGAAACAGCTGTTGCCGCCGATTTGCATTCACTGGGAGTGGTTTCTTATGCGGCAGGCAAGCTCTCTTACGCCGGCGGCACAATGACCCTTGCGGCAAGTGCCAGCGGCAATTTCACGCTTGACAAATTTATTTCCGGCTATCAGGGACACGTTGAAATTACCGGCGGAAAACACACCATTGCCGGAGAAAAATTCACTGACAACGTAATTTGCAACGGCAACGGCGGGGCGATTTATATCAATAAAAACTGTGATGTTGCAATATCCGATACGGTCTTTTCCGGCAACACGGCAGATACCGACAACAAGAAATCCGGCGGTGCCATATATATAAACAAAAACAACAATGTCACTCTGACAAATGTTTATTTTGAAAACAACCACGCCGGTTACGGCGGCGCTCTTTATGTGCTGGATTCGACAGTAAGCTTTTCCGGATTGACTTTCCGCAATAATGTCGGTACTGCCAATAGCGACGGCAGAGGCGGTGCGATTGCCACCAATGAGGGATCAAATATAACCCTCACTGACGTACAGTTTCTCACTGCCGGTGACTCCATCCGGAATAACGGCAAAATCACTTTCAAAGGCACAAATATTATCAACGCGCTGTTGTGCAACCACACTCCCGCCACCGGCAGTTTTCACATGAATAACGCAACGTTTATTTTCAACAACGATGAAGAAATCTATATTTCCTCAATCAACAGTTTTACAGGAGAAAACGCGCTGGTTTTCAACGGGAAAAAAGTTGCATTCAAAACCGATTTGAGTGTGGAAGATGTCGCCATTACCGTTGACGGCAGTGGTCGTCAGGCGGGCGACATTATCGCCACCGGTGTCACAGGATTGCTCGGAGCCGATGACATCGTTGCCAACAACAGCGATGTT
>JAZNAR010000007.1:0-32727 GCA_045586645.1 Victivallaceae bacterium
GAGCGGCAGCAGCGTGGCTGACGGGAAAATTCCCGAAAGCGGCAACCGCATCCGGAATCCTCTTTCTCACCGCCGGAATGGTCAGCGGGATCATCAGCACGATCATGCGGTACAAATGCGGAACCATGACCGCCGGAGACATCTTTGCCCTGCCGGTAATGATCCTTGCCCTGACAGCGGCAGTCCACTCCGTCGGCTATCTCAAGGGCCACGGGGAGGAACGCAGCGGCAGTTACTGGTGTTTTTTCAACCTGACTGCGGCGGCAATGTACGCCGTGACCGCTTCGACTTCAGCGATCCAGTTTCTGATCGCCTGGGAGATCATGGGGGCGGCAAGTTTTGCGCTGGTGCTCTTTGACCGGCACAATGAAAATTCCGGCAAAGCGGCGTGGATATACATGATCGCCTGCCATGCCGGAGCGGCAATGCTGATACTGCTCTTTTTCTTCCCGCATACACCGGGATGGATATTTGCACTTGCCCTGCTGGGATTCGGCTTGAAAATCGGTTTTCCGCTGCTGCACATCTGGCTGCCCGAAGCGCATCCGGCGGCACCGGCACCGGTATCGGCACTGATGTCGGGGGCGATGATAGGATTGGGATTTCTGGGGCTTTTTAAATTTGTCCTGCCGGAACTGATGTTTATGTCATTGACTGGTGTTTGCGGCTGGGTACTGCTCGCTCTCGGAGTGTGCGGCGCACTCGGCGGTATCATATTCGCCCTGCCGCAGAACAATCTGAAACGGCTTCTGGCGTACTCCAGTATTGAAAACATGGGGCTTGTTTCCATTGCGTCTGGGCTGGCACTGCTGGGAGCGGTTTACACTCTGCCGGCAATGACCGTTGCCGGTATCGCCGGAGCTTTCATCCATCTGGTGAACCACGCATTGCTCAAAGGCGGCCTTTTCCTCGGAGCCGGAGCTGTGCTGAAAAGCACCGGCACTCTGGATATGGATAAACTCGGCGGTCTGCTTCACCGTGCGCCGGCGACCGGTACGGCATTCACACTCAATGCCGCCGGCATCTGCGGTCTGCCGCCATTCAACGGCTTTGCCGGTGAATTTCTCATTTACTTTGCGGCGTTTTACGGAGCAGTCAACGGCGACACTGCCGTTTCTGCGGCATCCATCGCCGTTCTGGCGGTCATTGCTCTGACCGGCGGGATCGCGGCGGCGGCATTTGCCAAAGCGGTCGGAGCAGTTTTTCTCGGCGAACCGCGTTCACAGGCGGCAGCTTCAGCAAAGGAAGTGACCTTTATGATGACCGTCACCCAGTTTGCGCTGTTTGTGCTTTCTCTGGCAATGGTGGGGGCGATACCGTTTATCATCGACGCCATGTTCCCGGAAAGTGCCCTGACCGCAGTGATGTTCAAAATTTCCGGCATTTCGCTCGGCGTCACCATGCTGCTGATGGTACTGCTCTTTGTCCAGCAGTTCTGCAGCATCCGGGGGGTGCGCCGCAGCTGCACCTGGGATTGCGGCTATGCCCGCCCCGACGCGCGTATGGAATACACCGGTACCGCTTTCACCCAGCCGTTGAGCGATCTATTCAACCCGGTGCTGAAAGTGAAAAAACAGCTGGTCAAACCGGAAAACATCTTCCCGGAAAAAGCCTCTCTGCAGGAAAATGTCAGCGACCGCGGAGTGCAGAACTTCTGGCAGCCGCTGACTGCACTGCTGATAAAAAGTGCCGATAAAATACATTATCTGCAATCCGGCAGTCTGCACTTTTACATACTGCTGATACTGCTTGCTGTCGGCGGAATGGTGATGTACGCGATGATAAAGGGGTGAAATCATGGAAAATTGTGAACTTATCCGTTTTGGTATATGCTATCTGGCGGCTCTGCTTTTTTCGCCGCTGCTTATCGGCATAATCAACAAAGTGAAAGCCTTTTTTGCCGGACGTCACGGTATCAGAGTGCTGCAGCTCTATTTTGACATATTCAAACTGCTGAAAAAAGAGAGGGTGCATTCAGAAAGTGCCAACTGGATTCTGGCAGTTTCTCCGCTGGCGAATATCGCTTTTCTCATGACGGCGATGCTCTTTCTGCCGCTGGGATTGACGATATCTCCGGCGGGATTTGCCGGAGATGCGGTGGTGTTTTTCTATTTGCTGGCAACGGCACGTTTTATGACGGTGCTGGCGGCACTGGATACCGGTTCAAGTTTTGAAGGCATGGGAGCGAGCCGTGAAGTGCAGTTTTCCGCCCTCGCCGAAGGAACGGTTTTTGTACTGCTGGGGATGCTGGCGATGCAGAGCTGTTCGCTGGAACTTTCCGGAATGCTCCATGGAGCGGGTGCATATTTTGACACCTGGACGGGTACCGCCGGTATATGTCTTGCCGCAGCGGCATTTTTCATCATCCTGCTCTGCGAAAACTGCCGTGTTCCGTTTGATGACCCGGAAACCCATCTGGAACTGACCATGATCCACGAAGCAATGGTGCTGGATTATGCCGGACCCGATCTGGCGGCGGTATTCTACGGTGCGGCACTGAAATTGTGGATATTTGCCTCGTTTCTGGTCGCAATGGTGGTGCCGGAAGATTATTTTTTCAGCGATGGCGGAGTATTCATATATTTCGGCGGCGTGGCACTGACCGCAGTATTGGTCGGCATCACTGAATCAATAATGGCACGGAGCCGTTTTCTCAAACTGCCGCAGCTTCTCACCGGAGCGACAATACTTGCGGCACTGGCGGTCGTACTGCACATATTTATCGGCAGAGGTGTGAAATGAGCAACTGTTCTGAATTTATCCCTGCGCTGTTTTTGTTGAGCTGTCTGCTGCTGGCGACATCAAGCCGGATGCTTCACCTGATACGCATCGTGGCATTGCAGGGCATTCTGCTGGGCATACTGCCGCTGCTGCTGAATCCGGGATTTTCCCACTGGCAGTTGGCGGCGGTAAATCTGACCGTCAAAGGAATAATCCTGCCGCTTCTGCTGCTGCGGGCGATGAAACGCGCAGCGGTCAAGCGCGAACTTGAACCGATCGCCGGGTATTCCGTCTCTGCGGTACTGGTATTCATTTTCTGCGGAGCAGGATTTTTTCTGGCATCAAAACTTGAATTGCCGACTCCTTACGGGATGTTGATCGTGGCAACGGCATTCACGACACTGCTGACCGGATTGTTTATTGTGGCGGCACGCAAAAAAGCTTTGACGCAGGTAATAGGATTCCTCGTTTTTGAAAACGGCATAACGCTTTTCGGCATCGGTCTGATGCAGCACCACAGTTTCCTGGTGGAACTGGGCATACTGCTCGACGTATTTGTGCTGGTCTTTGTCATGGGAATAGCGGTGTGCCAGATCAACCGGGAATTTTCCCATATCGATGCAGATAAATTGCAAACTCTTGATGACTTGCCGGAAACGGAGGTAAAAAAATGATCGTTGCCGGATTGCTTATCGTGCCGCTGTTTGCGGCAATAGTGGTGTGGCTGCTGCGCGGCAGATTCATGCGGAGCATATTGCTGACTGCGGCGGTGTGTCATGCGGGATTGACCATAAGTTCTTTCTGTGATATTCCCGGCAAAGTGCTTTCCTGCGGCGGTATAACACTGGGATTTGACCAGTGCAAATATGCTTCATTGATACTGGCAGTCACCAGCATACTTTTTTTCTGCACCTCTCTGCATTTGTGTTTCTGGCTGCCTGCTGACCGCAAAGCGGCTGAACTGCGGGGCGGAAAACACGGCATGAGCGAAGTGCTTTTCACGGCACTGCTGCTGACATTTCTTGCCACGATGACGCTTACCGCGCTGGCACAGGATTTCGGGATGCTCTGGGTGGCGGTGGAAGCTACCACTTTGACCAGTGCGCCGTTGATAAATTTTCACCGTTCCAAAACCTCTCTGGAGGCGATGTGGAAATATCTGCTGCTCTGCTCGCTGGGCATCGGTCTGGCACTTTTCGGCACGATGCTTTTGAGTGCATCACTGCCTGCTGATGCCTCTCTGGCATTCAAGGGGATGCAGGTCATCCGTCCTGAATGGTTCAAAGTGGCATTTGTTTTCTGCTTTGCCGGTTACGGATTGAAAACCGGTCTGGCACCGTTTCACACCTGGCTGCCCGATGCCCACAGCGAAGCTCCGGCACCGGTATCGGCACTGCTTTCCGGCAGTCTGCTCAACTGTGCACTGCTGGGATTGCTCCGTCTGCGCGATACCGCTCCGGCGGGATTGCAGGGATTCTGCAACGGATTTTTCATCTTTTTCGGCATTGTTTCACTGCTGATGGCGGCGTTTTTCATCATCCGGCAGAAAGACTTCAAGCGGATGCTGGCGTACTCCAGCGTGGAACACATGGGATTGATCGCATTGATGGCGGGATTCGGCTGTTTTGAAGTCATGCTGACCCATATCACATTTCACTCGCTGACCAAAATGGCACTCTTTCTGACTGCCGGAAATCTGCTTCTGGCTTACGGCACGCGCAAAATAGATGCCGTCCGCGGCGCATTCAGCCGTCTGCCGCGCAACGGAGCGTTGTGGATGGCGGGAATGCTGCTGATTTGCGGTACGCCGCCCTCGCCGCTGTTTTTCACAGAAATGGCACTGGTAAAAACCGCCGGAGTGTTTTGGGGCGGAATCATACTGCTGCTTCTTTTTGTCATATTCTGCGCGATGGCAGATATAGTAATAAAAATGTGTACCGGAAACGCCGCAGAAGCTGATTTCCCCGGAATCGATCGCAATGCGGAAAAACTTGCCGCTGTACCCATGACGGTAATGGCACTGATAACGCTCTGCGGGATGCTCAGTGCGCTCCGGCTTTTATACTGACAGGGAGATTTCACTATGGACAACCGTTTTCTGTTTATGACCAATGGCACATCTGCGCCGTGGGAAAGTGTCCCGGAACTGGATTTCCCGGGATTTCATACGGCGGTGCTGGAAAAAATGTCTTCGTGCCGCCTCGAATCATTTTTTGCCCTGCCGGAAAATGACGGCAGCTGCAAACTGGTCATCGTACTCGGCGATGCTGCTGCCGGCGGATTTCTGGTTTCCCGCTGCCGGGTCACTAAAAAATTTGCCAGTTTCACCGCAGAACATCCGGCATTCAACCGCTTTGAAAGGGAAATTTTTGAAACTCACGGGATTTTTCCGGAAAACCACCCGTGGCTCAAACCGCTGCGCTTCACTCACAATGACCCGGGAGTGACCGATTACTTCACCATGAAAGGTGAAGCTGTGCATGAAGTCGCGGTCGGACCGGTCCACGCCGGGGTCATTGAGCCGGGACACTTCCGCTTTGAATGTATGGGCGAAGATGTCTATTCTCTGGAAATATCTCTCGGCTATCAGCATCGCGGTCTGGAAAAAATGCTTACCGGTGCCCCCGATGCCCGCACCGCACACCTTATCGAAACTGCCGCCGGCGATACAAGTATTGCCGCCGCCTTGAACTACTCCCGGATCATTGAAGCTCTCGGAGCGGTTCCGGTCGCTCCGGAAGCGGAAAAAGTCCGGCAGATCGCCTTGGAACTCGAAAGATGCGCCAATCACATCGGCGACCTCGGCGCACTTGCCGGAGATGTGGCGTTTCTGCCGACAGCAAGTTTCTGCGGCAGGATCAGGGGGGAATACCTCAATATGAGTGCTGAACTCTGCGGCAACCGCTTCGGCAGGAATTTCATCGTTCCCGGCGGGGTGCGTTTTCCGCTGGAAAAAGCGCGGGCGGAAAAGATTTCAGCGTGGCTCACCCGCGTTGCACCGGAATTGTGGAATGCCCTCGATTTGATGTTTGACTCTCCGACCGTGCTTGACCGTTTTGAAAACACCGGTACCGTCAGTAAAAAAACTGCCGCTGCTCTGGGCATGGTCGGGGTCGCGGCACGGGCGAGCGGCCTGAAATGCGATGCTGCAAAGGATTTCCCTGTCAGAGGAATCACGCCCGCACAGCGGCCGGCAGACACGGTTTCCGGAGATGTGCTTGCCAGAGCCAAGGTGCGCTATGCCGAACTGAAACACGCCCATGAATACCTGTTCGCGACGTTATCCGATGCCGTCTGCCAGGCCGCGGTCAGACAGGAAGCGGAGCTGAAGCCGGAACATATTGCGCTCTCTGTCACCGAAGCATGGCGCGGAGAGCTGTGCCACGTCGCAATAACCGGGAGCGGCGGTAAATTCCGGATATGCAAAATCGTCGACCCGTCGTTTCACAACTGGGAAGGGCTGGCAATGGCATTGCGCGGCGAACAGATTTCGCACTTCCCGATATGCAACAAAAGTTTCAATCTGTCCTATTGCGGACACGACCTTTGACAGGAGATTTATGAATTATGTGGAAAGCATTGAAATCCCGGCTGTTTCAGGGGTACCGCACCGGCAAATTTCCGGTTTCTGCGCCGCCGGTTCTTCCTGACCGCTTCGCCGGACGGCCGGAAATCGACCCGGCAAAAGTAAACGCCCCGGCAAAAGCGGTTGCCGTCTGCCCCACCGGGGCAATCCAAAGCAGTGCGGATAAAGTTTTGAGTATCGACACCGGCAAATGTATTTTCTGCGGCAAATGCGCCGATGTTTGTGAAGGGGTGAAGTTTTCTGCCGAATATCGCATGGCAGTGATGAAACGTGAAGAGCTGATTGCTGACGGTACGCCGTACACACCCCCTGCCCCGCATGACCGGAGTCTGGCGGATTTCTGCGGCAAATCGCTGAAAATCCGTCAGGTGTCCGCCGGTGGATGCGCCGCTTGCGAACTTGACTTCAACGTGTTGAACACACTGGCGTGGGATATGGGCAGATTCGGTATCCAGGTGGTTGCTTCCCCCCGCCACGCCGACTGTATTTTAGTGACCGGTCCGGTCAGTAAAAATATGCTGCTGGCACTGAAAAAAACTTACGATGCCGCACCGCGCCCGGTCTGGGTCATTGCCTGCGGAGCATGTGCCGTTTCAGGCGGGATATTCGCCGGTTCTCCGGAATGCTGTGACGGCGTGGACAATGTGTTTCGGCCCGACCTTTATGTTCCGGGGTGTCCGCCGCATCCGGCGACACTGCTGGAAGGCATCATGCGTCTGATGGGAAAAACCGGCGCAATGGAGGTGAAAAAAGATGAAAAAGCATGAAGGATTTTCCAGTCAGCTGGGGTTTGTACTTGCCGCAGCCGGCAGTGCGGTCGGTCTGGGTAATATCTGGCGTTTCCCGTATTTGAGTGCGAAATACGGCGGCGGCATATTTCTGCTGACCTATGTGGTGCTGGTGCTGACATTCGGCTACGCGCTGTTGATTTCAGAAAACGCCATCGGCAGAATGACCGGTAAAGGTCCGATCGGTGCGTTCCGCGATTTGTGTGCCGGGAAAAAATCTTTCCTCGGCTTCATACGTTTCGGCGGCTGGGTAAATGCCCTGGTGCCGATGATAATTCTGCCGTATTACTGCGTTATCGGCGGCTGGGTGACCAAATATGTCGTAACAATGGCAAGTAATCCGGTAGCGGAATTTCACAAAGATGCCATTGCTGAATATGCCGGAAAAAGCATGAGTGCATCTGCGGCGTATTTTTCTGAATTTGTTGCCGACCCGGTAAATTCGATACTGTTTTTTCTGATATTCATGCTCATAACCGCACTGGTGGTGGCTTGCGGCGTGGAAAAAGGCATCGAAAGATTCAACAAAATACTTATGCCGCTATTGATATTGCTGATCATCGGCATCTGTGTCTACTGCATGTTTCTGCCCAACGCGCAGGCGGGATTCAAATATTATCTGATGCCTGATGTAAGCAAATTCAGTTACATGACGGTGGTGGCGGCGATGGGGCAGCTGTTTTTTTCGCTGTCGATAGCTATGGGAATAATGATCACCTACGGCACATACATGCGTACGCAGGACGATCTGGTCGCCAGCGTCAATCATGTGGAACTGTTTGACACGGCGGTATCGTTTCTGGCGGGATTGATGATAATTCCGGCGGTGGTGGCATTCGGCGGGGAAAAGGCTGCTGAAAGTGCCGGAGTCGGCTTGATATTCATCACCATGCCGCAGGTTTTCGCCAACTTCCCCGGCGGAGGATTTTTCGGGGTGCTGTTTTTTGTGCTGGTGTTGTTCGCGGCGGCGACGTCGGCGGTATCGCTGATGGAAACCAACGTGCATACAATATCACAGGAAATGAATATTTCCCGCAAAAAAGCGATATTCTGTGTATTGACGGAAGTATTTTGCATCGGAATGATCACTGTGCTGGGCTACAGTGTATTCAGCAAAGTGAAACCGCTGTTTTTCATCAGCAAATATCAGAATTTCGACATTCTTGACACGCTGGATTTCATCAGTAACAGTGTATTGATGCCAATTGGCGCGATTTTCACGACGGTGCTGGTGGTTGCGGTGGTGGGATTGGAAAAATTTTCCGCCCAGATAAAAAGCGGTACGCCGTGGCGCCGTGAATTCATATTTCAGCTGTGTATGTGCGTGATAGTCATTCCCTGTCTGCTTGTAGTATTGCTCAATGCAACGGGATTGCTGAAATAATTTACGGACAAATCGCACCGCGGCACTTGCATTTTGCGAAAGGCGGAGTATATTAAGAGAGTACCTGTTATTCAGGGCGGTTAGCTCAGTTGGTTAGAGCGCTGCTTTCACACGGCAGAGGTCACGTGTTCGAGTCACGTACCGCCCACCATTTACAAATTCTCAAGAGTTCAGTCAAGTATGATTGAACTCTTTGTTTTTATAGTGATTTATGGCTGTACCGCAATGGTTTACAGCAAACTCATCCCGCTACTGTTCTCTTAATAGAGAACGACATAACCTCTCAAAAGCGTGTGTTTGAATAGAAATCTCTGGAAATTCTCTTTGTTTTAAAGGTCGGCGACCTTTATGTATTGCTTTTTATGTAAGATTTTAGAGATTAGAGAGTTACAGAAACACACGGTGCAATAGAGCCAAATTCTCCGTTTCGTGCCATAAAAAACAGAGAATTTCCCATCCGACCTTTGCAAAGACCTTTATAAAAAACTGTGGAAAAATTCTCAAAAATCATACTTTTGAGCGTAAAATTCTCAAAAACAATAGTCGGGGTTTCGAGTTGAATACACTTAAAATGACCATACTTGAACTTTGAAAAAATCTCAAATAGTTTGCTACAAACTGAAAATACCGCAATCCCCGACACTTACAGGAAATTATCGAAAATTTGTAATCCGCAGTTGTAAACGCCTGCGGGAGATGGTATGTTACGCAAAGGATGATGAATAACGAAAGAAGGAAAATCCATGACTGATCCGAGAAAAGCCAAGAAGACATTTTTCTCCCAATGGGGACCGCCAACGCTTCTCTGTGGAATGTTTGTACTATTCGGAGTTTTTGCATTTGTCATCGCTGCCTTTAAACCGGGTTTTTCCGGCATTGCTGAATTGTTCCGGCATGGAGCCGGATATGCGTTTTGTGCTCCAGTTACATTGGGTATTCTTTCTTTCCTGTTCTTTTTCTGGCGGGTACGGTTTGAAGAAACTTATGCCACGATTTACTATTGTACCTTTTTCCCGGTCAGGATCGATTATGCGGAAGTAAATCGCCTGAAATACTTTTATCAGAAATACAAAAAACAGGAAGTTCCAGCGGCGATCCATTTTTATCTGCATTCAGGCAAAACAAAATCCTGGAACATCAATCTTTTTTCTCCGCAAACAGCTCTCAACATCAAAAATGAATTGGAAAAACGCGTTACTTTCCCGGAAAAACAGCGAACGATTCCGGATGTGGAATTATGGGCAAATAATGTCTTGCGTTCTTCCAATGCAGTCAAAATCATCTGGGCTGCTGCCGCTCTCTTCCTGCTCGGTCTTGGCGGTTGGGAAATGACGGAGCAGCTGGAGTGGGATGCGCATATAAAAAACTGGGACAAAGTTGATGGGATCATTCTGAAAAACTCCACAAAACAGATCTCTGACGGCAAAAGGACCAAAATAGTCGCTGATGTGGAATACAAATATACCTACAAAGGTAAACTCTATCACGGCACAAGGATCGTTTATGACAGCAATAGTTTCCCTGACTTGAAAGTTGGAACCAAACGGCAGGTGATCGTTGATCCGGACGCTCCGCAGGAGTGTGCCATTATGTTCTGGTATCGTGGCTATTGGGGATTGCTCCGCTGGGCGAAAAGTGCGTTCCTTTATCTGCTGTCACTGGGATTTGCGATTCTATTTTTCCGTGCTGTTTTCCCAAAGAAAGTAAACATTCCTCAGACTTTGAAAAATTATATAAACACTATTCCGGCAGAACGATTTTATGCCGCACTTGATATTGAACAGCCTGCCGTTGCTCTGAACAATATTGAACTGCGGCAAAAAATGGAATATCAAAACTCCCGTTATGGGATCATCCGGCAGGATGTTTCAAAGTTCACTTATATTGTATGGGGAGTGTTGATGTTTCTGGCGGTTGCAACATCTGTTTTCATCCCTTTATGCTGGATCACAGTAATCATCATCGGGTTTGTGGTATATTCGCTGTACACTCCGCGGATGACCGTATTTGATTTTCAGGAGAAAAAGTTTTTTTGCTGTAAAAATTTCAGCCCGGAAAAAGCAGAAAAAATGAAAGCACTTTCTTTTGACAAAGTGGATCACTTGTGCTGTAATACACTCTTTCACGGAAATAAGGGGCAATTCATCGGTGTATTTGCAGTAACGCACGATGGGTATAAGTTGCCGCTTTTCAAAGTTACAAGGAAACATCTTGATCTCCTTTTTGAACTGCTGCCGGAACTCGCAGAAAAAATGGGACATCTGCCTGTTACTTACTGATAATTCCCGCTTCCCACAGTTGTAAACGCCTGCGGGAGATGATATATTATCCTTTATAACGTAGGGATAAGAAATTTTTTATGAAAAAAGTTGGAATAAAAGCAATCATTCTGACACTTTTTTTACTGCATATACCGATCTTTGCATCAGAGTGGCAAAAGGAATTGGGTGTCGCCAAAGCTTTGGGAATAAAATTCAGCAGCGACAACAAAACCTTGCTTAAATGTCCACGCGATGTTGAAAAAGTAATTATCCCCTCTTGTGTAAATTCCATTGGAGAATATGCGCTTGAGTTTTGTTACAAGTTAACCGGCATAACGATCCCAAACAGTGTAACACATATTGCCCAAGGAGCTTTTGCCGAAATCAAATCAGTAAGGGTTTCTCCTGACCATCCGACACTTATAACTGATGATGCCGGAGCATTGATCGATACTAAAAAAGGGGTTCTGCTCTTTTTTTCTCCGGACTATAAAGGACACTACACGATACCGGATAATGTAACGCAGATTGGAGATAAGGCATTCCAAAACTGTCAAAACTTAAGCAGCGTAACTATTCCCAAAAGTGTAACGCGCATTGGCTTTTATGCGTTTAGAAATTGCCGTAAATTAAGCAATTTAACAATTCCTGACAGCGTTGAGTATATTGGGGATGGGGCATTTTCAATATGTGAAAGTTTACGCAGTATAACGATTCCCTCAAGCATAAAACACATTAATCATGGCACATTTAACCATTGTAAAAATTTAAACAATGTAATTATTTCAAATGGTGTAACTCATATTGGCAGCATGGCATTCAGTGATTGTATCAACTTAAGCAGTATAACGATTCCTCCGCGTGTAACCCACATTGCCGAAAAGGCGTTTGCCGATTGTTGTAAATTAAATAATTTGATGATTCCGAACACTGTAACGGACATTGAAGAGGGGGCATTTATCGGATTAAAATCGGTAAAGGTTTCTTCTGACCATCCGACACTTATAACTGATGATGCCGGAGCATTGATCGATACCAAAAAAGGAATTTTACTCTTTTTTCCGCCGGACTATAAAGGACATTATACAATACCGGACAATGTAACGCAGATTGGAGATATGGCGTTTTATTGGTGCAGAAACTTAAACAGCGTAACGATTCCCAAAAGCGTGACGCGCATTGGATACCGCGCATTTGACGGATGTTTCAATTTAAGCAGTGTATCAATTCCAAACAGTGTGATCCAGATCGGAGATAAGGCATTTTCCGGGGGGCGCAACTTAAGAGATGTGACGATCCCGGACAGCATACTACGCATTGGCCCCCGGGCGTTTGAATGGTGTGATAAATTAAAAAGTGTTACGATTTCTTCCAAAACCGAATACTACACAGATTCATTCCCGGAGCATTGCAAAATCATCAAGCGGTAAAAGTCATCTGTCATATTCAAGTATGCTGAATTTGAACAGAACGGATTGCAATATGACTAACAACCGACCAAGTTTTTCTGCTTGACGGAGAATTTTGGAGAACATTTCTTTGAAATCAAAAAGGCATCAAAATTGAAAATGTTTTGCCAGTTTGAGCGTAGAGATGTCATAACTCAAATTGGTTTTACCTCCACCAGTCTTCAAAAAATCCGGTTCGATGAGCCGGATTTTTTTCGCCCCGACAAGCCGTACGCGGACAGCGGCGGCGCAGACGGGCGAACCCGGAGGGGAAGACTGCCGCGGCGTTTTCCTTGCCGCCGCAGCAATAAACAAATCCGGGAGTATTTTATATCCGGTTATTTGTCTTGCCGCCACTCTTTGGGAGTTTTATTTGTAACCGAGCGGAATACCCGGTTGAATTGGCTGATGCTTCCGAAACCGGTAAGAAAAGCTATTTCCGAAACGGATAAATCAGTTTCCAGCAGCATCTCACCGGCTTTCTCAACCCGATAGCAGTTGAGATAAGTGTTGAATCCGGTACCGGTTGCTTTGCGGAACACTCTTGAAAAGTAATTCGGGGAGAAATAAAATTTCCGGGCAATGTGTTTTACATCCAGTTTATGCATATAATTTTTGTGGATATATGACTGTATGGCGGAAATTTTATCCGGCACATTGACCGACTCCATAAACAACAGGTTGCTGAATGTTCCGGCGATCTGCTGACCTATCAATTTCAGATAATCTATGACACCTGCCACCTGTTCCTGAGTGAGGATGATAGCCGAGGTGCTGTCTTTTTTCAACTGCACTGGATTCAGTCCGGTACGTGCGGAAAGTTCTGCAAAAACCGCTTCTGAAGGTGCCGCGGTTCCGGCAAGATGAAATTGTCCGGCAGTCATACATCCGAGCGCAGTACCGTTGTTGCTGAAAAGCGGGACTACAACTTCTGTAAAACCGGCATGACAAGTGTAAATTTGCTCTCTGCCGCTCAAAATGGCGCGTCTGGCATGACTGCAATCGCTGTTTTTGCACATACTTGAACCATATTCAGTATTGCGCAAAGCCTTGCACACCGGATTGAAGTTTCTTCCTTTTGACAGCTTCAGCGATACTCCGTCGGCATTTATGAAGTCGATGATGACACCCAGCATCTTGTATATACATTCATGGTACTCAATAAGTTGTTTTTCGTGACCTAATTTAGAGAATGCCCGGTTCATTATTTCTCTGTGATCCATAAAAGTTCCTCCAGTTGCGGCAAAAATGCTCTTTTTGCGTAATATAAAGCATGAAATGCGGAGATTCAAGTGTGATTGGGGAATATATTATGTTTGTTTTCAGAAAAATTGCCTCATGGGACCGTTTTTTTAATAAAAGGAGAAAGATGATGATTTGTATTCCCAAAAGCGAATTTCAGGAGCGTTTGATCCGTATTCAGAGCGAAATGGCTAAGGAAGGTTTTGATGCTCTTGCGGTATATGGAGACGAGTACCGCAAAGAAAATCTCCGCTATGTATGCAATTTCTGGCCGATTTTTGAACGCGGTATCTGCGTTATCCCGAAAGATGGCACCCCGACTCTTGCCGGTGCTCCGGAAGGGGAAAATTATGCCCGCGAAATGTCTGTCTGGAGCGATTACCGCAATGTGAAAGAGTTTGCCTGCGTTTCTGTGCCGGAAGATATTGATTATCCGCTGGCATCATTCTCTTCACTCAAAGATATTCTCAATGACGCGCTCAAAGGCGGCAGACGGCTCGGTCTGGTCGGGGTGTGGGATATTCCTGCTCCGATCATGGATCGGGTCAAAGCGGCGATCCCCGGGGTGGAGATCGTGGATGCCATGCCGCTTCTTGCCCGGCTGCGCCTGGTCAAATCCGCCAACGAGATCGCCTGTCTTAAAGAAGCCGGCAGACAGGCATGCGAAGGATACAAAAAACTTCTGGAATATGCCGTAGACGGCAATCCTGAAACCCTTGCCGCCGGTGCCGCTGAAGGTGCCGCCAGAATGGCCGGTGCCGAAGACATAAACTTCATGGTTTTCGGTTCCGGCAAACGCACCGAAACTGTTATCGGCAGAGCAACAAACAAAATCATGCGCAACGGAGAAATGCTTATGGCGGCAATGGCGGTACAGTATCAGGGATATGTGTCCACCGTTGAATACCCGTTTGTGATCGGCAAGGCGACAGATGAGCAGAAACGTTTTCTCAATGTTCTTTTTGAAGCCGCAAATGTTCAGCAGAACTATCTCAAAGCGGGAGTTGTTGCCGGTGAGATGGTAAAAAAAGTCAAAGAGGTTTTTGCCAAACATAATATGACCGAATACGACCTCTATCCCCCCATGCACGGAATCGGTCTGGCTGAGGCGGAATCTCCCTATCCGGACAGCGAAACTGAATATAAGTTTGAATCCGGTATGTGCGTCAACAGCGACATCAGCATCTGGGGACATCCGGCAGGCTCAAACCGTATAGAAGAAGGCTTTGTGATTACAGAAAACGGTCCGGAAAGCATTACTCCGTTTATCCGGGAACTTGTTATGAAAGGAATATGATCATGGAAGGCGGAAAAAAAGTCTGGTATTTTGCGGACGGATATTTGCCGGAAAAAGTAGATAACGGTCCGATGGAAGCACATGAGGCTCTGATGCTTTTCAACACCTCTGCAAACGATGCGCAAGTCGTTATAGATGTTTATTTCAGCGACCGCGCTCCGTTGAAAGGAATAAGTGTTACTGCTCCGGCAGAAAGGATCACCACCCTGCGTCTTGACAATCCGGAGCATCTGGGCGGAGCCGTCATCCCGCCTCTGACCCAATATGCCCTGCGGATAAGTGCTTCTGTACCGGTGGTCTGCCAGTTCGGCAGAGTTGATACCACCCAGAACGCTATGGCTTATTATGTTGGAGTCGGATTTTCAGAATGAAAAAAATCATGACCGTTGCCGGAGAAATTTCCGCCGTAAAATGTACAAAGGTGTTGTCGCATGAACACCTTTTCATTGATTTGCGCCACCAAGCGCACGCATCGGCTCCGGAGCGTCCGCTGACTGCGGCTGACCATACGATGCTGATGTGCGATCCGTATGCACTGCGGGATAATCTGGTGATAGATGATTTTTCCGCTGCGGCGGATGAATGCGCCGGACTGCTCAATGCCGGATGCAACACCGTGGTGGATTGTTCAACCGCTGAAATAGGGCGCGATCCTGAAAAACTGCTCCGTCTGGCGGAAAATACCGGCATGAATATTGTTATGGGATGCGGAAATTATACCGGCGATATTCATCCGGAATGGTTCATAAATGCGGACGAAGATAAGTGTATAGAAAAACTGCTGGCGGAAATCCGGTACGGTATCAACGGCATCCGTCCGGGAATCATCGGCGAAATCGGCACAAGCATGGTGATTTTGCCGTCAGAGTACAAGGCTCTGCGGGTGGCGGCGACGGCACAGCTGGAAAGCGGTTTGGCAATGCAGGTGCATATTTATCCGTGGTCATGCAACGGACTGGAAGTTGTGCAGATGCTCACATCACTTGGGGTTGCTCCTGACAGAGTGGTGATTTGCCATTCAGATGTTGCCCCGGATACAGATTATATCCGGGAATTGCTTGAAAACGGGGTTTATGTCCAACTGGATAACTTCGGCAAAGAGTTTACTCCGGATATTGCCGGATTTGCGGGCGGCAGTTTTGCAAAAGACAGCGAACGAGTCAGTATCGCCGCCGGGATCATCGAATCGGGATATGGCGATCAGCTGCTTATGACCAATGATATATGCTTGAAGTGTATGCTGAAGTATTGCGGCGGAGCCGGATACCGGCATATTTTTGATGATATTGTGCCGCAGTTTGCTGCGTACGGGATCGATGAAACTTATCTGAATCAGCATATCCTGCATGATAATCCGCTTGCTATGCTTTCATATTAAATAATTTTGCAAAAAGGAGAAACCATGTCTGCAACTACCGGAAAAGAGTACCGCGTCGGCACATTGCGCTATACATTGCCGCAGTTGATCACAGCCGGCATCTTTATGCTGCTTGCCACCCAGAGTCTGGCATTGCTCTGCAATCATCTGATCCCGAGTTTGAATCCTATTTTGCTTGACAGGGTCGGAGCTTCGGCAAAAACAATTGCCCTGCTGGTCGGCACGATCCCTTATGTGGCGAATTTTATTCTCAATCCGCTGATAAGTACCTGCAGCGACAAGACCCGTTCGCGTTTCGGCAGACGGACTCCGTATCTGATAATTTCCGCTCCGGTAATGGCGGGATTGCTTATTGCAATAAGTTGGACGCCGGAAATCGCCGCTGCTCTGCAAAAACTCATCCACGGTATCGCAAACGAAGATATGCAGTTTTATGTGTTGGCATCATTGCTTACCTTGTTTCAGATAACCTATCTTTTCCCGGGAACGGTGGTATATTATCTGATCGCGGATGTGATCCCGCAGGAGTGTCTTGTACGGTATATGGCGTGGTCAAGTTTTTGCGGAACCGGCTTGACATTTGTTTTTAATTATTTTATATTGGACTTTGCCGTCAGGCACATGAAAACGGCATTTCTGATCATAGGACTTATTTATTTGGCAGTATATATATTGCAGTTCTTTTTCCTGAAAGAGGGTGAATATCCGCCGGTGAATGACAAAATAGACCGAACTGAATCACCCATTGTCAAAGCGGGGGCGTATCTGAAAATGTTTTTCTCCCAATGCTTCCGCCATAAA
Source organism: Victivallaceae bacterium (assembly GCA_045586645.1). Lineage (GTDB taxonomy): Bacteria > Verrucomicrobiota > Lentisphaeria > Victivallales > Victivallaceae > UBA1784. Next base: position 16,907 of record JAZNAR010000007.1, read on the forward strand.
ATATTTGTATTTCTTTTTATTGCCGTCGGATTGAATTCTGCATCGACCATCTGCCGGGGAATGTTTAATGTGTTGTTTGCCACCAAAGATATACACATGAGTGTCGCGGAATACGGCAAAGTCATCGGATACGGTGCGCTGGCATCGGCACTTGTGGTGCTGCCGATGGGCAGAATAATGAGCCGTTTTCATCCGCTATACATATTTTTGACCGGTGGATTGATCGTTATGGCAACCAATGTTTTCGGATATTTTTTCGTTCATTCCGCAACAACATTCATGGTCGTCGGTATCGCAATGACAGTAGTGTACACTATTCAGAATATGGCGGCAACTCCGATGGGTATCGCTCTGCTGCCGCGGGACAAGTACGGTCAATTCAGCAGCGCACAGGGGATGATAGTTTCATTTGCCATGTTCACCGGATCGTATTTGGGAGGAGTTGTCACAGATATAGCCGGTTACCGGGTGATGTTTGTCTGGGATTTTTGTGTGACCGGATTGGCGATGCTGGCATTGCTGGTGGTCGCAAAAGAGTGGAAACGCTTTGGCGGCAAAGAGATGTATCAGCCGCCGCCGACAGATTGATTTATTATTGAAAAATACAACCGGAAAAGGAGAAAGTTTTATGAAAAAATCTGTTATCTTTTATTTGCTGTTGTTTATGGCATCTCTGACTGCGGCGGAAAAAAATCTGGTGATGAACGGAGAATTCAAGACGGACGGGAAAAGTTTTCCCCAGTTTTGGATGTTCCGTACCCATACCCCGAGTCAAATCAGAGGTTTTGCTTCCGGCGGACCGGACAATAAAAGTTTTCTGCGGATAGAGGGAAAAAGAGCGTATGCTTATGTCCAGCAGAACAATCTGGTGCTGGTAAAAGGTGAAACATACCGGATTTCCGCCAAAGTGCGGACTAAAAATCTGACCGGTAAAAATTCCGGCGTTACAGTTCATCCCGGCGATGGGAAAGGCCTGATGAACCTGCCGGAAAATCAAAGCGAATGGCTCTATGTCGAGGGGGAAACAACTGTCCCGGTCGACAAGCCGCATTACACCGTTTCTATTCAGGTGGATGCTCCGGACGCGGTGCTGGATATTACAGAATTGAAACTGGTTCCGCTGTCGGAAAAAGCCGCGAAAAAATCAAAGCGGCAAATCGAAAATATCCATCAGGCTCTGGTTCCGCTCTTTTTGCTGGAGCATTTCGACCTGAAAAAAAGCCGGGCTGAATTTGTGTGGACAGGGGAAATGCCGGGCAACGCCAAAAATACGTCATCCCTGCAATGTGTTTTCTCTTTGAACGGCAAAAGCATAACGGTTCCTTTTTCCACGAAAAAAATGGTCGTTGATTTGAAAAAACTTGTTTCCGCGCCCGGTCAAGGCGTATTGAAACTTGGCATAAAGGATAAAACAAGCGGCAAAGAGGTTTTTTCACAGCAATATAAAATGCGTTTCATTTCTCTGCCGGAAATGAAATCAGGAAAAAAACTCAACAATCTGGTTTCAGAACTCTTTTCCGGGAAAGTCGCCGCCGGCAAATCTGTAAAAATCGGCAATCCCCGCAACGGATGGCTCTATATTGCCGCTTCCGGCAATGACTCCCCGCTTTTGACGCTGAATGGGAAAACCGTTCTGGAAAAAGATTACCCCCATCACAGTACGGTACGGAAAGTCGCCGCCGGAGAGTATACTTTGAAAAATTGCGGCAGTGAAGTGCAAATCACCGTCCGCAGCATTCCGGATATCCATATGTTTCCGCTCGGCAGCTGCCGGGTGCCGGGAAACGATGCGTATGACTGGGAATTTGCAAAAAAATATATGCTGCCTGCATTCACCACGATCAATGTCAGCGGAATGACGCCTGCGGAACGAGCGGAATCTGCCCGTTTCGGCTTGTTGCATATTGCCAATTTCGGAGTATTGAATCCGGCAAAACCCAATGACCGGGATGATTTGCTCCGGAGAATGAATGAGTTTAAGGATTTCAAATCTCCGATGTTTGACGGGATGAGCATGGACGAAGTGGAGTATTGGGATGCTCCGGCGGTTTCTCCGTATACCTGGGCATTGAAAAATTTTGCCAATCCCGGGAATAAAGAGATCCGCTCATGGGTCATCGGTCCGCCGAGTGTGAGTTATGCCGATTACATTTCAACCGGATGCAATGTTTCCGGCGGATGGGGCAGAATTTTGTATGAGGTTTACAACCGGCAGCAGTTTACTGAAGCGGAATCAAAAGCATATATCCGGCAGACGGCTCAACATATCGGCAGTTACCGGGATATCGCCCCGCAACTTCTGAACAATATATCGGTGATTCTGGGAAATTTCAGTCAACCCCCGATGCTCTCTCTCGACCAGATACCGTATACAGATTACAAATATTATCTTGATATGCAGATGTTTGAGATAGCCAATGACCCGCTGTTTGACGGACTTGGCGGTATCGGATTCTGGGGCAGCCACAGTTGCGATGAAGAGATGCTCCGTTGGTGTTTCGCGCTGCTGAAACATTACGCGATAGACGGAAACAAAAATATGCTTTCCGGGAAATACGGTTTCAAGTTCCTGCCGGGGATAGTGAAAAACGGTGATTTTGAGGAAGGACTGGAGCATTGGCAGGTCAAAGGTGATGTTGCCACCGGGTATAAAAAAGGTTACGGTGTAAAAATGCAGAACCGTTACGGTTCCAATTTTGAGATCGGGGATAGATTTGCTGTTATCACCCGGAAAGAGGGTGAAGCGTCTGAAATCAGACAGAAATTGACCGGCCTTACTCCCGGCAAAAAGTATACGGTCTTTTATATGGTCGCCGATTATGATGATATTCTGACGGGAAAGAATGATTCAAGACGGCACCAGTTGAGTCTGAATGTTGAAAACAGCAATATTGTCCGGAAAAGCTATTTCGTCGATGACCGCAAAGGTACAAAATACAAGGCCCGGATGAACTCATGCAAGTATGTGTTTGTCCCCAAAGGTGAGAGCGTGGAACTGGTGTTTTCCAACCGCAAAGCAAAGCCCGGAACGCGTCTGGCTCTGAATTATATTTCCGTGCGTCCTTATTTTGACCGCTGAACAGTCATGCCGGTACAGGTCGTTCCGGCGGAATATTATACTGATTGAAAAAGAAAAGGAGATGATATGATGAATAAATTCAAGTTGTATTCACGCTTTTTCTGCAACCGCTCCCGTGAAAAGAAGTTTTTCCCCGGTAAATTTCATAAAGAGTTGCTTTACTCTCCCGATGCCGGGAGAGTAAACTCTGCAGAGTTTACTTTTGACATCGGCACGGTGGCAAAAAACTGCCGGGCTGATGTCATGTCTTTCTTTTTCCGGAAAGCGTTCACGCTTATTGAACTTCTGGTTGTCATAGCCATTATTGCGATTCTGGCGGCGATGCTGCTGCCGGCATTACAGGGAGCGCGGGACCGTGCCAACAGCACGAATTGTCTTTCAAAGCAGAAGCAGATGGCGTTGGCGGCGCAGAACTACATTGATGATTATGACGGATTTTTCCGCAGCGGAAATGCCGGTACATCGATTTCCGGTGATGCCCACGCTATGGGTTGGAGTTATGTGTTATCCAAATATAATTACCTCAAACCGCGGGATGGGGATCTCGGCAGGATGATCGCCTGTCCGTTGACATTCAAGACCAAACCGGCAGACAACGAGGTCGGATTTTCCTACAGTTACGGTGCGCCGTACACCAATGACAATTACATGGCGGTGAAAAATCCGCTGCTGGGCCGTTTCGGTTACTCAAAAATACTTTGGATAAGTGATTCTGCCCAGGTGGAGGGATTCTGCGGCGGCGGAGCAACTGAAAAGATGTCCGGACAGGGCAGAAACCGGCGTATTGATACCGGCAATGCCACCGGATACGGGACGGTTTATGCCGGACACGCCAAAAATGCCAATTTTATTACTTTGGATGGCGCAGGACATGTGGATTCACCGGGAGCAATAAATAAACGATACGGCTCATTTGATACAAAGAAATGCGATCGGGTCGTGGAAATAACTGTATTCGGCGTCGGTGGTGTCGGCGCGGTAAAAAGTCAGAATTTTGATGCAAGAAATCCCGGAAAGGTATGGTTGAAATGAATAACAGATATGAAACATGGATATGGACTGAACTTCTGGCGTTTGATTGTGAAGCGGATGATTGCGGAGTTCAGGCATATCTGGAGCGCATCGGCAGAGTTCCGGATGGTATATCGCTGCTGCTGTCATCCATGGATTTTATTCTCGACCATCACGGTATGACAGAAGAATACGATCTGTATGCAGATGTCTGTTCCCGTTTCGGGCACTCCGGCAATGAGGAGCGTTCCCGGCAGCAATGGACAAATTTTTCATTGAAAAAACTCATCGGCAATCTGCATCGTCATAATATCCGGGTGCTTGCCGGCGTGTTTATTCTCAATATGGGAAACAAATTTCACAATGAATACGTTTCCCGCCATCCGGAAGTCAGGCTGGGAGACAAAATTTACGGCATCGACAACGCGATAAGTATGCTGGCGCGACTGGATGACGGCACGCTCTTTGAAGATATTTTTATCGGCAAACTTGCTGAAACAGTCCTGGATTACGGATTTGACGGGTGGCACGGTTCAGACGGCATGGGTCCGGGGTGGAATCTTACCCACTCTGACAGTTCGGATAATTTCACCATGCAGTTCGCCGAATATATCGGCAAAGAACGCATTGCTCCGGAATATCTCGCCCCCGCCGGAAATGATGAAGAAAAAATGTCAGCAAGAATAGATTATATCTGGCAGAATTTCCATGATGAATGGGCTGATTTCACTTCCCGCCGCTGGATGTCGTTCTGGAGCAAAGCCGCCGGGGCTATGCACGCGCTCGGTGCGGTGGTGATGATAAATTCCCCATTCGCCAAGTCGATATTTGAATCGATATTTTATTTCGGGATGGATTACCGGGAGCTGAAAGATTTTAAGATAGATTATCTGCTTACAGAATCGGTGACGACCAGTTGTTCTTTGAATTACGGTGAATACGAAAGAGTGTTCGACTTTTCCGCCATGATTGCCGAAATGCGGGCGGTTCTGCCGGAAATGAAACTTATCGTTATGCCCGGGGTGAAAGATGTAGTGGAAAGTTACGACGCTCTCCGTCATGCGCCGTGCCGTCTGGCAAGGGATATTTTTGCCAATTGCAACCAGAGCGTGTGGCAGGACGGCAGAGCCTGCCGCGCCGCTGACGGGTATCTGGTCTGTCTCGGCGACGGATTGACAACACAGGAGTGGGCGTTTCTGGAAAATATCCGGAAAATGAGTTTTGATTTTGAATTTGACCGTGCCGGAGAGATGGCGTGGCTTGTTTCTTCGCAAATATTCACTCCGCTGCGCAAACAGCACACCGCATACGGCATACCGCCGCCGTACCGTTTCGCCGCCCGTCTGGCGGAAAAAGAGGCATTGGATATTTCTGTTGCAGTAACTCCGGAAGAGTTGGATTCATGCCATTTGCCTCTTCTGGTGCCGCTTTTTGACCTTTATTCCGATGATGTCCGGGAGAAATTGTTTGCAAGACGGGAACTGACCGTACTTATAGGAAATGTGGAAAACGTCCGGTTGCCTTTGGGAGCACAATCGATTTCCTGGGATGCCGCGCCCGGTTACACCCTCGGTTGCGTGATCCTGAACAGCGGAAAATCCGGTCATGTCAAATTGCCTGCTCCCGGTTGTGCCGAACCGTTTGACTGGAAATCCACATTTTACCGTTACATAAAGAACCGGATCCCGCAAATGGAGATACCGGATGAATTTTTTGCGGCAATCGGAGCGGCTGTCCGGGCTGAATTACCGGAATCACCGCTGAAAAATCCACAGGACGGCATCCGGCTTATGCGGTTTTTCAACGGGAACAAGGTTACTGCGGCTCTGTTGTCGCTCAACGATATTTACAGCAGGGCGCAATTTTGTGTGGATGAAAAAAGTGTTTCACAACTGGAAAAAAAGAGTGAATTTCCTTATTCACCGCTTCAGTTTTCAGACGGTATGCTTGCGTTGAAAGATCACCGTTCACCACTGCATCTGCCGCCGCATGGCATGACAGTGTTTACATTTGAACAAAAATAAACTCAACCCAAAGGAGAAGTGAAAATGAAAAAAATCCGTAATTTTGTTTGTGGCACCGCTGCTGCCTGCTTCGCACTCTCGCTCAATGCCGGAGTCATCGCTGAACTCAATTCCCCCGGAAACTGGCGTAATACCTATGCTTTCAATCCGGCTTCGGAAGGAGGTCTCATCGTCAAAGGTTCCAATAAATATCCGGCAAAAAATGTTCTGCCTTTCAATCCGGAAAAATCATACCGGTTCTCTCTGAAAATCCGTCGTGCCCCCGGTTCGGCACCGAGCCAGTTCTATATGATTTTTGAGCCGGCGACAGAAGAGGGACGTACCATTGCGATGAATCATGTGGCAACGATACGCAATTCCGGCGGTACTCTGGTTGAAGATGCCAAAGCCGGAAGCACCTCCGTCAAAATCAAACCGGATATGGCACGCAACTGGGTCGTCGTCGGCGGCTGGGTGGTGGCTTTTGATGCCGCTGATGACAAAAGTGATTTGCCGAACAGCAAAATTTCTCCGGTGATGAAAAAAATCGATGCAGGTACTGACGGTACTATCACCGTCACATTCAGATCTCCGCTCCGGGTTGACGCCAAAGCCGGAAGCCGTGTCCGTATCCATGCCGGCGGCAGTTACATATATGTCGGTCAGATGCGGGAAACTCCGGTAGAGTGGACGGAAATTTCCGGTACTGCCAAAGGCATCAGTGAAAATTGGAGCAACAGCAGCTTCCCGGTTGGTACCAGCGGTATACGCCCGGTGATTCTGGCGAACTGGGGTGCCAAAGACACCGCTATTGAAATAAAAGATGTTGTTGTCGAGGAACTTTAACAGGTGAAAGGTGTACTGGTATTTGATCTGGATGGTACTTTGATCGATTCTGCCGGTGGAATCGCAGAATCGGTCAACCGTACCCGCAAAGATTTCGGTTTTGCGCCGCTGCCGCGTAAAACGGTCGAATCCTTTACCGGCGACGGCGCGAAAAAACTGCTGGAGCGGTCATTTGCGGATGTCACTTTGCCGGTTCCGGTGGATGAGGCTCTCGCCAAAATGGTAAAACATTATGCCGATGACCCCGTTTGGGATACAGAACTTTATCCCGGAGTAAAGGATGGGCTGGCAGAATTGTTCCGCCGGGGATGGCGGGTTTGTGTGGTAAGCAATAAGCCGCAGGAGGTCGGTGTAAAGATTCTCCGGCATTTCGGAATAGATGGTTATATCGCCGACCATATCGGCGGCGGGGCCGGATTTCCGCTGAAACCGGCTCCGGATGCCATGCTTTATCTGTTGAAAAAATATAATACTTCTCCGGAAGAATCATGGTGTATCGGCGACAATCATACGGATATGAATTTTGCCGCCAATGCCGGATGCCGTTCCATATTCTGCCGTTACGGATTTGGTATCAAAGCCGATTCCGAATCCACTTTTGAAGCAGATAATTTTGCCGGTGTTGTCCGGATACTGAATTAGAACCAAGTGAGGAAATAGTTGATGATGAATATAAAACAGATTTTATCTTTACCGTTGTTTCTGCTGGCGTCTGTTGCTGCCGGTGCCGGGAATCTGGTGCTGAACGGCGAGCTTGCCGCTGAAAACAAAGCGTATCCGCCGTACTGGATGCCGATGATCGAGGGCGGTGCCAGGATGGATTATCATGCTTCCGGCGGTCCGAATGGCAAAGGTTTTATCCGGCTGACATCCACCGATGCCGCACCTGCGAGAGTCCAGCAGAACAATCTGAAACTTGTCAAAGGTGAAAAATACCGCATCGGCGCATGGATACGCACCAAAAATCTGCGTGATAAAAAATCCGGTATCCGGGTCGGTATCGGACCGCTCCCTGAACCAGATGCCGCGAATTCATTGCTCGCTCTTCCCGCAAATCAGCCGGAATGGCGGTATTATGAAAAAAATATTGTCATGCCGCAGGAAGAAAAAAAGTTTTATCCTTTCCATGTGGTGGATATTGTCGCGGAAAACGGCGGAGTGCTGGATTTTTCCGGCGTGAAACTTATTCCGGTTTCCGAAAAAGCCAAACGCGATTCTTTATCGCAAATGGACAATATGGAACAGCATCTGGTACCATTGGGCAATCTTTCGTACCTTGATTCCGCCAATGCGGAACTGGAGTTTTCATGGACCGGTCCCATGCCGGGAAAAAAAGAAAACATGGATGCGGAATTTTATTTCAGCAAAGATAAAAAGACAATAAAAGTTCCTTTCAATGCCGAAAGAAGTGTTGTGAAGTTCGGCACTCTTGCTCACGGCAGACAGGATATGCGGATCAGGGTCCTTGACCGGGCTTCCGGGAAAGTGCTTTTTGAAGAAATATATCCCGTGCGCGGGGTGACTATACCGGAAAAGAGTAAAAATGCGAAAAAACTCAACAATCTGGTTACGGAACTCTATTCCGGCAATATCGCCGCCGGAAAAAGTGTGCAATTTGCCAATGAACGCTACGTTTTTGTTTTCTTCAAAATCAAAAGCCGTGATAATCAACCGTTTGAATTGCTGCTCAACGGCAAAAAGATCGCCGACAACACTTCGCTGAACAGCGAAACCATCCGCGATCTTGACCCTGGCATTTACCATGTTACGGTCAAAGGTGCAGCATGTGATCTTGTTATCCGCCAGATCCCTGATGTGCTTACTTTTGCTCTCTGGACACCGCGGATGCCCGGCAACGGCAATTATAATTGGGAATTTGCCAAAAAATATCTCATCCCCGGTTTGACCACCATAAATGTTGCCGGTTTTACGGATGAGCAATTTGCCCAGTTTGATTTCTGGGGCAGGAAATTTCTGGAAAATTACGGTATCCAGAACTGGAGCAACCCGAATATTCCGGAAGATAACCTTGCCCGGATGCAGAAAGACAGGGTTTTCAGCAATCCGAAAAATCATGGAACCACGATGGATGAATCCGAGTTCTGGTATCCGGTCATGCTTGACCCTTATGCTTATGCGCTGAAAAAATTTGCCAATCCGCATAATAAACTCATTGTCACCTACCAGACCGGACCGCTTGTCCCGTCCTACATGAATGTCCTCTCTGCGGCAGCCAATGCTTCACACGGCAGGGCGTATCTCGCTTTTGAATACTATCCCCGCGGACAGAGAAACATACAGGAAGTCCGGAATATGCTGGATATGGTATCTCTGCATTGGAAAATATACCGTGATACCGCACCCGGATTATTTGACCGCGCCGGAATCGCATGGGGCAACTTTTCCTGTTCGCCCAATATTTCTCTGGCGCACTACCCGGATATCGATTACAAATATATTCTCGATATGAAAATGCACCACCTTGCCAATGCTCCGGCATTTGACGGTTTGAGCAAAGTCGGTTTCTGGGGCACTTATGCTGCGGATGAAGAAATCGCCAGATGGAGTTTCAAGTTGATGCGGCATTACGCTTTTGAAGGTAAAAAGGAGATGCTTTCCGATAAATACGGTTTCACTCTGAAACCTGGCCATCTGAAAAATCCGGCATTTTCTGCCGGTCTGGATAATTGGAGTGTCCGCGGCAATGTCATTCCGGAGTCATTCCCGGGCTACGGGAAAAAATCTCTCCTGTTCCACGGTTCGACCGGTGCCGGGGATGAGTTCGCGCTTTTCACCCGTACCGCAGATTCTCACGGTGAACTTTCCCAGAAGTTGACCGGGTTGAAAAAAGGACGCCGTTATCTCATGTATTTCTATGTGGGAAATTACGATGATATAATCAACCGTGTCCAGAAGCCCGGAGCTTTGCCGCTGACATGGAAGCTTGATGGCGTGAAAGTTGTTGAAAAAGTTCACTATACCGGCAATTATACCAAATCAAAAGAAGCGTATGTGAATATACACAAAGTGCTATTTGAGGCTCTCTCTCCTGAAGCCGTACTGACTTTTTCCAACGCGTCAGCAACTCCGGGCAGCCGGCTGGCTCTCAACTATGTCTGTATCCGGCCGTACTTTGAAGCGGAGGAACTTAAATGAAACTACGGATTCTCAGTTACAATATCCAGTCGTGTCTGGGGATAGACAATCGCTGGGAATGGCGGCGGTCTGTTGCAGACATTGCCGCATTGAATCCTGATGTAGCGGCTGTTCAGGAAGTTGCAATCAACCGGCCCAATTCCACCGAGCCGGTTGATTATCCGGCAGAAGCGGCAGCCGCGCTCGGGATGAATGTCATATTTGGCAAGGCATTGGATTTTGCCAACGGCGGCGAGTACGGGGTGGCGGTTTTTTCCCGTTTTCCGCTGGAAAAAATCGCACAACTTCCACTGCCGGTTCCCCGGGAAGCGGAACCGCGCACGGTACTTATCGTCAAAGTATTGTCAGATGAGCCGTTTTATGTGGTATGTACTCACTTCCCGTTTCAGGGTGAATATGAGAATGATGATGCCGGCCGTCGGCAAATCGCGCAGTTTATTCACGATTTCATAGTTGAAAAAAAACTGTTTCCGTGTCTGCTGGCGGGGGATTTGAATTCTGCTCCTGATTCTGAAGCGATACAATTTCTGCGGAAAAATTGGCTGGTTTTGAATGACCGCGGCAGCAAAAGACCGACGGCGGAAACATCGAAATACGGGTGGCAGGAAATAGATTTCATTTGCGCATATCCTCCGGAAGCCGCCGGAAATGTGAATTTCGTAACCGCTTCTGAAATGGAGGCGTCTGATCATTACCTGATTTATGCAGATATGGAGTTGAAAAAATAATATGAAGTCCCCCGCTTATACAGTGTTGATCCCGGTGCCGGTGAAAGTTGTTCCGGGAGCAGGAAAAGTGTTGCTGTCGGCTCTGACATCATGTACTGCCGTTCCGGAATATTCTTCATTGCTGCCGGAACTCGTCAAAGTTTGGGATTATCTTGATCTTGAACTTGTGCCGGTGGAAAAAGATGGTACGGTATCATTGCAGAAACTTCAGGATGCTTCCGGTGACAGGTGGCAGTTGGATGTTGCTGAAAACAGAGTTGTTCTGCAAGCCGGGAGTGTATCCGGGATGCGTTATGCCATTGCCGCGTTGACCCAGATGATGTTTGCTGCGAGGATAGAGGGGTTGCAGAGCGATTTTCTGGAAACCGTGCATATTGAGGATCGTCCGCGGTTCAACTGGCGGGGATTCCACCTTGACAGCGCACGGCATTTCCAGAGTGTCGGGATAGTGAAAAAATATATCCGTATGCTGGCGGAATTCCGGATAAATACATTTCATTGGCATCTGGTGGACAGCGAGGGATGGCGTTATCAGTCGGCGGTAGTTTCTGCTCCCGGAGCGCAGGGAACGGAATCTTACGGCCAGTACAGCGTGGATGACTTGCGCGAGGTCGCGGCTTTCGCGGAATCGCTCGGCGTGAGAATCATTCCGGAAGTCGATGTGCCGGGACACTCGGCAATGCTGCTGGCGCATTATCCTGAATACGCCTGCAATGCGGCGGATACCGGTAATGAATTGTGTATCGGCAATCCGGCAACGATGGATTTTTTGAAGCGGATATTCCGGGAGCTGATGGATATTTTTCCCGCTTCTCCGATCATCCATATCGGCGGGGATGAGGCTGAGACGGTTCATTGGGATGCGTGTCCGTTGTGCCGCAAAGCGATGCAGGATAAAAATTTGCAGAATATGCGGGAACTTGAAAACAGTTTCATGGTGGAACTTTCCCGCTTTATTGTGGAAAACGGAAAGACTCCGATGATATGGGGTACCTGTTCGGGGCAGGTTTATCCGCCGGATACGATCATTCAGGTATGGCTGGATATCCGGGAACCGCTGCGGGTCGCGCCCAGTGGTAATAAAATCGTCTATTCGGTGCATAATTCGCTCTATTTTGATTATCCCGCCAATATGAGTGAACCGTGGGAAACATGGATGTTTGAACTTTCCGAGCGCGGCGTGTATATGACTGATCCGCATATTATCTGGGCGGATAAAGTCAAAGATGCCATTCTCGGTACCGAAGCATGTCTGTGGACTGAAACTGTCCCGCAATGGCGGGTAATGCGGAAACTTATGCCTCGGCTCTGGGCATATTCGGAATGTGCGTGGAGTGATTCATCACATAAAAATTACGCCGACTTTGTCCGGCGCAGGGAAATTCTGGAGGCATCCGGTTATGTGGAATATATGTACTCTCTTTAAGACAATTGCTTTTTTCTGTGTTTTGGCCTCGCCGGTATTTACTGCCGGCGGGAAAACGGTCGATGTTTCTTTTGCCCGCGGTCACTGGAATCCGGGGGATTTCACCATCGTGAAATCCCCCAGGTTTGCTCCGGTCGGCAGAATGATTCAGCACGATGACCATATCGCCAACTATGTTCCGGCAGGTTCCGGCGAAGAGTTGATGACCAAATTTTACGCAGAAACATTTACGGCGGCGGTTTACAACATTCCGGTAAAAGGTACGGCAACATTGCGGTCAAAAATGAGTTTTGACTATACAATGGCTCCTGCGATTCTCATTGCTCCGGAATTGGGGCGCAGCAGCGATGACAGACACGCCGAGTTCCGGGAATATCTGGAAGTTGTTTTATTCAACGAAGGAATAAACATCTGGCATCATACTGTCAGAAACGGCAAGCCATACTGGCGCAAACTGGCATATTTGAAAAGTGTATTCCGGAAAAACACCGTATATGAATTGTCCCTTGAGATACGTTACACAGCCAAAGGGATTCAACTTGCGGTGCGTTGTGACGGTAAAGAATTCGGTTGCGCCATGCCGGTCGTCTGGGATTCCTATTATGCCGGAATTGTCGGTTTTGAAGGAGTGAACCGCTTTTACACTTTCCGTATAGAGCAGTAAGTTTGCAAATGTCAGAAATGCTGAAGTACATCGGAAAATTACCGAATTTACTATGATTGCGATAATTACGAAATATTTATCCGGAAAAAATGCAAAAAACGAAGTCACAAAATGCGCATTATATATCATATTATGCGTTGTTTGTTGATATTGCTGTGAATATATTATAATATGTGACCCTATATAAAACTTAATTGTTTAAGGAGAAAGAAATTATGTCATTCATCTCATCCGGTATCGAATGTAACTCCATGAGTGAGGCTGTCGGGCAATGGACATCCGGCTCGATCGTTATTTCAGGCGAAACGGTTTGCGGTACTGCCGACAACGGCGGCGGCAAAAATATTAAGTGGAATATTTCCGGTTCGACATTTTGCTGCAATACTGTCAATGGAAGTGGAGACGCGGGAGATGGTGTCATATTCAATACTGCAAGTTCTTCTACCATTTCCGACAGCGATTTTATCGGGAACAAAGCCGGGAACAGCAATGGCGGCGGCGCAATCTGTCAGCGTACCGGGAGCCTTACCATAACCGGTTGCAATTTTACTGATAACGAATCAACCAAAAACGGCGGAGCCATCTGTGTAATTGCCAATACCATAATCAGTGATTCGACATTTACCGGTAATAAATCAGTAACTGGCGGCGGCGGCGCAATTTATGTGGGATACGGGACATTGACGATCAGCAATGTTGCGTTTTATGGAAACTCATCCAAAGGTGACGGATCGGCGATATACAGCAATCAGACAATAAAAATTGCCGGTCTGGTTACTCTGGGCGAAGATCAGAAAATCAAAAGTGACGGTAGTGTGATATTTGTCGGAGAATCATTTTTTACCGATGATAAAACCGGCGTAAAAAAAGCCGTGGACGGCGATTACAACACCACATTTCTTTACGGCAATGGTTCGATTTCCACCACCGCCGGATACGCATATTTTACTGCCGGTGATAAAGATTATTATATCACCAATGCGGCAAATGTGATCGGCAACAGCGCAATTGTCACCAATACCGGTGATGTTTATGCCGCCGTCGCCGGTGATACGGCATATTATGGCAACGCCTGCAGTGATATTTCTGCAGTCAGCGGAGAAAGCACGATCGTTTTGAGCGGGTTTACCGTATCCGCAAGCATCGCCGCAGAAAGCGGAATCGTTGTCGCCGGAACACTGACCTTTGCCAATCATGATGTGATTTCTGTAACTGCGCTTGATTTGACAAATGCCTCCGCAGTAGACTTTTCCGGAGCGCAGGTCAGTTTCAGCAATTTGACGGACTTGAGCCAAGTCGATATTTCTGTGGCAGAGGGACTTTTTACCGGAGATGCCTTTGTTATCGCCGATAATGTTTCTCTCGGAGAAAGCCAGACCGTTTCGATTGCCGGTATGAATATTGCGGTCGGGGATGTGTTTGTTTTCAACAAACAGCACTATGTGCTTTCCCTGAATGAAAATATTCTTTCGGCGGAAAAAGAAACTTTTTACAACGAACCCGCTGAAATCATTACCGGCGGAAAATCGTACGATACTCTCGCTGAAGCCGTATCTGAATGGTCATCCGGAAACATTGATGTTTCCTATGGGGTGTTTTGCGGTACTGCCGACAACGGCGGCGGCAAAAACATCCGGTGGAACATCACCGATTCGACATTCTGTCATAACAATATAGCCGGTAACGCCAGTTCTGATGGAGTCATCACCAATACAGTTGTCGGTTCAGAGATAAAAAACGCCATGTTTTCAGAAAATAATTCCGGAACTTATTGGGGCGGCGGTGCCATTTTTAACCAATCATCGATAGAAATTTCCAACTGTACTTTCAGCGGAAATACCGCCAAAGGCCACGCCGGTGCCATTTTCTGTTACGGAACCAATGGTGTGACCAAAGTTTATGATTCAACTTTTACCAATAATGAATCCTCCGGCGGTGGCGGCGGAGCGGTTTTTGTCTATACGGCAACTCACACACTTGAACTTGCCAATGTCGTTTTCAATGGCAATAAATCCAAAGGTGACGGCTCGGCGATATTCAACAGCGGCATAATAAAAGTTGCCGGTCTGGTTACTCTGGGTGAAAATCAGAGAATCAAAAATGACAAAAGCATAATCATTGCCGGGGAATCATTTTTTACCGATGACAAAACCGGCGTAAAAAAAGCCGTGGACGGCGATTACAACACCACATTTCTTTACGGCAATGGTTCGATTTCCACCACCGCCGGATACGCATATTTCATCGCCGGTGACAAAGATTATTATGTCACAAATGCGGCATATCAAGTCGGCAACAGCGCAATTGTCACCAATACCGGTGATGTTTATGCCGCCGTCGCCGGTGATACGGCATATTATGGCAACGCCTACAGCAATATTTCCGCAGTCAGCGGAGAAAGTACCATTGTTTTGAGCGGTGGAGTTATTACGGTTGAAACATCTGTCGCCGGAAATCTGGTGATTGCAGAGGATGCCTCCGCCAATTTCATTGTGGGTGGCGGTCAGGATTTGAGTGAAATCGCCATCACCGTTGACGGCAGTGGCCGTCAGGCGGGCGACATTATCGCCACCGGTGTGACCGGCACGCTCGGAATTGATGACAAAGTCAATGGCGATAATACTCTTGAGCTTAAAATCGACGGCACAAACCTCGTTCTGGCGAAAAAAGTTGTTTACGTCGATGCCACAAGCAAAGATGATATGAGCAGTGTCACCGACTCTGAATCCGGGACGGTCACATATTTCGGCAGGAATGAGGGCGATGAAACCGACCTTGAACTTACTGTCAATACGGCAGATACGTTTAATGGCACCGTCCGGGCGGGGAGTGCTTCCGGCACGGACAGTGTTATCAAATCCACTGTCACGGGAGGAACTTTCAACAATAACCTCTACGGCGGCGGCTT
>JAZNAR010000008.1:0-49726 GCA_045586645.1 Victivallaceae bacterium
TATCTGACCGCTGACAAAGAGGAAAAATTCGTCATCGCTCAGGCAAACGCCCTTCTGGATGAAAACAACCGTTTCGTCCGTCCGATGATTATGTGCCGCAAAGAAGGTGAATCCGGCGAGCATCCGCGCGAAGATGTTCAATATATGGACGTTTCACCGAAACAGTTGGTCAGTGCCGCTGCCGGTATCATCCCGTTCCTTGAACACGACGACGCCAACCGTGCGTTGATGGGTTCAAACATGCAGCGTCAGGCTGTTTCACTGCTGATGCCCGATTCACCGTATGTCGGTACCGGTCTGGAAAAACGCATCGCCCGTGACTCCCGCGCCGTTATCGTCGCCAGAGAAGACGGTGTTGTTGCCGAAGTGTGCAGTGAACATATTATCGTCACGCCCGACGGCAGCATGCCGACTGAAGAGCAGAAAGGACGTACTTACCGCCTTTACAAATATCTCCGCAGCAATGCCGGTACCTGTATCAACCAGCGTCCCCGCGTCCGTCGCGGTGATGTGGTGAAAAAAGGTGATCTGCTCGCTGACGGTGCCGCCACCAGCGGCGGTGAACTCGCGCTCGGCCGTAACGTGCTGGTCGCATTCATGCCGTGGTGCGGATACAACTTTGAGGACGCTATCATCGTCAGTGAACGTCTGGTGAAAGAGGACGTTTACACCAGTGTCCACGTTGACGAATTTGAAATCACCAGCCGTGATACCAAACTCGGTCCGGAAGAGATCACCCGCGATATTCCCAACGTCGGTGAAGATGCCCTGCGCAATCTCGACAGCCGCGGTATCGTTATTGAAGGTGCGGAAGTCAAACCCGGCGACATCCTCGTCGGCAAAATCACTCCGAAAAGTGAGACCGAACTCGCTCCCGAAGAACGTCTGCTCCGTGCAATATTCGGTGAAAAAGCCGCCGATGTCAAAGATTCCAGCTTGACCGTTTCCAGCGGCAAAGGCGGTATCGTCATGGACATCCGCGCGGATTACGTCAAAGACACCCAGTCCAAAGCCGGTATGACCAAAACCGAGAAAAAGAGCCAGGAAAAAGCTCTGCGTAATGAATGCCGTGAAAATCACAATGCGATTCTTGCGGAATTGACAGAGCGTCTTTCTGAAATCATGCTGGGAGTCAAACTGCCGGTGCAGATCGTTGACGGCGCGGATGAGGAACGCAAGGTCCTCGTGCCTGCCAACAGAAAAATCACCCGCAGTCCGATCCAGAAACTCGCTTCCCACTACGCCAGCTGGGAAATGGAGGATTGCGAGGTCAAAGGTGCCATCGCCGCGATCATAGACAGTTTCAAAGAACGTTTCGCCGAAAACGAGGCCCGTCTGCATTCGCTGGATGTCGCCCGTCCGGAGGATGAACAGGGCACTATCAAACGTGTCAAAGTCTATGTCGCCTGCAAACGCAAACTGCAGGTCGGTGACAAAATGGCGGGCCGTCACGGTAACAAAGGTATCGTTTCCCGGATCGTTCCGGTGGAAGATATGCCGTTCCTTGAAGACGGTACTCCGGTCGACATCGTGCTGAACCCCCTCGGCGTGCCGAGCCGTATGAATATCGGTCAGGTGCTTGAGACCCACCTCGGCTGGGCGGCAAAGATGCTCGGTATCAAAATCGCGACACCGGTTTTCGACGGTGCCAGTGAACAGGATATCGTCGATATGATGGAAAAAGCCAATGAGAAGTTCGCCGCAGACCATGACGGCAAAAATTATCATTGGGGATTCGCCCGTCAGGCTGACGGCAGCTATGTTTATGACGGTAAAGCCGACGTTTATGACGGCCGTACCGGTGACCGTTTCGATCAGCGCGTGATGGTCGGTGAGATATATATGCTCAAACTTGACCACCTTGTCGCCAACAAGATCCATGCCCGCGCCGTCGGACCCTATTCGCTGGTCACCCAGCAGCCCCTCGGCGGTAAGGCACAGCACGGCGGTCAGCGTTTCGGTGAGATGGAAGTGTGGGCACTGGAAGCATACGGTGCGGCATACAACCTGCAGGAAATGCTGACAGTGAAGTCTGACGATGTCAACGGACGTTCCAAGATCTATGAATTGATCGTAAAAGGTCACAACGTGCTGACCGCAGGCCGTCCGGAATCTTTCAACGTGTTGTTGAAAGAAATGCAGAGTCTTGGTTTGGATATTCGCACCGTTCGCGGCGGCGATGACCGGTAATAACAATATTCAAGGGAGGGATTAACCTTGATCGACAATACTTATGCTTATCGGGAGTTGCTGGGGCAGGACCCCTCAACTTCATTCGGCGCGATTTCCATCAGTGTCGCTTCCCCGGATGTGATCCGGAGCTGGTCACACGGTGAAGTCAAGAACCCGGAAACCATCAACTACCGTTCGCTGAAACCGGAAAAGGGCGGTCTTTTCTGTGAAAAGATTTTCGGACCGACCCGCGACTGGGAGTGTAACTGCGGTAAGTACAAACGCATCAAAAACAAAGGCATCATCTGCGACCGCTGCGGCGTGGAAGTGACTTTGTCCAAAGTGCGCCGTGAACGCATGGGACACATCGAACTGGCAGTGCCGGTTTCCCATATCTGGTTTTTCAAATGTATGCCCAGCCGCATCGGTCTGATGCTGGAAATGACCGGTAAAGACCTGGAACAGGTCCTCTACTACGAGAAATATGTCGTGGTCGACCCGGGCGATGTCGATGAATTGACCAAAGGTCAGGTCATGGACGAGGTCATTTATCAGGAAATGCGCCAGATCTACGGTGAATCATTCATCGCAGATATGGGTGCTCCGGCAATCAAAGCACTGCTGGAGGATATCGACCTTGAAGTTCTCAAAGGCGAACTGGAAGTCCGTCTGGAAAGCACCAACAACAAAGCCATCCGCAAAAAACTTGCCAAACGTCTGCGTCTGGTCGAGGGCTTCATCGAATCAAATTCCCGTCCGGAATATATGATCATGACGGTGCTGCCGGTCATTCCGCCGGATTTGCGTCCGCTGGTTCCGCTGGAAGGCGGCCGTTTCGCCACCAGTGACCTCAATGACCTCTACCGCCGCGTCATCAACCGCAACAACCGGTTGAAAAACCTGCTGCAGATCCATACTCCGGAAGTGATCATCCGCAACGAAAAACGTATGCTGCAGGAAGCTGTTGACTCCCTGATGGATAACGGCCGTCACGGCCGTGTCGTCACCGGCGCGGGCAACCGTCCTCTCAAGAGTCTTTCGGATATGCTCAAAGGTAAACAGGGCCGTTTCCGCCAGAACCTGCTCGGTAAACGTGTGGACTACTCCGGCCGTTCAGTTATCGTGGTCGGTCCGGAACTGAAGATCCATCAGTGCGGTCTGCCGAAAAAGATGGCGATGATCCTCTTTGAACCTTTCATCATCCGTCATCTCAAAGGCAGAGGCTATGCCCATACCGTCCGCGGTGCGAAAAAGATGATCGAGCGCGGAGAATCCGTCGTCTGGGATATTCTCGATGAAGTGAGCAAAGGGCATCCGGTGATGCTGAACCGTGCGCCGACGCTGCACCGTTTGAGTATCCAGGCTTTTGACCCGGTGCTTATTGAAGGTTCCGCTCTGCGTCTGCACCCGCTGGTGTGTACCGCTTACAACGCGGACTTCGACGGTGACCAGATGGCTGTTCACGTGCCGCTGTCAAATGAAGCACAGATGGAAACGAAGCTGTTGATGCTTTCACCGAACAACATCTTCTCACCTGCCAACGGCAAACCGATCGTTTCCCCGACCCAGGATATCACGCTGGGCAGCTATTATCTGACACTGGAACCGCAGGCAAAAACGGCGAAACTTTATCGCGATTACTTCGAGGTGCTGTTTGCCATGCAGTCCGGTTTCATCGGTATTCACGATGCGGTGCGTATTCCGAACCCCGATTTCGGCAAAGATACGCTCTACGGTGATAAGGAATCCAAATTTATCCTGACGACTCCGGGACGTTGTCTTTTCAACGAAATCTGGGATGAACGTCTGGGATTTTTCAACAAAGTCGCCAAGAAAAAAGATTTGAGCCGCCTTATCCGGGACTCCTATCTTATTTCCGGTCATCAGGCAACGATCAAATTGCTGGACGACCTCAAAGATCTCGGCTACAGACACTCCACGCTGGCAGGACTTTCCATTTCCATTGCCGACTTGAAAGTGCCGGAAAAGAAAGTCGAATTGATCGAGAATGCCCGCAGTCAGATTTCTGAAGTGCTCAAACAGTATACCGATGGTATGCTTACCGACGGTGAACGTCATAAAAAGGTCATCGACATCTGGACCCAGACTTCCAATACCGTGGCGAATGAGCTTTTCAAACGTCTGGAAGATGCCAGCCGCCGCGGCGAGGTCAACCCGGTCTACGCCATGATGGATTCCGGTGCGCGAGGCAGCAAAGACCAGATCCGTCAGCTTGCCGGTATGCGCGGTCTGATGGCGAAACCCAACGGCGACATCATCGAGCGTCCGATCATTTCCAACTTCCGTGAAGGTCTGTCGGTGCTGGAATACTTCATTTCCACCCACGGTGCCCGTAAAGGTTTGGCGGATACCGCGTTGAAAACCGCTGACTCCGGTTACATGACCCGCCGTCTGGTCGACGTGGCGCAGGATGTTATCTGCCGCGAAGAAGATTGCGGTACCACCAAAGGTGTCTGGACAAGTGCCATTACCGAAGGTGACGAAGTCATGCTGCCGTTGCGCGACCGTCTGGTCGGCCGTTACAGCGCACAGGACATCCGTGACCCTGCGTACAATGACAAACGTCTCATCATTGCCGCCGGTGAAGAGTTCACTCCGGAAATCGCCGAACTTATTGAAAAACGCGGCATCCTGAAAGTTTTGATCCGTTCCGCACTGACCTGCGAGACCCACCGCGGTCTCTGTGTGAAATGCTACGGCAGAAATCTTGCCAGCGACCGCGAAGCGCGTCCCGGTGATGCTCTGGGTATTATCGCTGCCCAGTCCATCGGTGAACCCGGTACCCAGCTGACAATGCGTACGTTCCACATCGGCGGTACTGCGTCGGCGGCGTACAAACAGCCGGTCATTTCCGCCCGTCACGACGGTAAGATCAAACTGCTCAACGTCCGTACCGTGGTCAATCAGAAAGGTCAGACTGTCGTGGTCAATAAAAACGGCTGCGTGATCGTCTATGACCCGGAAAAAGCCGCTGCTGCAGAAGAGCGTGAACGCGCCAAACGTGACGCCGAAGCCGCGATTCTCGGTATGGTGCCGCAGGCTTATGACTTCGGTACTGATGCCATCGTGGAAGCGGAATTGGAACGCTACGACCTTGAACCCGGTTCGGTACTGGACAAAAATGACGGCGACGAAGTCAAGACCAATGAGATATTCGTCCGCTGGGAACCGGACCACGTTCCGATCATTATTGAAGAAAGCGGTATCGTTTCTCTGACCGACCTGGTCGAGGGCGTTACCATTCAGAAGCAGAAACGCGGCAGCGGCACCGGTGACCAGGGAACCGTTATGGAACACCGTGACGACCTGCACCCGCAGATCACCGTGCTTGATGCCGACAATAATCTGCTTTCGAGCTATCCGCTTCCGGCGGGCGCAGTGCTGATGACCAAAAACGGTGCCAAAGTCACCCCCGGTATGGTGGTTGCCCGTGTGCCGCGTCAGTCTGCCAAAAACAAAGACATTACCGGCGGTCTGCCGCGTATTGCCGAATTGTTTGAAGCCCGCATCCCGAAAGATGTCGCTGAAATCGCCAAGATCGACGGTTTCGTTACCGTGGACAAACTTGCCCGCGGCAAACGTCAGATCGAGATCCGCGATCCCAACAGCGGCAGAGTCGAGGAACACAACGCCATTCCGCTGCACAAACATCTTGTTGTCAGCAAAGGCGATTATGTTCACAAAGGTCAGAAACTTACCGAAGGCTCCATCGTGCCGCACGCACTGCTGGAAGTCTGCGGTATCCACGAACTTCAGCGGCACCTGGTCGATGAGATCCAGCTGGTCTACCGTGCACAGGGCGTGGAAATCAATGACAAACACGTTGAGATCATCATCCGTCAGATGATGCAGAAAGTCCGGATCACCGATCCGGGCGATACAGAATACCTGGTCGGTGAACAGCCGGATCGGGTGGAATTCAACCGGGTCAACCGCGAAACCATCGCACGCGGAGAACGCCCGGCGGAAGCTGAACCGGTGCTGCTGGGTATCACCAAAGCAGCGTTGGAAACGACAAGTTTCATTTCGGCAGCGAGCTTCCAGGATACCACACGCATCCTGACCGAGGCTGCAACCGCCGGAAAAGTTGATAAACTTGCCGGATTCAAAGAAAACGTCATTACCGGACACCTGATCCCTGCGGGAACGGGTACGGCAAAAATGCAGTCCATCAAACTCAAATATCTCGGTACCGAGATCGAGCCCGAACTGCCGGCGCAGGAGACCGAACGCTCCTACGAAGATATTGCCGCCGAATGGCGTGATGCCGACGATTCCGCCGAAGAGGATATGCTTCCTGATGAGGCGAAAGAGTTGATCGTTGACACCGATTTGGAGGAATTCGACGGGGAAATCTGAGGTTTTTTGATAAAATTTCAGGAAAAGATTTGAAAAATTCACCTTTTGGTGTTATTTTATAAGTCTTTGATGCATTGTGTAATTTAGTGAACATAGATAAAAAGTGTAAAAAATCAGGAAACTACCATGCCGACAATCAATCAGCTGGTGCGTCTCGGACGCGAAGAAAAAGAGAAGAAAAGCAAATCAAAGGCGTTGAGTGCCTGCCCGCAGCGTCGCGGCGTCTGTCTGCAGGTCACCACCCGTACTCCGAAAAAACCGAACTCGGCGTTGCGCAAGATCGCCCGTGTCCGCCTGACCAACGGTCAGGAGGTCACTGCCTACATCGGCGGTGAGGGTCACAACCTGCAGGAACACTCCGTGGTTCTGGTCAAAGGCGGTCGTGTCCGCGACCTGCCGGGTGTGCGTTATCACATCGTGCGCGGTTCTCTGGACAGCCTCGGTGTTGAGAAACGCCGTCAGGGCCGTTCCAAATACGGTGCCAAACGCCCGAAACCGGGTCAGGAAGAAGCCAAAGGTAAAAAGAAATAATTTCAGGGAGTAAACCATGAGAAGACGTAGTGTCGTCAAACGGGAGCTTACTCCCGATGTGAAGTACAACAGCCTGCTTATTGCCCGTCTGATCAATACCATCATGACCCGCGGCAAAAAAGCCACCGCTGAAGGTATCGTCTATGATGCTCTGGATCTGATCCAGAGCAAAAAAGCCGATATGCCCGCGATCGAAGTTTTCGCGCAGGCACTGGAAAATGTCAAGCCGAAACTTGAAGTCAAAAGCCGTCGCGTCGGCGGTGCGACTTATCAGGTTCCGATCGAAGTCGATCCGGAACGTCAGGTCGCTCTGGCAATGCGCTGGATCGTTACCTATTCCCGCGGTCGCAAAGGCAAATCCATGACGGAATCTCTTGCCGGCGAACTGCTCGATGCTTTCAACAACACCGGTTCTTCCATCAAGAAAAAAGAAGATACCTACAAAATGGCGCAGGCGAACAAAGCCTTTGCCCATTACCGCTGGTAATCGGGGGCTGTTATGAGCAACAGAGAATTTCATGAATCAAACAACCGTCAGGTCTCATTGCGCAATGTGCGTAATATCGGTATCATGGCGCACATCGATGCCGGTAAAACCACATTGACCGAGCGTATTCTTTTCTATTGCGGTGTCAACTACAAAATCGGTGACACCCATGAAGGTACCGCCACTATGGACTGGATGGAACAGGAACGCGCACGCGGC
This sequence comes from Victivallaceae bacterium, assembly GCA_045586645.1. GTDB lineage: Bacteria > Verrucomicrobiota > Lentisphaeria > Victivallales > Victivallaceae > UBA1784. Next base: position 7,790 of record JAZNAR010000008.1, read on the forward strand.
ATCACCATTACCAGTGCTGCGACCACCTGTTTCTGGAAAAATCACCGCATCAACATCATCGACACTCCGGGACACGTGGACTTCACCGCCGAGGTGGAGCGTTCTCTGCGCGTGCTTGACGGTGCGGTTGCCGTTTTCTGCTCCGTGGGAAAAGTTCAGCCCCAGACCGAAACCGTCTGGCGTCAGGCGCAGAAATACAACGTGCCGATCGTTGCTCTCATCAACAAAATGGACCGTACCGGTGCTGATTTTGATGGAGCTGTTGAAGAGATCCGTACCAAACTCGGTGCGAATCCGATCCCGGTCACTCTGCCCATCGGCAAAGAAGCTGATTTCAAAGGCGTGATTGACGTTTTCGCCAACAAAGCCTATTACTTCAACGACAAAGATCAGGGTGTCACCATTACTGAAGCTGAAGTACCCGCTGAATTGCAGGAATACCGCGATACCGTTTTTCACAGCAACGTGGAAACTCTCGCGGAAGTTGATGATGAAGTCATGGAAAGCTTCCTCGAAGATAAGATTCCGGAAGTTGAAGTTCTGCGTGCGGCGCTGCGCCGTGCCACTCTGAAAGCGAAAGCCGTTCCGGTCGCCGCTGCCAGTGCTTTCAAATGTCGCGGTGTGCAGCCGCTGCTTGATTCCGTGGTTGAATATCTTCCCAGCCCGGTCGATATCTGGGATATCACCGGATCCGACCCGGTCACCGGTGCTGAAGTCACCCGTCATGTCGGTGATATGCAGCCGTTTGCCGCGCTGGTATTCAAAATCATGAGTGACCCGTTTGTCGGTAAACTCTATTACTTCCGTATATATTCCGGTGTGGCGAAACAGGGTATGACCGTGTTGAATCCGCGTACCGGCAAAAAAGAACGTCTGGGCCGTCTGCTCCAGATGCACGCCAACAGCCGCGAAGAGCGCGAAGAGATTTTCTCCGGTGATATTGCCGCCGCGGTCGGTCTGCGCAACGTGACTACCGGTGATACCATCTGTGTGGAAAGCGATCCCATCGTGTTGGAATCCATGAGCTTCCCCGAACCGGTCATCAGTATCGCGGTTGAGCCGAAGTCATCCGGCGACCGTGACAAACTGACCAAAGGTCTGATCGCACTTTCCGATGAGGACCCGACTTTCCGCATCAGCAGCAACGAAGAAACCGGTCAGACCATTATTTCCGGTATGGGTGAGCTGCACCTGGAAATCATTCTCGACCGTTTGATCCGTGAGTTCAAAGTCGAGGCGAATACCGGTGCTCCGCAGGTTGCCTATCGTGAAGCACTCTGCGGCAGCAGCAATTCTGACACCAAGTTCGTCCGTCAGTCCGGCGGTCGCGGTCAGTATGGTCACTGTATCATCAATCTGATCCCGCAGGAACGCGGTGCCGGTATCACCATTGAAAACCTCGTGGTCGGCGGTAATATTCCCAAAGAATATATCAAACCGATCGAAAACGGCATCCGTGAAGCCGCTGCTTCCGGTGTGCTTGCCGGTTATCCGATGGTCGACTTCAAAGTTGAGATCGTCGACGGCAGCTATCACCCGGTCGACTCCTCGGAAATGGCGTTCAAAGTTGCCGGTTCCATGGCGTTCAAAGATGCGGCGAAAAAAGCCGGTATCGAACTGCTTGAGCCGATCATGAAAGTTGAGCTGACCACCCCGGATGAAAACATGGGCGACCTGATCGGTGACTTGACCAGCCGCCGCGGTACGATTGTTGAGATCAATGCCGGCGACAATGGATTCACCCGTGTGCTTGCCAATGTGCCGCTGTCGGAGCTTTTCGGTTACGCAACTGCTATCCGTTCGCTCTCCCGCGGCCGTGCGACCTACTCGATGGAGCCGGCGCACTTTGAGAAAGTTCCGAAATCAATTCAAGATAAAATCGTGGAGAAAAAATAAGTATGGCTACGGCGAAAACGCAGCGTATCCGCATCCGGTTGCAGGCTTATGAACACCGGATTCTGGATCAGTCGGTCAATGAGATCCTCGAAGCCGCCAAACGTACCGGTGTCATGGTTGCCGGCCCTGTGCCGCTTCCGACCCGTATTGAACGTTGGACGGTCAACCGTTCCCCCCATGTCGACAAAAAGTCGATGGAACAGTTTGAGATCCGCACCCACAAACGGATGTTGGACATCGTCAATCCTAACGGTCGCACCGTGGATGAGCTGAAAAAGCTCAATTTGCCCGCAGGTGTGGACATTTCGATCAAAACGGGATTCTGATTCAGGGTCCCGGGGTCGCCGGGCGGGGTGCCCGGCGATTCAGATACCGCCGTTCCCGGCCGATTGGGAGCGTGTATCGTAAGTTTCTCTATTTAATGAAAAGGAGAAAGAAATGAAAGGTTTAATCGGTAAAAAGCTCGGCATGACCCAGGTCTATGACGAAAAAGGCGTGCTGATCCCGGTCACTGTGATCGAGGTCGGTCCCTGCGTCGTTACCGGCGTCAAAACCGTCGAGCGCGACGGATACTCGGCTATCCAGCTGGGGTTCGGCAGTCGCAAAGCAAAGAACGTGACCAAAGCCCGTCAGGGTCATTTGGCCAAAGCCGGAATCACCGGTGAAACGCTTCCTGCCATTCTGCGTGAGATCCGCGATGCGGAAGCTGAAGTCGGTGCAGTCCTCAAAGCTGATATCTTCTCCGCCGGAGAGTATCTTGACGTCATCGGCGTCACCAAAGGTCGCGGTTTCCAGGGCGTTGTGAAACGTTGGAACTTCGGCGGCGGCCGTGCCAGCCACGGCGGTGCATGGGAACGCCGTCCCGGTTCCATCGGCTGCTGCGAATGGCCGGGCCGCGTCAACAAAGGCAAAAAAATGCCCGGACACTACGGCAATGATCGCCGTACCGTGCAGAATCTGCAGATCGTGCGTGTGATGGCTGACAGCAACTGCCTGTTGGTCAAAGGTGCTGTCCCCGGTTGCAACGGCGGCATTCTCACCGTTAAAAGCGCGCTGAAAAAGCCCGCGGCTAAATAAGAGGAGTAAATACAAATGCTGAAAACTTTGGATATCCTCGATTGCAGCGGTGCCCGGGTCGGTGAATACACCGTGCCGGAAAATGTGGTCAGCGTGATCGAGAGCAATAAAGGTACGCAGGCTGTCCACGATGCCGTGGTCGCCTATCTCGCCGGTGCCCGTGCCGGTTCCGCCTGCACCAAAACCCGCGGCCTGGTTCGCGGCGGCGGTGCGAAACCCTGGCGTCAGAAAGGCCGCGGCGGTGCCCGTGCCGGTTCCAGCCGTTCGCCCGTGTGGGTCGGTGGCGGTACGATTTTCGGACCCCAGCCCCGCAGCTATGCCAAGAAAATGAACAAAAAAGTCCTCGCTCTGGCTCTGAAACGTGCTCTGGCAGAGCGTATTGAGGAAGGTGATGTGCTGGTTCTGGACAAATTTGCCCTGCCGGATCACAAAACCCGCAGTGCCTATGCCGTGCTGAAAAACCTCAAAATTCAGGACGATACCATAATGCTGTCGCTCAACGAGTTTGATGAAGCGTCGATCTGTGCCACCGGCAACATTCCGAATATGGTTGTCCGCCGTGCCGCTACGGTCAACGTTTACGAGCTGCTCCGTTTCAAGAAACTCGTGTTCTGCAAGGACGCGCTCGATGCTTTCATCGGACGTTTGGCGTAAGGAGACTGAAAAATGAATAGTGCTTTTGACGTCATCATCGCGCCGGTCGTCACTGAAAAGTGCAACGCGCTGATCCAGGAAAACAAGTATACCTTCCGGGTTCATCCTGCTGCCGGCCGGGTCGAGATCGCCCGCGCCGTGGAAGAACTTTTCAAGGTTAAAGTCGCAAAGGTCAACGTGATGAATTATCTCGGCAAAGCCAAACGCGCCGGACGTACCGCCAAAATGGGTCGCCGCGCCGATTGGAAACGTGCCGTGGTCACGCTTGCCGAAGGTACCATTGAAATTATTTAAGGGAGTTAAAGAAAATGGCTATTAAAAGTTACAATCCGACGACTCCCTCACGGCGGAATATGTCGGTCGTCGATACTGCTGATTTGAGCAAGGTCGCGCCGTACAAAAAACTGCTGAAGGGCAAAAAATCCACCGGCGGCCGTAACAATCAGGGACGTATCACCACCCGTTTCCGCGGTGCCGGTAACAAACGTGTCTACCGTATGGTTGACTTCAACCGCAATAAAGAGGGCGTTCCGGCGAAAGTCGCGACGATCGAATACGATCCGAACCGCACCGCCAACATCGCACTGCTTTCTTACGCTGACGGCGACAAAGCCTATATCCTGGCTCCCGTCGGTCTGAAAGTCGGTGATGTGGTCATGAACGGTCCCAAAGCGGAACTGAAACCGGGCAACTGGTTGAAACTCAAAGATATTCCGGTCGGTATTGAGATCTGCTGTATCGAAATGCAGCCCGGCGCAGGTGCGAAACTTGTCCGCTCTGCCGGTCAGGTCGCCACCCTTCGCGGTAAAGAAGAACTCTACGCCCAGGTCAAACTGCCCTCCGGCGAAGTTCGCATGCTGCACGTCAACTGCCGTGCCATGATCGGTCAGATCGGTAATCTTGATTTGATGAATACCAAACTTGGTAAAGCCGGTAAGAAACGTTACAAAGGTTTCCGTCCGCACGTCCGTGGTGTTGCGCAGAACCCGGTCGACCATCCGATGGGTGGTGGTGAAGGTCGTGAGTCCGGCGGTGGACATCCGGTGTCACCGTGGGGCAAACTTGCCAAAGGCAAACGCACCCGCAATCCGAAGAAGGGTTCGAAGAAATTTATCGTTGAACGGAGGAAGAAATAATGCCCAGATCCATCAAAAAAGGTCCTTTTGTGGATCAGTATCTTATCGACAAAGTCGAAAAGATGAACGCTGCCAACAAGACCCCGATCAAAACCTGGTCCCGGCGTTCACTGATCATTCCGGATTTTGTCGGACACACGTTCAATGTGCATAATGGCAAAACCTTTGTTCCGGTTTTCGTGACCGAGAACATGGTCGGTCATAAGCTCGGCGAATTTGTTCCCACCCGTGTATTCAAAGTTCACGGTGTTGTTTCCGGTAAGTAATTCCGGTAAGCAAATACGCAAAATCAAAACTCCTGACAGGCAATGCCTGCCGGGAGTTTTTTTTGTTTGCATTTATAATCAGGGAGTTGTATATTATGCAAAAATGGCATTGTGGAGGTGAAAATGAAATTTGTGCTTTTGGCAGTTTTGTCCGGCGCAGTAACTCTTTCTGCGGCAGGCGGAAATATTGAGTCTTATGCGAAAAAATATTGGAGCGTATGGCACAAAAACAAGCCGGTTGCGCGCAAATCAGTAAAAGAGCGTGCTGCAGCCGACATGGAATATTTTGTGCAGTGTGTGAAAAAATTTGCGCCGCACTGGCTGGATGAATTTGCCGCGATCGATCGGGCTTTCGGCTGGGAAAAGGGGACATATCAGGAAATAGCATTACGCGGCATTGATTACAAAACCACTCCGCCGCCGCACGAATGTACCAGCTGGGTCGTGATGCCGGAATTTACCGGCGGCAAAGTGATGCTTCACAAAAACCGGGATGCCAAAAGCCGTTATCTGATGGCAGTCCGCCGGGAAGTGCCGGGCAAATATGCGTGGACAGGAATTGCAGATTTCGGTTCGTCCGGAGTCAACAGCGGCATGAATTGTCACGGCTTGGCTGTGGTGATGAATAACGGCGATAAGACGTGGGAAAACCGCAGTTCCGGTTTCGGGACGACCCAGATCGCCCGGATATTGCTGGAAAATTGCCGTAATGCCGATGAAGCGGTCGCGCTGTTGCAGAAAATCATCGCCGAAGGGGCGTATACACATGGAAAAAGCGGTTCGATCTGGTTCATTGCCGACGCGCAAACCGCGTATGTGGCGGAAAATACCGCCAAGCGTATCGCCGTGCAGAAAATCACTTCCGGATTCTGTGTGCGTGCGAATATGTGGCATTTGCCTGAATTGCTGCCGTACTCTTGTCAGACACCGAAAGGCAATGCGGGAAACAGTTACCGGGAATATGCCGTGCGTAAAACATTGTTTCAGGATGTATTCCAGAAAGGCAGAGTTATAACCCAAACTGATGTGGCACGGGCGGCGCGCATATATGAGATACCGGAAGCGAAAAATGTTTATCCGCTGTGTGGAAAAATGACGATAGCCGCTTCAACATTTGTGATAGACAATGAGTTCCCGGCGGATTTGAGCTATGCGTCATATACATTCGGCCCGCCGGCGTACACATATTTTGTGCCGGTGCCGCTGACGCTGAAAACATTGCCGGAGGAATTGTTGAACGGTACATATTTCGGGAAAGCGTTTAAATTGTTTGACGCCAAAGCTGAACGCAATTATGACGCGCTGCAGAAAATGGAAGCGCAAATAGAAGTTATCCGTGCCGATGCGGAAAATCGCGCCAGAACCGTTTTGCGCCGCGGCGGTCAGGATGCCAAAGCGCAAGCCGCCGCCATTTTGGAAACGGCGTTCCGGAAGATTTGGGAACTTGTAAAATAAAGCTTTTAAAGACAGAAGCGGAATTGCTTTAGAAAAGCAATTCCGCTGAAAGTTTTTTAAACGGGAAACGTTATTATTTTTCCACCAATTCTGCATGCAACGCTTTCTGCGCTTCGCCGAAGTGTTCCCGGGCGATGATGAACTGCATATTCACCTGACGCATACACTGGTCAAGCGCAAGAATATTGATATTCGCCGCCGCAAGTGCGCTGGCGGCACGGGAGAGGAATCCCGGAATTTTCATATTGCTGCCGATGACCGCGACGATAGCGACTTCGCGGGTGGAAATTTTGGCATTGGGGAAAGTTTCCTGCAATTCCGCCAAACACTGTTTCAAGCCCTTGCATCTCTCTGAAACGTAATGGGTGATGGTGTTGGCATTGGTGTTTTTGGCAATGTAGCTCACTTTGTTGCGGGCGAAACTTTCCAGCACCTGATAATCGTAACCGCTGGCACCGACCATTTCGGTATCAAAAATTTCGATGGCGACGATATCTTTTCTGCCGCAGATCATATCGACTTTCGGTTCCGGGGAAACGTAATCGTGGCTGATGAGCGTACCGGGATGGCCGGGGTCAAAAGCGTTGTCGACCCGGATGGCGATGCCGTTGCGTTCCATCTCTTTGGAAGCTTTGGGGTGGATGGCTTCCATTGCCATATCCGCCAGCTGGTCGGCAATATCGAAATTTGTGTGTCCGATGGTACGGACTTTGTCCACGCCGATAAGTTTCGGGTCGCCGGTGGAAAGGTGGAATTCTTTGTGGATGATGCCTTCGCGCGCGCCGGTGACAACGGCAATTTTACTGAAAGTGATTTCGCTGTAACCGCGGTCAAACTTTGCCATCACGCCTTCGGCGCATTTGGCATAACCGGTGACTATCGGCATACAGGTGCTGAAGTCCAGTCCCGCCATGTGCTGGGCGATGGTCTCTTCCATGGAACCGGTTTCCTGATCTTTCCAGCCGGAAAGGTCGACAAAAACGGCGTTGACACCATGTTTTTTCAGAATAAGAGTCGAGTTGAATGCACTGTGCGCTTCGCCGACAGAACTCAAAAGTTCCCGCGCCGCCGGCAGATAGTTGCCGGGGTGGAAGTGACCGAAACTGCGCAGCTGCATCAGATGCAGCAGACAGTTTTTGATGCCGTTCATGCGTTCGTTGACAAACGCATCGGCACTGCCAAGGTCAAGCTGCAGATCGGCAAACGAATGGTTGAGTTCGATCATGCGCCGGGTGGTGGCATCAAGTTTCTCCTGCCACGCCCGGTTGTCGCCGGCGGCGAAACTGCCGTAGATGCCCGGTTCGCCGGTTTTTTTGTCTTCCAGCAGCAAATTGGTGATGCCGCCGTAGGCGGAAACCACAAAAATCCGGTTGTAAAGTTCATCGCCTTTGCGCGAACCGATGAGAATATTCTGCATCAGTTCGCCGAAGCGGGTCATACTGGTACCGCCGATTTTTTCCACGGTATGCAAATTTTTATTCATAATCAAAAATCCTCAATTCTCAATACCCGTACCGGGGAGTTGTTTGCTGAAAGCACCGCGATTTCGGCAAGTGCGGCACGGATGGAGCTCTCCTGGGCCGGATGGGTCAGTACCACCAGCGAGACCGAGCCGTCATCGTCGCGGCATTCATGTTGGATAAGACTGGAAATATTTATGGAATTTGAAGCCAGTATCTGGGTGACAGAAGCAATGACTCCGGCGCAATCTTTGACTTTGAGCCGCAAATAATAACGGCTGGTTATTTCATCAATGGTCAGCTGGGTGGTGAATTGTTCACCGGGCTGGAATGCCGGGATGCGGCGGCGGCAGTTGTCAGCCATATTCAATGCCGCATCGGCGATGTCTGCCACAACTGCGCTGGCGGTGGCTTTGCGTCCGGCTCCGCGTCCGTAGAAAAGGGTCTGACCGACTGTGTCGCCCTCGACCTGTACGCCGTTGAAAACATCATTGATGCCCGCGAGCAGTGAATCGCCCGGAATAAGTGTCGGGTGGACCCGCATCTGGACGGCACCGTTGTCGGATTTGATGATACCCAGCAGTTTGATGCGGTAGCCGAGTTCTGCGGCGCAGGCGATGTCGGCGAGTTCCAGCTCCCGGATTCCCTCAACATGGACGGCATCAAGCCCGAACCATTTTCCGAAAGCCAGAGAAGCCAGGATGGCAGTTTTGTGGGCAGTGTCAAATCCGTCGATATCCAGCGAGGGGTTGGCTTCGGCGTAACCGAGTTTCTGGGCATCGGCAAGAACCGGAGCAAAATCAGCTCCTTCGCGTTCCATGCGGGTGAGGATATAGTTGCAAGTACCGTTCATAATGCCGTAAATGCGCTCGATGCGGTTGGAAACCAATCCTTCGCGCAGGGACTTGATGATGGGGATACCGCCGGCGACGCTGGCTTCATAAAAGAGGTCGGCACCGTTTTTTTCTGCGGCGGCAAAAAGTTCTTCGCCGTGGAGAGCCAGCAGAGCTTTGTTGGCAGTAACGACAGATTTGCCGGCATTGAGGGCTTCAAGGATAAATTTTTTCGCAACGGTCGTGCCGCCGACGAGTTCCACAACGATGTCGCACTCTTTGATAAGCTGCATGGCATCGGTGGTCAGAATATTTTCCGGCACGGTGACACCGCGATCCGTTTTTATATCCAAATCGGCGATTTTGTGCAATACCGGGCGGACGCCGGTACGTTTGGCAATGCAATCACCATTCAACAGCAGATTTTCCGCGACTCCGGCACCGACGGTACCGAATCCGATTATTCCGACTTTATACTCTTTCACGGCAGAGATCCTTTCCTTATTATCAGGTCTGGCAGTTATAACCACACACATTTAAATAATATAGCACTGCACAGAGAGATTTTCAACCGTATTTCAGCGGAGATTCAATAACTTGCACTGCCTTGTATCCTGCCGGAAGCATCCCGGTAAGTGGTACTGTTCCGGTGTTGCTGTGCCGAGCCGGAAAATCTGCCTGAAGCGTCCCGGTATGTGGTGTGTCCGTTGTGTTGTTGTGCCGAGCCGGAAAATCTGCCGGAAGCATCCCGGTATGTGGTGTGCCCGCTGTGTTGTTGTGCGGAGCCTGAAATCCTGCCTGAAGCATCTCTGAAAGTGGTCTGCCCGCCTGAAATCCGCGCCGAGCCGGAGATCCTGCCGGAAGCATCCCGGTAAATGACCTGATCGCCTCTGCGCTCGGCACTGCCCTGTATCCTGCCTGAAGCGTCCCGGTATACACTGCGCCCGTTCTGCTCCGGCACCTGGGGAAACGGTGCGGCAGAAAGAGTGAGTATGCCGGTGATGGCGGCACAAAAAATAAAAAAGTTTCTCATTTGACATCCTCCGTTAAAATTTATCGGCCAGTGAAAAAAACAATCCGGGATTTTTCCGGTGGAATTCACTGTTTTTTACATCCCGAACCAATACTCTTTCGCCGTGCATCGGGTCGGAATGTGCCGCCGAAAGTTCGAGTTCCATGCCGCATACACTTGTTTCCGGCAGCAGTATATCCGCACCATCGGGAGTCAGTGCCGCGGCGAAAAAATCTTTTTTTATTTCCGCCGGAGTTCCCGGAGCAAATCCGGTTTCCGCCAGCACATCACCGTATTTTATGGCGTATCCGTCGGCTGTTGCCGCAAAACTCAATTCCGGATCGGCAAAAATCCGCCGCCAGCTGTGAAATTCCGTACCGTTCTTGCGCCGCACTTTCCCCGGATAGACCGGAGTTGACTCATAGAGTGAAATTATAAACTCTTTTACGTTTTTTTCAAGCTCGCTACCGCACTGCCATTTGAGTGCGGCAATTTTCCGCTGCGGACGGGCAAAAAATGGTTGCGGGAGCGGATAAAGAGTCCAGGAAACACTTTCATAAACCCGGAAAAGCGCAGTGTAAAGCGGCAGGGATATGATCCCGGGGGCTGTTTCCGCCCAGCGGATGACCTCTTGACACAACTGTGCGGCGATCCCGCGGCCGCGGTACTCCGGAGCCACTGCCACAGACGCTATTCCGCCCATTTGCCGGAAAACGCCGTCATTATCCGCAACTTCATAGAGCATGACTCCGCAGTGACCGCACAGCACGTGATCGCAATATGCCGCAAAAGAGATTTCGTCAAAGGGCATCCGGTTCTCTCTGGTTGCAAGCTGTTCCCAGTAGTCGGGAAAACATCTGCCCAGCAGCGGCAGGACCTGCGGCTGCCCGGCAGAAGAAAGTTTCTGGATTTTCAACATGATCACTTTTCCCGGTTGCATTTTTTTATACTGTATCACGGAAGAATCGTTTTTTCAACTTGACGAAAAGGTTTTTTCACGATATATTGAAACAGCAGACATTGCCGTCTGTGCATGGAGGAGTTTATGCCCGATATTCAGAAGTTGACCCGCACCCGGATAAATGCGGAAATAATCAGTATACGCTACGAGAATCCGGAAAACGGATTTGCCGTAGTCTCTCTGCTTTGCAGTGACGGGCTGAAAATCGCCGCCAAAGGCACAATAAACTCCCCCGTGTGCGGTCAGAATATCGAAGCGGAGGGATATTTTGAGAAACACCCGGAATTCGGTCTGCAGTTCCGCATTGAAAGCTGCCGCCCGGTGCCGCCGTCGACCGTGGAAGGTGTCGCCAGATTTTTAAAACACGCCATTCCCGGTATCGGTCCCAAAACTGCCGCCGCGATCGTGAAAAAATTCGGCGCGGAAACCGTGAAAATCCTTGACCTCTACCCCAAACGGCTCATTGAAGTCCCCAAAATCGGCGAAAACAAAGCCGCCATGATCGCAAAAGTGTGGAAAGAGACCCACCACCGCCGGGACGATATGATTTTTCTGGAAGGTCTCGGTATCACTCCGGCATACTGTGCGCGTCTTTTCAAGCGTTACGGTGACGGTGCCGTTGCCGCCGTCCGGAAAAATCCCTATCAGCTTGCCGAAGATGTCGACGGCATCGGATTTCTCAAAGCTGACGCCATCGCCCGCAATCTCGGATTCGCTGAAAATTCCCTGCTCCGCATGGAAGCCGCCGCAGTTTATGCCCTCAATTCCATGATAAGCGACGGCCATGTCTGCGCGCCGGAAGAGGAGATGATTGCAGAATGTATCCGGATAACCGGTCAGGACCGCGCCTGTGTCAGCGGCGGACTGGCGGCGGCGGTGGAGCGCAAACTGCTCTTTCTGCTTGACGGATGCTTTTATACTCCGCGCACCGCTGTGGCTGAAACCCGCCTGCCGGCGATAATCGCCGCACTTGCCAACGCAGAAAACTTCTCCGGGAAAAAACTCGGCAGATATACCTCTCCGCCGCATTTACAACTGGATATCCGTCAGCAGCAGGCTCTGGATGCAGTCGCCCGGCAGCCGCTGAATATCATTACCGGCGGACCCGGTGTCGGTAAAACCACCGTTATCGGAGAAATCGTCCGTCGCGCCCGGAGTGCCCGGATAAAAGTCATGCTTGCCGCCCCCACCGGACGTGCCGCCAAGCGGATGAGTGAAAGCTGCAAGTGCGAAGCCAAAACACTCCACCGTCTGCTGGCATTTGACCCGGCAAGTGCAAAATTCACTTACAACCGGGATAATCCTCTGGAGTGCGGTATGCTCATTGTCGATGAGATAAGTATGCTGGATATAATTCTGGCATATCAGCTCTTTCAGGCGGTGAAACCGGGCACTTCCGTGGTGCTTGTCGGTGATGCCGACCAGCTGCCGTCAGTGGGACCGGGGAAAGTGCTTGCCGATTTGATTGAGAGCGGATTTTGCGGTGTGACCCGGCTGACAAAAGTTTTCCGGCAATCCGGCGGCAGTGCCATCATTGCCAACGCGCACCGGGTCAATTCCGGAGCTTTGCCGGAAACTCCGGCAGTGGGACCGGGAGAGCTGGCGGAATTTTACTGGATAGAGCAGGAAGACCCGGAGCGTGCCGCCGCACTTATTGAAACTCTGGTTTCCGACAGGATACCGCAGCGTTTCGGCTTTGACCCGATGCAGGATATACAGGTGCTTTCACCGATGAACCGCGGAGAATGCGGCACGGCGGCATTGAATGAGCGGCTTTCGGCGAAATTGCGCGGGGCGGCGGCGGAACAGTTTCAATTCGGCACGGCAGTGTTTAAAAACGGCGACCGGGTGATGCAGAACAGCAACAACTACGATAAAAACGTTTTCAACGGTGATTTGGGGCAGATAATCCAAATCGACCGCAACAAAAAAAGTTTTACCGTGTGTTTTGACGGCGACCGTTTTGTCACTTACAATTTTGATGAAGCAGGTCAACTGAATCTTGCTTACGCTGTGACGATACACAAATCGCAGGGATGCGAATTTCCGGCGGTGGTGATGCCGCTGCTGAACCAGCATTTTGTCATGCTGCGGCGCAATCTGCTCTATACCGGCATGACCCGGGCGAAAAAACTTCTTATTCTGATCGGCGGACGCAAAGCCGTGGAAATGGCTGTCCGCGATACCCGCATCCGCCCGCGCTGGTCAAACTTCGCCGCCCGGTGCTCCGCACTGAAAAAGTGAGATTCAGAGTTTTTCCGGCGACTCCGTGATGCTGTATTCTTTGAGCTTGGAGTGCTGGAGTTTGTGTGACAGTCTGCCGAAAGGCACGATATTTTTTCCACCCCGGCGGACACCGATACTGTTTATATATATGGTGCGGTCAATGCCGCCTTTTTTCAGCATGGTGTACACTGCCGCCGCTCCGGAGTAACTGCGGATGGTGCGCCAGTTTTTGTCGAAATCAAAAAGATTGTCGACTCCGGCAAGACCGACGGAAAGAAGTTTCAGGGCATCGTAGCTCTGGGTTTCGCAGGCTCCCGGAGTGTGGAAAAATCTTTTGCGGAGAGTTTTGCTGAATTTCAGATATTCCGGAGAGTTGTTTTCCGGAGAGAAAAAGGCGGTGTAAAGGCAGTCGCCGGGTTCAGTGTTGAGCAGGGCGTTGATGAATGCGTGGTCATCCCAACTGTCCGGTCCGCAGATGATTCCGGTGAAACCGCTTTTGCGGAGGGCTTTGACGATTTCTGCCGCCCGCTTGCCTTTGGCGGGGACCAGAATGAAATGGGGATTGGCGGCGAGGATGTCGCGGATAATGTCAACAGATATTTCTCCGGATTCAGGGAGCATTGCACTGTGAAGAATTTCCCCGCCGAGGTCTGTCACCGCCTGGGAAAAGCTGCGCGCAAGAGCTCTGGAGTAATCCGGGTCATCTGTCCGGTCGATGATAACAGCTCCGCTTTTCAGCGTGCGCCAGTGGTATATGTATGCCGCGAGCGCTTCCATCTGCTGGGAATCAGAGTAACTGTTGCGGTAGACAAACGGAGATGTTTCCAGATGATAATCAGATGTCGCCAGCGGGATTATCACCGGCATCCGCAGGGCATCGGCGTATTTGATGACGGCACTGACTTCTCCGGTATCGTATCCGGCGATGACCGCAGTGGCATTGAGCGCGATCGCCTTATCCACAGCGGCACGGGTGCCGGCGGCGGTACCGCTGGTGTCGATGAATTCCACTTTGAGCCGGCGGCCGGAAATACCGCCGTTACCGTTGATTTCTTTTTCGGCACAGAGCAGACCTTCGCTCATTTGTTCCGCGTAAATATGGTTTTTTCCGGAAATCGGCAGCATTGCAGCAACAATGACCGGCTGCGACGGGTCGGAAACGTTGCGGAACATATATTCTGACGGGACACATCCGGTCAACAGCATTATTCCAGCGGAAATACTCAAAAGCAGAACTTTGAATCTCATGGTAAAATCCCTTTATTTTTTTCCTGAATTTGCGGCAAAAGATGCCAGTCGCGGATTTCCCGGCATCGTACCGCGGGTGCTTGCCTTTATGAATCCGGTAAATCGTCCGGCATCCGCATCGCCGGGGAACTCCTCTGCTATCCGGGCAAGTGCCTGCGCCGAATTGAGGTTGCGGAAAAAGAAATGTTTTATTATTTTGCGTATCACCAGCCGCCGTGCATCATCATATCCCGCCCGGCGCAGACCGACGACATTCGGACCGCAGACAGTGTTGTCTTCTCCAAGCATACAAAATGGCGGCACATCCTGCCGGACAAGGGTCCTGCCGCCGACCATGCAGAGAGAACCCAGACGGCAGAATTGATGCACCAGCACATAAGCGGATATCACCGCGCCGTCTTCAACAATGACATGACCGGCAAAAACCGAATTGTTGGCAACAGTGACTCTGCTGCCGATTTGTGCATCGTGGCCGACGTGGACAAACGCCATCAGCAGCGTACCGTCACCGACAGAGGTTATTCCGCCGGCAAAAGGCGAACGGTGGACAGTTACATACTCACGCAGCGTGACATCACTGCCGATGCGGGTGTGCGACAGTACGCCCGGCTTGAAGCGGTGATCCTGCGGGTCATCCCCGATGACCGCTCCGAAGTAGACCCTTGTCCTCGCTCCGATGACGGTATGGGGAGCGATTTTCACATGGGCATCAATGAAGCAGTCATCCCCGATGATACAGTCATCCCCGATGAAAGAGTAGGGGCCGACGGAAACATTGCTGCCGATTTTCGCACCGGGTGAAATGATCGCTGTGGAATGAATGTCTGCAGGCATGAGATTTCCCCTTTTTCCGGTTCAACGCACGATGGTTCCGGCGGATGAGTTGCCGGCAAGGACCTGTTCCAGATCGGCGGTGAAAAAGTCAAAGACCACTATCGGCAGACTGTGGTCGCGGCAGAGCGAAAATGCGGAAGTGTCCATCACTTTCAGACGTTTTTCAATAGCTTCGTCAAAGGAAAGTTCATCATAGCGCACCGCATCGGGAAATTTTTTCGGGTCGGCGGAGTAGACGCCATCGACTTTGGTCGCTTTCAGCACGGCATCGCATCCGGTTTCCAGTGCGCGCAGGACGCTTGCGGTGTCGGTGGTGAAAAAGGGATTGCCCGTGCCGCCGGCAAAGACCACCAGCTGACCGGATTCCAATGCCTTTACGGCTTTTTCCCGGTCATAAACCGGCAGGAACCCTCCGGTGGGTATGGCGCACTGCAGCAGAACAGGGATACCGATGGCATTGCAGTAATTCTTGATGGCGATGGCATTCATCGCGGTGGCGAGCATTCCCATTTTATCGGCATCGACCCGGTCCATATTGCTGCCGGCGGCACCGCCGCGCCAGAGATTGCCGGCACCGACGACGATGGCGACTTCGACACCGGCATCGAGAATGGTGCGGACACGTTCAGCAACGAAGCGGCAGGCATCGGCTTCAAAACCGTGTTCCAGAGAGCCTTTGAGAGTTTCACCGCTCAACTTGAGCAGTACCCGCGAATAGAGAGAGTTTTTCATGGTACACCTCGGAAAAATTGCTTTTACTATCCTAATATAGCCGCACTTTTGCAAAATCGCCACAAAAAAACTTGCAAAGTGACACTTTATTTTGTATATTATTACATTATTTTTCCTGAAAACTGCAAAAGAGGGTCTTTGAACAAATGGAAAATATGCCGAAATTGAAAGTCGGAGTCATCGGAACCGGAGCTTTGGGCAGACATCATGCCAGATTGTATGCACAGAGTCCCAATGCGGAAATGGTCGGTATTTTTGACGTGCAGCAGGAAGCCGCACGGCGGGTCGGTGAGGAGTTCGGTCTCAAGGTTTTTGAAAAGTGGGAAGACCTTGCTGCTGAATGTGATGCTTTGAGCGTCGCCGTTCCCGCCAATTTTCACGCCCAGACCACGATACCGCTGTTGAAAATGGGCAAACATATTCTGGTGGAAAAACCCATTGCCGCAAAAATCGACGAAGCTGAAGCCATGTGCGATGCCGCAGCTGAAGCCGGAGTGGTTTTCGGCGTGGGGCACGTTGAACGATTCAATCCGGCAATGGATTTCCTGGAAAAATACGCTCACAAAACCCGTTTCATTGAAGCGCACCGTCTGGCGGCGTATCCCCCGCCGCGTCCGGGAATGCCCCGCCGCGGCACGGAAGTGAGCGTCATTCTTGACCTGATGATCCACGATATTGATTTGATGCTGCACATGGTCGATTCCGAGGTGGAGCGTTTCGATGTGGTCGGTATCCCGGTGCTTTCCGGCAGTGAAGACATCGTCAATGCCCGTATCAAATTTGTCAACGGCAGCTGTGCCAGTCTGACCGCCAGCCGGGTCAGTCAGAATCCGATGCGCCGTTTCCGGGTGTTCCAGGAGGACAGTTATATTTCCATGGACTACGGTCAGCACTTCGGCATGGTGATGAAGCGCAACAAACTCGGTCTGGCGCGGCGGGATGTCGAGCTGGATGAGAAAAATGCTCTTGCGGCGGAGTTGGAAGACTTTATCGCCGCAGTACAGAAAACCCGCGCCACCGGCAGGCTCCATGAGACCAGAGTTTCCGGAGCGCAGGGGTTGAAAGCTCTGAAACTTGCCGTCGCCATTGAAAACGAAGCCCGCCGCTACAATAAACAGTATGGTTTTGAATTTCCCACATTGTCACCGGATGAGCTGGTATGATTCTGCCGGATGCGGCAGTAAAATAAATCTGCGTTTGAAAGTCACTGCCAAAAGGGCGGATGGTTTTCACGAACTTGCCACACTTTTTTATCCGCTGGCTGAACCCGGCGATGTGCTGGAAATTTCCGGCGGTAAAGCCGGTTTGAGTTTGCGTGTGCCGGAGTTCCCGGAGCTGGAAAATGAGCGTAATCTGGTCTGGCGCGCCGCAGAAGCGTACAGTCAGGCGGCGCACATTGTTCCTGAATGGCATTGGGTTCTGCACAAAAATACTCCGGTCGCCGCCGGTCTGGGCGGCGGCAGTGCCGATGCGGCGGCGGTGTTGAGTATGCTCAATGCCCGTTATCATGCTCTGACTCCGGAAGCTCTGGCAGCTGTTGCGGTGAAACTCGGTGCCGATGTGCCGTTTTTTCTGGAAAAAAAAGCCGCGTGGGCGACCGGTATCGGGGAGAAACTGGAATTTCTGCCGCATCCGGTGAATGTGCCGGATGTATTGATAGTTTTTCCGGGATTTCCGGTTTCTGCGAAGTGGGCATACGCGCATTTGTTTCCGGAAAATACCGGCGCGGATGTGCCGGATATAAAAGAGCGTTTCGCCGCGGCATTTGCCGCTCCAACGGAAGCAGAGTGGCAAACGCTGTGCCGCAATGATTTGGCTCCGGCATTATGGCGGAAATTCCCGCTGCTGACTCTTCTCCGGGATGAGTTGCTGGATTCCGGTGCGGCGGCGGTACAGATTTCCGGCAGCGGCTCATCGCTTTTTGCTCTTTACCATCACGGTATTACTGATGCCGCAGAGCGTATCCGCAGTAAATTCGGCGGCATGGCGGGATTTCAGGTATTCACCGGAAAGGGTATGGCGTGAAAAAAGCATTTTTTCTTGACCGCGACGGTGTGATAAATGTCGAGATAGGTTATCTGCATGAAGCAGAAAAAACCGGACTTCTTCCCGGGGTGGCGGAAGCGGTGAAAAAGATCCATGCCCGCGGCTATATGGCGGTCGTCACCAGCAATCAGGCGGGGGTGGCAAAAGGATATTATCCGGAAGCGTGTGTGCATGAAGTCCACGCCCGCATCCAGCGCCTGCTGTTGGAAAATTACGGCAGTGATGCTCTGATAGATGCCTGGTATTACTGTGTGCATCATCCGGAATTCACCGGCAAATGCTCCTGCCGCAAACCGGAACCGGGAATGCTGCTGAAAGCGGCGGCGGATTTCAATATAGATCTGAGCCGGTCGTTTATGATAGGTGACCGCATCACCGATTTGCAGGCGGGGAAAAACGGTGGGTGCGCCGGTTGCTGTCTGGTCACGACCGGCGTCGGCAGAGAACATCTGGCAGAAGCTGTTGCCGGCGGCTTCAAAACCGCCGCATCATTGCCGGAAGCTGTGGATGTATTGCTGGACGGAGCAACGGTGCAATGAATGAGATGACTCTGCGGCTGTGTCTTGCTCTGCTGGGAGAGGTTTTTATTTTTGTGCTGCTTGCCGCGCTTGACAACCAGCGCAAGCGTATAGGTGTCGCCGCACTGCTGATGGCATTTTGCACCACACTGCTTTTCGGGAGCATAGCCACTGCCGCCGGTCTGCAGCTGCCGTGGTTCAACGGAAAAAATGCGGATTTCACCACCGTTGCGGTGCATCCGCCGCTGCTGGCGGCGTTTCTGCTGATATATATAAGCCGTGGCGTGTTGAAAAGTCAGCGTCTGCTTATAGGTACGGTCTGTGCTTATCTGCTTTTCATCTACTTTGCAATGCTGGTCAGACTGCATTGCTCATTTCTGCCGGAAGCCCCCGGCAGGGCGATGATATTTTCTCTGCTGGACGAAATAAAAGAGGCGGTGAACTTCAATGCGGTGAGTTTTCTGCTGGCGTTTTTCACGGTTCCGGTGTTTTATTCGCTGTACAGCCGTTTGAAGTGGCAGATTTTCCGTATCAGTGCGGCGTTGTTCTGCGCGCAGACGGTCGCTCTGCTGCCGGGAATGATACTGCGCCATATCGATGGTGAAGCGGTGTCGATGTGGGATTCTCCGGTGCAGATGACATTTCTTTCCCTGCTGCTGATGAGCGTCATTTTGAGTATATATCTGCGGTTGCAGGGCAGGGATCTGCCGGGGCACAAGAGCGGTGTATTTGATTTTATATTTGCGTTTTTCGGCAGTTACGGCAGGATACGGGAGCTTGAAGAGGATTTGAGCAGCTGGGAAAACCGTTACCATCTGGTGTTGGAGCAGAGCGCGGAAGCTATCGTGATAAGCGACAGCTCCGGTATCGTCACCGAAGCGAATATCGCCGCCAAGAAAATTTTCGGCAGCAACCGTTTCAACAATCTTATCGGCAGGGATATTTTTGAATTATTCACTCCGGACACTCCGGTTTCTGCGGTACAGGTTTCCGGCAGACCGCTTTACTTCAACTGTACGGTGGGTGAAGGGGATTCCGCCAGGATGCTTTCGGCATCGCTTTCGCCGGTGCGGTTGAAAAAACGGCATCTGCTGGTCATGGCGGCACGGGATATTACCGCTGAAAGAAAACTTGCCGCTGAAAAAGAACAGCTTGCCGGACAGCTCATCCATGCCCAGCGCATGGAATCTCTCGGTGTGCTTGCCGGCGGTATCGCCCATGACTTCAACAATTTCATCCATGCCATTCTCGGTCATGCCGATGTGGCGATGCTGATGTGCCGCGGCGATGCTGACAAGGTGGATTCCCATTTGCGGAAAATCACTTCCATTGCGGAAAAAGCCGGTGAACTCACTTCACAACTGCTCGGGTTTGCCCGGCAGGGAAAATATCATGTGGTGGATATCGAAATAAACGCTCTGCTGGATGAGTGTGCCGGTCTGCTTGACCCCGGACGCAGCTGCGGAGTGTTGCTGCGGCGGGATTTCAACGGTACTGTTTTCATCCGCGGCGACCGGCTGCAGATGCAGCAGGTGGTGACGAATCTGCTTATCAATGCGCTGGATGCGGTACAGGAGCTGCCGGAAAAGGTCATAACACTTTCTTCCGGAGATGCCGCAGACGCCCCGCTGAAATTTTCTCCGCCGCCGGATTCAGAAAATGCCGTGGTTGACAGATATGTTTATTTCGCCATCCGTGACAACGGCTACGGTATGGATGACGCCACCAGAAGCAAGATTTTTGAGCCGTTTTTCACCACCAAGCCCGTCGGACAGGGCAGCGGCATGGGGCTGGCGATGGTCTACGGTACTGTCAATCACCACCGGGGATGGATACAACTGGATTCAGCTCCGGGCAGGGGAACGGTTTTTTGTGTTTTTATGCCGCGGGCATAACTTCAGAGCTGGTTCCAGCAGGCACAGAAACGGTCATCGCTGCCGGCGACTTTTTTCAGTTCCGGACGCATCAGGCGGCATTGTTCCGTGGCGCGGGGACAGCGGGGGTGAAAAGGACATCCCGCAGGCGGCGACAGCGGTGAAGGCACATCTCCGCTCAAACGGGGCAGACTCTTTTGCCGGTTTTCCAAAGAGGGTACGGCATTGAGCAGTGCCGCAGTGTAAGGGTGGCGCGGGGATGAGGTCAGTTCGCGCGAAGGGGCGATTTCCACCGCATTCCCGAGGTACATCACCATTATTTTTTTGGAAATATGCTCCACCACCGCCAAGTCGTGGGCGATGAAAAGAAATGCTGTACCGGTCTGCTGTTGAATATCCTGCAGCAGATTTACTATCGAAGCCTGCACGCTCACATCCAGCGCGGAAACCGGTTCGTCCGCCACAATGAAATCCGGTTCTGCCGCCAGTGCCCTGGCGATGCCGATGCGTTGACGCTGACCGCCGGAAAACTGATGCGGATAACGGTCGAGAGCTTCCGGTGTCAGACCGACTTTGAGCAAAAGTTCTGCGGCAGTTTCCCGGCGGATTTCCCGGGGGGCCGCCCGGTGCATGGCGATCACCTCATCCAGTGCGGCAAACACGGTCATGCGGGGATTCAGCGAGCCGCGCGGGTCTTGAAAAACCATCTGGAATTTCCGCCGCATCCGGCGGAGCTGACTTCCTTTGGCTGTAACGAGATTTTCGCCGTCAATAAGGATTTCACCGCCACAGGGATTTTCCAGTTTGACCAGAGTTCTGCCGAGGGTGCTTTTGCCGCATCCGGATTCGCCGACCAGACCGAGCGTTTCACCTTTTTCCAGAGAAAATGATATATCATTTACCGCATAGAGATAACGTTGTTTCTGAAAAAGCGGTGTCCGTACTTTGTACCGGACGGAAAGATTTTTTACTTCCAGCAGTGCCATTACGCCTCCCGGGTCTGATTTCCGGCACAGATGAGCGTGATGTTGTCCCGCGTTCCGGCGAGCAGGGCATCGCACATCAGTTTACCGGTCATGGCGCGGATGCTCATATCGGAACCGAGTACTCCCGCCAGCTGTGCATCCGGCAGTCGGGAATAAAGCCCGTCGGAACAGAGCAGATAACGCGCCTGCGGCGGACGGGGCCGGGTCTGCAGTTCAAATTCCACCTGACACTGCGGCCCCAGAGAGCGGCAGACGAAATTGCTGTATTCATCTTTCAGCCCGATACCTTCCCTGCGCCGGGGGCGGTGGTCGACAGAAAACTGGCTGAAGTGTACCGCTCCATCCGGATTGTATTCATACAGACGGCTGTCGCCGGCATTGGCAAATATTATCCGGTCGCGGAAAAAGATCGCAGCGACAACGGTGCAGCCCATGGGTTTGGCGCGTCTTTCTGCAAAGTTGCGTTCAAAGATTTTCCGGTTGGCTTCATTGAGGGTGTCGAGCAGAAATTTCTCATCCCAGCGGGAGCTTTCCACCCTTCTGGCGGCGGCAAAAAGTTCCCGGCAGCAGATGTAGCTGGCGTTTTCGCCTTTGCCGTGTCCGCCGATGCCGTCAGCGACAGCCGCCAGCACCGCTTCTCCGCCCGGGGGGGCGTAGACCAGAAAATTGTCCTCGTTGTGAGAACGGGTCAAGCCGGTGTTGCTTTCGCCGGCGAGTGTGATATTTGCCCGGTTGTTATCCATTTTTCCCAGTGAAAAGGTTGAAAAATTGCATTTTGTTTAGTATAGTATGCAAAAGAAATAAAATCAAATGTTTCCGGAAGTTTTTTATGAAAGATTTACATTTTGTCGGTATCGGCGGTATCGGTATGAGTGCGCTTGCCGCGGCGGCGGCGGATTTGCAGTGGCGCGTCAGCGGCAGTGACCGTGGCGCGGAAAAGCCGGAAAATGCCGCAATATTCAACGCATTGAAAAGTCAGAACGTTGCAGTTTATCCGCAGGATGGTTCTCGTTTTGATACCGCTCCGCTGCCGGAAGCGTTGGTGTACAGTACCGCGATTGAAGCGGACAATCCGGATTTTCTGGCGGCGGGAGATATCCCCCGGCTGCACCGCTCGGAGCTGTTGAAAATCCTGCTGGCAGAATTTTCCCGCACCTCGATAGCTGTCACCGGCAGTTGCGGCAAAAGCACTGTGAGCTGTTATCTGGCGGAAACACTGGAGCGTCTGAATGCCGACCCGGTGATGATTTCCGGAGCGTTGGCAAAACGTTTCCGCACTCCGGAAAACGCCGGTAATTACCGCAGCGGAAAAGGTGAATATCTGGTCTTTGAAGCCGATGAAAGCGATAAAAGTCTGTTGCGTTACGGCGCGGATTACGCCATTATTCTCAATATCGGCACCGACCACTATGATAAAAAGGAATTGGCGCGGGTTTTCGGCGAATTTCTCCTTTCGGTGCGGCGCGGTGCGGTGGTGTCACAGGAGGTTTTCGCGGCGGTGAAAGATTTTATTCCGGAAAATCTGCCGGTGGCTGTCACCGGTTCCGTTCCGGCACATACCCTTGCCCGGTATATCCCCGGCGGCACCCAACCGGCACAGGCTGTATTCGGGGATGAAACCACGTTGACCCTGCCCGCCCCCGGCAGACACATGGCGGAAAATGCCCTCTTTATCCGGATACTGCTGAATATGCTCGGTTTTCCCGATTCAGATGTTATGGCGCAGCTGCCGTTTTTTGACGGGGTGTGGCGGAGAAACGACTTTGCCGGAAAAACTTCACACGGCACTCCGGTCTACGATGATTACGCCCACAATCCGGAAAAAATCGTCTCCTGTATCGCCGGTATGAAAGAGAGATGCACCAAGCGTATTTTTGCCGTCTTTCAGCCGCACGGCTACGGACCTTTCGGATTTATGCGCGAGGCTCTTTTTGAAAAAGTCGATGCGGTACTTTCCCCGGATGACCGTTTTATTTTGCTGGAACCGTTTTATGCCGGCGGCACATCCGGTTTTTCGCCGCATTCCGACGAGGTTTGTACCGGATACCGGAAAAAATCGGCTCATCCGGAAAAATACCTCTTTTTTCCGGAAAGAGAAGCTCTCCGGCAATTCCTCTGCGAAAACAGCTTTGCCGATGACCTGATCGTTATCATGGGTGCCCGGGACAACTCCCTGAATGATTTTGCCGTTTCGCTGACTCAATTTTGATCTGCCGCCCGCGGGATGAGCGAGAGAAAATTCCGCAGAGCCGGAGAGTGATTGTTTTCATCCCATATCGCTTCGATGGAGCGGTGCATATTGAAAGGGACCTTCCGGAAAGCGATGCTTTTTTCACTGCTGTCATACGGGATGAGTGCCGCACCCAGTCCCGCCGCCACAAGCTGGCTGATCGCCCGCAGACCGGTGGCTTCGTAAGATACTTCCGGAATCTTGCCGCAGCGGGAAAGAAAGAAATCTTCAAAAGATTTCCGCAGCAGCGGAGCTTCTTCGCGGGGCGGGGCAATGAAATTCACCCGGCACAGGTCTGACGGAGTGAGAGTTTTTTTCCGGGCAAGATGGTGGGTGCAGGGCAGAGCCAGACACATTGCGGTATCCATCAGCCGGATGTTCCGCAATCCTTCCAGATGCGTGGAACCGTGGATGTATGCCATCAAACCGGCATCACACTGCCCGGAACGCACCAGCTCTGCGGTCTGCGGCGAGGAGAGGGTGTCCTGGATTTTCATTTTCACCCCGGGGTAACGGGTGAACATCTTTTTGAATATCGCTCCGACATCCAGAGAATCGTAGACCGTATTGGCGACGACTATCGAAAGATTCCCGATTTCGCCGCGGGCGGCACGCTGCACTGATTGGCGCGCATTCTGCAGCATCGCCGGAATGGATTTCACCTGCTGGAAATAGCTTTCCCCCGCCTCGGTCAGAAGTATCTGCCACCGGTCGGAACGGTCAAATAGCTGGCAGTTGAGAGATTTTTCCAATTTGCGGATATCCATGCTCAATGCCGCCTGGGAAATACCGAGCTTTTCCGCAGCACGGGCAAAGTGAAGTTCGGAAGCAAGAGTCAGAAAATTATCTATTTGTTTGAGTGTTGCCATATATGATAACCTTTTGATTATTAAAATAGCTATCTTAATATATTGCAATTTCCCCTTTTTGCAACTACATTTCTCCGACTGCAATTATTTAATTCAAAAAAACAGGAGTTTTATATGAAATTAACTGCGATAATTGTTTCTGCAACTGTCATAACAGGGGTGTTGTGCGGTTGTGCAGAGGAGAAAAAAAGCTATAAGGAACGTACCACCCGGGTCGTTACCGGCAAAATGGAAAAACGCACTCTGCGCCGTCAAATCCCGCTGCAGGGGACGGTCATGCCGGTCGAATACGCCACGATTTCCGCAAAGATCAGCGGAACTCTGGAAACTTTCAAAGTCGATGAGGGCGACCGCCGCAAAGCAGGAGATATGCTTTTCGGTATAGACCGGCAGATTTTGAAAAATCAGCTGGTGGTCAAAGAAGATGAGATAAAAGTCCGCGAGGCGGCATTGCAGAGTGCCGGATTCGCCCTTACTGCCGCAGAAATCAACTGCCGTCAGGCAAAACACGATTATGAACGCGCCCTGACGCTGCGGGAGTCCAAAGCCATCAGTCAGGCAAATTTTGAGTCCGCTGAAACCGCCTACAAAAAAGCCCAGACCGGCGTGCAGAGCGCACAGGCTGAAGTAGCCAATGTTTCCAGTCAGCTCAAACAGGCACAGAGCAACCTCGCCATTGCCCGGAAAAATCTGGCGGATTCTGTTATCACCGCTCCGTTTGATTGCGTTATCACCGATAAATATGTGGAGGAAAATGAGTTCGTTTCCACCGGCCAGAAGATCCTCAAACTGGAAAACCCCGATGAGCTGGAAATAATCTGCTATATCAGTGCCGTCTACTACAATCAGATAACGACAGGTTCCACTGCGGTGGAGATACTTGA
Source organism: Victivallaceae bacterium (assembly GCA_045586645.1). Classification (GTDB taxonomy): domain Bacteria; phylum Verrucomicrobiota; class Lentisphaeria; order Victivallales; family Victivallaceae; genus UBA1784. Next base: position 32,987 of record JAZNAR010000008.1, read on the forward strand.
CAATTCCGGGAATGTCTGCGGCAGAGCGGTCGTTTCCTACAAATCTCCGGCGATAGACCCCGAAAGCCGCACATTCAAGTTGAAAATCCGTGTTCCCAAAGAGATCCCGCTGGTCAGCGGTATGCTTTGTGAGATGAAAATCATTCTGGAGGAAAAAAACGTTTATTCCCTGCCCGCAGAAGCAGTTCTGCTCCGTGCCAACAACCGGATGATAGCCTATACCGTCAATTCAAAAGGCCGCGCCGAAAGCGTGGATATCGAGCGCGGTATCGTCGATGGCAATTACTGCGAAATAATCAATTATCCCGGTGTCGCCGGCAAATGTTTCATCGTCAGCGGTCAGACCTTTGTCAACAACGGTGCTTTGCTCACAATTGTCAATTCCGGGGAGAATAAATAATGTTTCTGAGCCGTTGGTCAGTCCGCCGTCCGATTGCGATGACGGCATTTATTATCGTGCTGGTGATGATAGGAGCTGCGCTTTATCCGCGCTTGAGCATCGACCTGCTGCCGAATATGGAAATCCCGACCGTTCTGGTGCGCTGTGAATATCAGGGCGCAAGTCCGGCGGAAATAGAGGTCGAGATCATCAAGCGTATCGAGGATGCCGTTTCCTCTCTGGACGGTATCCTGCACGTTACCAGTATGGCTATGGAAGATGAGGCGCGAATCCAGCTGGAATTCAATATGGGTACCGATGTCGATGTCGCCGCGACAGATATCCGGGAGGCTCTCAACCGCATCCGGGAGGATTTCCCCGAAGGTGCCAAAGAACCGGTCATCCGCAAAATAGATACCAACGCCACGACCGTGGTGCAGATATTTCTGGTGGGCGACCGTACCCAGGATGACCTCTACGATTACGCGGATGACGTGATTGCCGACCGCTTTGCATCGGTGCCGGGAGTCGGTGAGGTGCGCGTGTACGGCGCAAATGAGATGCAGGTGCATATTCTGCTTGACCGGAGCAAACTTACCGCGATGAATCTGGATATTTCCACCGTGGTCAAAAAGCTCAAGGAAAACAACGTCCGCAAACCTCTGGGCCGTATTCAGAGCGGTATCAATGAGAAAAACGTTACCTTTACCGGCGATTACCGGAATTTTGACGAGATAAAATCTCTGGAAATCGGCACCGTGAAAGGCAAACGGGTCTATCTGCGCGACATCGCGGAGGTCAAACTTATGAGCCGTGAGGTGCGGAGCAAATCATTCGTTGACGGCAGGCCGGCGGCAAGTTTCAACATCGTGAAAAAAGGTGAAGCTAACGCCATTGAGGTCATCAAAGGCATCCGCAAACGTTTTGAGCAGATAAAACGCAACGGCGAACTGCCCACCGGTATGGAGCTGATCTGGTTCCGGGATTCGGGGCAGTTCATCCAGGCTTCGGTCGATGATGCCTGGGGCAGTATCGTGACCGGTATTATTCTGACGGCGGTACTGCTGTTTCTCTTTCTGCATGAGCCGCGTTCCACATTCATCGTGATGGTGTCGATGCCGATCTCGGTGGTGGTGACATTTGCCATGATGGAGTATCTGGATTATTCATTCAACATTATGACGCTGCTCTCTCTCGGTTGTTCCGTGGGGGTGCTGGTGACAAACTCCATTGTGGTGATTGAAAACATTTTCAAGCATATTTCCAACAAAGAGGAGATCCACGATGCCGCAGAACACGGTACCGGCGAAGTGATAAGCGCGGTTTCCGCATCGGCATTGACCAACGTGGTGGTCTTTGTGCCGGTGATGATGATGACCACCCGTATCGGCAGTATGATGGTGCCTTTTGCCGGAGTGATGGTGGCGGCGACGCTGGTGTCGCTTTTTGTCAGTTTTACACTGACTCCGATTCTGGCGTGCGTGCTGCTGAAAAAAGATGCGGCGGATAAAAAGCAGAAAAGTTTTCTTGATAAATTGTTCATCCCGTGGGATAAAGGCTATGACTGGCTCTGCGTCAAATTCAACAGATCCATTGAGTGGACGATGCGCAATCCGGGCAAACTCACTCTGGCAATCGTTGTGGGGGCGGTGCTTATCTGGAAATTGGTGGTACCGCAGGTCGGATTGTCGTTTCTGCCTTTCTGCGACCAGGGTGAAATACGGATAAAGTTTGAATTTCCTACCAACTACAATTTGGCGACTACGGAAAAACTGCTCAAAGAAGCCGCTGACCATCTCAAAAAGTTTGATTTCATCAAAGGTATGACGATCCAGGTCGGTACGTCAAATTCGACCCGCGGTCAGGTGAGTGCCGCGGTGTATCTCGGACAGATAAATTTGAAAACCACTGAAAAATATGAGCGCGAAGAGGATATTTATGAACTTCAGGCGATGGTTCGCAAAGAGTTGAGTTATCTTGACAACTGCCTGATGACACTTTCCATACCCGCCACATTCGGCGGCAGCGGCGCGGAGATACGCTGTGTTATCAACGGTCCTGACCTTGAGGTGCTGGAAGCCGCTGAACGCAAGGTCATGGAAGTGATGCCTTCCAGCGGGATGGTGCGTGACATGGATTCCAGCCGCCGCGAGCGCAAAGTCAATATCAGTGTGTCGCCCGACCGGACGATTTTGCAGAATATGGGACTTTCGGCGACACAGCTTTATGAAGGATTGCTCGGTTCGCTTGACGGTATCGAGGTCGGGGATTTCCGCAGCGGCGCACGGACATTCAATATCCGGGTGAAAAACCGCAAAGAGTTCGGGGAAATGCAGTTGAAACAGAACGCGCCGGGGCAGAAAAACAACAACCCGCTGGGTGCCGAAGTGTTTGCTGATATTGCCGAGGAGTCGCATCCGGTCATCATCAACCGCTATGACAAGGTGCGTACGATGTGGCTCTTTGCCAACACCGCTCCGGGGATGGCACTGGGGGATGTTTCCAGAAAAATCGGCGAAGTTGCACAGAATGCACTGCCGCCGGGATACGGAGTCCGCATGAGCGGCAGTGTGGAAATGATGAATGAAACTGCCAGAGAGTTTCTGCAGGTGATAGCTCTGGCAAGTCTGCTGACCTATCTGCTCATAGCTGCGATCATGGAATCGTGGACGAAACCGTTTTTGATCATGTTCACCGTGCCGCTGGGATTTCTCGGCATGTACCTGACATTGTGGATATCCGGTATGTCGATGTCGATGATGGGGCTGCTCGGCGGGGTGATGATGATAGGTATCGTGGTGAATAACGCCATTCTGATCATGGATGAGTGCAGTGTGCTTATTTCCCGCGGCGAAAAGCCGCACCGCGCGATGCTGCTTGCCACTGAATCCAAGTTCCGCCCGATAGTTATGACCAGTATCGCATCGGTGGCGGGAATGCTGCCGATGGCATTCGGCAGCGGTCTGGGGTCGGAATTGCGGGCAAGCTGCGGAGTGGGTGTGGTCGGCGGATTGCTGTTTTCATCACTGCTGACGCTCTACGTCATTCCGGCACTTTACTTCCTCTTTGTGCCGGGAGAGAACGGGGAGGGACTTTTCCGCAAAGCGGTGAAGTTTTTCCGCCGCAAAAACGGTAAAGCGTGAGAAATGAAAAATGGCTTTGCAAGTTGTCGGTACGAAAAAAGATAAAGGCAGATACCAGATAGATATGTGCCGCGGTCCGCTGCTGCCGCAAATAGTGACGTTTACGATACCGCTGGTCATTTCCGGTATATTGCAGATACTTTTCAACGCCGCAGATCTGATCGTTATCGGCAGATTTGCTTCGCACCGGGCGTTGGCGGCGGTCGGGGTCACGGGATCACTGACCCATCTGATAATCAGTATTTTTATCGGGCTGTCCATCGGGACAAATGTGCTGGTGGCGCGCCATCTCGGTGAAAAAGACCGCAAAATGACCTCCCGGGTCACTCACACCGCAGTGATGATATCCCTGGTCGGCGGGACGTTGCTTGCGGTAATCGGTATCGCGCTGTCACGGCCGATATTGCAGATGATGGATACCCCGGCGGACATACTGGATATGGCCGCCCTGTACATGATGATATACTTCGGCGGGATGCCGATGATAATGCTTTACAATTTCGGCAGTGCGGTACTGCGGGCGATGGGGGATACGAAACGGCCGTTTTATTTTCTGGTGGCAGCCGGAATAATAAATGTGCTGCTGAATCTGTTTTTTGTACTCTGCTGTCATTGGGATGTCGCCGGTGTGGCTACGGCTACGGTGGTGAGTCAGGGCGTGGCGGCATTTCTCGTGCTGGGAGTGTTGACCCGTCTCCGCACGGCGTGCCGGGTCAAATTGAGTAATTTACGCATTGAGTGGCACAGTTTGCGGGCGATGATGTGGATAGGGGTGCCGGCAGGATTTCAGGCATCATGTTTTTCGCTCTCCAATTTGTTTATCCAGACGGCGATAAATTCTTTCGGTTCGGAAGCCGTAGCCGGATTCACTGCGGCGATAACGTGGGAGGTCATCGGATTTGTTTCTGCTGCTTCCATCGGTCAGACGGCGTTGAGTTTTGTGGGGCAGAATTCCGGCGGCAAACAGTATAAAAGGTTGCGCCGGAGCGTACGTTACTGTCTTGCCGGCAGCTGTTTGGCTCTTGTCTTATTGAGTGTGCTCCTGCTGATATTTGCCCGTCCGCTGCTGGAGTGTTTCAACAAAGAGCCGGAAGTTATCGCCTGGGGGGTGCTGCGTTTTAAAATATGTATGCCGTTATTCTTTTGCTGCGGTTTGATGGAGGTGTTCTCCAGCGCACTGCGCGGCATGGGCCGCTCGGTGATGCCGACGGTCATAACGATATTCTGCGTCTGCATATTGCGCGTGGTGTATGTCGGCACGTTGTGGAAAGTGAATCCGACAATGGAAATGCTGCTCGCCGTGTATCCCGCGACATGGGCACTGAATTCGGTGATGCTGTGGGTTTATTTGAAAAATGTATTGAAAAAAACTCCGCGGAATGATGTGACAATCAGCTGAAAGAGTGAAAAAAACTGATTTTCTTGCGGGGTTAAAGCAAAAAGAGCTTGACTTTTTGCCGTCGGGAGGCGATATTATAAGAGGTTCGATAATAATTGTCGGATCGTGGTTATGAAAAACTGGACTCTAAAACCAACTTTAAGAAAGGGAAAGAAAGATGTCCGAAATCGCTGATAAAGTGAAATCCATCGTCGTTGAGCAGCTTGGTGTCGCAGAAGATCAGGTTACTCCGGAAGCCAAATTTGTCGAAGATCTCGGTGCCGACTCTCTCGATCAGGTTGAGCTGGTCATGGCGCTCGAAGAAGCTTTCGGTGCTGAAATTCCGGATGAAGAAGCGGAAAAACTGACCACCGTCGGTGATGCTATCGCTTTCATCGAGAGCAAATCCAACTGAACTTTGCGTTGATGCAGAGGAGAGCACACCGGAGGGCATTGAAAAAGGGTTGTCAGCTTCGCGCTGAACGCAGTGCCGTCGCAGAAAGAGTGTGCCAGTTGCAGGTCACCGGTCGGATACCGATTGGTGACCTTTGCTTTTTTATACAGTAAATCAAACTAATTTTACGGAATTTTATTTTTTATGGAAGAACGCAGAGTAGTTGTAACCGGTTGCGGAGTACTTTCCTGCGTCGGTAATGATGTGCAGACTTTCTGGGATTCGCTGGTCAACGGCCGTTGCGGGATCGGGCAGATCACCAGATTTGATACCAGTGCCTACCGTACTCATATCGCCGGAGAGATCAAAAATCTTGATGTGAGTGCATTCATCAATGTCAAAGACGCCCGCCGTATGGATTTGTTCACCCAGTACGCTGTGATCGCCACTTGTGAAGCGTTGCAGAATGCCGGATTGAATGTCGCTCCCGGCGAAAAACGTGCTGACGGGGACCGTTTCGGCTGTATGGTTTCCAGTGGAGTCGGCGGTCTGGCGACAATGGGTAAAGAGTGTCAGGTTTTGCAGGAAAAAGGTCCTGACCGGGTTTCTCCCTTTCTTATCCCGATGATGATAAGCGATATGGCGGCGGGTGCCGTGGCGATGCGCTATGATTTGCGCGGACCGAACCTCGGTCTGGTTACGGCGTGTGCCACCGGATGCCATTCCATCGGAGAAGCTTTCTGGACGATCAAACACGACGATGCCGATGTCATGGTCGCCGGCGGAGCTGAAGCCAGCATTGTGCCGCTCGGTCTTGCCGGATTCTGTGCTTTGAAAGCGTTGAGCACCCGCAACGATGACCCGCTGCACGCGAGCCGTCCGTTTGACCTCAACCGTGATGGATTTGTCATGTCCGAAGGTGCCGGTGTGCTTGTGCTGGAAGAGCTTGGACACGCTGTCCGCCGCGGCGCGCCGATCCTGGCGGAAGTCGTCGGTTACGGTGCGACTGCCGATGCGTATCACATCACCAGTCCGGCTCCGGATGGCGACGGTGATGCCCGCGCGATAAAAATGGCGATGCGCCATGCCGGGATTTCCGCAGATGAGTTGGATTACCTCAACGCGCACGGTACCAGTACGCATTTGAATGACAAGTATGAAACTCTTGCCATCAAGTCAGCTCTGGGGGATGCCGCGAAAAAGGTCGCCATAAGCAGTACAAAAGGAACCACCGGCCATGCGCTCGGTGCCGCCGGCGGTCTGGAGTGTATCGCCTGTATTCAGAGTATCCGTACCGGGATCGTGCCGCCGACGATCAACTACGAAACGCCGGACCCGGAGTGTGATTTGGATTACACCCCCAACGTGGCAGTGAAACGCGAAATCAATTACGCGATGAATTGCAATCTCGGTTTCGGCGGTCACAACGGCGCGATGCTCTTTAAGAAGTTTGAAAAATAACCCGTTATAAATGATTTCGGAGGAAAATGATTATGAAAAAAGCCCTGTCCGCCGCCGGAGTGCTGACCGTCGTGATGCTTCTTGCCGGGTGCCGCAGCACACAAGTCGCTGAAGTCAACCGCAGCCAGGAAGAAATCGTTCTGGAACAGCTCATCCGGGCAAATTATCCCAATTACCGTCCGCCGCGCTCTGCTGCTCCGGCGGTGTATGACAATACCGAGGAGCGTGTTTCCAGCATAGCCAAACCGGCGGAAAAAAGTGAAAAAGCTCCGGAAGTGGAAGCTGTGGAAACCGCAACTGTTCCGGCAGAAAAAGCCGATGCCGTTGTCGCTGAACCTGTTGCGGAAGTAAAAAGTGATGCCGCCGCAGCAGAGAAAGCTCCGGAAGTCAAAGCCGACGCCGCTGCTGCGGAAAAAGCTCCGGAAGTGACTCCTCCGGTTGCTCCTCCCGACCCGACCAACAGCACGGTTTATGTGGTGCAGTCCGGTGATACTCTGGGTAAAATATCGCAGAAACACTACGGCAGTGCCCGTCACAGCAATGTGATTTTCAAAGCCAACGGTGACATTCTGAAAGACCCGAACAAATTGCGTCCGGGCATGAAGCTTATCGTGCCGAAACTTTAAGTTCCGGAAAATCTGTGATGGATGAACGGTTTTATTTCGAGCCGGGCTTTTCACTGCGTGCCGCCGGCACCGGTGATGAAGTCCGGCTGCTTGACCGTTTCCGTGCCGGATTTCAGGTGAAGTGTGCCGCGCGGGAAAATTGGGTCGAGTTCAGCGGGGATGAAACAAACGTCCGCAGGGCAGTGAGTGCGCTTGGTGCCATGCAGAGACTCTATCTTCTGCGCGGCAAAGAGCTTGACCGTGCCGATGTCGAGATGATATTGCGCGGCAATACTCCGCTGGGAGGCGATGCTTTGCACGAGTTGTGGCAGAGCCGTATCCATCTGGCTTCCGGGAAAAAAGATATTCTGCCGCGTTCAGTGCGCCAGAGAGAGTATCTGGAGTGTATGCGGAAAAAAGAGGTCGTTTTCGGCATCGGTCCGGCAGGTACCGGCAAGACCTATCTGGCAATGGCGATGGCGGTTTCCATGTTGCTGCGCGGCGAAGTCAACCGGATAATCCTGACCCGTCCGGCGCGGGAGTCGGGCGAAAGACTGGGATTTCTGCCGGGTTCGCTTGAAGAAAAGGTTTCACCGTATCTGCGGCCGCTGTATGATGCGCTCTATGAAATGGTTTCTCCGGAAGAGGCCGCCGGGTTGACCGCCCGCAATATCATAGAGGTCGCGCCGCTGGCATTTATGCGCGGCAGAACTCTCAACGGGGCATTTATTATTCTGGATGAGGCCCAGAATACCACTGTGGAACAGATGTTGATGTTTCTGACCCGTATGGGCTTCGGTTCGCGCTGTGTGATAACCGGCGATCCGAGCCAGAGTGACCTCAACAGCAATGAACGCTCCGGATTGAGTCATGCTGTAAATGCACTGCGTCAGCTGGATGAGATCGGATTTGTGTTTTTCAATACAGCAGATGTGGTGCGCCATTCGCTGTTGGAAAAGATTATTACCGCTTATAACAGTGCCCGTGAGGAGTGATTCATTATGAGCTGGAAAAAACTTCTGCCGCCGGTGCTGTACCGCCGGGGAATGGTTTCCGGAAAACCGCTTATTGATGGCGAATATGTCGAAAAGAGTGTGGAAAGTTCTCCCGCTCCGATCGTGCTGATACTGGTTTTTGTCTGGATGACTGCATCGGTGCTGTTGACGCTGTCGGACAGCCGTCAGCGTGATTTGACGGTGTGGGCGGATGGACAGCAGGCTCCGTTTTCGGTGTGGGCGCGGTGTGACTTCAAATATGAAGATACCGGTGCAACAGAGAGCGCACGGCGCATCGCCGCAGAAAAAACGCCTCTGGTATACCGGATAGAACCGGAACGGCAGGAGGAAATGACCAGAGAGTTTTCCGGATTTTTCTCTGCACTGCAGCTGCGGGAACAAATAGAAGCGGACAAACGGATTTTCAATCCCGGAGAAAACGCCGGTTCCAGACTTGTCGGCTCCATGATCGGATTCAAAACGATTTTGCAAGCTGTGAAACAGCACGGTACAGCTCTGAAGTCAGTGCTTGACCCCATGCTCCGGCACGGTGTCGCCGGGAACACACTGCAACTGCCTCCGGAAGATCAGCCTATGCGTATAGTTGCCGGTGACGGACGCAGTTATATGCGCCGTCCGCCGTATCCCGGGGAGTGTGCCGCCAAGCTGGCGGACACCCTGCATTTGAATGGAGAACCGCGTCAGGAATTCATCCGTTGTGCGGAACGGCTTCTGGAAGCCGGTACAGTTGAATTTGACCATGATGCCACCCGCGCGGCACAGGATGCGGCGGCGGCGAAAGTAGCTCCGGTGATAAAGGAGAAATTCCGCGGTGATCTGCTGGTGGAGCGCAATAAAAATATCAACCGGGAAGCCGTGGATATGCTTTCTGCCGAGAGAGAGGCTCTGCCGGCTGGATTCGGAGTGGCGGTGTTTTACTACCGGATGGGATTGAGTTTGCTGATCATTTCAGCGGCGTTGTTTCTGCTTTACCGGACGTATCCGAAAATATTCACTTCGACCCGCAAATTCGCTCTGGGCGGAGCGGCGGTGATAATTTCACTGCTGGCGAATTACGGTGCGCTGCAGCTGTTTTTTTACTTTTTCCGCAGCGGGGTGGTGCCGGATTATGACTTGATGCTTTTCATGGTGCCGATACCGCTGGGGGCGGCGTTGATGTCGATGCTGCTGGGGAACCGCACCGCACTGTTTTCCGGATTTCTGGTGGCGGCACTGACCTCATTGATGGTGCTGCCCGACCGTTCATTTGAGCTGGCATTGCGCTGGTTTGCCATATCGGCGTTGATTTCGCTCTGGGTGCGTGATGTACGCAATTACCGCAGTTTCTTTGTCCGGATATTTTTCGGCAGTGCGGTTCTGACTGCGCTGGTGAACAGCGATGTGCTGATTTCGCTTGACGGGATAAGGGAAATGAAAATAGCCGGAATCGCGCTTGCTGCCAATGCTTTCGGTTGTGCCGTGGCGGATCTGCTGCTTATTTTTGCGTTTGAATTGATTTTCAACACAGATACCAATATGTCGCTGATGGTGCTGTGCGATTACAACCACCCGCTTCTGGAAAAACTCAAACGGGAAGCCCCCGGGACGATGTATCACTCCATGACCGTGGCAACACTTGCGGAAGATGCCGCGCGCGCCATAAAAGCCAATCCCCTGCGTGCCAAAGCCGGAGCGTTGTTTCACGATATCGGCAAACTTGCCATGCCGCAGTATTTTGTGGAAAACAATGTGGAAAGTCCCAAAGACCACATGGCGATGCCGCCGCAGCGCAGTTGCGGTATTATCCGCGGTCATGTCAAAGAGGGGATGGCTCTCGCCCGCAGTTACCGGCTGTGCAGTTTTATCCGGGATGCCATTACCACGCATCACGGTGATGACCTCATATCGTTTTTCTACCGGCGGGCGTTGGAAGAACACGCGGAAAATCCCGGATTGAATCCGGTGCCGGTGCTGGAAACCCAGTTCCGCTATGACGGTGAGCCGCCGTCGGAAAAAGAGTTGACGATAATTTCGCTTGCCGATGCCTGCGAAGCCGCCAGCAGATCATTGAATAAACCCACACCGGCAAAAATCGAAGCTCTTGTCAATGATATATTTATCGGCAGACAGCGGGGCGGACAGCTGCGTAATTCTGCATTGACATTGAATGAGTTGAATGTGGTCAGAGAGTGTTTTATCGCAGATTTGATAAGTTTCAATCACGGGCGTATCGCCTATCAACAGGAGAATAAAGAGGATGATCCAGCTGCATTGCAAGTGGCAGAATCCCCGGCATCCGGCGCCGAAAAAAAGTGAATTGCGCCGTTTTGCTGATGCCGCCGCAAAATATGCCGGTCTGCCGGTCGATCCGGAATGGGATTTGAATCTGCTGTTTACCGGTGATGTTTCCATGGCGCGTTACAATATGGAACTTTTGGGGCATGAAGGCACTACCGATGTGATAACGTATGCGTATTTTGATGACGATGCCGTCTGGGACGCCGGGGAAACGATGGTCGAATTGATAATAAATCCCGATGCCGCCGCCAGAGAAGGGGGAGTCAGAGCGACCGGATATTCCGGTGAAATGGCACTCTATCTGGTGCATGGATTGCTGCACAGTGCAGGCGAGGATGACCTTGCGCCCGCGCCGCGCCGCCGGATGCGCCGGAGAGAGAAAGAGTGTCTGGAAGCTCTGGCACAAGAGTTTGATTTCCGGCAGATATTCCCGGAAAAATAAGTTTTGGAGCTGCTTTGCAAATAAATATTCTTGGAGGAAATTATGAAAAAAATTCTGTATGCTGTATGTTGTGCCGTAATGCTTGCCGGATGTTCCGGCACCATCAATCCCTATATGCGGGCAAAGGAAAATGTGGAAAATTCCAAACGTCTGCGTGTCGGCATGACCAAAGCCGAGGTGCTGGATATAATGGGTGAGCCGCTGCGTAATGAAAGTTTCAACCGCCCGGACCTCTGGTATTACTATTTTGAAACCAACTGGCTGGATGGACTTATCACTGAAGATGAGTGTTTCCCGCTGGTATTCAGCAACGGCAGACTGGTCGGCTGGGGCAACAGTTTTTACAGCCGCTACCGTCTGGAGAGCCGTGACCGCATCCCGGCAGTTGTTGTTCCGGAAAAGGAGAGTGCAAAATGAGAAGCATTTGTCTGGCAGTTGCAGTGCTGGCGACGGTATTCGCCGCATCCGGCAAAATAAATATCGGAGAAAAAATAACCGCGTTCCCTTCACCGGTGTGGCTGGATGGCAAAGGTCGGTCAATGACGGATTTTCTGCAGGAAAAGAAGTTTGCGGTACTTTATTTCTGGCAGGCGGACCAGCACTCTTTGAGCGATTTTCCGCGTATTTCCGGCATTGCGGAAAAGTTCCGGGCACAGGTCGCATTCGCCGGAATAGCTCCGGGCAGTGTTGAGAAACTGAAACGCTTCCCCGGGGCGGTGCGTCTGGGATTTCCGGTGAATGCCGATGAAAACGGTACGGTCACGGAGAAGTGGGAGGTCAAATCTTCCCGGATGCCGCTGGCGTGGATAGTGGATAAAAACGGCACATTGCTCTGGCAGGGCAGAAGTTTTCAGCTGCCGGGAGTGCTGAATCTGTGTCTGGACGGCAAATTTGATTTGATGGAAGAGATCCGCAAAGACCGTTTCGCACAGGCGGTGAACAGTGCCGTCAAAGCCGGGGAAATTGAAAAAGCTGTCAGTCTGCTGCATCAGGAGTGGCTGAAAAATCCAGCCGGCATGGAACTGCTTGAAGCGCAGATGGCGTTGCTGACCCGGCGGCTCAAACGGGTCGATGATGCTTTTGCCCTGGTACACAATGCACAGCAGAAAAATCCCGGCGATCACCGCTTTTATGAAATGGAATACAAACTTCTTGCCGACCCGGCGCAGGAAAAGCGTCTGCCGGAATTTTTTCAGCGGGTCATGCGAGAGTTTCCCCGTAAACCGGAGGTGCTTATGGCATTCGCCGCGGCGGAAATGGGACGTCCGGCGGAAACACTCAATATGCCGCTGGTGCTGAAACTTGCCGATGCCGGATGGCGTTCACAGGCATTCAAAGATGATGTTGCCAAAGGCAGATATGCCATTGAATACGCAAAAATCGTTCATGCTGCCGGCAGAGTCGACCTTGCGTGCAAGCTCTCGCAAACAGCGTACAAACTTTTTGAAAAAGAGCATAAAATGCAGCAGGGCGCGAAAAAAGCGGTTCTGTATTACGGAAAAATGAGTGTGGCGGGTCAGAGTATTACTGTTGCGGATTTGCAAAAGTAGCGATTTGATGCTATATTATTTATAACTGTAAACTGTAGAATTGTGGACGGTGCACCGGCAGGATTTATGCCGGTTCAGCTCCGGCAGGTCAACGCGGTCAGTGGAATTCGGCCGTTATCGCTTTCCCGGCAGACGGGGCGGCGATACCGGGATTCCGCCGCCGGTAGCCTGTGGGCATCAGGAATGCCGCAAAACAGAGCTGTGATGCTCCGTCCATGAAAATCCCAAAACAAAAAGGATTGTAAAATCATGGGTGAAGAGAAAAAAATCGTTTTCCAGTTGGATGACACCAGAACAATGGAAATTTCCACCGGGAAAATGGCAGGACTCGCCAACGGTAGCTGCCTGGTGCGCCTCGGTGACACTATCGTGATCGCCGCCGCCTGTTCCGGAGAACCCCGCGAAGGCAGTGACTTTTTCCCGCTGCAGGTCGACTACCGCGAAAAATACAGCGCAGCCGGTAAATTCCCCGGCGGCTATATCAAACGCGAAGGGCGTCCTTCCACCAAGGAAATCCTCACCTGCCGCATGATCGACCGCCCCATCCGGCCGCTGTTTCCGAAAGGCTTTTTCCATGAAGTCCAGGTGCAGTGTATGCTCTTGAGTGCGGACGGCGTGAATGATGCCGACGTGCTGGCAATGGTCGGTGCTTCTGCAAGTTTGATGCTCTCTGACCTGCCGTTTGACGGTCCGGTCGGTGCGGTGCGCGTCGGCAAAGTTGACGGTAAATACATCGTCAACCCCACCAGAAGCGAAATGGAAAAAAGCACTCTCGAATTGATTTATGCCGGTCGTCCGGATCAGGTCATTATGATCGAGGGTGAAGCTGAATTTGTTACCGAAAACGAAATGCGCGAAGCCATGTACTGCGCCAATGAAGCGATCAAACGGCAGTGTGCCGCCCAGATCGAGTTGGCAAAGACCGCCGGCCGCGCCAAAAAAGATTATCATTACTACCTCGTGCCGGAAGCATTGCAGAACGCGCTGGAAAATTTCTGCGCCGCTGAAATCGAAAGCACCTGCACCATTCCCGGCAAAGAAAACCGTCAGAATGCGCTCAACGCCATGCTTTCTGATGCCCGCGCCGCGCTGCGTGAACAGTTCACTGAAATGAGTGATGCCGAATTCAATCTGGAAACAGCCAAAGGTTTCGATGATTACGTCCGCACCATCACCCGCAAACTCATTCTGGAAAAACACTTCCGTCCGGATGGACGCAGTGTCACCGACATCCGTCCGCTTTCTGCGGAAGTCGGCGTGCTGCCGGTGGTTCACGGCAGTTCTCTTTTCTCCCGCGGTGAAACTCAGGCTCTTGTCATCGCCACGCTCGGCAATGAAAAAGATGCCCAGGAATTCGACGACCTTACCAGCGTAACCGGCAATGCCGTCAAACGCTTCTATCTGCACTACAACTTTCCGAACTACAGCGTCGGTGAAGTCGGCAGGATCTCCGGTCCCGGACGGCGGGAAATCGGTCACGGCAACCTCGCGGAACGTTCCGTTGCCAAAGTCGTACCGGCGGATTTCCCCTATGTTGTCCGTTGCGTTTCCGAAATCATGAGCTCCAACGGTTCCACTTCCATGGCAAGTGTCTGCGGTGCGACTCTCGCGCTGATGGATGCCGGTGTGCCGATCACGGCTCCGGTCGCGGGTATTTCCTGCGGTCTGGTCACCGGTGACAACGGTGAACAGCTGCTGCTCACAGATATTCTCGGCGCGGAAGACCACTTCGGCGACATGGACTTCAAAGTCTGCGGTACCCGCGAAGGTATCACCGGATTCCAGCTCGACCTCAAACTGCCGGGTATTCCGATCGATTTGCTCTGTGAAGCTATGGAGCGCAACCGGATCGCCCGCTTGAAGATTCTTGATGTTATTGAAGAGTGCATCCCCGCTCCGCGTGCAGATATCAGCCCGCGCGCCCCGCGTATTGATGTGGTTCATATCAATCCTGATAAAATCGGCGCACTTATCGGTCCCGGCGGTAAAAATATCCGCTCCATCACCGATGAAACCGGTGCCAGCATTGATGTTGAAGAGGACGGCACTGTCAAAATCATGGCGGCGAATCTGGAACAGCTCACTGCCGCGCGTGACCGCGTGCTTGCTTCCACAGCAGAGGCGGAAGTCGGCAAAATCTACCGCGGCAAAGTCGTTACCATCCGTGACTTCGGCGCGTTTGTGGAAATCCTGCCGGGCATGGACGGCTTGCTGCACATTTCTGAAATGGCTGATTACCGGGTCAATAAAGTCACCGACATCTGCAATGAAGGCGATTTCGTTACCGTCAAAGTCATTGACATCGACAATGCCGGCAAAATCCGCTTGAGCCGCAAAGCAGCGTTGAAAGAGCTGGGCGAGTAACAACTTCCCCGGATAAAAATCTCCCCTGCGTTTCTGTAATAATGGAAAACGCAGGGGTTTTTTATTGAGGCAATTTCAGGTTTCGCGTAAATAAAGATACGCTGAAATCCAGGTGCCGGAGAAAAATGCAGTTTATTTTGCCCGGTTGCGGCGTATGATGGAAAACGTCACGATCCCCCAAATCACCAGCATCACTGTGCTGATTATCCATACCGGCATCCAGCCGATGGTAAAGACCAATGTCAAGGCAAAAGCTGTCCAGAGTCCGCCGCCCATGATAGGTTCATGTATCAGCTGTTTATAGCCGAAAGAGGCGGCGGCAACGGTTTTGCTTTCGGGGTCAACGGTGCGGAGCAGCATCAACCCCGTGGCGGTAACTCCAAGCCCCTGACCGAATTCGGCAATGGCACACTCAAACCATGCGGATTTGAAAAGCCGCGGCGCGACAAACACCAGCAGAATAATGCTCCAGGCGAGTCCGGCAGCTATCATTATCAGCAGCGGCAGCCAGTTCGCCGCCACCACCGAGAGCTGTATCGTGGCAACCGCCGCTACGACCAGAAAATCCAGCGAAGCTCCGGAAAGCCGCTGCATTTGTCCGTGGTCGATAAGATAGTTGACTTTTAATTTCTGAAAAACTATCTGGATAAGCACGCCGCCGATCATACAGATCGGAAAAAGCGGAAATCCGGTGAAAAATCTCACTTCGCTTTCCGGAGCAACGGCAATTTCCAGATACTGCAATCCTTTGAGCATTCCGTAGCCGATCAGAATCGATATACCCAGCAGGGCGATGTGCCACGCCAGAGAGTCGATGGAATCGCAGAAAACGGTCTGTTTCCCGGCGGCGGGGCGGGCATCGGCGTGATAGACGCCGAGCTTCTCATCACGCCCGCGCTGGTCAAAGGTGCGGACGCTGTTGATATAGCCTTTATTCAACGCCCAGTTTATAAGCATCATACCGACAAGGATCGCCATAATCATGCCGCCGGTGGCAACGGTATAACCCAGCGCAATGCCTTCCTCCCAGTTGAAATCGCGGAAAGATTGTGCCATACCGCCGACGGTTCCGTGACCGCCTTCAAAGCCGATTTCCAGCAGATTGCCCATAGCCGCATTGATACCGAAAACCGGCAGAAAGAGAAATCCCGCCAATCCCAGACCGATGACATACTGACCCCATGCCAGACATTGCCCCATGCAGAGCTGCGGCAGTGCCATTTTGAATACTTCCTTGAGTTTCGGCGTGACAGTGCCGAGAAATATCGCTGCGAAAATCACATTTATCAGAAATCCGGGGAGCAGTTTGATGGATTTTATCACCTCTGCGGAAATGTGCTGACCGAAACATGAAAACACGACCAGTCCGACGATGCCGCCGATAACTGAACTGGGCAGATAAAGCCGCTGCAGCACCGGCACTGCCAGACGGATAAGTTTACCGCAGACAAGCAAAACTGAAAGAATACAGAAAACAACAACAGCATTCATAAAAACCCCCGTATCAACGAAAATATGATTTATTTACACCCGAAAATGTTATCAGGAAAATATACACGCAAAGTGCTGCTTTTACAACTCCGCTCCGGCAAATCAGTGCGGTAATTCCGGCAAAAAACGCAAAAAACCGGAGGGGCGGGATTTTTTCCTGCCTCTCCGGTTTTGTCTTTATCGGTTTGTTTTACGCTTTTGCGAGCATGGTCAGTTTGTTGTCTTTGAGTTCCAGTTTGA
>JAZNAR010000009.1:0-5660 GCA_045586645.1 Victivallaceae bacterium
CAATAATAAAATCAGGTGGCTGATAAAACAGGCTTACGGCTTCAGAGATCGTGAGTACTTCAAATTAAAAATCTATCAGTTGCCGGAAATTTCAAGCTCAAAGGAGATATGAGTTTATGTCACAAACCGTCGAAGAGGCAATTTGAGGTTGCCGCAGATCTCGTCGGCGCAGCGGTACGCCACATGGTATCCGCCGGACGGGGTCCGCTCGATCACGAGCTTCGCCAGCAGATCGACGGGGATGGACTCTTTCCATTTCGGAAACAGTTCCCCGTGATTGTCGAAGTCCAGGACTTCGAGATTGCCGGAGACCTTCCCGCAAATGACGCAGACGGCGTCGTGCCTGTTGGCGAACCACGCCTGAACCTCGATCACGGTGGGCAAACGCTCCTGCCACGTTTTCCATTTGCCGATGGCGGGATGCTTGCGCTCCCGGATGGCGGGCAGGACCGAAAGCCCCGCGGCAAGGTATTCTTCCGCGATTTTCGATTCGATGGTCATCGACAGCACCCGCAAGTTTTTCTGACGAACGGCGCGACGACCGCGTCAAACCAGTTCCAGAATGCGGTCACGCCGGATGCTCTGGACACGGTGAGCAGTTCGAGAATTTCCCAGACGTCGACCAGCCGGGCGGTCTGCGTCCCGCCGTTGGTCTTGATCCGGGAATACTCCCTCCGGGTGTTTCCGAGACGCGTCAAAATCCGGTTGGGATTGGAGTAGCCGAGAATGTCGCAGACGTCCCGAACCACGAACCGGATGCCGTTTTTCGCCGAGACGAGACGAACCGGATGCCCGTTGTACGATGCGGTGAAGATGATGTCAGCCATTGTTTTTCTCCCTTAAAGTTCGATGTTTTTCAAGAACCGGATCGCCATCGCGGCGGTTTGGACGGTTTCCGTGACCAGATGCTTCTTCGAGTCTTTCCCCTCCTGACAGTTCAGCGCCGCCTGCAGCGCTTCGCCCGACTCCTCGCAGAGAATGGCGATTTGATGCACCGGGTCCTGCGGCCAGTCGGAGTGAAGTTTTTCCGCGCGGTCGCACTCGTTCAAAATCATGGCAAGGGCTGTTTCGATTTTTATTTTATCCTCCAATGCGTTAAAATGGGATTTCTTCCTGTTCCAAAGGTTCCGGTTTCTTTTCCGGATAGCGGTATCCGATGATCTTGGGATACTTTTCCCCGGACACGGTCCGGATGGTGATGTGGGTCGGCCACTCAAGCGCGCCCTCGGTCGCCAGCCAGACGGCGTCCTGAGCGTCGCGCGGCAGATCGCATCCCGGCGCGTGCTGATTCCACCATTTGATGAACTTCCTCCTGACGTAACCGCCGTGTTCCGGGCAGAGCCACTCCGAAAAACTTTGCAGCATGTTTATTTTGTATTCGATGCGCATGGTCTTCGGAGCGTCCGGTCCGGCGTCCCGCTTTTGATGAACGTGGTAGCGGACCTCGCTCACCTCGTACTCGGTGTCGGTGATTTCGCCGGAGAGGATGGACGCCCGCGATGGAGAAGCGTTGTGGAGGGATTTCCTCCCTTCCGTCTCGTCGTTTTCCTTAGGTTGGACGAAGGAATATCCGCAGCACGGACAGAGCAGAACATCGACCGAGACCACCTCCCGGCATTGCGGACAGGTCTTTCCTCTCGGCTCATCGCGGTCGCCGCCTCTTTTCGGTTTCATCTGAATGCAGTCCACCGGTCCGTGACGGACGATGTTGCCGCCGAAATCAAGAATCAGGCAGTTTCCCTTGTCCGGATGAAGCCGGAATCCGCGCCCGACCATCTGGTAGTAGAGACCGGGCGAAGCCGTCGGCCGCAGCAAGGCGACGCAATCGATGTTCGGCGCGTCGAATCCGGTTGTCAAAACGCCGACGTTCACGAGATACTTGATCTTTCCCGCCTTGAATTTTTCCAGCGTTTCAGCCCGAAACTCCGGCAGACTGTCGCCGAAAACCGCCTCCGCCGAGCGGTCGTGTTTCCGCAGTTCGGCAAGTACGTTCTCCGCGTGTTTTATTCCGCAGCAGAACACCAGCACCGCTTTGCGGTCCCGCGCATAGGACGCGATCTCCTCGCACGCCTGTTCGACCAGATCCTTGCGGTCCATCAGCTTTTCAGCTTCGGCGTCGATGAAATCGCCGCCCCGGATGTGAAGACCGGAGGTATCGACGACATGGCGCGTCTCCTTGCTTTTCAGCGGACAGATGTATTTCTGCTGGAGAAGTTCCTTCACCCCGACCTCAAAGCACACGGCGTTGAGGATATTGTCCGGCGCGCAGATCGGACCGCTGGTCATCCGGTACGGCGTCGCGGTCAGATCTATTACGCGCACGATGGGATTGATGGTCTTCATGTCCGTGAGAAAGCGGCGGTACATTCCTTCGCCGTCGACCGGAATGAGGTGCGCCTCGTCCACGACGATGAGATCGAACTTTCCCAAGGTCTCCGCCTTGCGGTACACGGACTGGATTCCGGCGACAACGCACTTGTGGTCGTAATCCTTGCTTTTCAGTCCCGCGGAGTAAATGCCGATGTCGCATTCGGGATAGATGATGCGGATTTTCTCCGCCGCCTGCGAAAGCAGTTCCTTCACATGGGAAAGGATCAGTATCCGTCCGTTCCATTTTTTCACGGTGTCGCGGACTATGGTTGCGAGGATCGGCGTCTTGCCCCCGGCGGTCGGAATTACCACGCAGGGGTTGTCGTCGTGGTCGCGGAGATACCGATAGACCGCGTCTTGCTGATAATGTCGTAGTTTCATGCAAAATCCTCGTTTTTGCGCAAAATAAACTTGATTTTTGACTTCCGGCGAAGTATAGTATAGTCCTTCAGTAAGGTGAAATTGGAGGTCATTATGCGAACGGGTCAATCTTTTTTCATTCCCAGCCACGGTCCCAATCCCGATTCTATTGATGCGGGTCTTAAGTGGTTGATACAGCAACCATGCCAAGAGAAAATGGTCGTGTTTTGTGGTGTCAGCAACGCAAAAAATATTAGCTGCTCCGCCAACGCGAAACCTTTTTTTGACGAACTGGTTAAAAGGCGCGAAATCACTATTCCCAATGTGCAGGGGCGTATAATTTTTGCCACCCCACAAAAATTGCCATATTATTTTGATGGCGCTGTACTTGCCATACATTTGCCAGATGCCGAGTTGGAAAAAATTGATGCCATACTCGGCTCCTTTGATGTATTCTTTGTTCCTTGGCTTGAGACAGAAGGAGACGCTTGGAAAAGGCGTTGGGGCGCAACCGATGTCTCAACTGGGCAAAAAATCGCCTTGGCAGCAATTGCCGCAACTCCAGAGCTTGACCGCATTCTGCATAGTTCATGCGCTCCCGATCTCCACAATTCCCATGATTACAATGGGATAATTGACACATTGAGTGCATTGCGCCAATCTGGGAAAATGCCTCCGCCAACGGTTATCTCGGAGTTTCTCAAGCAGAATGGCTGGGAATTTGAAAGCGCGGACAAGGTCGCGGATATTGCCACTAAAATTGCCGCCGGGCGAGTTGTTAGAAAACGATGACACGGGATTTAAGGTAGGAATCACTACCTTCGCAGGATGATTCCGGCGTTGAGCAGTCCCTGGGCGATTTGCGCCCGGATTTCCCTGAATCGCGGACGGCTCAAGCGCAGGTCGCGCCTGACCATCCAGTCGGGATAGCCTCGGGTGAACATGTAGCAGACGAGGCGAATGGTGTTGTCGTCGATCCCGGCGAGATACTCGCGGACGATCCGGCGACGGGTGTATTCATCTTGAATCGGCATGATTTCTTATCCTCACATAGGCTCGCCCGTCCGAGCGGCGCGGTTCTTTTTTCCAAACTTCGATCCCGACGATCTGGGAATCGTCTTCGTAGAGACCGGCGTGCTGAAGCGTGTCCTGAACGCATTTCAGCAGATTGTCGAGGTCCCGCCTCCGGTTGTCCGGGGGATGGAACTCCGCGTAGAGTTCCAGCGGCCCGGTAAATTTCGGAAGCGATTTTCCCGCAAGTTCCCCCAGAACGGTTTTCCGGTATTCATGCGCCTCCCAGCTCAACAGCGTCCGGGAGCCGACATGGCGGTAATAACGGTTGTTGCTGGGTGGCCACGGCAACTCCAGTTCACACTCCATCAGTGGGACCACGGCGCGGGATCGCTGGCGGGCGGCGGCGGAAGGGTAAATTGTCACGACACGGGGTAGCGAGACAGCTTGCCGCGGCGGAGTACAAACGGAGACGGGAGAGAGAGTTTTGAGAGAAAATGAGGGTTTTCTCTCAAATATACTTTGCAACTGACATCTCTGTTTAAAATAAAAAAATGGTTCTTCGACGTTTTATGACAGAAATAGGCAGAAAAATATAAAAATCTGAAAGATGGAATTGAAAAAGACCGGAATTGCACCTATTGTTAAGTGTCCAACAAAAACAGTAGGGGGTAAGCAATGCCGGTCAATCTTTACTATACACAGAAAGTCTGTGGATTTCAACAAGAGAGTGTAAAATATTCCAAAGAAAGTGTAGAAATCCGTCTAAAACGCACCAAACATCAGTGTCCGCACTGCGGTTCAACATCTGTAACTGTTGAACCGATCCGCAGTCGCCGCATTCGTGGCGAACCTTTAGGCAGCTGTAGAAAAGTTGCGCTTGAGTTCACAATTCACCGGTTGTATTGTCACAGTTGCCATCATCGGGGAATAGAGCATATTCCATTTCTCTCCCACCCAAAAGCCAGATTGACCAAAGCACTGGAAAGAACAATTCTGGAACTTCGTCCTCACATGAGTATTCAAGCTCTCGCCAATTTCTATGATTTGCGTTGGCATACCATTAAGGAATTGGAAAAGAAACAGTTAAAAAAGAAATATGCCCGTATTCAAACCGCTCACATCAAAGCGATCGGCATTGATGAAATCCATGTGGGCAAGGGAATGCAGAATCAGCAATACTTGACTATTGTCCGCGATTTGCAATCAGGAGCAGTTATTCATGTTGGAGAGGGCAAGGGCATTTCAGCCCTTGCCGGGGCTTTAAAGAAGTTGAAGAAAAGCAAATTGCGAATCGTAACAATGGATATGGCAAACGCTTATTACTCATGGATTTCAGAAAATTTCCCCCAAGCAAATATCGTTTTTGATCACTTCCATGTGATAAAGCTGATGAATGACAAACTTGACTTTGTTCGGCGGAGGATAACTGCCAAGATGGATGACTCACCGCGAAAGCAGTTAAAGGGATTGCGGTTTATTTTTCTGCGTAACAATGAGAATTTATCGGAAGATGCCAGGATGATCTTAAAGAATATGCGTGGAGATTTTCAAGACTTGGGAGATGCTTATATGTTCAAAGAAGCATTACGCCGCATTTATCAGCAGGCAAAGGATTCATACCATGCCAGAATTGCTTTTCACAGATGGTGCAAACTGGCAGAAGAAACCGGAATTCCGGAATTAAAAACCATGGCAAGAACGATTCGAGATAAATTGGATGGAATTGTGACCTATTGGACATTCAGGCATATCAGCAATGCAAAAATGGAGGGATTCAATAATAAAATCAGGTGGCTGATAAAACAGGCTTACGGCTTCAGAGATCGTGAGTACTTCAAATTAAAAATCTATCAGTTGCCGGAAATTTCAAGCTCAAAGGAGATATGAGTTTATGTCACAAACCGTCGAAGAGGCAA
>JAZNAR010000010.1:0-23498 GCA_045586645.1 Victivallaceae bacterium
CCCGATCCTGACCGCCAGCAGCCCCGAAGGTGCGCGCGACTACCTCGTGCCGTCACGTCTGCATCCGGGCAAATTCTACGCTCTGCCCCAGGCTCCGCAGCAATTCAAACAGCTGCTGATGGTTTCCGGTTTTGACCGTTATTTCCAGATCGCTCCCTGCTTCCGCGACGAAGACGCCCGCGCCGACCGCAGTCCGGGTGAATTTTATCAGCTGGATATCGAAATGAGCTTTGTGGAACAGGATGATATTTTTGCTGTGGTCGAAAATCTGCTGCAGGACATCCTGAAAAAATTCTCCAAAAAGAAATACAGCACCGATGCTTTCCCGCGCATTCCCTACCGTGAAGCGATCAGCCGTTTCGGTTCGGATAAACCCGACTTGCGCAACCCGCTGGAAATGATCGACGTTTCTGAATTTTTCCGCGACAGTGAATTCAAAGCCTTTGCCTCGACCGTCGCCAACGGCGGC
This sequence comes from Victivallaceae bacterium, assembly GCA_045586645.1. Classification (GTDB taxonomy): domain Bacteria; phylum Verrucomicrobiota; class Lentisphaeria; order Victivallales; family Victivallaceae; genus UBA1784. The sequence continues at coordinate 470 of JAZNAR010000010.1, forward strand.
GTGGTCCGCGCCATCAAAGCTCCGAAAGTCGCCGGCAAACCCCGCAAATTTTTTGATGACATGATCGCATTTGCCCAGGAAAACGGCGCAAAAGGTATGGCATATATCATCTGGAGCGAAGGCACGGAAAAGAGCCCGATCGTCAAATTCCTTTCCCGTGAAGTCATCGACGGTCTGAAAGCCGCCGGAAAAGTTGAGGACGGTGACGCACTCTTTTTCCTCGCTGACAAAGAAAAAGTCGCCTGTAAAATCGGTGGAGCGGTCATTCCCGAACTCGGCCGCCGTCTGGAACTTATCGACCAGAATGAATTCAAATTCTGCTGGATCGTGGACTTCCCGATGTTTGAAGAGGACGAAGAAACCGGTGAAATCGTTTTCTCCCACAACCCCTTCTCCATGCCGCAGGGCGGTCTGGAAGCTCTCAATACCAAAAATCCGCTGGATATTCTCGCATGGCAGTATGATATCGTCTGCAACGGCGTGGAGCTTTCCAGTGGCGCGATCCGCAACCACCGTCCGGAAATCATGTACCGCGCGTTTGAAATCGCCGGTTACGGTCCGGAAACCGTCGACAACAAATTCGGCGGTATGATAAACGCTTTCAAACACGGCGCGCCTCCGCACGGCGGTATCGCTCCGGGCATTGACCGTCTGGTGATGCTGCTTGCCGACGAACCGAATATCCGCGAAGTCATCGCATTTCCTTTCAACCAGCAGGCGGAAGACCTGATGATGAATGCTCCCAGCGAAGTCACTCTCAAACAGCTGCGTGAACTTCATATTGAGGTCAAACTGCCGAAAAAAGCTGAAAAAAGCGAAACTCCGGCGGAGAACGCCTGATGCCTCATCTTTTGAAACAGTTGTACAGTGCGGTTTTCGCCGCACTGCTCTTCTGCTTCATACCGGCTTCAGGAGCTGAAATCGACCTCCTTTCGCTTCTGCCCGGTCACACCGCCATCGCCGGATATGCCGAACCGGCGATGCTGACAAAACATGAGTTTTTCCGGCAGTTCGATTTCCCTGCTGCCGGAGTCAAAAAAGCCGCTTTCGGTTGTGATGAGCGCGGCAGACGTATCGCGCTTTTGGTGCATTTTGCCGATGAAAACGCGTGGCAGCAGATGTGGGACGGGATTTCCCCGCATCTGGAAGTGTTGCCGGCGGAACGGCGCATTCTGCTCTACAAATTAAAAGATAACGGTAATTTTTTCTGCAAAGGTCACTTCGCAGTGCTTGCACCGATGGTGGCGGCATTTTACGCGGATTTCCCCAAAAATCAACCGTTCAAGTGCGATTATTCCGGAGCTCCGGCCAATATCCGTCAGGCTCTGCCGGCCGGCGTACCGCTGGGGGCGGCAGGATTTCCCCGCTTCAAAGACGAGGCGATGCGGCAGGTGCGGCAATTCAGGATTTTTCTCACTTCCGCAGAAAAAGAGTGTACCGTCAAAGGCGAAATTTCATGCCGCAAACCGATCCACGCTTCACTGACCCATTTTGCATTGCTGGCGTCATGCTCCATGTATTTGCAGGAGTATTGCCAACTCTCCCCCGAAGATGCCGCAGAGGTCATTTCACGCATAAAAGTCCGGCAGAATGATTCACAGCTTGTTTTTGAATTTTCCGATTTTGCATTTCTGCTTGAAAAAATCCGCACCACGGTGAAATTTTGAATTTACGCCAAAAAAATCTCTGCCGCATCGCGCTGACACTGCTGTTGAGCGCAATAATACTGCTCATTCACTGCAATGAAGATCCGCAGGAAATTTTTATCGACGCATCAAAATTTGATTCTGAAATCTCCACTGCAGCGGCAAAATATTCCCTGCCGCCGGCTCTGGTCAAAGCCCTCGTCCGCAGAGAGAGCAAATTCGATCCGGATGCAGTCGGCAGCAAAGGCGAAATCGGTCTGATGCAGCTGCTTCCCGCCGGAGCTGTTGCCGAATGGGCGCGGGTCAACAAATGCCGCCCGCCTTCGCGCAGTGAACTTTTTTCTCCGGAAGTCAATCTCAATATCGGCTGCTGGTATCTGGCACGCGCCATGCGGCGGTGGCACCGTTACCGCTGCTGTACTGAAATGGCTCTTGCCCAATACAATGCCGGAGAAAAAAATGTCCTGCGCTGGAAACCGGAAAACTTCGACGGTGATTTCGTTTCCCGCATCAAATGGCGCGGCACCCGGAGCTATGTACGCAATATAATGTATCATTTCCGGAAAGATTCCGCATCATCCCTTGCCATTGAAAAAAAATAGTGCTATATTATTTTCAGATATTATTTTTAACCTGACAGGTGTTTATCATGGATCTTTGTACGATCGACAACCTTTGTGCGGCAGATTATATCAAAACAGAGCATCTGCGCGAATTGCAGCTCGCACGGCTGCAGAATATCGTAAAACACTCTTACGACAATGTGGCACTTTTCCGCTCCCGTATGGATGAGCGCAAAGTCAAACCGGAACACATCAAAACCCTGAAAGACATCGCACTGCTGCCGTTTTTCAAAAAAATCGACCTGCGTGACACCTATCCTTTCGGACTTTTCGCCGTGCCGCAGAGCGAAATCGTACGTCTGCACGCTTCCAGCGGCACCACCGGTAAACCGATCGTCGTTGCCTATACCCGGAAAGACCTTGACGTCTGGAGTGAAGTCATGGGCAGAGCCCTTGCCGGTGCGGGACTTACCAAAAAAGACATCGTTCAGGTGGCTTACGGCTACGGCCTTTTTACCGGCGGCCTTGGCGCACACTGCGGCGTGGAAAAAATCGGCGCGACTGTCGTGCCGGCATCTGTGGGCAATACCCAGCGTCAGGTGATGCTCATCCGTGATTTCGGAGTCAACGGCATCTGCTGTACGCCGAGTTACTTTCTCCACCTCATCGAACAGGCGAATGCTTCCGGCATTGATATGCGTGAACTGCCGCTGCGGGTCGGTATTTTCGGCGCGGAACCGTGGTCGCAGGGTATGCGCGAAAGATTGGAAAGCGGCGCAGGCATCGAAGCATTTGACATCTACGGTCTTTCCGAAATCATCGGTCCCGGCGTGGCAGTGGAGTGTTCCGAACATTGCGGTATGCACGTCTACGAAGACCACTTCTACCCCGAAATCATCGACCCGGACACCGGCGAAGTCCTGCCCGACGGCGAATTCGGCGAACTGGTACTCTCCACGTTGAGCAAATACGCCATGCCGATGATACGTTACCGCACCCGCGATCTGACCCGCATCATCACTGAACCGTGCAAATGCGGCAGAACCATCCGCCGTATCGACCGCATTTCCGCCCGCAGTGATGATATGTTCATCATCCGCGGCGTCAACGTGTTCCCCTCGCAGATAGAATCCGCACTGCTCACGGTGGACGGCGTGACCGCGAACTACCTCATCATCCTCACCACCGAAAACGGCATGGACAACATTGAACTCAACGTCGAGGTCAATGAAAACTCCTTCTCCGACCAGGTGCGTGAGCTTGAAGCTCTGCAGAAACGCATCGTTTCCGCGGTGGAATCTGTAATCGGTCTGCGTATCAAAATCAAACTTGTCGCACCCAAAACCATCGCCCGCAGTGAAGGTAAAGCCAAGCGGGTCATTGACAACCGTGTCAAATAACTGCAAAACACATTTTTCCGGCGGCAAAACTGTCGCCGGAACTCTCTTTTTCTCATCAACTCCGCAAAAAACCGGAGTTTTTTCATTTAATCATTTGCATAATTCATACACCAATAGTATATTATAAGACTTTTCGAGACGCATTCAGCGTGGACTTATGGTCTAATCCTCTGGGCCTGTCAGTCCGGCTGTCATCGTCCGGGGGTTCCGGCAGACGGAGCAGAGGGGCGGCGGGGCGACAGCTTCGGCGGCACTCTGGGAAAGAAATGCGGCGGGGCGGCAGCTTCAGCGGCACTCTAAAAAAGAGGCGGCGGGGCGGCAGCTTCGGCGGCTTTCAGCAATGGCATGGCAAAACCGAAATTGTCTGCTTTCTCTGTTCTGCGGGAAAATAACGTGGCTGTTCCCCGGATATGTCTGACGGCACAGCAAAAGTAATGAAGAAACGAATTTTAACAAGAGGTAAACAAGAGTTCTTATGGTAAGAATCAGATTGAAACGTACCGGGACCCGCAATGCTCTCTGCTTCCGGGTGGTGGTCATGGATCAGCGTTCCAGCCGTGACGGCAAAGCTATCGAGGAATTGGGTTTCTACAATCCCCGCAGCAAAGAAGAAAAAATCAATCTGGAACGTGCCGATTACTGGATGAGCGTCGGTGCTGAAGTTTCCGATACCGCAAAAGATGTCATCGAACGCGTCCGCGGCGGAATTTCTCTGAAAGACCGCGTCCGTAAACCGGCAATGTCCAAAAAAGCGAAAGCCAAAGCCGCTGCCGAAGCCGAGGCCAAAGCTGCTGCCGAAGCCGCTGCTGCTGAAGCTGCCGAAGCCGCTGAAGCCGCTCCCGAGGCATAATTGGAGTTTGTTCCGATGTTTAAGAAATTGTTCAGCTTCCTCACTGGCGGCAGCAAAAAATCCGCTCCTTCCGGTGTTGCAGGTTCTCTGCATGACCTTGAGTCATTCGTGGAATATGTGGTCAAAACTCTGGTGGACAACCCCGCCGGTGTGGAAATCACCACTGTCGAAAATGACGAAGGCGCAACCATCAAAATCAGTTGCGACAAGGAAGATATTGGCAAAATTGTCGGTAAACGCGGCAAAACCATCATGGCTATACGTTCTCTCGTGAGCGGAGCCGCCGGCAGACAACGCAAACGCGTTTCTGTCGATGTGATGGATTGACAGGTTGTTTGAATTTTTGGAGCGCGCATATATGCGGATAGACATCCTGACGCTCTTTCCGGAACTCTTCCCCGGTCCGCTTGGCGAAAGCGTCATCGGCAGAGCCGCCCGGCAGGGGGTCATCAGCGTGAATGCTGTGGATGTCAGAAGTTTCGCTTCAGATGCGCGCGGTACAGTGGATGAGAGACCCTATGGCGGCGGACCGGGAATGCTTATGGTTCCCGATGTGCTGGTCAGGGCGATCGAATCCGTACGCAGTGCCGAAAGCACGGTGATCCTGACCTCTCCGCGCGGAGAAGTTATGAATCAGCGTCTTGCGGCAGAACTGGCAAAAGAGGAACATATCGTCCTCGTTGCCGGACATTATGAAGGCGTGGATCAGCGGGTGATTGATCTGGCAATCGACCGTGAGATCTCGATAGGGGACTTTGTCCTCTCCAGCGGCAATATCGCGGCTATGGCGATCGCCGATGCGGTCATCCGGCTGCTGCCGGGTGTACTCGGAGATGACGGGGCAACGGTCGAAGAGTCCCATTCAATGGGATTGCTGGAGTATCCGCAGTATACACGCCCCCCGGAGTTCCGGGGATTGAAGGTGCCTGACGTGCTGTTAAGCGGCGATCATGGCAAAGTAGCTGAGTTCCGGAAACGCGAAGCGGAAAGAATCACCCGCGAAAGGCGTCCGGATTTATGGGAAAAGTATCTGCAGGCAGAACTTAAAGAGGTTTAATTATGAATATCGTGGAAAACATCCGCAGAGAAGAAGCAAAAGCTGATTACAATTTCAACATCGGTGACACCATCCGCATCGCGGTGAAAATCATCGAAGGAACCACTGAACGTATCCAGCATTTCCAGGGCACGGTGATCGCCCGTCGCGGCAGCGGCATCGAAGAAACTTTCACCGTCCGCCGGGTTCAGGCCGGTCAGGGTGTGGAGCGCGTCTTCCCGATCAACAGCCCCCGTATCGCCGGTATCGAAGTTGTCCGTCGCGGTATGGTGCGTCGCGCCAAACTCTACTATCTGCGTGACAAAGTCGGCAAAGCCGCCCGCGTCAAAGAGTTGCGCGTCAAATAATTTCACTTGTGCATATAAATGGCACAACCTGAAATTGACTTACAGGAACTCCTCCGGTCGGAGCAGCAGCTTCGGGCGGAGGGTTTTTGTTGGATCGCCGGAGTCGACGAAGCCGGTCGCGGTCCGCTGGCAGGACCGGTGACTGCGGCGGCAGTGGTGTTGCCGGAAGAACTTTCCGGATTGCCGCCGGTATTCGACTCCAAGCAGTTGAGCGAAGCTGCGCGGGAAGAGATTTTTGAGCAGCTCCACAAACTTCCGGGCATTCAAATAAGTGCCGCAGAAGCGTCAGTCGCTGAAATCGACCGGCTCAACATTTTACGCGCCACCCATCTGGCAATGCGCCGGGCGGTGGCAGGATTGAAAAAAGCGGACTTTGTACTGGTGGACGGATTGCCGGTGCAGTTTACGCTCCCGTCACGGAACATCATCAAAGGTGATGCCAAATGCGCCGCGATCGCGGCGGCAAGCATCATCGCCAAAGTGACCCGTGACAGATGGATGAAAGAAGCGGCGGAAAAGTTTCCGCAATACGCTTTTGATTCCCACAAAGGTTACGGTACGGCAGAACATCTGGCTCTGCTGAAAAAATACGGTCCGTCTGAACTGCACCGCAAAAGTTTCCGGCCGGTGCGGGAATTACTGCCGGATTGTCCGGTTCAGGGAACACTGGATTTTTGATACGATGGAAAAGATTTTTCTCACTCAAGGAGGCATACCCCGCGCAACCGGCGCGGGTGTCACAGCAAACAGAAGTTTCTGATTTGCGTTTTTGCCCTTCCGGGTTTATTTTATATAATTGATACGGTAATTAATATCTTTTGGGAGATCGAATATTATGAGCAGCTATCCTCTGGAAACGATCCGTCACAGTGCCGCCCACATCATGGCGGCGGCGGTCAAACAGCTTTATCCCGATGCAAAATTTGACATCGGTCCGGCAACGGAAAACGGTTTTTATTACGACTTTGACATGGAACACCGTCTGGTCAATGAAGACCTCAAGGAAATCGAAAAAGTAATGAAAAAACTCATCGGCAGAAAACTGCCCTTTGAGCGTTTTGAAACCAGCCGCGAAGAAGCGGAAAAACTCCTTGCCGGTCAGGATTACAAACTTTCCCGTCTGGCGGACATCCCCGCTGACGGCACTATCAGCTTTTACCGCACCGGCGACTATCTCGACCTCTGCCGCGGTCCGCACGTTGAAAACTCCGGTGAAATCGGTGCAGTCAAATTGACTGCTATCGCCGGCAGTTATTTCCGCGGTGATGAAAAGAATCCGATGCTTCAGCGCATTTACGGTACGGCGTTTGCCTCGCAGGAAGAGCTGCAGAACTACCTCAAACAGCTGGAAGAAGCCGCCAAACGCGACCACCGCAAACTCGGCACGGAACTGGATCTTTTCGGTTTCTCCGATTGTGTCGGCCCCGGTCTGGTGCTGTGGCATCCGAAAGGCGCGTTGATACGCCACACCATGGAAACGTTCTGGAAAGAGGAACACTACAAAAACGGTTATGAACTGCTCTACACCCCTCACATCGGTCAGAGCAACCTCTGGGAAACTAGCGGACACTTGAATTTCTACCGTGACGGAATGTATTCCGCCATGGAAATCGACGAAAAGGATTACTATGTCAAGCCGATGAATTGTCCTTTCCACATCGAGGTCTACCGTTCACGGCTGCGGAGCTACCGCGAACTGCCGCTGCGCTGGGCGGAACTCGGCACGGTTTACCGCTATGAAAAATCCGGTTCACTCCACGGTCTGATGCGGGTGCGCGGATTCACCCAGGACGATTCACACATCATCTGCACGCCGGAATCCATTGAGGACGAAATCGCAGAAGTGCTCCGTTTCAGTCTGGCGATCAACCGGGCATTCGGTTTCACCGACATCAAAGCGTACCTTTCCACCCGTCCGGAAAAAGCCGTCGGCGAGCCGGAACGCTGGGAAAAAGCTATCGACTCCCTGCGTAAAGCTGTGGCGAAGTGCGAACTTGAGTGCGACGTGGATGAAGGCGGCGGCGCATTCTACGGTCCCAAAATCGACCTCAAACTCCGCGATGCCATCGGTCGTGAATGGCAGACGACGACGATCCAGTTCGACTTCAATCTGCCGGAGCGGTTCGACATGACCTACATCGGCGAAGACGGCAAAAAACACCGTCCTTTCATGGTGCACCGTGCGCTGCTCGGCTCGCTGGAAAGATTTTTCGGCATTCTGGTGGAACACTACGCCGGAGCGTTCCCGGTGTGGCTGGCTCCGGAACAGGCAAGATTGCTGCCGGTTTCCGACAAACAGCTGGCTCTGGCAAAAGAGTTCTGCGCCGAACTGCGCGCCAGAGGGTTCCGGGTCGGTATCGACACCCAGCCCGCCGGTCTCGGAGCGAAGATCCGGGCGGCGCGTTCCGAAAGGGTCCCCTATCTGCTGGTACTCGGCGAACGCGAAGCGGAAAACCGCACCGTAGCCGTCCGCAACCGCAAAGAAGGCGAGATCGGCGAGATGACCATCGACAAACTTGCCGAAAAAATGCGTCTTGAAGTTGACAACAAGGTAATTTGGTAATATATTATATAAAATATGCCGGGGTATTCCGGCTGAAAAATGTGTTAAACTGTATAGAAAGAGTCTTTGAGAGGAGGGTATTCTTATCGCCAAGTTATTGAAACCCAATGATCACAGTGTCCAACTGGAATCGGTGCGCCTGATCGGTGCCGATGGGACCCAGCTGGGCGTGGTTCCTTATGCAAGAGCAAAGGAATTGGCGATCGAGTCCGGCGAAGATCTGGTTCTGGTATCTGATACTTCCAATCCGCCGGTAGTCAGGATCATGAATTTCGGTAAACTGTGCTATGAGCAGAAAAAGAACCTCAAGGCACAGCGTAAGAATACCGCCGCCCAGAAGATCAAAGAAATAAAGTTTCATATCAATATCGATCAGCACGATTATGAAACGAAGTTGAACCGGGCAATAGATTTCCTGGAAAAGAAATTCCGGCTCAAAGTAACTCTGGCTCTCCGCGGCAGGGAGATGGCGCATCAGGATATGGCTTTTGAATTGATGAGCAAAGTCACTGGAGCTCTCGCCCCGCACGCAGAGGCAGACGGCACTCCGAAATTGCTCGGCAGAAATATTTCTGTCAATTTCGCGCCGAAAAACTGAAAGTAAAAAAAGTATGAACAGGCATTCCGGAAACGGTTTGCCGCGCCGGAAAGGGTAACGCATTGACCCTGACGGTGGAAAACATCAAACATAAAAAGGATGTAAACAATGCCGAAACTCAAAACAAGAAAGTGTGCCGCAAAACGTCTGAAACAGACCGGCACCGGTTCGTTCCGCCACCACAAGGCGGGAGCCCGTCACCTCAAAAGCAGCAAAAACGCCAAACGCAAACGCCGTCTCCGTCAGGATGCCGCAGTTTCTCCCGCAGAGAAACGCCGTATCCAGGTCGCATTGCCGTATGGTCTGTAATTCTTGAAGAGGAGACGAAACAATGTCCAGAACTACTTATGCCGTGCCGTCCCGCAAACGCCGCAAAATGGTGCTTGCCCGTGCCAAAGGTTTTTACGGAAACGCCAGCCGCAACATCCGTACTGCGTATGATGCAGTCGACAAGGCTCTCGTGCATTCCTACAAAGGCCGCAAACAGAAAAAACAGCAGTACCGTCAGCTGTGGATCGTGCGTATCAACGCCGCCTGCCGCGCACTGGAAGTCAATTACAGCACTTTCATGAACGGTCTGAAAAAAGCCAACATCGCCCTCAACCGTAAAGTCCTCGCGGATCTCGCGGTCAATGAGCCGGCGGAATTTAAGGCTCTGGTGGAGAAAGTCACCCAGGCCTGAAGGTAATGCGGCTGATGAGAAAGTCCGGTGCAGCAGACAATATTCATTGCCGATGCACCGGAAATTCCCGAATACCGCAACTGAAAACCGGAAAAAACAGCTTGGAACGGTGACATTTCTTCACCAGAGTTCAAGCTGTTTTTTGTTTTATTCCGGTGCGGTTTCCGGCAGCTGTTGCCAACGGCGGCAGTTTCCGGAAACAATATCGGAAAACTTGAAATTTTGAGGATTTACTTATGAATGAGATCATTGAAGCGGTGAACCGTGCCGCTGCCGACGCAGAGAGCAAAGCGGCAGCAGCAAGTGATGCCGCCGCACTGGAAGCATTGCGGATCGAATATCTCGGCCGCAACGGATTGTTTCCGGAACTTTCCCGTAAAATGGGGAGCGTTCCTCCGGAACAGCGCAAAGATACCGGTTGTGCCTTCAACACCGGCAGAAACCGTATCCAGCAGGCACTTGATGCCGCCGCGGCACGTCTGGGCGGCAGCAGCAAAGCCGACAAAGATGCCATCGACCTGACACTGCCCGGCAGACGCACGGCAGCCGGACACCGGCATCCCATCACCCAGCTGGCTGACGAGTGTGTTTCGGTATTCCGCCGCATGGGGTTCGTTGCGGTCGACGGACCGGAAATCGAGGACATTTATCACAACTTTGATGCGTTGAACACTCCGGACGACCACCCGTCACGCGACCCCAAAGATACATTTTATTTCCCTGACGGCAGGATTCTGCGTTCCCAGACCAGTCCGGTGCAGATACGGGTCATGGAAACTCACGAACCGCCGGTGCGTATCGTTGCTCCGGGACGGGTTTTCCGCCGGGATACTCCGGATGCGACCCACGGCATGAATTTTCACCAGATAGAGGGTTTGAGCATCGACAAAAATCTTTCCATGGCGGATTTGAAAAGCGTACTGCAGACCTTTGCCTGGGAGATGTTCGGCAAAGATGTCAAAATCCGTCTGCGTCCGCACTTTTTCCCTTTCACCGAACCGAGCGTTGAATATGACTTCAGCTGTGTGGTGTGCGGCGGCAAAGGATGCAATGTGTGCAAAAATTCCGGTTATATCGAAATCGCCGGAGCGGGCATGGTCGACCCCAATGTGTTGAAAAATGTCGGATACGACCCGGAAATATGGAGCGGTTACGCTTTCGGTCTGGGATTGGAAAGATTGGCAATGCTGCGTTACCGGATTCCGGATCTGCGTTTCCTGTATGACAATGATGTCCGTTTTCTGGAACAATTTTGAGGTGCGGTGATTATGGATATTTCAAGAAAATGGTTGAGCGACTACGTCACACTGAATTGTGACGATGCGTATTTGTGCGACAAGTTGACCATGGCGGGCATTGAGGTGGAAAAAGTGGAAAACACCTCCACCATCCCTGCCGGCGTGGTTACGGCAAAAATCCTTTCCCGGGAAGCACATCCGGGCAGTGACCATCTTTCCGTCTGCCGCGTGACCGATGGCAGCGAAGAGCTGCAAATCGTCTGCGGTGCGCCGAATTGCGATGCGGGCAACATTGTGCCGCTGGCAAAAATCGGTACGGTTTTTCACACAGACGAGGGTGATTTCAAAATCAAAAAATCCAAACTGCGCGGCGTGGAATCTTCCGGCATGATGTGCAGTGAAGCTGAACTCGGCATCTCTGACAACCATGACGGTTTGATGATTCTGCCGCCGGAAACCGCTCTCGGAAAAGCATTGACCGATTTTTATCCCGGTGACACCAGAATAGAGCTGGAAATCACCCCGAACCGTCCCGACTGTCTTTCCATGTGGGGCGTGGCGCGGGATGTATCATGTCTGCTTGACACACCGGCAGAGCTGCCGGAAATAACCGTTCCGGAGTGTACAGAGGAGATTCCGGAGCTGGTCACAGTGGAAGATAAAGAACTCTGCCCGCGCTATATCGGCAGAGTCATAAAAAATGTCAAAGTCGGTCCTTCGCCGGATTGGCTGAAAGAACGTCTGGAAAGCATCGGTCTGCGGAGCATCAACAACGTGGTCGACGTGACAAATTTTGTCATGCTTGAACTCGGTCAGCCCCTGCACGCTTTTGACCGGAACCGTCTTGCCGGCAAAAGAGTCGTTGCCCGCCGTGCCAACGCCGGGGAAAAGATAATCCTGCTTGACGGCAGGGAAATCGCTCTGGAAAACAAACACTTCGTTATCGCCGATGCGGAAAAACCGATGGCTCTTGCCGGTGTGATGGGCGGAGAATTTTCCGGAGTTACAGATGACACCACTGAAATCCTGCTGGAAAGTGCCGTTTTCAAAGCCTCGCACATCCGCACTACCAGCAGGGAACTGGGAATTTCCACCGATGCCAGCTACCGTTATGAGCGCGGAGTTGATTATGACATGGCGGAAGTGGCGTCCCGCCGCGCCTGCCAGCTTATTCTCGCAACTGCCGGCGGAGAAATCGCCTGTATGCCGATGGAAGTTGCCGGAATCCGTCCGGCGGAACCGGTCATTCAGTGCCGTTTTGAAAAAATCCGCAGTCTGATCGGCACAAGCGTCACCAATGAGAGAATAGTGGATATTCTGCAGAAACTCCACCTCAAAGTGGAAAACATCACCTCTGACAGCTGCACGGTCACGGCACCGCTTTTCCGTCTTGACCTCACCCGCGAAGCCGACCTTGCAGAGGAAGTCGCCCGCATCGACGGTCTGGATAAGATCCCCGCGATCCCGGTTGCCGGCAAAGTCTGTCATCCCGACAGCGAAGATGCCTATGCCCCGTTGCGGATGCTCCGGGACGAAGTTATCGGCATGGGCTTTGACGAGTGTGTCCACTACAGCATCGTCAGCAGTGCTTCGGCATTGGCGGACAGCCGTTTTGAGAAAAGCGACCTTATTGAGTTGAGCAATCCGCTCTCACCTGACAACGGCTGGATGCGTCCGGGGCTGCTCGGCGAAATGCTCGGTACTGTCGGCAGAAACTTCGCCCGCGGCAACAGAAATTTGCGGCTTTTTGAACTGGATAAGGCTTTCTGCAAAAATCCGGCGAAATTCCCTGAAGAACGCAACGAACTGCTGATTCTTATGAGCGGGTGCCGCCATCCGGAGCTTTTTTCCGCCGAAGGCGAAGCAAAATGCGATTTCTACGATATAAAAGGTGTGGTCGAAACACTGCTGGAAAAACTTGCCGTCCGCAACTTCCGCATGGTCGCCCCGGCACAGCCCGACGGCCGCTGCCGCGAAGGTCATGCACTGATTCTGCAGCTTGAGGGTAAAGATGCCGGTATTTTCGGAGAATTGAATCCCCGTTTGAGTTCGTCATGGCGCGGCGGCGCGGCGGTGTTTTTCGCCCAGATAGATGTCACCGCACTGCTCAATGCCGCAGCAAAAGTCGAAAAAAGCTGCAAACCGCTGGCTCAATATCCCGGCACCGCCCGTGATATCGCTTTCACCGCGCCGGATACACTTACCCACGGGGAAGTCATCGACTTTATCCGCCGGTGCAAAGTGCCGAATTTTGAATCGGTGCGGCTCTTTGATATTTTTGTGGATGACAATCTCAAAAAGAATCATCAGAAAAGCATGGCTTACAGCTTGAGTTTCCGCAACCGGGAACGCACGCTCACTGATAACGAAGTCAACAGCGCAATGGATAAATTGCGCAACCGTCTGGCGGCAGAACTCAAAGTTGAACTGCGCTGACATTTCAGATAAGAAAGGAATTTGCTATGGACAAAAATGCAGGAATGATTTTTGAAGGCAATCTGAATGCCGAAGGCATGAAACTGGGTATCGTCTGCGCCAGATTCAATGATTTTCTGGTGAGCCGTCTGCTTTCCGGAGCAGTTGACGCCATCGTGCGTCACGGCGGTGATGCAAAAAATATCGCTGTTGCCTATGTGCCGGGCTCTTACGAAGTACCGTTTGCAGTCAAAAAAATGCTCGACCGCAAAGAGTTCGATGCCGTTATCGCGCTGGGAGTCGTCATTCAGGGCGATACGCCGCACGCATCATATATCAATTCCGAAGTTGCCAAAGGTCTGGCACAGCTCGGTTTTGAATACGGCGTGCCGGTCACATATGGCATGGTCACTGCCGATAATCTGGAACAGGCTATCAACCGCAGCGGAGTAAAAGCCGGCAACAAGGGCGTTGATGCGGCGTTGGCGGCGGTGGAAATGGTCAATTTGGCACGGGCGATCAAAAATGCATGATGATAACAAAGAAGCACCGGCACTCCACTCCAAAAGATTGGGCAGAGAGCTGGCAATGGAATTTCTTTTCAGCTGCGAATTGAAACAGGAACTCCCCGGAGCGGCGGCTTTTGAACTTTTCATGGAGTCGGTCAAAGAGGAGTTTGCCCTGCTTGACAACCGCGTCACCCGGCGGGCGCAGGATTACGCAGTCAAACTTTATGAGTGCGTCACACTGAAAAAAGATGAACTTGATACGATCATTGCCAAATATTGCCGCAACTGGGATCTGGACAGGCTTTCAGTCGTTGACCGCAACATAATGCGCGTGGCAGTGGCGGAAATGAGCGGTTTTCCGGAAGTTCCGCCGGTGGTGAGCATTGATGAAGCTGTCGGAATAGCCAGAGATTTTTCCGGTGCAGATGCCGGTAATTTCATCAATGGCGTGTTGAACTCCATCAAAAATGGCGAGTTTGCCGGAAAATAACCCGTAAAATGTCTATTTTTTCCATATTCAAACGCGGTCTGGAAAAGAGCGCGACCAAAATTTCCCGGGTCGTCGGCGGAGTGTTTTCCGGAGTCAAAACTCACGGCAATGCCAGTTTCGATGATTTGGAAGCGATGCTTATCGCTGCGGATTTCGGCGTAGCGGCGGCAAAAAAAATAGTTTCCGGCATCCGGGAACGTTACGAAAGAGGCAAAATCGCCACTGACGCTGATTTGGTTCAGGTGGCAAGAGATGAAGTCGCGGAAATATTGAAACGCGGTGCCAGAGAGATACGCACCGCGCCAGACGGCGGCACGCTGGTGATCCTGATGGTCGGAGTCAACGGCAGCGGCAAAACCACCACGATCGGCAAACTTGCGGCAAAGTGGAAAGCTGAAGGCAAAAAGGTCATCCTCGGAGCCTGCGATACATTCCGTGCCGCCGCCGTGGAACAGCTGCAGCTGTGGGGTGAACGCACCGGTTGTCAGGTGATTTCAGCCAAACACGGTGCCGACCCGGCAAGTGTGGCTTTTGATGCGACGATGGCGGCAAAAGCCCGCAACGCCGACATACTGCTCATAGATACCGCCGGCAGACAGCAGAATCAGCAGGATTTGATGGCGGAATTGAGTAAGATATGCCGTTCCATAAACAAAGTCATTCCCGGAGCACCGCATGAAGTGTGGCTGACCGTCGACTCTTCGCTCGGAGCGAATGTCATCAGTCAGGCGCGGGAATTCGGCAAAACCGCCGGAGTTTCCGGTCTGGTGCTGACCAAACTTGACGGTACCGGCCGCGGCGGCATGGCAGTGGCACTGCATGAAGAGTTTGATTTGCCGACATTCTTTGCCGGATTCGGGGAAGCTCCGGAAGATTTGCAGGAGTTTGATCCGGAATTTTATGCCGATGCCCTTTTCGGTCTGGAGAAATGATGAAAAACGATTCCGACTTTATGCTTGAAGCATTGGCTCTGGCACGGATGGGATGGGGGATGACCAATCCCAACCCGATGGTGGGAGCAGTCATTGTCAAAGACGGCACCGTCATCGGCAGGGGATTTCACCGCAAAGCCGGTGAGGCACACGCAGAAATAAATGCGTTGCGCGATGCGGCAGAGCACAAACATGACCCGCAGGGGGCAACAATCTATGTGACGCTTGAACCGTGTTCCACTTACGGCAGAACACCGCCCTGTACTGAAGCAATAATCAAAGCCGGAATAACCAAAGTCGTCATCGGCGCACTTGACCCCAACCCGAAACACGCCGGCCGCGGCGTGACGCAGCTTGAAAACCACGGCATAGAGTGTGTCTGCGGTGTGGAAAACCGCGCCTGCTGTGACCTCAACCGTCATTTTTTCCGGTGGATAAGCAGCGGCAAACCGTTTGTCATACTGAAAATGGCTGTCACTCTGGATGGCAAAACCGCCGCCCCCAACGGCGAATCACGCTGGGTGACCGGCAGTGAAGCGCGCCGCCGGGTACAGCAGTTGCGCCGTCTGGCAGATGCGATAATGGTCGGCGGCAATACGCTTCGCACCGACCATCCGCAATTAACAGTGCGCGAGCCGGAAAACTGGCAGCATCAACCGTTGCGTATTATCGTATCATCCACGCTGAAAGATGATGAGCTGGCGGAGTATTTCCCCGACGGCAGAGCCGAAACTGTCGATCTTCCGGAACCGGGAGATTGGGAAAAATATCTGCTTGCTCTCGGCGCACGCAATATCTCCGTGCTGCTTATTGAAGGCGGCAGTGAATTGGCATCTTCTGCGATAAAAGCCGGAGCGGTGGATATGGTGGAGTTTCACATCGCTCCGAAAATTCTGGGCGGCAGAAACAGCATTCCCGCACTGGGCGGTATCGACCCATCGGGCATGGCGGATGCACTGCCGCTGCGGGATGTTACGGTCACACGCTACGGCGATGATATAGCTATACAGGGCTTTTTACGGGAGAGTTGAATATGTTTACCGGTCTGGTGCAAGGCAAAGGCAAAATCGTTTCCCGGAACGGCAGTTCGCTGTCCATCCATCCGGAACAGAGTTTAACTGACCCGCTGTACGGCGAAAGCATCGCTGTAAACGGCTGCTGTCTGACATTGGAACGTGCCGAAAACGGTATACTGGTGTTTCACACCATGCAGGAAAGTTTGCGCCGTACCAATCTTGGCACACTGCCCATCGGCAGTACCGTCAATCTGGAGCGTGCGCTGCGCCCCGGCGACCGTCTGGGCGGTCATATCGTGCAGGGACACGTCGATACGGCGGCTGAGGTGCTGGAATACGGCAAAGTGCCGGACGGTGATTATATGCTGAAAATAGCCCTTGCTCCCGAATACGCACCGTTGGTCGTCACTAAAGGCAGCATCGCCGTCGACGGCGTTTCCCTGACAGTGGCGGAAGCGGGCAGAGAGTGGTTTGCCATCCGTTTGATACCTGTGACCAGACACGATACCGCTCTGGCGGAACGCACTCCCGGTACGGCAGTAAATCTGGAATTTGATGTTCTGGGCAGATACATTCTGCGTATGGCAGAACTGCAATCCCGGGACAACCGCTCAAATATCACCATGGACACATTGCGCGAAGCGGGGTTTCTGTGAAAATTGATTACGGCATCAGCATCGGCAGTGATTGCCCGGTTTCGCTTCTGCGGGAAACAGAGGATTTTTCCGCGGTGGAAATCCCCGGCAGTATGCTTGCCGGAAAAAACTTCGCTCTGCCGGCAGCTTTAAGCAGAAAAAAGCTCTTTGTCCGCAATAACGATGAACGCAGTTTTTTCCGCACTGTATCTGATACCAACAGCGGCATACGGCAGGATTTTTACCGTTTGATACAGCAGAAACTTGACGCTGCCGCGCAAGCCGGAGTTTCCGGAGTCACGATCACTGCCGATATGGAAAATCTCACCGTTCAGGAAAAACTTCCGGAAAATCTCCGGGCAGTCCTCGGAGTCTATTGCGGCATGGCAGAAGCCCGCCGTATTCCGCTGCTGCTGGAGATCCGCATCCCCGGCAAAGCCGCAGAAATGCCCGAAGCGTATCTGCAACTCAAACACGCTCTGCTCTATCCGTACCGGACACTGTGCGAGATCCATCCGCATGAACCCGGCGCGCTGGAAGCTCTGGAAAAATTTTCCGCCGGATGCAGATTTGAATGCAGTATGTTCCGGGTCTGTTTTGATGCCGCCGCCGGAAATCATCTCACAGCCGCCCTCTTTACCCGCTTGCAGAAACTGCTCCGTCCGGTCGGCAGTGAAACTCCGGTAATGATATTTTCTCCGGGTAATGGAGCCGACACCGCCATTTTGAGTGAACTTGCCCGGTTGATAAAAACGGAAAACGCATTATGAGTTTCAATCCCGGCAAATTACTCAAAAGCAGTTTCGGTACGGCTGCGGCGACTCTCGCCAGCAGGATATGCGGTCTGCTCCGGGTCAGACTGGAAGCTGCCGTGCTGGGCGGTGATGCACTGGCAAGCGGCTGGTTTCTGGCGCAGATGATACCGAATCTGTTCCGCCGTCTGCTCGGCGAAGGCGCACTGGGAACAGCTCTTATTCCGCTGGTAGCTGAAGTTGAAACTGCTGACGGCATTTCCGCCGTAAGACGCAAACTGGCTACTGTCTTTGCCGCGCTGGGGGTGATTCTGGCACTTATTGTGGTTGTCATTTCGCTTGCGGCACTCGTTTCCGGCAAATTGATTTCGCTGTACGGCAGTGAATTCTGGCGCAGTGACCGGTTTACCATCATGCTGAAACTGCTGCCGCTGATAATGCCGTATGCGTTTTTTATCTGCCTGACCGGAGTCATCGGAGCGATACTTAATTATGCAAAAATTTTTGTCCGCCCGGCATTGACGGCACTGCTTTTCAACATTTTCATCATTGCCGGTTTGAGCGGTGCGTACTTCAGCGGAACGGCCGCAGAAAAAATTCTGCCGTTTCTGGCACTGCTCACGCCGCTTGCCGGAGCAGTACAGCTGATTCTGATGATATGGATGCTGCGCAGTTGCAACAGAATGCCGGATTTTTATAAAGGTTTTATAAAAGACCGTGACTTTATCAAACGGCTCTTTACACTTGCCGCACCGGGATTGCTGGGGTACGGCGCATTGCAGTTGAGTTTTATTATTGACCGCAGTTTCGCGGTTTCTCTCGGCAACAAAGCGGTCCCGGCACTGACATACATCGACCGGATAATTGATTTGCCCATAGGCATATTTGCGGTTTCACTCGGTTCGGTATTGATGGCGTCGATGTCCGCTGCAGCGGTAAAAAATGATGTGGCATCTCTCCGGGAACAGTTGGCGTTTTCACTGCGCCACGTCTGGTTTGTATGTGCGCCGCTTGCCGCCGGAGTGATATTTTTTCATGCGGATGTGCTGCGGGTGCTCTGCCTCGGCGGCAGATACACCATGGATGATTTGTATGCGGCACGGATGGTGGCAGTTTTTTACGGCATGGGGATACCGCTTTTCTGCACGCTGAAAGTCGTCCTGCCGGCGTTTTATGCCCGGAAACAGATGAAGACTCCGTTTTATGTTTCGCTGGCGGCGATTTCGGTAAATATTGTGTGCAATGCGATTTTCATTATTCCGCTGAAACAGGGCGGTCTGGCTCTGGCAACGGTGATTTCGTCGCTGGTGAATAACAGTGTTTTGCTGATGATACTGCACCGGCAGGGATTCGGGATTCCGTGGCGGACATTTATTTCACCGCTGCGCTCTCTTGCTGCCGCAGTAATCTCCGGTGCGGCTGTTTTTGCCGGTATGCGTGCTGCCGGGATCGGCGTTGCCGGTTGCGGCGGTGCCGGAAAAGATATTATTCTGCTGGGGGCGGTCGCAGTGGTTTTCGGCAGTTGTTACGTTATATTGTCAGCTGTATGCCGCGCTCCGGAATTGCACGAAGTTGTAAATTTACTGCTCCGCAGAAAAAAATCAAGTTGATTTTCGCATAAACCGGTACTATATTATTCTGCGTGCCCGGGTGGTGGAATGGCAGACACACGAGACTTAAAATCTTGTGCCGCAAGGCGTATGGGTTCGACTCCCATTCCGGGCACCATTTTTCTGTTCGCAATCCCGTAAAAAGCAACTCCTGACTCCGGCAAATAAATTTGCCGCGTCAGGAGTTTGGCTTTTTACAGGGGATTTTTTGCGATTTCGCAAAAAATGGGATTGCTCTCTTGTGGTGGGTTGCCTTGCGTTACTCGACCTGCGGTCTGCGTTACTCAGGCTCGCTTCGGGCTGCGCCCTCGCGTCGACTCCCATTCCGGGTCAAGCAAATAAATTTGTCGCGTCAGGAGTTTTACTTTTTTTGCAGAGGCTTACGCCGCCGTTGCACCCGGAAGGGGGGATATACAAAAAACGGCTGCCGCATTTGCGGCACCCGGAGGTGTTTTTTTATCAGCGGTTACGCAATTCGGTACGGCGTATTTTCCCGCTGGTGGTTTTGGGCAGACTGTCGATAAATTCGATCTGCCGCGGATATTTGTACGGCGCGGTATGCGCTTTGACATAATCCTGGATCTCTTTTTTCAGCTCTTCGCTGGGCGTGGTGTTTTTGGTCAGCATGATCCAGGCTTTGATGACCTGACCGCGCACCGGGTCGGGAACGCCGGTGACGGCGCACTCCAGCACATAGGGCAGTTCCATGATGACGCTTTCGACTTCAAACGGACCGATGCGGTAGCCGGAAGTTTTGATGACATCATCGCTTCTGCCGACATACCAGTAACAGCCGTTTTCATCACACCATGCGACGTCGCCGGTATGATAGTAACCGTCGTGCCATGCTTCGGCGGTACGTTCCGGGTCGTTGTTGTAACAGCAAAAGAGTCCGGGAATCTCGCCGCGTTTTTCGGCTTTGATACAAATCTCACCGGTCTGACCGGCGGGAACGACGTTGCCGTCGGCATCCAGCAGCACTATCGGATACTGCGGACTGGGTCTGCCCATGGAACCGGGCTGCGGTGTGGTACCGACCAGATTGCCGAGCGACATGGTGGTTTCGGTCTGACCGAATGCCTCCATGATTTTCAAGCCGGTGGCTTCATAAAACTGCTGGAACACTTCCGGATTGAGAGCTTCACCGGCGGTCGCGGCATATTTCAGAGATGAGAAGTCATATTTACTCAAATCCTCTTTGATGAAAAAGCGGTACATTGTCGGCGGCGCACAGAATGTGGAAATATTGTGCTTCTGGAAAAGCGGCAGTATTTCGTCGGCGTGGAACCGGTCAAAGTCAAAGACCAGCACCGCCGCTTCGCAGAGCCACTGACCGTAATGTTTGCCCCATGCCGATTTGCCCCAGCCGGTGTCGGAAATCGTGAAATGCAATTCTCCGGGCTGTACATTGAGCCACCAGCGCGCGGTCATGATGTGACCGAGCGGATAGGCGTGGTCGTGGAGTACCATTTTGGGATAGCCGGATGTGCCGCTGCTGAAAAACATCAGCAGCGGGTCGGAAACTTTGTGGTCCGCCGGACGCGGAAATTCCTTGCTGAAACGTTTGACTGATTCATCAAACTCAAGCCAGTTTTCATGTGAGCCGTTGACACACATTTTGATTTCCAGCGAGGGGGAGTTTTTCTCTGCGGCATTGACCGAATCAATAACATCCTGATCACTGGTGGTGACGACCATACGCACGGATGCACTGTTGAGGCGGTATTCAATATCTTTTGCCAGCAGCTGATTCGGTGCGGGTATGGCGACCGCGCCGATACGGTGCAGCGCATTGATGACATACCAGTACTGATGATGGCGTTTCAGTATCAGCAACACTTTGTCGCCTTTTTTGATGCCGATGCTGGTGAAGTAGTTCGCCGCCTGACAGGAGAGTTCGGAAATCTCTTTGAATGTGAAATCCCGCACTTCGCTCTGGTCGGCGGAAATATAGCGCATCGCCCGGGCATCGGGGGATTTTTTTGCCAGTTCGTCCAGCACGTCGTAGGCAAAGTTGAAGTTTTCCGGGATATTGAATTTCACCGCCTGCAGCAGACCGTTTTCATCCAGAGTTTCATCCATGAAACGGTGATAGAGCTGTTTGCCGTCGTCGGAAGGCAATTCCACCCGTTTAGGCACGCTGGCTTCGGGGAGGGTATTGTCCTGGGATTTCATCACGACGGCGAGGAAAAGGCAATCTTCACCGCCGACGGCGACCATGCCGTGCGGATGACGTGAATCGTAATAAACACTGTCACCGGCTTCAAGGATCTCAACTTTGTCTTCCAGCTGGATTTTCAGTTTGCCCTGCAATACATAATCAAATTCCTGACCGGCATGGGTGGAAAGATGCACCTGGGCATCCTCTCCGGAATACGGTGCGCGCACCACAAACGGTTCCGCCATGCGGTTTTTCATCTGCGCCGCCTGATGGAAATACTCGAAATCAGGCGAACGGTCAACTTTTTTGCCTGCCACTTTGCGGGTGAGGGTATAAAAGCTCAACCGGGGAGATTCACCCGAAATCAGCGCATTTATATCCATGCCGAAGCGTTCAGCTGTCTGAAGCAGAAACGAAAAAGAACTGTCGGCTTCGCCGTTTTCATGCCGGAGATACTCCTCCTCGGTAATGTGGTGCAGAATCGCCATCTCACGAATGCTGATACCGAGTGCTTTGCGCGCTTCGCTGATTCGTTTGCCCGTGAGTTTGAGCTGTTCTGTTACATCACCGCCGCCAAATACGTTGGCTGGCACATTCTCCTGTTTTTCTGCCATTTTTTACCTCTTTTATTGTTGAACCAACCAGTACCTTACTGATTGTCCTGCATTTTTTTATACCGCAGATAGCGTTTCTGCGCCTCTGCTTCACCCCGGGCGAAAAATTCTGTTGCATTATCCGGGAACGTCCGTTTCAACGCCGCATACCGGGTCTCTCCGGCAAGGAAATCGGTGTATGCCGTCACCGGAGCTTTGGAATCGAGTGTGAAAGGCTTTTCATTTGCCGGATTATAGCGGTACAACACCCAGTAACCGGCTTCTACGGCGCGTTTCATTTCATCCTGCGCGCCTGCCATGCCGCATTTCAGACCGTGGGAAAGACACGGGGTGTAGGCGATTATCACTGATGGTCCGTCAAAAGCCTCTGCCTCACGTATCGCTTTCAGCAGCTGATTGGGGTCGGCACCCATAGCGACCTGGGCGACATAGACATTGCCGTAAGTCATAAATATGCTGCCGAGGTCTTTTTTGGGACTGTTTTTGCCGGAACTGGCAAATTGTGCCACGGCACCGAGCGGCGTGGCTTTGGACGATTGTCCGCCGGTATTGGAGTAAACTTCAGTATCGACGATAAGCACATTGATATTTTCGCCGCTGGCGACCACATGGTCGAGACCGCCGAAGCCGATGTCATACGCCCAGCCGTCACCGCCAAACATCCAGAAGGTCTTTTTGGCAAGCATATCAGAGCTTTTGACGATCTCTCCGGCAGTGTCATCCTGAAGATTTTTGATCTGTTCCAACAGAGCATCACCGGTTTTGCGTGAAGAATCAACATCGTCAAACGCTGAAAGATATTGTTCAGCAGCTGTTGTCACAGCGGCACTGATGTTTTTTGCCAGCAACTTTTCAACAAGCATTTTTACTCTGGCACGCTGCTGTTTGACCGAAAGTGCCATGCCGAGAGAAAATTCAGCGTTGTTTTCAAAAAGCGAATTGCTCCATGCC
>JAZNAR010000011.1:0-55140 GCA_045586645.1 Victivallaceae bacterium
TACGATCCGACTTTGAACAGGACAACCGCCGCTATGCCATTGCCGCGGGAGTGCCGATGTTTGAGCCTTCGGATTCGCAGGAGTGCTACGATATGCTCCGGGCGGCGTTTGAACTCTCGGATAAATTCCGTTCTCCGGTGCTTTTCCGCATGACCACCAGGGTCTGCCACAGTCAGTGCATCATTGAACGGCGTTTTGCCGACACCCCCGACACTCCGGCAAAAACCGGCTTCACCCGCGACCCGAAATCCAACGTCATGGTTCCGGCATTCGCCAAACTGGCACACCGCCGGATGCGCGCCGACCTTCACGCCATGGCTGAAATCAATGAACTTGGCAAATTCACCGTCGAAAAAACCGCTTCCACAGAACTTGGCATCATCACCAGCGGCATCAGCTGTCAGCACGTCCTCGATGCCGCCCCGGATGCCTCGGTACTGAAACTCGGCATGACTTACCCGCTCCCGGCGGAAACCATCCGCAAATTTGCCGCCAAAGTCAAACGATGCCTTATCGTCGAAGAGGGCGACCCGGTGCTTTTTGAGCAGATAATGGCAATGGGAATAAAGGTCGAAAACAAACCCGAAGAGTTCCGTTTCGGTGAACTCAATGTGACAAGAGTCCGCAAACTCATCGCCGGTGACACCACTCCGGAACCCGCCGGTGCTCCGGGCAAACCTCCCCAGCTCTGTCCGGGATGTCCGCACCGCAAAACTTTTGAAGTCCTGCGGGATCTGGGATGTATCGTTTCCGGTGACATCGGTTGTTACACCCTCGGCGTCATGCCGCCTTTCGGAGCGATAGACAGTTGCGTCTGTATGGGTGCAAGCGTGACCGTCGGCTTGGGTATGCGCCATATGCTCCCGGAATCAGAAGCCAGAAAAGTTGTCAGCATCATCGGTGACAGTACCTTTTTGCACACCGGCATAAACGGCATTGTTGAAATGGTCTACAACCGCCCGAAAACCGGCCATGTGGTAATTATCGTCGACAACCGCATCACCGCGATGACCGGCTGTCAGGAAAATCCCGCCACCGGCAGAAAACTTGACCACACCACTCCGGCGTATGCCGTTTCTCTGGAAAATATCGTCCGCGGCATCGGGGTCGACAATGTGGATGTTATCGACACTACCGCTGAAACTGAAAAATTTGCAGAATTGCTCAAAACCCGTCTGGCATCCAACGATTGCAGCGTTATAATCGCCCGCCGTCCGTGCATTCTGGCGGTGGCAAAAATGGCAAAAATGGGGAAAAACTGAAAATGAACGACGTTACAAATATTGTTGCCGCCGGTCTGGGCGGTCAGGGAGTCCTGAAAATCACCGACATCCTCGCGGATGTGCTTTTTCACGCCGGATATGATGTCAAAAAAAGCGAAGTCCACGGCATGAGCCAGCGCGGCGGTTCGGTTTCCAGTGAAGTGCGTTTCGGTACCAAAGTCAACAGTCCGATGATTCCCGCCGGTGAAGGCGACATTCTGGTGGTTCTTGACGCGACCCAGCTTGAAGTTGCCCGTCCGGTGCTGAAATCTGACGGTATCGTGATAACTCCGTCAGATGTTCCGGCGGATAAACTCTCATCTCCCAAAGCTCTCAATGTCATGCTGCTGGGGGCCGTTTCGGCGAAATTGCCGTTTCTGGATGAAAAACTCTTTCTGGAAGCCATGGAAAGAGCCTTCCCGGAAAAACTTCACGCTGCCAACAAAGAAATGTTTCTCCTGGGCAGAAATAATTGACCTCTCCATTTATCAGCGCAGCACCTCCGTCATCCGGCGGTTCAGTTTTTTGCTGCCGCAAAAAACTGAACCGCACCAAAAGGTTTTCCGGCGGTAAAATCTCTTTTTTTTGCAGATTTTTACTTGACAAATCCGCAAAAAGGTGTTAATGTAGCCTTGTAACCCGGACGTACAATAATGTATGTAAGATTTTGAGCTGTGAGGCTGACATGACAAGAAAAAAGATCACTCTGAAAGACATCGCCGACCATTGCGGTCTGGCAGCGACGACAGTTTCGCGTATTCTGCGGGACAAAAGTACCTATTGTTCTGCGGCAAAAATAGATTTGGTCAAGCGCATCGCCGCTGAATGGGATTACCGCCCCAATATCGGCTACCGCATTATGACCGGACGCAGTACCGACATCGCTGCGATCATCTTTTCGCAGTTCCGCAGCACCCAGGATGATCAGACACTCCGGCTCTATATGTCGCTCAATACCGGACTTGATGCGCGGAATTTTTCCAGCTATACCGCCGTAATGAATGGCGACATGGATTCCCAGCTCCGGAAGATCCGTGACCTTGACGAGCGCGGCTGCCGCTATTATATTTTTCTGGGAACTCCGGCACATTATGAGGTGATATTTGCGTTTCTGGAAAGGATGAAACGCCATTATATCGGTTTTGACAACCTGCTGGTTCCGCGCCGGGTCTCACCGGACAGAGCGGGAGCATATTTGCACTACCACGACCTGCTGGCAAAGAAAAATATTGATGATTTCCGCATTGCCGTTACAGAAAAATATTTCCACTCCCAACTGATGCCGCGGATCCCTGAAGCGATGGGAAACGATTTTCAGCAACACCTGTTCCCGGTGGCTCCGATACATTTTGACAGCGGCAACAGCAACAGCATCTATTTTTCACTGGGAGAGGATACCATGCGCCGGATTCTGGCACAGCATCCGGATACCCGGGCGGTGGCATTTGTGACCGATTACCATGTTTTCGGTGCGGCGAAAGTACTGCGGGAACGCGGTTTGCAAGGTAAAATACATCTTTTCGGAATGCGTGATGCCGCCGCATCGCAGTTTGTGCAAATACCGTTTACCACGACCAGATTTGATGTTGAGCGCGGTGCGGAAATAATTCTGGACAAACTTGCCGATAGCGGCGAATGGGAAATTCCCCTGCCCGGTAAGATAATCCATTACAACACACAGTTATCATAAGACTGTAAAACATAAAGCAACAGAAAGGAAAATTTTATGAAAAAAGCATTGTTCATGCTGTTGTGCGCGTGCACATTGACTGCCGCGACTGCTGCGGAAGCGGCAAAGAAGCCGCGCCGGCTCACCCCGGCACAGGAAAAAGCGACCCAGTTCCGGGCATTTGAAAGAGAAACCACCAAAGCCGCCCGGATGAAAAAATTGAAAGAATGGTTTCTCCGCAAAGCTTCGGGCAAAAAATACACCATCCCGTCAAATCAGGGCCATTTTGCCGCAGACGGTGTGGTCGGATTCCGCTCCGGAGATTTCGTCTTTGCGGTGGATTCAGCCACCGGAGCACCGGCTTATTTGAGCATCAAAGGTTCGGAAAACCTGCTGGACAATGCCGCTGCCGGATATCCTTTCTGGGAAATGGAAACCATCGTCCCCGGGGAAGAAAAACCGGTGTGGACAGGTCCGTATGACGGAACTTTCAGCTATGATTTCAAACTCAAAAACGGCATCCGGCTCAACTGGAAAACCCCGCAGCTCCGGGTCAGTGTGACTGTCGTCAAGGATAAAGACGGTGCAGCTCTTTTTAACATCACTGCCAAAAACCTCTCTGCCGAATCACGCCTCAATACGCTCGATTTCCCGAAACTTGCCCTGACTGTTCCCGGCAAAGCCGAAAATGTCAACGTCGTCATCCCGTGGCGGAGAGGCAGATTGAAAGCTCTTCCAGAATTAAAAACGATCCAGCATCAGGAATATCCCGGCTCATCGGCAAGATTCCAGCTGACCGCATTTTATGATACCGAAAGCGGCGCGGGCAGACTTTTCACCGCCGTGGATGATGCCGGTTTTGAAAAACAGTTCCGGGAAATCTATCTGGAAGAATACGGTGTTCTGCTGCATACCCTGCGCCGTTTCCCGGTCAACCGGGGCAAAGCGGGCAACCATGTCGAAAAAACTTTCAAATGCAAACTTGACGTTTTCAAAGGTGACTGGTACGATGCGGCAAAAATTTACCGGCAGTGGTGGTTGCAGCAGAAATGGGCGAAACGCGGTCCGCTTTATACCAATGATGTACCTGATTTCCTGAAAAAAGCTCCGGTTTTCCTGCGTTGGTATCTGCGTCAGAGTCAGGGACATACTGCAGACAAAATGGAAAAAATGGCAAATGCGTGGACAGAGTTTCTGCCCGGCAGAAAACTTCCCGGCACGCTCTACCACTATTCCGCATTCAAAGAGCCTCCCACCCGCAAAAATTATCCGGTTTCTGAATACTACGGATTTTGTGCCGAACCGTTCCCGGGCATGGTCGATGCACTGGCGCGTATGCATGCCAAAGGCATCCGGGCAAGCGTCTATCTGCAAAGCGAAATATACAATCAGTTTGACTCCCGCAATGATGCCCTGGTTCCCTCTCTGCGGCTGGATATGGCAGGCAAACCGCGGCTCTATGTCAATGAGCGTTACATGGCGTGCCGCGGAACTCCGGTGTGGCGCACCCGTTTTCTGGAAATGGCTGAACATGTGAAAAACCTTGGCTTTACCGGCATATACATGGATACATTCGGCAAAACCAAAATCAATCACGAGTGTTTCGACGTCCGTCACGGTCACTCCTGCGGCGGCGGCAACATTGATTGTGAAGCGTCACGCACTCTGGGCAAAGATGTCCGCAAAGCTGTATACGGCGGCGACCGGTATATCGGCGGTGAAGCCTGTACTGAAGCGTTTGTGGATATCATGGATTACAAACTCAACGCCGTGCATGTCTATAACGGAATAATTCCGCTGGAACGGGCGATTTACGGGGATCATCTGCTTTCTCACGGGCGCATCGTCCGGGGACGCTATGATGCAGACGAATGCCGCGCGATGATGATGGACTTCACTGAAGGGGTGATTTTTGGCAGATTTTTTGCTCCGCCGCCGAAAACAGCTCCGGAACGGGATTTGCTGAAAAAACTTATCGCATACACCGATCTCGGATATGAGTATATGCGTACCGGCAAAATGCTGCGGAGTTTGAAATTCAAAGACAACAGCGGCATTTATAAATTCACCACCGAACCGGGAGTGCATAAAAATGTCCGCATCCCGCTGTGGCGCAACACCGTTTACCAATCATACAAAGATGGTTCCATCGGCATCGCTGTGGCGTATTTCGGCACGGAAAATGCGGTAAACTCGCTTGATTTCACCGGTTCCGCTGAATGGCAGATGCCGCCGTCGGCAAAAGTTTTCAAAGTTGCCCCTGACGGCAGCAGAACTCTGCTCGGCACACTGGCGGAAACAAAAGAAATTTCTCTGAATTTCTCACCGCTGCAAGTTGAATTTTTTGTAATTGAGAAGTAAAGTATAAAGGTTCATCAAACAATTCAACAATTCCGGAGAATCCTATGCTTATTCAGAGTGATTATCATATCCACGCCTCGTTTTACCGCTTTAAAGCCCCCGGCGACACCGCCGGTCCGCGGGCAGCGGAGCAGGTCGCTTCAGCACGGGCGTCAGGCAGTGTTTATGTCGGAATTGTTGAACATTGCAACGCTTCACCGTGGCATCCGTTTCACTGTCTCAAAGAGCTGTCGGCAGAGTATTATGCCGATGACTTTGACCGGGAAAACGTCTTTCTTGGAGTGGAAGCCGACCTTGAAGAAGACGGCAGTGATGCCTGCGGCAGAAGCGGCAGAGAGGAATTGCGTTTGCATTATGTCATCGGTTCTTCGCACCTTTCCCCTTCACTGATACCGGATGTGGGAAGTTATATCGAGTCTGAATTCAAGCGCATTTCCAATGCGTTGAAATACAATGACAATATCGACATCATCGGTCATCCTTTCGGGGAAGGCATCCGGTGGGAAAGAGCCGGAGTAATTCAGCAGTGGCAGTGGTCGCTCATTCCGGAAAATTATCTGGATGAGATCGTCCGCCTCGCCGGAAAAAGCGGCAAAGCTCTGGAAATAAACCGCAGTGATTTCACTGACCCGGTCTACTGCTGTTTTCTGCAGCGCATCCGCGACAACGGAGTGCTTTTCACCGCCGGAAGCGATGCCCACGCCACCGCAGGCACGGCAGAAGTCATCGCCCGGACGCAGAAATTGGCTGACTTGGGATTTTCTGAAAACAACCATTGGAAAGTTGAAATATGATAGTAAGATTCGCCCGCCACGGGCAACCGGCATTGGAAGGTATGCCCAAAGGCGGAAATTATGAATTCCCCGCCGGGGATTATGTTTTGAGCCCGCTCGGACGCAAACAGGCACATTTTCTCGGAAAACACCTGAAAAGCACCGGCTTCAACGGCAGAGTCATTTCCTCCCCGTATGCCCGGACGGTCGAAACGGCATCCATCGCCGCTGAAGTATGCGGTCTGGACATATATTTTGAACCGCGCCTGCAGGAAATGCGTTTTTACCCCGAACCGCCCTGCCCCGGCATGACGCTGGCGGAGTTGCGGGCAAATTATCCCAATGTCGCGCCGGATGCGGAACTTGTCTGGCCCTGGATGACTCCCGGCGGCGAGGAGGTTCTGGAAGCGGTGCGGGCGCGGGTGGATGAGTTCGTGGATGAATTGCTTGCCGCGCCTCCGGCTGATGATGTGCTGCTGGTCGCACATGGAGCATCTTTGCAGGCGTTGAAGTGGAACTTCTATGCCCGGTGCGGCTATACCGGTAAAGATAATTATAACTGGAACTGTTCGCTCTCATCTTTCAAAGTCGCTGACGGCAAAGTGGAAATGATTGAGGTCGCCCGTTTTGACTTCATGCCGCTGGAATTTGTCACGAGCAACAAACGTTTATACGGCGACCCGGAGTGTGTATAATTATGAAAATTCTGATAATAAGTGATGTGCATTTCTGCGACAAACGCAATTCGGCAGAATACGAAAAACGCCGGATGGAACTTCTGGCGGATTTTATCCGCGACAGCGGTGCCGGGGCGGTTTTGAATTTGGGAGATACAGTTTCGCGCAAAGAGTATCTGCGTCCGGAAGTGCCGTCAACAGTGATCGGTTTTGACACCTATCTCAAGTGGCGCGCCCAATTTGACATACCGTTTATTGAGTGTGCCATTGCCAGAGAGCTGGATTTTTTTGCGGAAAAACTGGGACAGCCGGCGGATTTTTTCCGCCAGCTTGATGAGTACATGAGTGTCATCACCGTCACCCCGCTGGAATGCGGCGACCACAACTTTGTGCCGTCACAGCTGGATTTTCTGGAAGACGCGATAAATTCGTGCCGTACTCCGCGGATCCTTATCGGCTCTCATGTGCCGTATCCCGGCAGCTGTTCACGGGGGATCGTACCGGGAATATATCTGGATATTCCGGAGCGTCTGCGTAAATTGGTCGTGGAAAGCGACAAACAGATCTACTGGTGCGGCGGACACTTTCACTGGCAGGAACAGCCGCCGCGGAAATTCGGCTCACTGACCGCATTTTATGGTGCGCGTTTTAATTTTGAAACTAAAAAATGCCCCGGTTATCTGCGGATGATAGATAGCAAAACCGGGGAAATTTCCACCGTACTGTCTGATTTCAACTGGTAAAAAAAATCTGCCGCAAAAACCACGAAAATGGTATGCGGCAGATTTTTTATGCTTTTTTTTCACAGAGAAGCAGCAATGACCGCCTGACCGTGACGTTTGAATGTTTCGTCCGGGATATGTATCCGGACGTTGAGTTCAGGAAATTCGGTTTTCAGCACGCGGGCAGCTTCGTCTATGATTTCGGTACCGCCTTCGCCGCTGGAGACCCTGCCGAGCAGCAGGAGATTTTCCAAATCGTAAAAATCAGCATAATGCGCAATGGCATAGCCGAGATAAACGCCGACAGAGCGGTAGATTTTTGACGCGCGCGGGTCGTTTTCACTGCGGGCTTTCTGGACGATTTTCAGCACTTCCGGCAACGGAGTGCCTGCGGGGATATCAAATCCGGCAGGTTTGACCAGACGGCCGACTGCCTGCTGGGAAAGATACATCGCACCGACACCGGCATCGCCGCTCCACTCGTCACAGGGCGGATTGTCTTCACGGTAATCCACCGGAGCAAAAGCAAGCTCGTTGAGATAATCTGTAAGCGAACCGTCCGGTGTGACATAACCGACTGCTTCACTTGTTCCCATGGCAAGACCGATAAGGCTGTTGCGATTCAAGCTGATCGCTCCGGCAAGCGCGGTGACTTCACCATCGTTGAGCACCACAAAAGGGACACCCGGAAACTCTTTGGCGATTTCCAGAAAAATCGGCTGGACTTTGCTTTTGAAATCAGTTTCGGGGATGCCGCGGAAAAGCGAGGCTATACGCGGCTGATTTTCCACATAGACCCCGGCTGCGGAACCGCCGATGGCATCGATGCGCGGCATTTTTTCTGCGGCGCGGCGGAGGGAATCAAGAATACCTTCGCGGTGATAATTCACATCTTTCTGGAAATACGGGTCCCAGACCACCTCTTCGCTGTGAACCGCTTTGCCGTCGATGACAGCGGCACATTTTCTGTCGGAACCGCCGAGGTCGAAACCGATGCGGCAGCCGGAAAAATTTCCGCCGAGCTTGACCGAAATTTTCTTTTCCGGCAGAGCATCCGCGTATGCGACACTGCGGACTTCAAATTTATCACCGTAGATGCGTTCGCCCATGACCTGATAGTCAAAAGCGCGCGCGCCGGTTTCAGAATAAACTTTTGCCAGCTCTGCGGCAACCAGCGGCGCACCGGCAACAGTGACGACTCTGCCGCCGTATGCCCAGAGCATGAATTTGACAATGCGCTCCACATAGCGGAAGTTGAGCGGCAGATTTTCCGCAGTATCCGCAAGCAGTTTGGTATCAAAACGGGAAACCGCACCGTTGGAACGCTCCAATGTTATCGCCGCGTCAATGGCATCTGACGCCGCCGCAGTGATACGGCGGAATTCACGGTTCCACAACGCAGCCGGAACGAATCCGGGATCAAGTTCCGGAGAAATTTTGCAAGTGACTTTGATTTCAGCCATAAAACAAAACCTTTCAAACTGAAAATCCCGGACGCAGATTTTTTGCCGCGTCCGGGGAAATTTTGACAATCAGCGGTAAGCTTCCCACTTCGGGTCGTTTTCAAAGACCTCTTTGTAGAAATCTTTGAGCTTCAGCTGGGATGCGGCAGCTTCATCAAGAATGATGACCGTATCCGGGTGCAGCTGCAGCGCAGTGGAACTGATCATCGCGGTCATGGGACCTTCGATAGCGGCAGCGGCGATAGCGGCTTTGCGTTCACCGGTGATGAGCTGGAGAACTTTTTTGGCATCAAGCACAGTCCCGACACCGGCGGTGTAAGCGCGGCGCGGCATGGATTCCGGGGGATTGAAGTAGATTTTGTTCTGCTCGTAAGTGGTGTTGTTCAGATACGCAACATGGGTGCGGCTGGAAAAACTCGTACCCGGGTCGTTGAATCCGACGTGACCGGATTTGCCGATACCGACCAGCCAGAGGTCGATGCCGCCGGCTTCATCAATGGAGTCATCGTAACGGGCGGCTTCAGCTTCTTCGTCAAGAGCCAGACCGTCGGGCAGATGGGTGTTGCGGATGTCGATGTTGACATTGTTGAAAAGGTGCTTATTCATGTAGTAGCGGTAGCTCTGGTCGTGTTCCGGAGCAAGACCGGCGTACTCGTCGAGGTTCCAGGAGCGCACCTGGGAAAAGTCGACTTTGCCCTCTTTGTTGAGTTTGGAAAGTTCAGCGTAGACATTTTCCATTGTCGCACCGGTGGCAAGACCGAGTTTGAATTCCGGTTTGGCGTTGATCGCATCGGCGATCATGCGCGCGGCGAGTTTTTCCGCATCAGCGGAAGTTTTGCAGATGATGACATCCATGATAAAATATCCTTATTTTACTTTAGAAGTTGACGGATTAAAGAAAATATACCATCTTCAGGCAGATTTTACAATGAAATTTTCATCATAAAATATAGATTTTATTGCAACTCTTCTTTTACGACCGCTCCAGGACGGGTAGATGTGCCGGGAAAAAGTTTTCTGCCCGGGTAAATCGAAGTGTTTATTCCGGTGTGTACGCCGTCACCGATAACAGAACCGAATTTACGTCTGCCGGTATCCACCAGTTTCCCGGCGGCCATGGAACGGTGATTGCCGCCGTCATGCCGGAAATTGCTTATCACAGTACCGGCGCCGAGATTGACTCTGCTGCCGATGACCGAATCACCGACATAACTTAAATGCGGAATGTTGGTAAAAGAGTTGATGATGGAATTTTTTATTTCCACAGCCTGACCGATGTGGCAGTTGTCACCGATGATGGTATTGCCGCGCAGATAACAATTTGGACCGATTTTACAATTTTTCCCGATGATGCAGTTGCCCTCAATATATACTCCGGGAAGCAGACGGGTGTTTTCGCCGACTTCCACAATTCCATCCAGCACCACCGATGGGTGGAGCGTACCGGCAATCCGGCATACGGTCAAATGCGGCAAATACAATTCTGCGACCGCAAGCAAATCCCACGGCATTTTTATCCACACTCCGGAAGCGTCGAAACGGCAGATGGGATTTGCCCCCGATGCAGCAAGCATGGTACCGTCAGCGGCAATAACGGCAAACTTTTCCGACTTACGCAAAGTTTCAAGCAGTTCCGGAGCAGGAAAAAAATCATTGCGCCACCAGCCGGGAATATCGCGCAGGATATCATTCAGAAAATCGTGAAATGATACGCTCCCGAACCCCAGAGAAGCGACATCTGGACTCAAAGGAGCGAGTGTTTCATGGGAGCATTTCAACAATTCCGCCATATTTTCACCTCAAATCTTTTTTTACCGCGTCTTCAATTTTCCGGCTCCACCTTTCCATTTCCGCGGCATCGGCGGCTTCGGTGAGAATACGCAGCTTGTTTTCCGTACCGCTGAAACGAACCAATGCCCGCCCGGAATCGCCCAATGATTTTTTCAGCATGGCAAGAGTTTTCTGTGTTTCCGCCATTTGAGCAAGTTCCCGTTTGCAGAAAACCTGTAAGTTTACCAGCTTTTGCGGAAAAGGAGTCATAAAACCGGCAAGCTGCTGTAGAGTCATGTTGCGTTCTTTCATCAGTTTCATAACATGCAGTGCCGTAATGATACCATCACCGGTGGTGACAAAGTCCATAAATATTATGTGACCGGATTGTTCACCACCGACAGAACAATTATGGCGGCGCATTGCTTCGATCACCAGATGGTCCCCGACATCGGTGGTTATCACCGATATGCCGGCATCATGCATTGCCCGGTGAAATGCCAGATTGGTCATGGTTGTCACAACACAGGTATTATTATTCAAACGCCCCCTGCGCTTTGCATCAAGAGAAACCATGCCGATTATTCTGTCGCCGTCAACAATATTACCGGTATGATCGCAGAATATCACCCGGTCGGCATCACCGTCAAGAGCCACTCCCAGATCAGCGTGATGCTGAATGACCAGACGGCAGATTTTTTCCGGATGGGTCGCACCGCAATTCAAGTTTATATTACTGCCGTCCGGTTCCGTACCGCAGACAACGACATCGGCTCCCAGCTCCCGGAAAATCGCCGGAGCCATCGCATAAGCTGAGCCGTGGGCACAATCCAGAACCATTTTTATGCCGGCAAGAGGATAGTTCCCGATGGAGGATTTGGCAAATTCGATATACCTGCCCCGGGCATCATCTATCCGGCGGGCTTTACCGATTCTGCTGTCAGCGATATGTTCTCCGGAAAGTTCCGTATCCAGAATAAGATGCTCAAGTTTCTCTGTTTCGGCATCGGAAAGCTTGAAGCCGTTGCGGTCAAAAATTTTTATCCCGTTGTCGCCGGCCGGGTTATGGCTCGCAGTAATCATTATCCCGCAATCGGCGGCAAAAGAACGCACCAGATGCGCCACAGCCGGAGTAGGCATCGGTCCGACTGCCAAAACGTCCATACCCATGCCGAGCAGACCGGCAGAAATGGCATTTTCCAGCATATATCCGGAAAGACGGGTGTCTTTGCCGACTACTGCCCGGGGTTTACCCGTGGAAGATACCGGGGTGAAGTGAAGTGCCACTGCTTTGCCTGTCAGCAAAGCGGTTTCCGGAGTTATCGGATAGCTGTTGGCTTTGCCGCGAATGCCGTCTGTACCGAAAAGTCGTCCCATTTTTTCTCCTTGATACCAGATATTGAAGTTTTCCCATCTTGTGAAACATTGAAAACAGAATATAACACAGGGAATGGAAAATACAAGAAAGATATGGACTTTTTTTTAAAAAAAATGGATTTTTACGCATTAATGCGCTTTTTTTTTGATTTTTGTTATGGCACACAACCTTTGAAGGCTTGAATTTTTCAATAGATGGTCTATTAGTATAAGATGTACGGAAATTCCGCGTGAAGAGGAGAGTTACGCCGGAATCAACCAAAAGAAAGGATTTTATTATGAAAAAAATGAAATGGATGCTCGGTGGTGTGCTTTCTGCCGCCATGCTCGCTCCGCTGGGTGCCGCTGACGCCAAACCGGCTGTTGCTCCTGCTCCCGCCGCCAAAATCGCCCCGGCCGCCCCGGCAGTGCCGACCGTGGATGAACTGACGGCAAAAATGCCGGAAAAACTCGCCGAATACAATGGCAAAGTTTTTACCAAAGCCGATTTTATGAAAAAATTTGTCTCCCAGCTCCCGGGCGGCAAAGTTCCTGCCGGTCTGACGCAGGAAATGTTTATGCAGGTGCTGCCCCAGATGGTCGAATCAATGGTCATCGAGGACATCATGCTCTCTGAAATGAAAAAAGCCGGCATCGTCCCCTCTGAAGCCATGGCAAAAGCATTCATCGAAAAACAGATCAAAGAGATGAATAAAGAACAGCTTGACATGATGACCCAGATGATCGCCATGCAAAAAATGACTCTGGATCAATTCATCAATCAGCAAGCCGCCAATCCGGCGATGCAGATGAGCATCGCATTGCAGGATTTCGCAGATAAAACCTTTGCCAAAAACATCAATGTCACTGAAGCTGATGCCAAAGCGTTTTATGACAAAAATCTGCAGATGTTTTCCACTCCGGATGACCCGGCGGATTCCATGCGCGCTTCACACATTCTGATTCTGGCGGACAAAAAAGCTGATGCCAAAGTCAGAGAGGAAGCGTTGAAAAAAATCAACTCCATCCTTGCTGAAGTGAAACAGAATCCGGCAATTTTTGATGCCAAAGCCAAATCCGACAGTCAGTGCCCCAGTGCTGCCAACGGCGGTTCTCTCGGCGCATTCGGCAAAGGTCAGATGGTTCCGGAATTTGAAAACGCTGTCATCGCCCTCAAACCGGGCGAAATTTCCGGCGTGGTGGAAACCCAGTACGGCTACCACATCATCCGCCGCGATGCGCCGCAGAAAGGTTCTGTCAAGCCTTTTGCTGAAGTCAAAGAGCAGCTGACCGGCTACCTCACCGAACAGAAAAAAGGTGAAGCTTTCCGCAGTTTCCTGGAAAAAGCGAAAAAAGCTGCCAATTACAAATCCCTGCTCCCGGCTGCCAAATAAACACTCCGTACAGGAAAAAATGCGAAACGTCCGGAAAATCACTTCCGGACGTTTTTTATTTTGTAAATTCAAACTGTCTGCCGGCGTTTACTCAAATATCACATCGGCAATGTCATATTCGTCACAGAATATCATGCACAACCGGTCAAAGCCGATGGCGCATCCGGAACTTTGCGGCATCCCGCGCTCCAGAGCTTCAAGAAAATCGGTCGCTTCAGGATAAGCCAACATCCCCTGCTCCGCCCGGAACTTCAATGCTTCAGCGAAACGCCGCCTCTGCTCGGCAGCATCGGTCAATTCTCCGAAAGCATTGCCCAATTCCATACCGCAAATGTAAAGCTCCCATCTTTCCGCGACACGGCTGTCAGCGGCACTCAAACGGGAAAGCGACGCCCGGTTGGCGGGGTAGTCGATCAGAAATTCCGGACAATTTCGACCCAGAGCCGGTTCGACTTTCAGCACCATCAATTCATCAAATGAACCGTCCGCATCGGCATCAAACGCCGATACTCCGGCATATTTGCGAAATGCCTCATCCACGCTGATATACGTGTGCGAACTCAAATCCACTGCATTGCCCTGATAACTTATCCGGGGTGTTCCGGCGATTTCCACAGCGGCACGTTTTATCAATCCGGCAGTGAATTCCGCCAGCTGACGGTAATCCCACTCTGCTGCGTAATACTCAAGAATGGTGAATTCCTCCCGGTGTTTTCTGCCGGATTCTTCCGCGCGGAATGCCGGACCGAACTGAAACATTCTTTCCATACCGGCGCACAGCAGACGCTTCATCGCCAGTTCCGGACTCGTCCGCAGAAATCCGCCCGCACACGGAATCGACTCAATGTACTCTTCCGGAGCCGGAGCCGGGATTTTCACCGCCGTGGAAACTTCACAGAAATCCGCATCATAAAAACCGTTCCGCATTGCACGCAACAACGCGGAACGCAGTTTCAAATTGGCTGTTTTTTTCATTGCCACTTCAAATACGCTTCAACAAAGCGGTCAATGTCGCCATCCAGCACACCGGAAGTGTCGCTGGTTTCCACGTCGGTACGCAAATCTTTGACCATCTGGTACGGCTGCAGAACATAACTGCGGATCTGACTGCCCCAGCCGTTTTCCATCTGCTCACCGCGCAGAGCGGCGGCGGCTTCGCGCCGTTTGCGCTCCTCCATCTCAAAGAGTCTGGCTTTGAGCATTTTCATCGCTGTGGCACGGTTTTTGTGCTGTGAACGCTCATTCTGACAGCTGACCACGATACCGGTCGGCAAGTGGGTGATACGTACTGCACTGTCGGTGGTGTTGACGTGCTGACCGCCGGCACCGCTGGAGCGGTATGTATCCACGCGCAGATCCGCTTCATTGATTTCGATGTCGATGTCATCATTCAGCTCCGGGAAAACATCCACGGAACAGAAACTTGTATGACGCCGGGCATTGCTGTCAAACGGGGAAATACGCACCAGACGGTGCACGCCGTTTTCCCCTTTGCAGTATCCGTAGGCAAATTCACCGATAATATGCAGTGTCACACTGCGTATGCCGGCTTCATCACCGGGCTGATAGTCGATTATTTCCTCTTTCCAGTTGCGTCTTTCGGCGTAACGGCGGTACATACGGTAAAGCATACTCGCCCAATCGCATGACTCCGTACCGCCGGCACCGGCGTGGATGGTGAGGTAGAAGTTGTTGCGGTCAAAACGCCCGGAAAGAAAACTTACTATTTCCAGCTTATCCAGCTCTTTGCCCAACGGCTCGACCAGCGCGTCAGCTTCGGCGACAAATGCTTCATCTTCAGCGGCAAGTTCCAGCGCGGTAGCGAAATCCTCCAGAGAGCTTTCCATTTTCCGGAAAGGCAGAATGATATTGCGGCAGCCGGTGGCAGCACCGATGGTTTCCTGCGCGTTTTCTTTGTCGTTCCAGAAATCCGGCGCATTCATCTTTTCTTCCAGAGCCGCCAGTTCCTGCTCTTTTTCTTCAATACGGAGAAAGTCACCGACCTGTTCCAGACGGGAACGGAATTCGGCATCTTTCTGACGTAACTCTTCCAGCATCATCATTTTTTCAGCCCCTCCAGTTTCCACATATCATCCAGCAATCTCTGGATCTGCCCCAGACAGGCTCCGCAGGCTCCGCCGGCTTTGCAGTAATTGGTGATATCAGCGGCACGGTGCAAGCCGTTTTCTTTGGCGACCCGCAGGATTTTCACATCAGTGACGCCGAAACATTTGCACACCAGTTTCCCCTCATGGTCCTCCATGGTTTCAAACGGATTGGGTTCGCCGCGGTAATCGGCGATCGCCGCCTGCAAAGCTTCCATACCCATGACCGAGCAGTGCATTTTTGCTTCCGGCAGTTCCCCGAGCAGTTTCACGATATCCTGATTGGTGACTTTTTCAGCTTCCTCAAGCGTCATGCCTTTGATGAGTTCCGTCAGTGCGGAGCTTGAAGCAATGGCACTGGCGCAGCCGAAAGTTTTGAATTTGACATCCTCTATACGGCCGTCGGCATCAAGTTTAAAAGTCAACTTCAGTGCATCGCCGCACGCGGCATTGCCGACCTGACCCACCCCGTCGGGATTTTCCACTTCGCCGACGTTGCGGGGATTCATAAAATGGTCAATGACCTTGTCTGTATAATTCCACATTTTACCTGTTGCTCCTTGAAGAAGATTTTGATTTCAAAAGTATTGCGGCTATCCTGCCGCCGATATAACCGTTATCCTGAATGAGTTTTTTCCGGACGATGCTTTGCAGATAATGGCTTATCAGCACATTACCCTGTTTTATGTTTGAAGTCAGCGACCAGTCGGCGGCATACTGCACCATCTGTCCGGTCAGAAGTTTTTTCTCATCATCCGTAAGCTGCTGACCTGATTTTACTTTTGCCTGTGCCTGACGCAATGTCATGCCCTCACGCTTACGCAATTCGGCGGCGATGCGCCGCACGGGTTCAAATTTTCCGGTGACAAAAAACTCCATCCAGAGCATATCCAGATGTGCCGGGACTTTGACATCCGTAAATGCCAGCGGATTTTTTCCGGCGAATTCAGCTATCTGCACTTGTACCTGCGGGTCGATAAGCTCTTTTTGCGCCATCACGGCATCTTTGCCCAGACCGGCGAATATCAATGCGTAATAAAGCCGCTCTTTTGCCGGACAGTTGACTGTAGCTTTGGCAAGTTCATCATGGAACTGGGGATTGAGTTTGAAAATCTGTACAAAACCGTGAACGATGTGAGCGGGATTGAAAGTCTGCTTTTTCTGCCGCATCAAGGCTTCACCGTGCGTCAGAAAATATTTCAGTGCCGCAAAGACTCTTTCCGGCTGCGGCGCGCGGTAATAGCTGTGAAAGAAGCGGTTGAACCCGGCTTCATCCATTTCAGCGGAGTCAAAGATGGATTCCACCAGTTTCAATGCCGCAGAAACTTTGCCGTTTTTTGCGCTGCCGGAATATTGCAATATCCACTCATAGCTGCCTTCAGCATCATCTCCGGCAAAGTGCGCCGTGACCGCGACCGGGGAGAAAAACACCCCTTTTACCCCGGCAGGAATGTCAAAAAGCACCCGTTCACTGAATACCTGTCCAACACTGCCGCCGGGGGCGCGGCGGAAAAGCGCACCGGAAATTTTCAGCGGCTCTGCCGCCGGTTCTTTCAAGCTCAATGCCAGCTTGAGATGAAACGGCTGTCCCGGCCCGACCTGTCTCACGGTGTGGATATACACCCCGTGTTCGGACGGGACAAAATTGACCTGATCCTCAATATTCACCATCAATGTGGGTATGAGCATCACATCAAATGCCGCCAGCGCAAAGGTCAGCGTCAGCGCAAAAATCATTCCCAGCCGTTTCAACATCGTTCCGCCTCGACCGCCCCGGTTCAAAGGGCAAATTTTGCCAATTCAGCTTTGACTTTTTCAGCGATAAACTGCGCGGCAGACGCAACAGAAACTCTCTCACTGTCGCGGCAGGCGCGGGTACGGAACTCAACCTCACCGGTCGCCAGAGTTTTGGGAGAAATCACCAGCCGCAGCGGGATACCGAGCAAATCAGCATCGCTGAACATACTGCCGGCTTTTTCGCCACGGTCATCGTAGAGGACCTCCACGCCGAGAGCTTCCAATTCAGAAGCAAGTTTTTCCGCAGCTTCACCGACACCGGATTTCTGGGGGTCAACGGCGCAGATTTCGACCTGATACGGCGCAATGGACATCGGCCACACCGGACCGTAATCATCATGCGAATACTCTATGACCGAAGCAATGGCACGGCCGACACCGATACCGTAGCACCCCATGATCATCGGGTGGCTCTTGCCGTCTTTATCCAGATAATTGCACCCCATGGATTCTGAATATTTGGTACCGAGCTGGAAAATATTGCCGACTTCGATACCGCGCAGCATCTGCATCGGTTCACCGGAACCGGGTGCCGGGTCACCTTCGCGCACTGTGGCGATATCCGCCACGATGTAATCGACTCCGGCAAGGTCGCGGTCGGCATTGAAATTGAGATAGTGGAATCCGGGTTCATTGGCACCGACCACCAGATTACTGCTCTCCATCGCTGAACGGTCAACGATGATGCGCGCTTTTTTGCCTTGCAGATTCAACGGACTGGCGTATCCGGGCACGGCACCGGCGGCGAGAATGGATTCATCATCGGCGAATTTCAATTCGGCAACTTTGAGTGCATTGGAAAGTTTGCTCTCATTGACTTCAAAATCTCCGCGGATAAGGGCAAAAATCAATTCCCCGGTGCGGGCATCCTGATAGAAAACCGCTTTGCCGGTGTTTTCCGGTTTGACATTGAGAAAGTTTGCCACTTCTTCAATGGTTTTGCTGTCCGGAGTGGCGACTTTTTCCAACTCTTTTGCCGGGGATTTTTCAAACTTCCAATCCGCCACGGCGATTTCCCGGTTGGCACGGTATTTGCGGTCGGGGGAAACAAAAATCGTATCTTCGCCGCAATCTGAAACCGCCATAAACTCATGGGAAACCTTACCGCCCATCATGCCGCTGTTGGATTCAATGCTCAACACATTATCCAGACCGATACGGCGGAAAATCCTTTCATACGCTTCGTGAGCCCGCACATAGTATGCCTCAAGGTCTTCCTGACTGGTGTGGAAGCTGTAGGCGTCTTTCATCGTAAATTCGCGGGTGCGGATCAATCCGGCACGGGGACGCGCCTCATCCCGGTATTTGGTCTGGATCTGATAGAGCATCACCGGCAGCTGTTTGTAACTGTTGATTTCGGTACGCACCAGCGCGGTGATGCACTCCTCATGGGTCATTGCCAGCAGCATGGGTTTGTCATTGCGGTCGGAAAAACGGAGCAGTTCCGCACCGACAGAATCATAACGGCCGGACTCCTGCCACAGAGTTGCCGGCAGCACCACCGGCATCAGGACTTCCTGACCGTCAATGCGATCCATCTCTTCGCGGATGATTTTTTCTATCTTGTCAGCAATACGTTTCCCGGCGGGCAGCAGAGAATATATCCCGGCGGAAACCGGACGGATATATCCGCCGCGCACCAGAAACTGATGGCTGACTGTTTTGGCATCTTTAGGTACTTCGCGGAGTCTGCGCCCCGCCATTTTGCTCATTTTCATAATCCATATTCCTGTACGTTGAATTTAAAACACACATCCGTATATATAATATACTACAGGAATACGTTTTTTTCACCCCGCAAAGCGCAAAAACTTCAATCTTTTGCCGTTTTGCCTTTCGCCTCTCATCCGCCGGTGAAAGCAAACGGCAGAGTCAGCACATTCACCACCAGATAAAACGGAGCGCACACCCCGTTGAATATGTTGTTCATCCCCTCGCCGAAATAACCGAAAGGCACTCCGGCAGTAGCCTGAATGATGCCCCATGGCAGTTTGATCATATCTCCCAGATTGTTGGCGACAGCGACCATCTGTTCCCCTGCCCCGCGCATTCCGGAAATAACGTGCGGCGAGGCATCTTTTGCCACTTTGAGCGCGATCGGAGCAAGCAGCATCATCGTAACCGGCTCACCTTTTGCCGGAAAAGCCGCCGTGCATAACAATATCAGAGCAAGAAAAATTTTTTTCACAGGAAGTTCCACTCCATGTATTTCAGCATCTGCTCTGCGGGACCGGAAACTTCAAATCCGGCGTAAGTGAATATCAGTTTGCGGAAAGGACGCGCGCCGTTTTCCGCACTTTCCGGAGCAGATATGACGACCGTGTACGCGCCGCTTTCGGTGGTGGAAAATTTACTGTTTAGCTGTGAATAAAGCTCCTCATCCAAAGTTTCAGAAAGCATCTCCCGGTCAGTCTGCCACTTTTCCAGAGACTCCATGATACTATCCAGCTCATCTTCGCCGAGGTCAGGCAGTTTGAGCGCGATTTCCTCTCTGGTGGCGGCAAACAGCGACGGATTACCGCCTAAATCGCTGGTGTTTTCCGGCGGGATAAGACGCACCGAACTCAATCTGCCATCTTTGTCAAGCGGAAACAAATCCGTGAAACCTTTGATATAGAGCAGCTCTTCGCGGAACTGCATCGCCGCGTTGCGGGGCAGCGGTTTCTGCATGATATCTTCATAATCGGTCATTTCCATGCCGCGCTCATTGATATTGTCATCGCTGTCGATATAATCGGCAATCAGCTGGGTCACTTCTTCACACAAATCAACGACATCCTCCCCGGCATCCTCCTGTGAAGAAACCGTTTTCAAAACCGCAGCGTAATTACTTGACCCCATGTCCCACCCCCGCAGCGCGTCAAGCACCTGAACCTGAACCTTTTCTCCGTAATACTCTATGGTGTGTTTCACCCCGTCAGCCATGAAGCGGTCATATTCAAATGTGGTATAATCCACACTGCCGGGTTTGTCATCCGGATTGAGATTGCGGTCGGCGGCAAGCAGCCATTGCACCCGGTTCGCCACCCCCTCGGCAATGAGCATCGAGCGTTGCAATTCGACATGAGCGGCAACAGTGAATGTCCCGCTTTTGGAAAGTGACAGTACCGCCGCAGTCAATATCCCGGCAGTAAATATCAGACACAGCACCGAAACCAGTGCCGAATTGCGGCGGACGACAGAACCTTTTTTCATCTGGCACGCCCCCCGGAACTTCTGCCGGAACTGCCGGCAGATGATGATGATGATGCGGCAGTTTCAGCGGCAGAACTTTCACCGGTAAACGCTGTACGCACTCCGAATGAACTGTTGGCAGAGCTTCCGGCAACCCGGCGCAGCCACTGCTCTTTGCGCCCATTCTGCCACTGGACGGTCATTTTGACTGCCAGCGGCGGCGAACTTATTTCCTCTTCCAGATATGTTTCCAGAAACTCCACACTGCCCTCGGTTTCAGTGGATGTTTCGGCATACGCAAATGTCACTTCCGACACATTGCGGGCGATGACCTCCCTTTCCCACGGCATATTATCATCATTTTCCTCAAGCCACGGCAGACGCGGATAAGGAGAATATTCGGCAATGAGTTCACCGTCCTCAACAAAAATCCTGATAAACAGCAATGCTCCGGGACGTTTGCCGTAGGAACGGCGCAAAGTGGCGAAAAAGAGTTCGTTTTCCTCCCCGTTGAATATCAGCCGGGAAACGCCCTCGTCATCCCGCCACTTGAAAGGGATCAGATTGCGGATATGGGTATCCATGAGATTGTCTATCGCCATAAGCTCTTTGAGCTCTTCCGTCACCCGCAGACTGCGCTGATAACCGTTGTAAAACGCGGCTCCGGACATTGCGGTAACGGCGGCGACGACCATCAGCAATGCGATGGATACGACCAATTCTATAAGCGTGAAACGGGATATTTTACTGCTGCTGTACATTTTCCAGCTCCTCATATCCCGGGCGGTCGATGTGGATTTTCAACCTCTCTTTGCGGTCGGAAACCCTGACCAGCGTGAAACTCCATTTTTTCAACGGCAGCTGTCCGCTCTGACCGTCAAGTTCATCCGGCAGGTCATCAGCATCGGTTATTTCACACTCTATCTGATAATTTTCGTAGGGGAAAACCTCATCCGGCACGTGCAGATCCTCGGTATTGGAAACCATCATCAGATATTCCATGCCCTGGGTCAACATATGCATTTCCCGCCATTTTTCATCGGCATTGGCTATCCGCAGCTGGGATTGGGTCAGCAGTTGCAGCAATCCGGCAAGCGACAGAGCCAATATGGCAATGGAAACGACCACCTCGATAAGAGTAAATGATTTTTTCATTTTCTTTCATCCTCTGTGATGGTTTCACTGCCGTCACCGTCAAAACTTTTCAGCTGACCGTTGAGAAATGATATGTCAAAATATTTTGCGAGATTTTCACACTTGAAAACCGGCCGGGTGATACAC
Source organism: Victivallaceae bacterium (assembly GCA_045586645.1). GTDB lineage: Bacteria > Verrucomicrobiota > Lentisphaeria > Victivallales > Victivallaceae > UBA1784. The sequence continues at coordinate 21,805 of JAZNAR010000011.1, forward strand.
GCCGCTCCGCCATTGGGATAAAAGCGGAAAACTTCCACATATTCGCTGTCGCGCACCTCATCCTCGGCACTTTCAACGGTGGATAACTCAATGCGCTCCGGAACCTGCAGCCGCAAAGGCCCCGACTCCGGCACAGGCGGTTCGCTTTCTCCGGTATTTTCCGCAACACAAGCATAAAAAAGTTTCTTTTCCGGCAGCAGCCGCACGGAAAAGTCCACTCCTTTTTCGGCACACATATACCTTACCGCGGCACACCACGCATCCAGTGCCAATGCCTGCTGATTCAAAACCGATGCCGGCGACTCTTCCCGCAGGGAAGATACCGCCAGCCCGGTCAGCAGCGACACGATGACCAGTGCCACGATAAGCTCGATCAAAGTGAATTTTGATCGCCGGATATATTTTCTGTTTATAAAACTCATTCCCAACTGCTGATGTCGGCGTTTTCGCCTTCGCCGCCGGGTTCACCGTCTGCACCGTAACTGACAACTTCAAACGGACGGTCATCTTCGCCGGGGCAGCGGTAAACGTAATCATTGCCCCACGGGTCTTTGGGCAGAGTACCCTGCAGATAAGGCCCGTTCCAGCTTTCCAGGTCATCGACATTCTCTATCAATGCCTGCAGACCGCTTTCACCGTCAGGATAATTTTTGTTGTCAAGCTTATATCCGTTGACCGCTTCGGCAAGCATTTTCACCTGCGTTTTGGCGGCACCGATATTGGCGCGTTTGACGTAGTTGAGGTACATCGGAGTTGCAATGGATGCCAGCGTGACCAAAATCACGATGACGATGACAACTTCGATAAGGGTGAATCTTTTTCTCTGACACTTTTTCATATGCCGCTGCCTCCCTGACTTATGGCGTTTATTTCCATCATGGAAACGAATATCGCTACCACGACTCCCAACACGATTACGGCAAGAAATATTATCGTTGCCGGTTCAAACAGACTCAACAGACGTTTGATGCGGGTGCGGGTATCTGTTTCCAGATTCCCGGCGATATTGCAGAGCATCTCACCCACCTGTCCGGATTCCTCGCCCACGCGCAGCATCGATGCGGTGCTGGCGGGGACAAATTCATTATCTTTCAGTGCCGCCGAAAGCTTCTCACCGGCTTTCAGTTTGCGGTCTATTCCGTCAAATCCTGCGGCTATTGCCGGATTGGAAATTATTCTGCCGGCGATACGCACCGTGCGGATGATTTCCACATGATTGCCGACCAGAATAGCCAGAGTCCGGAGATATTTGCACATTTCCAGATCGATGATTATTCTGCCGGCGACCGGGATCCGTATCATCATTTTGCCTATCATCATTTTCCACGCTTCCGCGCCGAAATAATGCTTCAAATAAAAATATCCTCCGGCGACTGCCAGCGGCAATGCCCACCATGCCCAGGAAAAAAATCCGCCGATCGCCACCAGTGCCCGCATCGACCCCGGCAATTCCCTGCCCATATCGGCAAAAATTTTGGCAAAATGCGGCACGAATACGGCAAACAATACCACTGAAACCACCAGTACCACGCCGAAAATCACTATCGGATAAATCGAACTTGAGACGATGAAATCCCGCATCTCCCTGCTTTCGCCCATGAATTTGTGCAGCTCGTCAGCGACTTCGGGCAGACAGCCGGTTTCCTCACCGCTCTCAATCAGATTCGCGTAATAATCCGGAAAGAGCGACCCGAATGAACGCACCAGTTCTGAAAACTTTTTGCCCTCATGCAGCCCCTGCCGCAGCGAATTGACAAAATCTTTCTGCACCGGATCGCTGCTGCCCTCGCTGATGATAGCCAGACTCTGTTCCAGCGGGATATTGGCTTTCAAAAGCGGCGTGAGCTGACGGGTGAATTCATAAACATCCGCCCGTTTGCCGCCGAAACGCTTTTTTCCGGCATCCTCCATACCGGCAAAACGCACCGGGATCATCCCGCGCAGACGGAGTTTGGCAAGTGCCTCTTTTTCGTTTGCGCCCTCGATGACGATCTCTTCCGGATTCTGCCCCGGTCTGGCGGCGATGTATTTATAAAGTGCCATAATACTCTGCTTACAACTCCGCCGCCGAACGGTTCAGCTCATCTGCGGTGGTTATACCGGCAGCGACTTTGGCTTCGCCGTCCTCTTTCAATGTTATCATACCGTGTTTGACTGCGATTTTCTCCAATTCACTGCTGGAAGCATTGCGGTTGACAGCTTCGCGCAGTTCATCGTTGAGAATGAGCAGTTCAAATATGCCGCTGCGCCCTTTGTAACCGGTGCCGTTGCATTTGCGGCACTTGACGGAACGTTTTTCCCCGCGGCACACCGGACATATTTTGCGGACCAGCCGCTGGGAAAGCACTCCGAAAAGCGCACTGGAAACCAGAAAATTTTCCACCCCCATATCCAACAGACGGGTCACAGCTCCCACTGCATCATTGGTGTGCAGTGTACTCAACACCAGGTGTCCGGTCAATGCGGCATTGATGGCGATGTCGGCAGTTTCCTTGTCGCGGATCTCACCGACGAGGATGACATCCGGGTCCTGACGCACGATGGAACGCAATCCGGAAGCAAATGTCACACCGATTTTCGGATTCACCTGCACCTGACACAAGCCGCGGGTACGGTATTCCACGGGGTCTTCAATGGTGATGATTTTCTTTTTGGCATCATTGAGCTGACTGATGACACTGTAAAGCGTCGTGGTCTTACCGCTGCCGGTCGGTCCCACCACCAGAATTATCCCGTGCGGGATACGGATGAGTTTTTCAAACTGCTCAAGGTGGGCTTCGGACATTCCCAGCTGGGCAAGGTCAAAATTGACGCTCTCTTTGTTGAGCAGACGCAAAACGATACTTTCACCGGTAAGTATGGGAATGGTGGATATACGCATATCCAGCTGTATTCTGCCGAATGAAACATTGGTTCTGCCGTCCTGCGGCAGACGGCTTTCGGCGATATTGAGTCCGCCGAGCAGTTTTATGCGGGAAGCTATCGCCGGGAACTGGTTGCGCGGCGTGGAAAGTATCTCTGTCAGCACCCCGTCCACCCGGCAGCGTACAACAACAGAATCTTCATCCGGCTCAATGTGGATGTCACTTGCGCCCAGCTCAAGTGCGCGGGTGAAAATATCGTTGACCAGCCGGACGATACGCGCTTCTCCGGCGAGGGTGCGGAGGGTGTTTTCGTCCTCGGAATTGTCGTTTTCCTCCTGCTCTTCCTGGGCGTTCTGCAGCCGGCTCAAGATCCTTTCCAGAAACGGACGCCGGACAAATCTGACCTGCACTGCACACTGCCAAATCTTTTCCAGCTGATAAAGCAGACCGCCCAACTTGTACGGCGACGCCGTCAGCAGTGTCACGTTGCTCTCATCAAATTCGGAAATCACACACTCATTGGCGTTGAAAAACGTCACCGGAAAGTCATTCTGCACTTCCGGCAGTACGATCTCCTCCTCGTCCGGCACCGGCACTTTGAATGCGGAACTGTAAAGTTCGACCAGACCGGCTTCGGTGATTTGACCGTCAGCAAGCAGCTTGCGGTCCGCGCTTTCAGACGGAACATCATATTCCGGAAAGCGGGCGCGCATTTTTTCCGCGACCGCTGCGAGTGCCGCATTTATATCCAGACGTGCGCTGCTCACAGCCAGAACTCCTTATCCTGAAACAGCACGCCGCGTTTCTTACCGGCATCCGGCTGATCGCCCAGTGTGGCATCATAATCATTGAGGGCTTTCACCGCATCATTGTAGCGGCGGATGAGAGCATCTATTTCGCTGTGTTCATTGACGATATAACCGGTGATAAGCACCAGCACTTCGGTGCGCTCCACAGAAGCATTCGTCGAACCGAGCAGACGTTTGAGGAAAGGTATCTGATTGATTATCGGCAGGGAATCCAGCACATCGTTGCTGCGTTCCTGGATCAATCCGCCCAGCACCATGGTCTGACCGTTGGCGATGGTCATACTGGTTTCTATCTGCCGCTTGGTAATAATAGGTGACGGTATCTGCGGCGAAAGCGTATTGGCAGTAGCCTGTGACATACTCTGCAGAATATCCAGTGAAATAAGGTCCGTACTGGTGACATAAGGTATCACGGTCAATTCAACACCGGTGGCTTTGTATTCATACGTTTCCGTGGCGTTGCCGTTGCTGGAACTGTTGGTGACACTGCCGGTGATAATAGGCACATCCTGACCGACCTGTATCTTTGCCTCGGTGTGGCTGGAAACCAGCAGCTGCGGGCTGGAAATGACTTTGACCTGACCGTTGCCCGCCTGCGCCCGGATGTAGCCGAACTGCGTCTGGGGATTTTTGGAATCTCCGATACCCATGGTGAAACCATCCTGCCGGTTGCTGCCGGTACGCACGGAAGTATTGCCGTTGGCATCGGTGACAAACGGGGTAAGTGTGTTGCCGCCGGAGGAGTTGCCGCTGTAGTTGGTCCCGAAAAGCATTTTGGTATTGCCTTTGCTGGCGGTTCCGGAAAACTCCAGACCGAACTGGGTCGATTCCGTCAGCGTCACTTCCACCATAAGTATCTGCAGCAGCACCTGCGCGGGAACAACGTCAAGTTTATCCAGAAGTGCTTTCACTGAAGCATAGGTCCGCGGAGTACAGCGGATGACCAGACGGTTGAGAACGCCGTCGGCGAATACCCGCACTGCCGTACCGTAAACTTTGGACTCCTGGTCGGTATTGATATTGGTCGTATTGGCATTGACCACATCGGAACGGCTGGTCGTCCGTCCGGAAGAGTTCCTGATGGTGCGTGCGACCGGGGAGTTGACCGTTTCGGTTTTGGTTCTGCCGGTAGTGGCATCTATCGTCAGGGCCGTTCCCTGGGTTTCAAAGACCACCGACAGAGCTCTTGCCAGATGGGCGGCTTTGTTGTGACGCACTTTGTAGACAAACACGCTCTCCTGGTCATCGGAACCGGCAACATCAAGCAGAGAGACCCATTCCCGAACGAGATTCACCGCTTCCTGTGTCGCCGCGGAAATAACAATCAGACGCATCCGGTCGATACCGACGATCTGCACCGCCCCGGGAGCGACATTGCGGTCAGTGACTTTGTAGATATTCAAACCGAGGACCGGCAGGATTTCCTGCAGTTCATTGGCGATTTTGTTGGGCAGCACATTATTGCACGGCAGCACGATGCGCGGCCAGTCGGCTTTGCCGCTTTTGTCAAGATATTCCAGCAGCTGCCGGAGTTTGGAAAGATTGTCCGGAGTATCGCATACCATCACGGCATTGGGGCGGGCAAGCTCCACGCAGGTGACTCCGGAACTCAAAAACGGCCGTATCTGTCTTACTGCCTCATTAGCAGTGATATTGTGCAGCTGTTTGTAATATATTTCCGCCCCTGCCCCGGCGCGCTGATCGGGCTGCATGGCGAGTTTGGCATTTGCCATAATCCGCAGCAGAGAACCGTCAACTTTCACCCCCGCCCCGGCGAGAGTGAGCATTCTGTCAAATGTGTTCCACAATTCGCGGCGGGTCATTTTGGAATTGCAGTTGAGCGTGACGGTACCGTTGAGGGCACTGTCCGCGGAGAAATTGAATCCCAGCAGATCGCCGAATGCCGAAAGCACATCCAGAAGCGGTGCGCTGTTGAATACCAGCGACACCTCGATTTCCTCATCCCCGTTGAGTGCGATGAGGTCTTCATAAAATTTAACCGGAGCTTTACTCAATTCCGCGACCGGAATTTTGGGCTTTTCATCAATACCGAGCTTTGCCATCTGCTCGGGGGAAATCACCGGTTTTTTATCCCGTTTCGGAGAAACTTTCTCTTCCGCCATGCTTTCCACAGCACTTTTCACCGTATTTTTTTTGTCGCGTTTGAGAAATTCAAAACGGTCTTTTTCCTCTTTTTTGCTGATTTTTTTCTCATCAACGTGTGAACACGATGTCACCAGCATCACCGCCAGCATACCGCCGAGTATCCGGCTCATTCCCCGAAAGCATCTCATAGTTTTTTCTCCGTCATATTTTATGTTTTAACAAAAGTTGCAAAAATCCTGTTTTACTTACCGCCGTCCCCGGTTCGCCGGAGCACCGCGCTGACCGCCGTTCTGCAATTCACGCAGGGTGCGTATCATCTGCGACTGCATAAACATCTGCGCCTGCTGGAACTGCTGACTGCTGTTCAGACGCGGGGCGCGGCGCGAAGCAGAGGCACGGTTTTTGGAAGGGTCCTGCAATTCCAGTTCCATCTTGTCATTGCCACGCACCAATACGGCGCGGGTGCGGCTGACTTCAGCGAGAACATAACCGTTTGCCAGGGTTTCACCGAGCCGGACGTACTGCTTCACCGGTCCGACATTCTGCGCGCCGCCCATCATGCTTCTCCGGGTATAGCCGTTTCCTGCGGCAAAAGAGCTGCCGCCCTGCATGGAATTGCTCATACGCATTGCCTGCATAAGAAACGGATTGAACTGACGGCTGCCGCCGGTCTGTCTGATGATGGCACCCTCGACATTGCCCATTTTGAATGTACCGACGAGAGTCATCTCATTTCTGCCGCTGCGGACATTGGCAAGCGGACTGCGGACGTTGCTGAAAACATCCGCCGCTACGATTTTTTCCACAGCACTGGCAAGTTCCGGCAGCGGAGCGGGAGTAGTTTTTTTATCCTGATTTTCCGCATTGCGTTTGCTGTTTTTCCGCACAGCGGCAGCCGCAGGAGAATTCTTTTTATCCGCCGGTGTGAGATTGCTTATGAACATGATGACGATCACAAATGCCAGCAGAGAATTTATTCCGATAAGCAGTTTTTTCATAATTCCGCCTCCGTGGAAGTGTCGGCTCCGCCCGCCGGACGGCTGACTTTGAGTTCCTTGACCGTAAGCGGTCCCTCGTAATTGAAAACCCGCAGTGTCCCGCTGAAATTCAACCGGGTCTCGGGAATCGTATTTGCCTGTGCCGCCAGATTGGCACTGCCGGTGCCGGTATTGCGCCGGTAACGGTTGTCCGGACGCAGATCCAGACGCCGCCACGCCAGACGCGGCTGGATTTCAGATATCCCGGCGAGCAATCTTATCACATCATCGAAATCTCCGTTGCCGGAAATATCGATATCTGCGTAACTGAACTCCTGATTTATCCTGCCGGTACGCACCGAACCGATATTGCTGAGCTTGAAATCCATTTTCTGCGCCACATCACTGATGCGGCGGCGCAAACCGGTTTCAATGACTCCGTCATGTTTGACTATCCATGATTCCGCGGCGATCTGCCGGTATTTGCGGCGCACTTCCCGCATCGCTTCCTGTTCAGCGGCGGCTTTGTTATACTCACGGCGGACTTTGACAAGCTCGTTTTTCACCTTGCCGATTTTTGCCTGATTGGGCAGATCCCCGAGTGATGAAAAGAGCCAGTTTATCAATATCACCACCCAGACGATACCCAGACAGGAAAGACAGATTATCAACTTGCCCTTCTGGGTGGAAGCAAACTGTTTGAGATTCATCGTTTTGCCTCCTTTTTATTTTCATCCGCTGCATCAAGCGGAGAAAGTTTCAAATTTATAGTGGCAACAGCACTGTCACCGGCCTGCCGCTGCTGCAGCTGGGCAATCTTCCATCTTTTCAGCGGCTGAATCAGAGACGGCAGGTCAAGTTTGTCATTTTCGCACTGCAGGACCATATCGATATCGGTATCGCTCCAGCGCATACTGGAAACCATCACATTGGCAGGCAGTATTTCCGAAATCAATCCGAATTCACGGACTGCTTCTGTTTCCCCCTGATCCATATCCACTATACGGCTCATTTCTTTCAACTCTTTTCCGGCGCGCTTCACCGCGCTTTTAGCCTGTGAAGTCAGACTTTTGAGTTTCACGACCTCACCGCTCAAACTCCGGTATTCGCTGATGTCACTGCCGTAGGTGCGGAAAAATTTCCAGCCGATATTGATAACCAGCAGGACCGCGAGCAATGCAGAAACGACCAGATGCTTACGGTAACGCACCGGACGGACTTTTTCCGGCAGGACCCGGAATGCTTCCGGAGCCCGGTGATAACTGCCGCCGGCGACCAGCACCGCTGTGACCAGAACGGTCAGATAATCTGCCGCCGGGAAATCATCGGGCAGCACAAAAAAGTTTTTTACAAACTCCACGCTTTTTCCGCCGGATACGGCAGCTTCGCCGCTGACCGGATTCCACATGTTTCCGGAGAAAAAGAAATCTTTTTCCACTTCCGGCAGCCGCAGCGTTTCAAACTCCGGCGTAAATGCCAGAAACGGATAGATAAATTCATCCGCCCGGCATTGCGCACGCTCAAGCTGTCTGACAATATGTTTGACCTCCGCAGCAGGCAGAACCGCCACATTGACACCGACAGAACCATCCGGAGATGCTTTCACATCAGATGCAAATTGCAAATCGTACTTTTCCGGCAGCCGCAGCAAATGGCGCGGCAGTTCAAACTCCACCGCTCCGCGCTGGGCAGAAACCGGCAGTTCGGTGGAAGGAAAGCGGAAAAACAACGCTCCGGGCACCCGGCCGGTCACCACACAGAAATCCGCACTCCCCAGCTGACGGCACACTTCAGAGAGTGCCTCCGGAGCATCCCCGCCGACTGCCGCTGAAGCACTTGAACTCAACTGCCATGCCTTGCCTTTATGGTGGAAGCGTACACCACGGACAACATCATCCGCAATGGCAATGACGGCAAAATCCCGTCCGAGATTGATTCTCTGCCAGAGCTGTTTCACTTTTCCCCACCCCGTTCTTTGGCGATGATTTCCATTAATTTACGACGGGCGGCATCCGGGTCTTTCTGACGCAACTCATCATATTCGCGCATCTGCTCAGGATATTTCCGGCGCAATTTCCCCATATCCGGACGGTCTATCCTGCGGGCGAACTGATTGGGACTTTCATTTTTCATGGCGAAACCGGCGCGGCTGCCGCGATTGCCGCGATTAAAAAGTTTCACGCCGGCTTTTTCCGCAAGCTGGCGGAGTTTACCCATAGCTTCGCGCGGAGAAGTTTCCATTTCTTTGAGAGCCGCGGCAAATTCTGCCGGGAATTTTTTCCGCATCTGCCGCAAAGCGTCATCGCTCTGCGCGGGCAATTCCACACCGGCAGCTTTGGCAAGCGCGGCAAGTTCCTGCTCATATTTCTCCCGTGCGGCTTCCAGAGCGGCATATTTTTCCGGAAACGCAACCGCGATCTTTTCTTCAGCGGCGATGCGCCCGAAAAACGCTCCTCCGCGCATATTGCCGCCATTATTCCGGAATTGTCCGAAATTGCGTTCACCGCGGTGACGGGGAAAACTCTCTTCACCATTGGCACCAAATGCCGCACCGGCAGACAGACACAACAGAATACAGAATAATCTTTTCATTTTTTTCATCATTCAAACTCCTCTGGGAATCAGCTTTTTGCGCTCCACGACCCTTTATATACCCTTATAACGCAAAAAACAGCTGAAATATTTCAACTGTTTTGTATATTTTTCCAAATTTTTGTTAAATTTTTATCGCAGGTACCGATTCCGTCATTTATCAAGTTTGTCCGGAAAATCCGGCGGCACATTCAACACCTGCAATATCCTTGCGGCTGTCCTGCCGAATACCGGTGCAGCAACATTTCCCCCGCCGTGCCGCGCTCCCGACACCCGGTCAAATGTCACCACCATCACAAAACGCGGATTCCGCGCCGGAACAAATCCGGCAAACGTGGCACAATACTCTGAACCGTAGTGCATTCTGCCTGTGGCCGGGTCCCGGCTCAACTTCTGACTTGTACCGGTTTTGCCCGCCACTTCGTAACCTTTCACCGCCGCTCTGGTCGCGGTACCGCCGGGGGACGTCACTGAAACAAGCATTTCCACCAGCTCTTTGACCACAGCCGGATTCTCAAATGTCCGGGTCAGCGGCTTGTAAGGTTCGCGCACGACCTGACCGGTTTCAGCATCCCGCCGCCGGTCAATAAGCCGCAGCTGCGGCATCATACCGCCGTTGGCAAGCGCACAGTAGGCGCGGGTCAGCTGCAGTACGGATGCCTGTACCGAATACCCTATCGGCGCGCGGGTGATGGTCAATTTATCCGGGAAAGGCAATTTGGGTATCCTCCCGCGGGTCTCATTGGCAAACGGCAATCCGGTGCGGGTGCCGTACCCGAATGTTTTCAGCATCTGCATGACCCGTGCCTCCCCCATCATCAGTGCGACTTTGGCGGTTCCGATATTGCTTGACTTCTGCAAAATCCCGCCGGGAGTCATTTTGCCGTATCCGCGGAAATCTTTCAGCGGACGTCCGGCATAGAACCAGGTACGGTCACTGCCGCAGTCGATTATTGACTCCGGAGTGATGATCCCCCAATCCAGAGCTTTGCCGATGGTAAACGGTTTCATCACCGACCCCGGTTCATAACCGTTCACCGCACAGCGCACTGTCAATGCGGCATTGGTAATGGTCGACGGGTCGCCCGGGTCGAAATTCGGCCGCTGGCTGATCGCCAGGATATTGCCGGTACGCGGGTCGGCGATCACTGCGTAGATGGATTCCACATTGAACTCCTGCATGGCGATATCCAGCTCTTCTTCCAAAATGGATTGCACCGGCTCGCGTACAGTCAGGAATATATCGTTGCCGTCACGCCCTTTTTCCACGATACCGGATTCGCCGTAGCCGAGATAAGCTCCACTCCGGCTGCGTTCGTCACGGGTAATGAGGTCTTCCGGACGCATATCGGTACCGAGTTTCTTTTCCAGACCGCCCAATTCAGAAGTAGCTTCCACGCCGACATTGGCATAACCGAGCACATTGGCAAGCATCCTGCCTTTGGGGTAGTAACGGACATATATATCCTGAAAGTTGAATCCGCCCGAGCTTATCTTTCCGGCTTTCAGCTCCGCCCGGAAGCGGCTTATTTGTGCGCTGTCAGCTGACGGCTCAACTTCCACACCTTTTTTCACCCGCGGAGCGATCCGGACGAACATATTGCGGCGCATGAGCACGTTGCCCGCCGCATCTTTCAACGGCTTGCCGTACTTATCACGCCGGGGCACAAAAGGGGCAAGCAATTCATAGAACTCCGCTTCGCCGGTTTTGAAATGCGCGGCAAGCAGTTTCGCCATCACTCTGCGCCGTTCCTCCCGTCTGGCAGGCAGACTTTCGCGGACACCGGGCCGGAGGGATTTTTCCAGATGGTTGAAAGGCTCATGCACCACCGCATACGGCGAACACTCCACTGCTATACGCGGCATATTGCCGACAAGCAGATTGCCGCCGGCATCAAAAATCCTGCCGCGCTGATTTTTTACGACTTTGGTGTAAGTGTAACGGTGCTGGGCTTTCTGCAGCAGCTCGTCATGCCGCCGGATCTGCAGAGTGTAGAACTTCCAGAGGATCGCTCCTGCCGCAATCAGACAGAACACTCCGAATATGACAATACGCCGCCGCAACGGCTGCAGATGCCCCGGTGCCACGCCTAATTCCGTCCGTTAAGCCCGTTGCGGGCAGCAGTGGTATAGCCGGTACGGACAAGCGGTATACGGGCGGCCTGTTCCGCGCTCAACACGGTAAGATGCCGTATCTGCCGGTGACTGACTGTCCGCAGAGGCAGATTGAAACGCCGTATCTGGGCAGTGATGTGCTCCATACGGGAATAGTGTGATTTCCACCCCTGCAGACTGCTGATCTCACGCTCGACTTTTTCGATTTCCTCTCCGGTTATCCGCACTTCTGCCGCACTGCGGGCAATACGGTTGTCAAGAGTGATGTAAGCGTAGAAAAACACTCCGAAAACCATGATGACCAATGCCGTCTGCGCCACGAGCACGGCAAATTTCCATGCTTCAGCGCATCCGGCGGAACTGCCGGTGTCGTGCTTCACGCTTTTTCTGCGGTTGGAATTTCCCGGTTGAATGTTCATTGTACGTTTCCCGAATTTATATTATTTTCATTATAGAATTTATTTTCTCTTTTCAAATCTTTTCCGCCACGCGCAATTTGGCGCACGCGGCACGGCTGTTTGCCGCCACTTCAGCGGGGTCGGCAGTCACAGCGTGCCGGGTAACGGTTCTTAAAACCGCCTCATGTTTACAACAGCACACCGGCAGTCCCGGAGGACAGACGCATTGAGTGCTCTCCCTGCGGAAAAAGTTTTTCACGATGCGGTCTTCCAGCGAATGAAAACTTATCACCGCGATCCTGCCGCCGGAAACCAGCATCGGCACTCCGGTGCTCAATCCCGCTTCCAGCTGACGCAATTCATCGTTCACCGCAATACGCACCGCCTGAAACACCAGTGTCGGGTGCGGCAATCTGCCCGGACGCGACTTTCCCAGCACCGCATCAGTCAGACGCACCAGATCTCCGGTCATGGCAAAAGGTTTCTCCTGACGCATTTCACAGGCTTTGCGCGCCAACGCCCGGGATTTGCTGATTTCACCGTACTCCCGGAACACCCGTTCCATTTCCGCTTCACCTGTCCGGTTCAACCATCTGCCGGCAGTCAATTCCGAACGCTGATCCATACGCATATCCAACGCGCCTTCACTGCGCCACGAAAAACCACGCTCCGGAATATCCAACTGCGGCGAAGATACTCCGATATCCAGCAATATCCCGTCGGCATAATCCCAGCCGTGCTCCACAGCCAGTGCCGCCATTTCCGCATAATTGCCCCGGACAAGCGTCACTCGGTTTCCGGCAAACGCCAGACGTTTTTTCGCGGCATCCAGAGCCATACTGTCCCGGTCGATGCCGAGCAGTTTCAGTTTCGGATATTTTTCCAACAGCATCGCACTGTGACCGCCGCCGCCGACAGTTCCGTCGATCAGCCGCGCCGGAGCCGATGCATCAAATGTCAAATGCTCAAGAATATGTGATGCCAGAACCGGAATGTGTCTGAATTCACCGCTCATTTATTGAACACCCCCTGCAACAGACCGCCCAGAGCATCCATACCGTCACTGCCGTCGCTTATCTGCTGTATCTCGTTGAGATATTCATCCGGATTATCCGGCTGCTGCCAGTTTTCCGGAGCGCAGATACGGATATGTGTCACCGCTCCGATGAGTTTCAATTTCTTTTCCACACCGATGGAATCCAGCTTCGCCCGGTCAAGAGCCATACGTCCCTGTTTGTCACAGCGGCAGCGGCGCGAAGCTGAACCGAGATACGCCAGAGCTTTCTGCATTTTCGGATTGGCAATGGCAAGTTTGCCGGCTTTGCCGACAAATTCCATAAAAGTCGCCAGCGGCAGCAGCAGCAGAGCTTTGTCACGCGCCGGTATCATCACCAGTTCCGTTTCCCGGTCTTTGCTGCGCCAGTCACTCGGCAGCGCAACGCGCCCCTGTGCATCAAGCACATGGTCGTAATCCCCGACAAAAAGTCCGGGAAAAAGTGCGGCTGTCGAATTATCAGACATTCCTTTTTGCTCCTATTTATTCCTATCCACACCTATTTTACCACATAAGTGCCTTTTTTTCAAATCATTTTTGCAAAAAAAAGCGATTTTTTTCAAAAAAAAGCTCCCGGCGGGGCAAATTGATAAAAAAAGTGGAATTTTTTCAAAAACGTGCTATATTAATTGGATTACAAAAATCACCCCGAAATCGGATCAAATTTATCAGGAGGTTGTAATGAAGATTCTGGTGATCAATGCCGGCAGCAGCTCGATGAAATTCACGCTGTTTGAAATGGAAAACGAAGCCGTCCTCGCCAAAGGTGTTTTTGAGCGTCTGGGCAGTGCCAATCCCAATCTGGTCTACAAACGTGCCGATGGATTCAAACTGGAACAGGAGATCCCGGTAAAAGACCACGTTGAAGCTTTCACCGAAATCTGCAAACAGCTCGTCGACCCCGCCAACGGTGTTGTGAAATCCCTGTCTGAAATCGGTGCCGTCGGTCACCGCGTGCTTCACGGCGGCGAAAAAATCACGCTCCCGATGCAGGTCGATGAAAATGTCAAGGCCATCATCCGTGAATGCTTCCCCCTCGGCCCCCTGCACAACCCCGCCAACCTCGCCGGTATCGAAGCCTGCGAAAAAGCGATCCCCGGAGTTCCCAACGTGGCAGTGTTTGACACCCAGTTCCACCAGACCATGCCGCCGGAAGCATATCTCTATGCCATTCCGTATGAATACTACAAAGAACACGGCATCCGCAAATACGGTTTCCACGGCACCAGCCATCACTATGTGACGCTCGCCACTGCGAAATTCCTCGGCAAAGCCGTCGAAGATACCGACATCATCACCTGTCACCTCGGCAACGGCTGCAGCATGGCGGCGGTCAAAGGCGGCAAAGTCGTCGATACCACCATGGGTCTCACCCCGCTGGAAGGTCTGATGATGGGAACCCGTTCCGGTGACATGGACCCGGCGGCAGTCATCCGCATGATCGAACTGGGCAACACTCCGCGCGAAGTTGACAATATCCTCAACAAGAAATCCGGTCTTTTCGGTGTCGGCGGCATCGGTACCGGCGATATGCGTGACATGGAAGCCGCCGCAGCAGCAGGCAATGAACAGGCGGCTCTGGCAATCAAAATGTTTGTCCGCAGGATCGTCAAATACATCGGTGCCTACTTCCTGATGGTCGGCACTCCGGCAGCGGTCGTTTTCACCGGCGGGATCGGTGAATTTTCAGTCAAAACCCGCAAACGGATCATCGACCAGCTCGCACCGATGGGAATTTTCCTTGATGAAAACGCCAATCAGGAATGTTTCGGCAAAGCCGGTGTGATTTCAACTGCCGACAGCAAAATCAAAGCTGTAGTCATGCCGACCGATGAAGAAAAGATGATCGCACTCACCACCAAAAAAATCGTTTTTGACAAGTAATATAAAGGGATAAATCATGTCTGCTATCGACACATTTGCCGCAAGAGCCCGCAGCGTCAGCCGCACCATCGTCCTCCCCGAAGGTCAGGATCACCGCGTCGTCGCCGCCGCCAACAAAGCTATGGAAGAAAAAGTCACCGCCAAAGTCATCGTCCTCGGTACTGAAGCGGAAATTTCCGCCGCCTGCGCCCAGGCCGGAATCACTGAACGCAAATTTGAATCCCTCGACTACATGGCTTCAGACCTGCTTCAGAAATTCGCCGGTGAAATGTATGAAATGCGCAAAGCCAAAGGCGTGACTCCGGAAAAAGCTCTGGCGATGGTTTCCAACCGCATCTATTTCGGCGCGATGATGTGCCGCAACAAAATCGCGGACGGTCTGGTCGCCGGAAGTATCGCTTCCACTGCGGATATGCTCCGTGCCGCATTCCACTGCATCGGCACCGCCCCCGGCATCAAAAGTGCCAGCAGCTGCTTTGTGATGGATCTTGCCACCCCCAGTCCGGCGGGCGATGATGTGCTGATGTTCGCCGACTGCGGCGTAAACCCCAATCCTGACGCCGATATGCTCGTGGATATCGCCATGGCGACCAGCACGACCTACAAAGCTCTGATCGGCAAACAGCCGAAAGTGGCTTTCCTCTCGTTTTCCACCCACGGCAGTGCCCAGAACGAAATTCTGGAAAAAATCACCGAAGCATCCAAAAAATTCGCCGGCAAAGTTGCCGCTGAAAAGCTCGACATCCTCTGTGATGGAGAAATTCAGGCTGATGCCGCCATCGTGCCTTCCGTGGCGAAATCCAAAGCTCCGGACAGCCCGCTTGCCGGCAGTGCCAATATCCTGATTTTCCCCGACCTCAACGCCGGAAATATCGCCTACAAACTGGTCCAGCGTCTGGCCCATGCCCAGGCTTACGGTCCGGTGCTTCAGGGCTTGGCGACTCCGTTGAATGACCTTTCCCGCGGCTGCAGTGCCGAAGACATCTACGGCGAAATCGTCATCACCGTCTGCCAGACTCTTTAATGAATTAACGGGAGAGGGGAAAAACTTCTTTTCACGAGAAAAAAAAGTTTTTCCCCTCTCCCGAACCCACTCCCCTTTTCAAGAAAAGCGGAATACTTTACTCCGGATTTCATTCCTGCTCTGCAAGTCCTGAAATCCGGAGTTTTTTATTTCATATTGCGGGAGGAGTATATTGTTCCACCTTTTTTATATCATTTTCTAAATGTTTACACCACATTTCATAACCTTCTGCAGATTGTTCAACACGGAAATCATATTCCACGATATCATTCAAGGCATAAAAGTTATCCCGATGCAATTTTATAAATTTTTTTGCTTTATCCAAGTATACTCTTGCTTCCGATGTATTTGAATCATCCAAGCATATTTGTACATATTCCAACATATACCTCAGTCGACCGGAATCAGCAGCTTTCTTTACTAAATTCTTTCTAAATGATACTACACTTTCATCTGTACAGATCTTGTGTTCCAACAATGTCGATGTCAGATGCAACAAAGCAGTTGTCACTGGTGCAGAGTCTTTATCAGCTGAATCCAGCAATAACTTCATTTGATTCAGTAACAAATCGGGATTTTTTAAATAATTAACATAATGTGTCATAGGTACATATGCAGAACTCTCTCCAACTGAAGCAACCAATGACAATAATTTAAATGCTGCAATTGCTTGGTTGACTACTGCTTCGTCTTTTTCTCGTTGATATTCAAGTTGGCGTCTCAATGACTCTGTTGCGAGTTCGTTAAAAAAAAGTCCAATGTTCGATCTCGGCAATTGATAAGTAACAACACCACCTGTTTCTTGATATCCCCAAGTATCTAAACATCGTTTTGCATGTACAAATAAAGAGTGAATATGTCCTTTGTGTATCAGTAAAGATAAATGCCAACGACATTTCATTTGATCGCGGATATGATGTTTTTCATCATCGAACAATGCCAATTTCTCCAATTCACGAAAAGAAAGATTATTTTGACAAATAATATGCTCAATTATATTTTTAGCCTTATCTTTTGTAAAACTCTTTTTTTCGCGTTGACTTCTCAAATCAGGTGACCGGCGATTATCCAGAAGGGAATAGTATTCTTTTCCCATCCAATCCCGCAATTTATCAGACAATAATTGGGGTTTGTTTTCACATGTACATTCAGTTACAAATTCCCATAACAAATAAACTAATTCTCTATATGTTAAATCATCCGAATATTTTGTAGACACACCAATATTTGCAACTTTTTTCAAAAAATCATCATCGGTTCTAATTATATTTTTTCTATCTTTAGTAAAATATGCATATCCCGACCGCTTTAATACTTTGTTATTTTCTATATTTTGTTTTTTGGAAATCAGTTTATTTCCCCCTAACACAAAAGATGTCATAGATGTCACAAGTACAATAAATACGGCAAAAAAGATTATTCGTCTATAACGGTAAAATTTCAGACGATACAAATGGAGCCATTTTTCGATCTTTTTAAATATTATTACTCCCGGATATGAAATCCGATGGTAATCAAAACCACCGGCTGAACCGATGGTTTTGATTTTACGCAAAAGCAATGTAAATAACTGCCATATTTTACGCAACATTCTCATTTTCTAAATAGTTCTCCATACTTCTTCGCGGCAGTATTTTACCACGTTTCTCCGATTTCGCGCAGGAAGTTTTGAGCACCCTCATCACCTTGAGCGGCTGCTTTGCGACACCATTTTACTGCTTCAGCATGGTCTTTAGGTACACCTTTACCCAACAAGTAACACATTGCGAGAGCACTTTGCGCGCGGGCCTCACCTTGTTCGGCGGCTTTGCGATACCATCTTGCTGCTTCCGTAAAATCTTTTATTACGCCAACGCCGCTGTAATAATGATCTGCGAGTGCGAATTGTGCATCGGCATCACCGCGTTCGGCGGCGACACGTAAATCATTGACGTTGGCGGCATAACTGAAAAAAGTCACCGCAAACACTGCGATAACAACTGCAAATATTTTTTTCATGATCCTGTTCCTATGGATTTTTGATATCTGATTTTTCCGAAATTCTGTTTTTAATCACTTCACCATCTTTCTATAAGACAGTAAAAATTCAGCAGGAAGTACTGTCCTACACGATGTATCGATAAAAATATAATTATTTTTTCATCTCTTTTTCGATCTCGCACAAACGGGAAATGAAATCACCCTCAGACAGCCTTGCTTCTATATCAAAACACTTACCTTTCGACTCAATTTTTATCAAGTTATCCTTAAAAGAACAATCATATATTTTTATATTTTTCATTTTACTTATTTTTTCAAAAATATTGTTATTAGGATACACAAGCATTGTTTTGGGGATTAATATTTTCACATCATTATCCAAATTAAAAAAAATCACAAATGCAATTTTTAACAATGCAGCATTAGAATTCATTTGTATTATTCTCCTGACTTCATTATAATTTTAATTATCCTATTTAAACATACTCTTCTGCCTGCATATACGTAAGTATTTTTCACCGGCGGTATTTTACCACGTTTCTCCGAACATTTTCAGTGCTGTTTTAGCCACCTCATCACCTTGAGCGGCTGCTTTGCGCAACCATTTTACTGCTTCAGCACGGTCTTTAGGTACGCCTTCGCCATCATAGTAACAAAAGCCGAGATTACGTTGCGCTTTAGCATCGCCTTGCTCTGCTGCTTTGCGAAACCATTTTGCCGCTTCCGTAAAATCTTGAGTTACGCCATCGCCAGATTTGTAACCTATCCCGAGCATAAATTGCGCCTCTTTAAGACCTTGTTCCGCCGCTTTGCGATACCATTTTACTGCTTCAGCATTATTTTTAGGCACGCCACGGCCTTTAACGTAACAATCGCCGAGCATAAATTGCGCATTTTTAAGACCTTGTTCCGCCGCTTTGCGATACCATTTTACTGCTTTCGTATGATCTTTCCTTACGCCTTCACCTAAAAAGTAACAATTTGCGAGATTGTGTTGCGCTTTGGCATCGCCGCGTTCGGCGGCGGTCCGTAAATCATCAATCCGACCGGCATAACCGGAAAGGGTCACCGCAAATGCGGCGACAACAACTGCAAAAAATTTTTTCATGTTCCTGCTCCTTATTGATTGTTGATATCCACTACTGTCCGGTAAAAATTACCGGACAGTAGCGTTTTTTCAATGTTTGTAATTTTTAAGTTTTAACACAATTCACTTTCAGGATATTTTTGCATCAGGTCTGCGATTTTTTGCTCACATCCTGACTTACAGAAAATTTCCTCGACGCTTCGGCAGCCATTTAATGAACCACCGGTGCGCATTTCAGAAACAATCCGAATGTGTTTATAGCAACGCGCTTTTATGTCGGCTGGAAGTTCTCTTTTTTTGACGGCTTCTCCGGAGAACTTTTGATCCCCTTGTATCCAACCTTCATCCGTCAAAAAATATTCTGTGTATTCTGTATTTGCACCCATTTTATGTATCCTCCTGCAATTTGTTTAGATAACTCATATATGATATTCGCTCCCGGAACTTGATACACCTCCTTTCGCCGGGCATAAACAAACAGCCGTGTTGTTCCCGCGAACGGGATCAACACGGCTGTAATAATGCACGGTCAGAATCCACCGGTGTATGAAAAATGTCCACAAAAAAGCCGGACGCTTTCGTACACCGAGACCAAGGCCCGACCAAGAGCCCCACTTTCCAATGCAAGGAAACGCCCGGCAAAACATACAGATACAGTTCTACCGGTACAGTTCTCCTACAGGAAAGTGTGCAAACAAAATTTAACTTGGTCGGTTTAGGTCTCGTTCGCAGAAATATATTGAGGCAATCAACAAAAATTGCCCTGTGAAATTTTCAACAACCCGATCCGCCGCAAAACGATTCCCGTCAGCGGTAAAATCTGGATATAAAATAGTTGTATTTACAGCTTTTTTCAATAGCCGGATCTCAAAAAAACGGTAAAAAAAATACCGGAGAGTTTTTCTCCGGTAAAGATGCTTTTCCAGCCGGTGCTGTCACCACTCCTTGCGGCGCGGCGGACGCGCTTCACGGGGACGGGCTTCATTGACCACTGCTTTGCGGCCGCCGATGTCATTGCCGTTGAGGGCTTCGATCGCGGCTTTGGCTTCATTTTCATTGGGCATTTCAACAAAACCGAAACCTTTGGGTCTGCCGGTTTCACGGTCATTGACGATTCTGGCTGCGGCGACTTCTCCGTATGCGGAAAAAACAGCCTGCAAATCGTCCGGAGTGGTACTGTACGGCAGATTGCCAACGTAGATGTTCATCAAAAATCCTTTCGTTAAAAGCATATGCGTATTCTCCGGAATTGTTCCGGAATAACGACTTCCACTTTATAAAGTATACGCCATAAACTCTTATATGTCAATAGACGTTACATAAAAAATCAAAAAAAAATAATATTGCCTCTTGATTTTTCACAGCAAGTATATTATTTTAATAGCAGTCAGAGATGCCGCGGTGGTGTCTCAAAAAAATTTTTGGAGGAATTTATTATGAAAAAATTTATGCTTTTTGCAGTTGCAGCTCTCATCGTCTGCGCGGTCAGCGGTTGCGGTTCTCTGCGTACCCCGAAAAATGGTGATCGCAGCAAATACGTCTACTACAACACTTTCTTCGGTCTTTCCATCGAAAGCGGTGTCTACGGAGATGGCTTCATCGTCAAGTAATCGTGACGCCCGTCAATGCTGAATCTGTTCGGTACATTTAAGCGGAGAAACCGGATATGAAAAAATTCATGCTTTTTGCTGTCGCGGCTCTGATCGTCTGTGCGGTCAGCGGTTGCGGCTCCATGCGTACCCCGAAAAAGGGTGACCGCAGTAAATATGTCTACTATCACACGTTTTTCGGCATTTCCATTGAAAGTGCCGTTTACGGTGACGGTCTGGTTATTTCCCCCATCAACGACTGAACGGGGGGCTGTTACCAACAGTGCCGTACCGCATTTGCGGTGCGGCATTTCTTTTGGAATATGGGTAAATCCATCGTAAAAACCAATGCCATGCGGCTGATAGAAATTTCCGGCACAGCGTATCATGCTTACGAGTATGATACCTCTGACGGTCTCATTGATGCGCGCTCCATTGCCGCAAAAATAGGGCGGAGTCCGGATGAAGTATTCAAAACGCTGGTGGCGCAGGCCCCCGGACATGAATATTTTGTTTTCGTTGTTCCCGCATCATCGGAACTGGAACTGAAAAAAGCCGCCCGCGCCGCAGAAAGAAAAAGCATCGAACTCATCCCGCAGAAACAGCTGCTGCCGCTGACCGGCTACATCCACGGCGGCTGTTCGCCGATGGGAATGAAAAAAAGCTTTCCGACATTTATTGACGAAAGTGCCATTCTTTTTGAAACCATCTGCGTCAGCGGCGGCAGGGTCGGATTGAATCTGGCTCTGAATCCGGAATCTCTTGCCGGTCTGACCGGAGCAAAATTTGCCGATATAACAAAATAGAAACGGATTAAAAAAATGGATATTATAACACTTGACGGTATAAATTTCCGTGCCGACACCATCCCGGTTTACGGAGCAAATCTTTTACTTATTCAAGGTAAAAAAGGTATGCTCGGCTGCGGTTATCTCAATCTGGAAACTGCCGAAAAACTCAACCATGCTCTTGCCATTGTCACCGGAGTAAAAAGCTATGATGATATGCTCTCTGCGGAAGTAAAAGCGTGTTCTGCGGCCGCGGCGGCGTTGGGAGTGACCCCCGGCATGAGCGGCAGAGAAGCACTGAAAATAATGCAGTAACTCACCCCCGGGCGGCGGAATTTCCGGCGGTTTTTCCCGATGCCAGAGCCCAGGTGATGTTGTATCCGCCGCATGGGCCGGTCACATCCAGCACCTCTCCGGCAAAGAAGAGACCTTTGACCAGACGGCTTTCCATTGTTTCAGGTACGATCTGTTTCAATGCGACGCCGCCGTCAGTTACCATAGCTTTTTCCCATGAATCACTGCCGACAACGGTAAACGGGCACTCCAGCAGACGGGTCAGCAGTTTTGCGGAATCTGCGCTGCACCATCTTGCGGCGGTGACGTCGCTGTTTTCAAGCAAAGCTGCAGCAAGTTTACGCGGCAGATATTCGGCAAGCAGGGTGAGAACTTTTTTACTTCCCGAATTTTTCCGCCATGATGCAAAACGCTCACACCATTGGGTGCGTCCCACATCAGGAGTGAAATTTATCCGCAAAGGCACACTGCTGTTACTGGCAAGCAGTTGTGCGACCCTGCCCGCCATATCCAGCACGGCGAAAGCCGAAAAACCGTTGTGGGTAAAGAGCAGTTCGCCGCGCTCCGGCTGTTTGCGGAATTTCGGCAGATCGATATACGCCGTACAATCCGGCAGAGCGATACCGGCGCACTCATGCACCCAAGTTTCAGCGGTATGGAGTCCAGCCATAGCCGGAAACAGCGGCGTTATCTGATGCCCTGCCTGCCGGGCAAGTTCATAACCGATGCCGCGCCCGCCCAGAGCCGGATAACTTCTGCCGCCGCAGGCAACGATGACCCGGTCAGCGGGAAATTCACTGTCGTCGGCACAACGCACGCCGCAGACAGCGGAATTTTCCATCAGCAGTTCCCGCACACATTTGCCGCAGATGATATCAGCTTTGCAACGGCGGAGTTCTCCGGTAAAAAGCTCCAGCACATCCCGGGCGCGGAAAGATGCCGGAAAAAGATGAAATCCATCCGGAGCAACCAGTTCCACGCCGTGCAGGGCAAAAAATTCCCGCAGGACATCACCGGAAAAATTCCGGAGTGCCGGCAGCAGGAAACGCCATTGCGGACCGAATTTACGGGCGAAATCTTCCAACGGCAGCAGATTGGAAACGTTGCACTTGCCGCCGCCGGAAGCAAGCAGTTTCGCCCCGGAGTTATTCAACTGCTCCAAAACCGTCACCTGCGCGCCGGCAACCGCAGCGGCATACGCGGCATGAAGCCCCGCCGGTCCGGAACCAGCAACAATGACCCGCAGGCGTTTCATTTGTTTTTCACATCCCGGTGCAGCTGGCGGGCATGAACCAGTGCCGACTCTCCGCCGCCCAGCATCCGGGCGAGTTCGGGAACGGGGTCATCAAGTTGCTCGATGATGCTGAAAGTTTTTCCCTCCTGACAGATTTTTTCCACTTTGAAATGGGCATCGGCACGCGATGCCACCTGCGCCAGATGGGAAATGCAGAGTATCTGCCGTTTATTGCCGAGCGCGGCAAGTTCCCTGCCGACTTTATTGGCAGTTTCCCCGCCGATATTCATGTCGATTTCATCAAAAATCACCGTCGGCACGGCATCCGCATCGGCAAGGACAGTTTTCAAAGCCAGCATCAACCGGGAAAGCTCCCCGCTGCTGGCGACTTTGCGCAACGGACGCAACTCCCCGCCCCGGTTGGCGTTGAAAAGCAACTCCAGCTTATCCATACCTGAAGCTCCGGGGGCGACAGTGGTGAATTCCGCCTGCATTTCAGCTCCCGAAAAGCCGATGGCATCAAGTTTTTTCACCGTTTCAGCCAGAAATTTTCCGGCGGCATCCCGGCGGGCGGCAGACAGCTCCTGTGCCGCAGAGAGCAGATGCTTCTGCAATTCAACTTCTTTACGGTCAAATTCCGCCCGCATCGCTTTGGATTCCTGAAATTCCCGGACTTTTGCCGCCGCCAGCTCACGGGTTTCCAGCACCTGTTCCAATGCCGGACCGTAACGCCGCTTCAACGTATGAAGTTCGCTCAAACGGGCTTCGGTGACCGCCAGTGCTTCCGGGTCAAGTTCAACTTTGTCCGCCGCCGCCGCCAAATCCCCGGAAAGTTCCGCCACTGCGGTTTGCAATGATTCACATACATTCATCGCCTCACCGGTAAGCGAAGGGTCGATTTTTTCCAGTTCAGATAAAAAGTGATAAACCGTGCCGAGCTGGTCGGCGATACCGCCCTCATTTTCCGTAAGTATGCCGTTGAGCTGCTGCAAGGTGGCAAGCACCTCTCTGGCGTTTGCACCGAGCCGCTGTTTTACCGCCAGCTCTTTATCCTCGCCGGGAGCCGGAGCGATACGGTCTATTTCCTCGACGACAAGCGACATCCGGTCGGCACTGTCTGCATCGGGCAGATTTTTTTCGAATTCCGCCCTTTCAGCGGCAAGGCGGTTCAATGAGTGCCAGAATTCCCGGCATTTTTCCCGCATGGGGAGCAGATTGCCGTAATTATCCAGCAATTCAAGCTGATGCGCCGGATGCAAAAGTGAAATCTGTTCGTTGGCTCCGTGTATATCAATAAGATAACCGCCGATTTCGGAAAGCAGTTTTGCTCCCACGGGAATGTCATTGATAAAATTCCGCGTACTGTTTTGAGAGACGACGCGCCGTATCGTCAACCCCCCGCCGTCGGCTTCCGAAGTTATACCGGCACTGTCAAGCAGAGCGGAAATTTGCGGCTTCAGAGATTCCGGCAGGGTAAATTCCCCGCTGACCGTAAACTGCCGGCATCCGGAACGGATGGAGCTTTTTTCCGCTCTGCCGCCGCAAAGCAGTTCAATGGATGCCATCAATATGGATTTCCCCGCGCCGGATTCCCCGGTAAACACGGTAAATCCGGTGCCGAATTCTACTTCAGCACCGGCAATCAGGGCGAAATCATTTATTTTCAAATAGGTCAGCATAAATTCCCGCCCTTCCCGCAAATCAATGAATAAAGCAGCTGCAATGCCTGCGCCGCCGCCCTTTCCCGTATCATGCGCCGGCTGCCGCGCAAATGCAACTCTTTTACCGCAGAGATACCGCGGTAAAACGCTCCGGCATAGACCAATCCTACCGGTTTCTCCTCACTGCCGCCGCCGGGTCCGGCGATACCGGTGGTGCTGACAGCGCAACTGCACTGCAACGCCCGGCAGACACCTTCAGCCATAGCGCAAGCACATTCACTGCTGACTGCGCCGCAACTGTGCAGAATTTCCGGGTCGACACCGAGCACACGCTCTTTGACCTCATTGGCATACGCGACTATCCCGCCTTTAAAGATAGCGGATGCTCCGGGCAGATTGACGATGGAGTCAGCCACCAGACCTCCGGTACATGACTCCGCACAGCCGAATGTTTCCCCCTGCTCCTGCAACAGCTCAAGCAGATGTTCCGGCAGAGAAAAAACTCCCGGCGGCAGCGCGGCACTGCCGAAAAGCTCTCCGGCGGCACTCAATGCGGCATCGACGCACTCTTTTTCACCGGAAAGAAAAATCTTTGTTCCGCCGGGTTGAGCGGTGTAAGCGATTTCCAGAGGCTGATTGCCGACCATCGGCTCAAGCAGTTTTGCCACTTGAGTTTCCCCCATGCCGCATATAAAAAATCCATTGGTGAAACAGAAGTTTTCCCGCATCCGGCAAAGTTCCGGCAATATCCCGTTGACAAATACCGTTTCGAACTCCCCCGGCGGTCCCGGCAGCAGATAGATATGACGCCTGCGACGGTTGTAAACAACTTCAAAACCGATTCCGGAAGCCACTCCGGCAGGATTGTCAAAATATCTGCCGCCCGCCGGAAGCAACGCCTGTTTGTACTGGTGTTTCGGACATCTTGATCCATGCCGCTGCGCCCAGCACGCTTCAACTTTGGACTTCAAATCCGGGTGTTCATACAGCTCCAATCCGAAAAATCTCGCCACGGTTTCCAGAGTTATATCATCCCGCGTCGGTCCGAGTCCGCCGCTGATTAAAACCGTATCGGCAACCGCCAGCGCACTGCCGAGAGCAGTTACCAATTCTGCCGGACGGTCGCCGACACATATTTCCAGAACCGGCGGCATCCCGTATGCAGTCAGCTGCGCTCCGGCAAAACACAAATCGGTATTGCAGCAGCTGCCTTTGAGCAATTCAGTACCGGTACATACAAAAGCTGTTTTCATAAAAATCGTCATCTCCTGTCTTTTGAGATAATATAACCGCTTGAGATTCCAGTTGCAAGTTGAAATTTCCGTCGGCAAAGTGTATATTAACAAAAAATATACCACTCCCGCAGAAGGAAAAAATAAAACAATGAAACGGGTTCTTTCCATTCAGGATATTTCATGTGTCGGCAAATGTTCTCTCACCGTGGCACTGCCGATAATTTCGGCAGCCGGATTGGAAACCGCCATCTTGCCGACAGCGGTGCTTTCCACCCACACAGCTTTCAAAAACTTCACATTCCGCGACCTGACCGATGATATTCAGCCGGTGATGGAGCACTGGCAGCAGGAAAAAATCACCTTTGACGGCATTGCCACCGGCTATCTGGGGTCATTCCGGCAAATCGAACTTGTGGAAAAGATTTTTTCCGGATTCGACCATCCCGGAATGCTCAAATTCGTCGACCCGGCAATGGGCGACAACGGGAAACTTTATACCGGATTCGATGAAAAATTTGCGTTGAGAATGGGCGAATTGTGCGGCAAAGCCGATATCATCGTTCCCAATCTGACTGAAGCGGCATTCATGCTCGGCGAAAAATATCAGGCAAACACCTCATGTTCTGCCGCAGAAACCAAAGCTCTGTTGAAACGGCTCTGCGCTCTCGGAGCGAAAATCGCGGTATTGACCGGGGTTTCGCCCTCTCCGGAAAAATGCGGCGTCATGGCTTACGACAGCGAAAAAGATGAATTTTGTGAGCATTACAGTGAACATCTGCCGCAGTCGTTTCACGGCACCGGAGATGTTTTCGCCAGTGCCTGTTTCGCGGCGATGGTCAAAGGGCAGAGTCTGGCTGATTCACTGACAACAGCGGTGGAATTCACCGTTGAAGCTATCCGGCAGACAACAGCTTATGACAACCACAACTGGTACGGAGTGGATTTTGAAAGTGCCATTCCGAAACTGCTGGAACTGCTGAAGTAAAAAAACGCAACGCATCTCACAGAAAACAGGAGAGAGCCGGAGCTGGATTTTTCATCTGTTTTTTGATTGCACAGCTTGTTTTTTTCATGCCCCATGCTATAATAGTGGCATTTGAGGTAATTTCACAAGTAAAAAAACTTCATCAGGGGAAACCGCATGAAAAAGGGAATCATTGTCGCTCCGGGAGATTTTTCCGGTCTGGATTGGGTAAAAAAATGCGCTGATCTGCAGCTGGACACTCTGGCATTTCACACCGGCGGGCGCAACCACGACATCCTGAAAGAGCTGGATTTTTCGTTCTCTCCGGAATTCAAATCCCGCTGTGCCGGACACAATATTTTCTGTGAATTTGAAGAACACACCGCCGGAGTGATGCTTGCTCCGGAACTTTTTCCGCAACACCCGGAATATTTCGCCCTCAATGCCGACGGCAGCCGCGCCCCCGGTGAAAGGACCAACTGGTGTATCTCATCCGCCGGCATGCGGGATCTTCTCCGGGAAAATGCCGCAGCTCTGGCGCGCAAACTCGGCACCGCTTCGCACCGCTATTATTTCTGGAGCGCAGACGGGGCAAATTCTCTCTGCCACTGCCAGGAATGTTCCCGCTGGAGTCCGGCAGACCTCAATTTATTGAGCGTAAATGTCATGGCAGAAGGCATCCGTAAAGCCGACCCGCAGGCACAAGTCGCCTGCCTTGCCTACGCCGGAAGCAGTTACGATGTGCCGGAAAAAGTGGAGCCGCATGAAGCTGTTTTTCTGGAATTCGCCCCGTATGTCCGCCGTTTCTTTGCCTCAATAGATGACCCGGCAAATGAAATCAACCGCCGTTTCCATGATAAATTTCTCAAACTGCTGCAGTTTTTTCCGGCGGAACGCACTCATGTACTGGAATACTGGCTCGATGTATCGCTTTTCTGCAACCACTTCCGTCAGGAGGTCAAGGCTCTGCCGGTGACAAGAGAGATCATGCTCCGGGATATTGAGTTTTACCGCAAACACGGCATCGAAAACTTTTCCACTTTTGCTGTCGGCATGAATGGCGCGTATCTGGAAAAATTCGGCGAAGAGCGTCTGCTCGACTACGCTGAAATTCTCAACCGGATGCTTTGAGCGGAGCTTTTTTATTCGTACCGCAATGCCTCTATCGGGTCAAGCTGGCTGGCTTTCCACGCCGGATAAAATCCGAAAATCATACCGATGCTTGCCGAAACCGCAAATGCCGCCACCACAGCTCCAGGACTGCTTTCCACCGGCCAGTGCAGCTGGCTCTCAATGAGCAGTGCCGTGCCGTGACCGGCAACGATCCCGATAATGCCGCCAAGCAGACACATCACCACAGCTTCAATGAGAAACTGTTTGAGAATATCGCTGCTTCTGGCTCCGACAGCCATACGCAAACCGATTTCGCGGGTGCGTTCAGTTACCGATACGAGCATGATGTTCATAATACCGACACCGCCGACGACCAGCGAAAGCAGTGCCACACCGAGCAGCAGATTGTTCATCAATGTCGATGTTTTATTCATCATTTTCATAAAATCCGATGCACTGCGGATGCGGAAGTCGTCATCCTGCGCCGCGACAAGTTTGTGTCTTTCCCGCAGCAAAGCGGTTATTTCCGCTGTTGCCTGCTCCATTTTTTCCGGGGTCACTGCGGCAAAGGCAATATAATTGATATGGGTGAATTTGGGAATGAGCAGCTTATCCTCGCGTATGGATGAATCCTGCTCCGGATACAATGCCACGCCGCTGACCGGATAACGCTCACCCGGACGGGATGAAAGCGTGCTGGTGGTGCTGGTCGCACTGCCGTTACGCAAACCCGTGACCCGCATACGCATCGTCGTCCACGGCATGAGGATAACGTCATCCTCATCCATGCCCATCATATTCGCGCCTTTGCTTTTAAGCACACCGATGACCCGGAATGTCGCGCTGTTGATACGCAATTCACAATCGACCGGTGATATTCCGCCGAAAAGTTCCTTGACGATGGTAGTCCCCACAACACACACACGGGCATTGAGGTCAACTTCCTTCTCATTAAAAAACCTGCCTTCACCGATCTGCCAGTCACGGATACCGAAATACGACGGCGAAACACCGTACATCTGGTAAGGTATCCAGTTTTCCGAACCGAAAATCGCCTGGGCACTGCTGGAACTGACTATCGGAGAGACCAGCGAAACACTCGGACACTCACGCAAAACCGCTTCCGCATCCGCCGGCAGCAGCGATGTCCATGAATCCCTGCCGCCGCGGATACCCGCCACCCGGCGCACTCCGGGATAGATTATTCCGGAACCGGCACCCATGCGTTCAATGGTGGTTTTTATCGCGGTGGATGAACCGGCACCGATTTCCATCATGGTGATGACCGCACCGATACCGATGATGATGCCGAGCATGGTCAGCATGGTACGGGAAGGATTGCGTTTGAGAGAAATCAACGCCATGACCACTGTATCAAAAACATTCATTGCGCGATACCTCCTTCAAAAAGCCCGGAAACGATCTGTCCGTCACTCATGCAAACCGTGCGTTTGGCATATTTGGCGATTGCCTGGGAATGTGTAACAAGTATAACGGTTATGCCTTCATCATTGAGCTGTTTGAACATATTCATAACTTCAACGCTGGTGTGTGAATCAAGATTTCCGGTCGGCTCATCGGCAAAAATCACCGGCGGATGATTTATCAGAGCCCGCGCGATCGCCACCCGCTGCTGCTGACCTCCGGAAAGCTGCGACGGATGATGTCCCGCCCGGTCGGCAATGCCGACAGCTTCCAGAGCCGCAAGCCCCCGGCGGCGTCTTTCGGCATGGCTCATATTTCCGGCAGTATACGCCAGAGGCATGATGACATTATCCAGAGCCGTCGTCCGCGGCAGAAGGTTGAAACTCTGAAAAACGAAACCGATTTTCTGATTTCTGACCCGTGCCCGCACATCACTGTCAGCTCTGCCGAGTTCGACACCGTCAAAAAAGTAATCCCCGCCGGAAGGTCTGTCCAGGCAGCCGAGAATATTCATCAGCGTACTCTTCCCGGAGCCGGAAGCCCCCATCAATGCGACATATTCGCCGCTTTCTATGGTCAGCGAAACACCTTTGAGCACAGAGATGAATTCTTCGCCGAGAGGATAGTTTTTGATTATGTCATGCAGTTCGATAAGAGCCATAAACCACCGTCACTTTCCGGCACCTGCCGCGCGGGCACGGTTGGCGGCACTGCCGCCGCCCTGCACACCTTTGCGCTCCGGAGTGGGCATGAAAGGACTTTTGGCGGGGGCATCGCGGTCAAATTTTTCTGCAAAAACTTCAGCGATGCCGTAAACGACTTCATCACCGGCTTTCAGAGGTGATTCCAGAAGTTCGACCATCACTCCGGCATTCAAGCCGGTTTTGACATCGACCGGACGGAGAAACTTGCCGTCAGCCACCCAGACCACCCGGCGCGGCGGAGCAAAATCCTGACCGCGGAACTCCGGAGCAATGAATTTTTCATCCGGCATGAAACGGAGCGCGGAATTGGGGATCGTCAGCACCCCGGTGCGGCGGTCGCGGATAAAACGCACATTGGCAGTGAGATACGGAATAAGCTTGCCATCCACATTGTCCGTAACCACTTCCACGATGTAAGTAACTACATTCTGGGACATGGTGGCATTGAGCCGGACTTTTTTCACTTCACCTTTGAAGACACTGCCGGGGAAAGTGTCGATGGTAAATTCGACCGGCATCCCCGGTTTGATGCTGCCGATGTCTGCTTCGTTGACCGAAACCCACACCTGCATTTTTTTGAAATCCTTTGCTATGAGAAAGATGCTCGATGCGCTCATGTTGGAAACGACCGTCTGTCCGATACTGACCCGGCGGTCAATGATTATCCCATCCACCGGAGAAGTTATCACGCAGTAATCCATGTTGCGCTGGGCTTTGACCAGTGCCGCTTCAGCAATGGCGAGCTGGGCGTTGGCTTTTTCCAGACGGGCATGAGCCGATGCCAGATCTGCCTGGGCGGAAATAAAAGTGGCTTCTGCGGAATCATATTCACTTTTTGCCATAGCTATCTTTGCCCAGAGCTGACGGGCGCGATCCCAGTTGACTTTGGCGAGATTGAGTTTGGCGTCAGCCTGTTTGATGGCGGCTTTGGCGGCGGTTATCTCGGCTTCAGCCTGGAGTTTCTGCGCTTTGCACTCCCGCAGAGCCGCGGCATAAAGCACATCATCTATCTGCGCGAGCAAGGTTCCGGCTTTGACTTTTGAACCGTAATCTACGGTATTGCCGTCGGCATCTGTGCCGAAAGACATTATTTTTCCCGTGACCTGCGCTCCGACATTGACCAGTTCCTCCGGTTCAACTGTTCCGGAAGAACTTATGGAACTGACCAGATCCCCGACCGTGATTTCACTGGTTTTGAATACATACTGCTCCTTTTCCACGCCCCAGATCCGGTATCCGGCATAGGCAAGGACGGCGATAACGGCGACAACAGCCGCAGGAACGGCAAGTCTTAACATTTTTTTCATTGATATAACCCTTTGCATTCTATAAAAAAATATACAAAAAATCTCTTTTCATGTAACTTAACGGAAAATAAATCCGCTTTATTTTATTGACTCCCGATATTTCCGGCGCAATGCCACTGCATGATTGCAAGTGAGCGCATCAACACCGGCATGAGCCATTGCCAGCCCCAATTCATCACTGCTTATGCCCCAGCATACCACACGCAATCCGGCACGGTGCAGCTGCTCCACAAATGCCGCGTCAGCAGCATTGTCAGCTTTGAAACTGATACCGCACTCAAGCGGACGCAGAAACTCAATAACCTCCCCGGCTTCCGGAAAAACTCCCGATTCTGCTCTCAAATCACACAAAAGCAGCCGGGGCAAAGAGGGGAAATATTCCGCCGCCGCCAGAATGGTCTCTTTTTCAAAAGATGAAATGGCAAAACGCCCCCACTCCGGGAATTTTTCCAGCACACTGCGGACATACG
The DNA here is from genome assembly GCA_045586645.1 of Victivallaceae bacterium. GTDB lineage: Bacteria > Verrucomicrobiota > Lentisphaeria > Victivallales > Victivallaceae > UBA1784. Next base: position 53,479 of record JAZNAR010000011.1, read on the forward strand.
GCACCTGTTCCGGAGAGCCTTTCAGCTCTATTTGCATATGTTTGCCGCTGTTGAGCAATGCAAGAGCTTCGGCAAGAAGCGGTATTTCATGCTTTGTCTGCAACTCATCCAGTGTGGCTTCTGCGATTGCAAGTTTATCCCCGCAAATTCTTTCCAGAGTGGCATCATGAAAGCAGACGACCTGTTTATCGGAGGTCATGCGTACATCCAGTTCAATGCCGTCGGAATCCCTTGCCATCGCCAGAGCGAAGGCTTCGGCGGTATTTTCCGGAGCATCATCCGACTCCCCCCGGTGCGAAAGAAAAAGCGTTGCCACAGCGTTAATCACTCCTGCAAAAAATCCTGACAATATCCCGCCATGTGTTACCACGGCGGCATTCCGGCGTCACCGGTGTTATCCCGGATGTGACGACATTATGATTAATATGCCACAATATGGGATTTTTTCAAGTGAAAAAAGTTGAAAAAAAGCTCTTTGCAGGGTATATTATCAAGATAACTTAAAATTGCAAGGAGATTGTAAAAGTGTTGTATTATCTGATCGCTCTTGCCGTCATCTGCGCCGGCGGCACAGCTGCGCTTTTCTGCCGGAAATTCCCGGCGGCGGCGACGGTTGCCGGGGCAGTATCTCTGGCAGCAGGTTCGCTTGCCGGATTGGTTGCAATGACAGCTGCCGGAATGAATGAAACTGCCTTTTTTCAGCTCCCGGTGCTGATTCTGGCTCTGGCGGCGGCATTTTATTCGCCGGGTTATCTTGCCGGTCACGGCAGTAAGAGAGCCAATGTTTACTGGTTTTTGCTCAACACCACCGTCGCGGCGATGCTTACTGTAACTCTTGCCGACAGCTGGCTGCCGTTTCTTCTGGCATGGGAGGTCATGGGCACGGCAAGCGCGATGCTGGTGATGTTTGACCGTGAGTCGGAATCCGTCCGCAAAGCCGGTTGGCTCTATTTTGCCGCCTGTCATGCCGGAGCGGCGTTTTTGATGATATTTTTCCTTTTTCCCGATGGCGGAATTCTGCCGATGATTGCCGGATTTATCGGTTTCGGGTTGAAAATCGGCTTCCCGCTGCTGCACATCTGGCTGCCCGATGCCCATCCGGCGGCTCCGGCTCCGGTATCGGCATTGATGTCCGGCGCGATGATCGAACTGGGGTTTCTGGGGCTGATCTCACTGGCGGTACTGCCGGGGGATATGGCGGTGCTGAAATGTGCCGGCTGGACGCTGTTGATATTGGGTTTGTGCGGTGCGCTGGGCGGGATTGTTTTTGCCCTGCCGCAGAATAATTTGAAACGGCTGCTGGCGTACTCCAGTATTGAGAATATGGGGCTGATCTCGATTGCATTCGGTCTGGGATTGCTGGGTAAGTATTACCGGATACCGGCGATGGAAACCGCCGGATTTGCCGGGGCGGTACTGCACGTGCTGAACCATGCGCTGCTCAAAGGCGGACTCTTTCTCTGTGCCGGATCGGTGCTGAAAAGCAGCGGCACGCTGGAAATGGATAAACTCGGCGGCATGATGCGCCGCACTCCGGCGACCGGTACGGCGTTTACCCTGCACGCGGCAGGGATTTGCGGTCTGCCGCCATTCAATGGTTTTGTCAGTGAATTTCTGATCTACTTCGCGGCGTTTTCCGGTATTGCCGCCGGCGGCGGTCTG
>JAZNAR010000012.1:0-6430 GCA_045586645.1 Victivallaceae bacterium
TGCTGGAAATTCTCTCCTCTTACGACAATTGTGGAGCTGAAAATGATATTTTTTACGCTCTGCTTTTGAAAATGGAATTACAGCAGAGATCGTTGGAAATGCTTGATACCAAACACCGGGAGTTTTATAAAACGCTCCGGAGTGACATTCAGAGCATATTGGGAGACGAAATTCAAAAAATGAATGAACTTCTTTCCACACAACAGGTTATTTTCCGGTCTCAGTTCCGCCGTCTTTTGGCATTGCATCGTGAAACTTTTTTGATCCGTGTACTGATTTACGCAGCAGCAATCATCGTTTGTGCCTTTATCGGTATCGGAGCTTTCGGATTCTATAAACTTTTTGTATAACGGTGGCGTATGTCTGTACTTGATCGGGAAATTATGAATTTTGAGGGTAACTCCTGGACTACCCGTGATGCGGCAACCGGATTGATGTGTTTCGGAATGACCGGTTCCGGCAAATCTTCCGGTCCGCTCCGCAGTATTGCATTGAAATTTCTGGAATACGGTTACGGCGGAATTGTTTTCTGTGCCAAACCGGATGAGTGTGACACCTGGATCGATTATGCAAAGGAAACCAAACGGGATAAAGATATTATAAAGCTCAGTCAGGAAACTTTTTGTTTTCTGGATTATGAGTTCTCCCGTCCGGCAGAAGCCGGTGGCGGTCAGGTGGAAAATGTAGTCAATATCTTTCTGGAGGTTGTCAAAATCACCAAGGATAAAAAGTCCGGAGGCACATCTGACGAATACTGGCAGAATGCGATCAAACAGTTTCTCCGCAACACGATTTCTCTTCTGGTGATGGCTCAAGAGGCGGTAACGCTTCCCAATATCAAAGCTGCCATCGACAGTTCCCTGCGGGACAATTCTATTGCGGAACGGCTTAAAAATTATTTGAAGGAGTTTAAGGATGCCTGTTACTCCGACTTTGAAAATATCAATGTCGCTCAAGAAAATTTTTCCGACTTCATTGCTGATTTTGAGCAGGATATCCGGCAGAGTCACGCCAACAGCAGTGATTTTTCCGATGCAGTCATTGCCGCATCCAAGGATTACTGTACCAAACTTCTTTTGAAAGCAATCTATTTCCGGCAGGATGACACCCCGGATTATGAGTTAGCATACAACTATTTCCTTGTCGAGTTTCCGCAACTTGATGAGCGTACCCGCAGTAATACCATATCATCTTTTACAGTGTTGGCAGACTCCATGCTCCGTGGCGAATTTCTCCGCTGTTTCGGAGCCAAAGAGAGTACGCTTGTAATGGAAGACCTCTACCGCAAAGGCAAAATTCTGATTGTGGATCAGGATGTCAAACGCAACGGTATTGTCGGACAGATGACCGCGGCTATCGTCAAACTCTGTTTTGAAAAGATGATTGAACGGCGGGAAGATATTTCTGATCCCGATGCCCGTCCGGTTTTTCTCTGGGGGGATGAGTGTCAGTTTTTTGCCATTGATTACGACCAGAAATTCCAGACCACAGCCCGTTCTTCCCGGACATTGACCGTATATGCCACCCAAAACCTTGATAATCTTTATGATGGTTACGGCAAAGAAAAAGCTAATTCACTTCTGGGGAACCTCGGAACAAAAATATTCTGTCAGAACGGCGACCATACCACCAATAAATGGGCCGCTGACAGTATCGGACAGGAAGTTTTACGCCGTCACAGCCAGAACATCGGAGACAGTAAATCCGGTGGGATGAAGGGGGATTACAGTAAATCTGATAACTATTCCGAAGGCTGGTCGGAACAAAAAGATTATAAAGTCGATATTATCCAGTTTACCACCTTGCAGACCGGCGGTCCCCGTGGTCAATGCCAGGTCGGATACATCTTCTGGCAATCCGGTCGGGTGTTGAAAAATGGTGATGTTTATGTCCGTTCAACCATTAAACAGAAATGCCGGAAAGTATGCGGAGCAAAGTTTGAACGCCATTGCCCTCCTGTACCGAAAGCCGGAACCAAAGAAGAAAAAAAGGGCTTCCAACTCTATGGTTACGACTGGTTGACTTTTGCAATTTGCATTATCTGCACCGGCATTGCCATCGGCGGCTTTTACCTTATTTATACGGAACAGGATCACTTTTTATTGCCAATTCCCGAAATCGGGATCATAACCGTGGCAACGATTCTTTTGTGGTTTATCGGTATCGGATTGGATACGATGCTGGCTTCAATCGGTATTATTCTGGAAAATGTATGGTGTTTGATCCGCCATAAGAGCCGCAAAAAGTGCAAAGTTATCAATCGTGTTCCTCTGATCGTCATTACCTGGCTGTATCTGGGATTTTCTCTGGCATTGGCAGTCTATCTGCAAGATTGTATCTATGAACAAAAATCCCTGCTGCCGGTTGCCGGATTATGGCTGGCTGCAGGGATCGCTCACCGGCTTTTCAAAAGTGCCGATGGAAGAAAGATTCCAGTGGACTGAAAATTACTTTTCCGGTCTGCGGATCATTATTTTTTCATCGGTAATGTCCAGATAGTGTTTTGTAAATGAAAGACTCCGCTGTTCAAAATAACGCATCATTTCATGCAAAGACCAGTCCCCATGTACCAGATGATGATAACCGAAGCATTTACGCAAAGTTACTGCTCCCACATCTCCGGGAAGAGTTATTTGACTTTTCTTTGCCGCATCGCTCAAGCAACTGCTGATATACCGGCTGGTCATGGGAGCCGGTTTATCTTTTTTGGAGTTGCGGTAACTGTTTTGAAAGATATAAATATCATCTGGATTTTCACTGCGAAGTTTATCCAGCGCTGCCAGTGTGCGGTCGTTGAAGTAAAATTTACGGGGTTCATTCTGAATTTTGCTGGGCATAAGTATATACGGCTCAACCTTGCCGATAAGGTTGCCCTTCTTTTCAAGTTTTATATCATCCCATTTCAAGGTCAGGAGAAAGGTCGGAAGCAAGCCCAGATCAAGTCCGAGAAGAAAATAGGTGTGGATCTTTCTTGAACAGTTTGCTTCTATATACTGATCCCATTTTCTCAAATCAAGGGCATTTTTGATCGGAATCAAAGTCGGTGTCGAATTTTGCTGCATGGTTCATCCTCTACTGTTGGTAAATCATTTTGTTACTATAGCATCTTTCCACGAGAATTTCAATCTTTTAATATCTCATTTTTGCATTTTTTAGAAAATAAAAATCCATCAGACAGTTTCCTGCCTGATAGACAAGTGCGTGTTGCTTATTGTTCTTTCTGGTTTGCGATACTTTCCCGGTACATTTTCAGATAACGCAGCATCGCAGGTCTGGAATGTCCCGGAATCGCCTCATCGTTGAGTAGTTCATTATCTGTAACCGGATACGGGTGATTGGCGATAAATTCTTTTCTTGCTTTGGCGGACGCGGTACGCTGACAGAACCCCAAATCCAAATATTTCTGGATCAAATCGTGAAATTCTTTGCCCCACACAAGACTTCTGGCTGTATGGTAATCTATTCTATTCAAATGTCTTGCAACGTGTTTTTCGGCAAACTCAAATGGCTTTGATACCGGAAAAAGCTGCATCTGTTGACGTGATAAACTCTTATGCCACAAACTGGATAAAGAGTAAAGCTGCCGCAAACATTCTGTGTCATCGGTATCTTTCAAGGCAAGGAGCTTCCGGCACATTTGCCAGGCTTGGAAAATTCTTTCAATACATTCTGCCGGTGGCTCCGGATATTTTGCTGCGGACTCATAGACAGATTCTATCATATCTGTTTGCACAGCAAGCCGTTTCGCCCCAATAAACAATACTGCATTATTCTGTTCAAAAAGCCATTGCTGCAAGTCATCAAGATAAATGGCTGTTTTCTCCGGAAGTTCTTCACTGTCAAGATTGGAATAGTTTTGAATACTCAATGCGATGGCATAGGAAAGCAGATTGCGAACAGCGGTTGCTGCTGCAATCTGTACTGTCATTCCGGGAGTATCAAGAGCCGGAAAAACCGTCAACGCAGATGCGTTGATCAATGTCGGTTCTTCGGCTCTTGCTTCTTTCAGCCGGGTCTTCCATTGTTGGGCATTTAGTGTCATTTTTAACATCTCATATTTGAGTGATTATAACTTATACCGCTTTTGCGGAAAAGTCAATCTCAAACCGTCAGAAAGTTTGTTATTTTATGGTTTCCATTTCAGAAACTCCGCGTTTGGTTCTGCATTTTTCAACGAATTTCCGGATACTTGAACAGGTGATACGGGAAGTCCGATGACCGAGTTTCACCAATTCCAGCTCTCCGGCATTGACCAAATCGTAAACACCTTTTACCGTCCGATCCAGAAAGCGGGCAGTCCGCTGCACTGAAAACATTTGCAGGTCTTCCAGCGGATTTTTTTCCATATCCGGAATTTTGTCCGACTCATCTGCTGTGATCAGGCAACGCAGTTCTTCCATTTCATCTTCCGGAATCACGCCACATTTATGAAGCGGTTCCACAACTTGAAGCAAAGTTTCAATTGTTTCTTTCTTTAACATATATATCCTCCTATTGTTATGGGGTTTTCTTTCATATTATACTATACAGGAAGATACATAACAAGCACTTTTCATTCGGGGAATGTAACGATAACACAGATGTTACATCTTTTCATCATTCGGCAGCAATTTCACAGCATCAATGGTCACTTCTTCGCCGGAACTGATCTGTAATTCATTGGCGGCAAGCTTGTCAATAATTACATTTAACTGCAACAGTTGTATTTCTGTAGCCTCATTTACGAAAGAGGTGATCCGTTCCCGCAAAACATCACGCAGCGGAGAGTATTTTATGTTCTTCACTTCCGGTTCTTTGGAAATCAATCCACGCATCAGTGAAATTCCCTGCAAACGGGCTTCCCGGTCGGCATGACTCTGATAATGTCTGGTCATAGCTGAAGTTAAATGTCCGACAATACTTTGAACGATAGGCAGTGGTACACCGCGGATACCGGCGTAATAACAAAAGCAATGCCGTAAACTGTGGAAATCTTTGACGCTTTGCACCCGTTTGCGTCCGGGAACACTTTTACTTGTCGCTATTCCAAGCGAATGGAGATAGCCGAGAATTTTTCTATTCAAAACACCGTGATGAGTCAGATAAAGTTCAGCGGCTTCCGGAACAATATACTCTTCCATGCCGGAAACCGACCATTGTTTTTCCAGAAAATCTGAAAGTTCGTACTCAATGGGAATATGCACCAGTGTTTTAGTTTTCCGGGTGATCCGGTGGATTTCTTTTTGGAAGAAATCAGGATTGCCGTCTGCATCGAAAACTGTCATTTCCACATCTTTCCAGCGAAGCGTAGCAACATCCCCCAGGCGTAATCCTGTGCAAATTCCAAGAGTGAACAAGGCTTTCTGCAATGGCGGTGGATTGGCAAAGATCAGTGCCAGTTCATCTTCAGAAAAAATTTCTCGTTCCACCGGTTCCAGTTTTAATGGTTTGATATGGAAAAACGGGTTTTCTTCCAGAGTGTACCCCAAATCTGAAAGCAGGAATGTAAATACCGCTTTGCAGACAGACTGATAACGATTCAGTGTGGTATTGCTCAATACTCCACCTGATTCATAATCTTTGAATGGTTTGCGTTGCGGGCAATTTCCGGCAATATATCTTATTGACCGGTTCCAGCGACCGTTTTTGCGGATGTAAGCAATATAGGCTTCGGCGTGTTCCTTTTCAACTTCGTCCAGCGTCCGTAAATTGAAATTGTCTTTGAGATACGAAGCAAAGTCATACCAATACCGTCTGTTGACTTTTTCAATTTGAGGAGAAGCTACCCGTGTATGCGGTTTTTGAAGATGAAGATCAAAGGCATCATCCAGGGTGATTGTCAGGCGGGCTTTCAGTTTTTTCAATTTTGCCCGTTCTTCCAGATACTCGGTTCTGGTATCAACTTCCTTGATCCGTTTTCTGCGTTCAAGAAAATCTTTTGCAGCAGCTTCAGCCTCCCGCTGAGTGGTGATATGTCTGCCATTGGCAGTTTTCAGGGTTATGGTTTTGCGTTTACCATCGGAATCATAGTATTGCAGATAAAAATGTCCATTAGATGGATTTTTGCTTATTGATCCGTTACCATGCTGCTTTCGTTTGGAGTTTTGAGAAGCCATATGCAGTCCTTTCACGATTTTTCTGCGTTTTTCGTCATCATACCATGATTTGACGAAAAACGCAACGGAAAAGGACTTGAAAAATGTAACTGGCTGTGTTATATTAACGTCATGTTAGATTAAGCTGAATTTATTGCAGTTTTTGAGTAAAATCACTCAAAACCGTAATATTAAAAACAATCCGGAACAGTGCGGATTTCACCTCAAAGCGACTTCTGCTTATTTCTGCTTTTTTTGCATCGACACCATCCAAAACACCGAAAAATTGAGCTGAACAGAAGTTTTGACAGAAAAATTGAAAAATTCTGCCATTAAAAAGTATTGTAAATCACAAA
>JAZNAR010000013.1:0-104060 GCA_045586645.1 Victivallaceae bacterium
AGAATCCTGACAACGTTGCAAAACGTTGTAAAAATAATATTATTCCGGTTCAATGAGCAAAAGGATATTTTGCGAAATGCAACCGGATAATATTATGCAGGATTCAGAACGTCATGCAGAAAAAAAACGTCATTTAAAAAAACAAAAATGGCAGACCTGTAAGGATTCGAACCTCAACAAAGTGAACCAGAATCACTTGTGCTACCGTTACACCACAGGTCTGCGTGCTTTCATAATATAACACAAAAATAAAGATATTTCAAATGCTTTTGAAAAAGTTTTGCAAAAAATAGGCTTGCTTTCCCGTAAAAAAGATTGTATAGTATGAAAAACGGATAAAATCCATGGAGATATGACAATATGAAACAGGCTTTAGTTGTTTTTGCCGACGGTTTTGAAGAAATCGAAGCAGTCGGAACCGTTGATATTCTGCGGCGTCTGGGGGTGAAAGTGACCACTGCCGCGCTGAATTGGAAACGTGCCACCGGTGCACACGGCATGGAAATCGCCACCGATGCCTCGCTCGGCGAAGCGTGTATGGGCGATTACGATGCGGTTATCCTGCCCGGCGGGATGCCCGGAGCGGACAATCTGGCAGCGGACAGTCAGGTCAAGGATTTGCTCAAACGCAGTGCTGAACGCAATATCGTCATTGCCGCGATATGTGCCGCACCGTTTGTTCTTGCGGAAAACGGTCTGCTTGCCGGAAAGAAATTCACCATGTATCCGGGATTTGAAAAACGTCTCGGCGGTCTGAAATACCGTTCTGACAGCGCAGTAAGAGATGGCAGCATCATCACCGGCAAAGGTCCCGGGGCGGTGTTTGACTTTGTTTATGAGATCGCAGCGGCACTTGATTTGAAAAAAGAGTGCAAAGAACTTTATAAAAATATGTTTGTCTGAGCATGGGTTGTTTTGAAGTAAAATGCCGCTGCGGTGCAGCACGGCGCGGTGTACTGCACACCAGGCGGGGAGATATCCAGACTCCGATATTCATGCCGGTGGGCACACGCGGCAGTGTGAAAGCTGTAAGTCCGGCGGAGCTGGAAGAGCTCCGGGCGCAAATCATTCTCGGCAACACCTACCATCTTTTTCTGCGTCCCGGTCTGGAAGTGATTTCCGCCGCCGGGGGACTGCATAAATTCATCTCTTATGAGCGTCCGATATTGACGGATTCGGGCGGTTTTCAGGTTTTCAGTCTGGCGTCTTTGCGGAAAATAACTCCGGACGGGGTGAAATTTGCTTCTCATATCGACGGCAGCAGATTTTTTCTCGGACCGGTCGAGTCCATGCACATCCAGCGGACGCTGGATTCGGATATTGTCATGGCGTTTGATGAATGCACTCCGTATCCGGCAACATTCGCCCAGGCTCTGGAGTCGCTGGAAATGACCACCCGCTGGGAGAGGATGTCCCGGGAACAGCCGCTCAATGACGGGCAGCTGCGTTTCGGCATAGTGCAGGGGTCGGTCTATCCGGAACTCCGCCGCCGGAGCGCGGAAAGCATTACCGGTATCGGTTTTGACGGTTATGCCATCGGCGGAGTTTCAGTCGGAGAGACCGAAGAGGAGATGATGCTGGCGGTCGATGCCGCCGCACCGTGCCTGCCGGAAAACGCTCCCCGCTACCTGATGGGAGTCGGTACTCCGCGGCAGATCGTGGAAAGTGTCGCGCGGGGCGTGGATATGTTTGATTGTGTATTGCCTACCCGGCTGGGACGGCACGGCGGAGCGTATGTCGGCAACGGGCAGACGATTTCGTTGAAAGCGGCAAAATTCGCCCGTGATTTCACGCCGATAGAAGAAAACTGCACTTGCTACGCCTGCAGAAATTTCACCAAAGCGTACATCCGCCATCTGCTCAACGTCGGAGAGATACTCGGAATGCGGCTGCTGACACTGCACAATCTGCACTATTATCTCAATCTGGCATCCCGGATACGCACCGCGCTTGAAAACGGTACTTTTGCCGAATTGCGCGAACAGTTCCGGTGAGTGAAATCTGTAAAACAGGTGATTTTATGAAAAAGATATTTCTTTTGGCAGCTGCAGTGCTGGTATCGGTACAGTTGTGCGCCAAAGCTCCCGGCGGCTGGGAAAACAAAATCGACAAAGCGAAAATAAAAGCTCAAAGTGCCGGAAAACCGATTTTTATTGTGATTTCCGGTGCGGAATGGGATAAAAGAAGTCAGGCATTTGAGAAACAGCTCTTTGAGAATAAAAATTTTCTCAAACTTGCCGGTAAATATGCGGTTTGCGTTTATATCGAACATCCGGAAACTCCCGGCGGTAAAGAAAAAGCTGAAATCAACAAGTGCAGTGAGCTTTTCGGTGAAAAACTCACCCTGCCGGCTTGCGCCGTCACCAATGCCGAACTGACAGCCGTCGGACCGGGCAGCAAAATCAAAACCGGTGTGCTTGAAATACTGGGCGCGATTTCAACCGCATCTGTTGAAATCGGCGGCGCGGAAATGAAAGAATTGCCCAAATTGAAAGCGCAGTTCGAAAAAGAGGCGCAGAAAAAAGAAAAAGAGAAAGAGAAGAAGGAAAAGAAGAAAAAGAAAAGGAAAAAAGAACAGGAAGATTGATTTTTCTTTACCAATATAAAGATTGACAACCGGGGGTTTTAAAATGTTAAAGTATCTTTCGGCATTTATTTTGCCATTCACTTTTGTGCTGGTCTCATTTTGCGGCGAAATCACTTTGCCGGCGATATTTTCCGACCATGCGGTTCTGGCGCGGCACAATGCAGTGCCGGTTTTCGGCAAAGCCGCTCCCGGCGAAAAAATCACTGTGAAAATCGCCGGAGTGAGCCGGACGGTCACAGCAGATAAAAAAGGTGATTTTCTGGCAGAAGTCGACCTTTCACAGGCGACTCCCGGTCCGCATATCCTGCAAATCAATGAGCACAAAATAAAAGATGTCCTTGTCGGCGGTGTTTTTCTTGCTTCCGGGCAGAGCAATATGGTGTTTGCTTTGCGTAATACGGAAAACTTCTCCCGCGAAGCAAAACTTCCGGAAGATCCCGGCATCCGTTTTTTTATCGTGGAGCGCACCGCCGCCGATTCTCCGGCAAAAACGGTTGAAGGCGTGTGGAAGAAATCGCATCCGGCGGTGCGGGGCAATTTCTCCGGAACAGCATACTATTTTGCCAAAAAACTCAACCGCGAAACCGGTATTCCCGTGGGGATAATCCAATCCTGTGTCGGCGGTACAGCCATTGAAGCATGGATGAGCAAAAGTGCTTTGCAGAAGTTCCCCTTTGCCCGCAGTATGGGGGATGAACGGCGCAGAGAGTATAACGGATATCCGGAAAAATACCGTCTTTTTCTGGAAGCAAACCGCGAGTGGGAAGAGCGTTTCAACCGGCAGGATCTGCCGGAACCGCACACCGCTCCGCCCGCTGACGCCAAATGGGAAACGTTGAAAGGCGACCGTTTCGCCGGTAACGGCATCATCTGGCTGAAACAGGATTTTACGCTCTCTGAAAAAGAGTCGGCAGCCGGATTCCGCATCGCCATAGGACAGGTTTATCTGCCGGTTTCACTCTGGATAGACGGCAAAAAAGTCAGCAGTATCACCGATGAGGCGTGGAAACACAGTGAATATCTGCGTTATTCCGCCGGGAAAGGCGAATTTCCACCCGGAAAACATATTTTGATGTTGAGATTCCATGTTTCCGGAAACAACGTCTTTCTGCGTTCCATGAAAAAGAACGGCTCTTCATTGACGAAACATCCGTGGCAGATGTACCGGCAGAAAGATTTCGGCAAATATTCCGATGCCGCCGGAAAATCCCGGCCGCAGGCTCCGGGGCGGCGTTTGCGTTATCTCTGGTCACAATATTACAACGGCATGATTTCTCCGCTTGCACCGTACCGTCTGACCGGTATCATCTGGTATCAGGGGGAATCCAATGCCCGGAGGGCGTGGCAGTACCGGAAACTTTTCCCGGCGATGATACAACAGTGGCGGAGTGAGTTCCGGGATGAAAAACTGCCGTTTTACTATGTGATGCTCGCGCCTTATCTTGCCAAAACTTCCGATGCCGGCAGCAGTGGCGATTATGCTGAATTGCGGGCGGCGCAGCTGGAGTCTTTAAAAGTGCCGCATACAGCAATGGCAGTTATTTCCGACGCCGGTGAAGCGCAGGACATCCATCCGCTTGACAAGAGCCGTCCGGGAGAAAGACTCGCCGCTCTCGCATTGAAAAATATTTACGGCAGAGATGTTCCCTGTGAAAGTCCGCGCGCGGTCCGGGCGATCTCTGACAAAGGCAAAGTCACACTTGTTTTTACCAACACTTACGGCGGTTTGACTGCAGCGCAGCTGCCGGGGAAATACCACTTGCGGAAAGCGGCAAAACGCAAAGCTCCGCTTCTCCGCAACTCTCCTGCGGCACAGCTTGAAGGCTTCGCACTGGCTGATGCCAACGGCAAATGGCACTGGGCGGACAAAGCTGAAATCATTGCTCCCGACCGGGTCGAAGTTTCCGCTGCAGCAGTGCCTGAACCGGTGAAAATACGCTATAATTACAGCAATAATCCGACCTGCAACCTTTTTAATAAAGCCGGGTTTCCTGCCGCTCCATGCGAATTTCTTCTGCAGTAAGCTGAACGCAGACACTCTGAAATCAATCAAAAAGTGCACGCAACTCATCCAGCGACAGACCGCCGCCGGAAGCGGGGTTTTCCACCAGAGCGTGAAAAAGTTTCCGCTTTTTCTCCTGAAGCATCAGGACTTTTTCTTCCACAGAGTTACGCATCACCAGTTTGACGGTCGACACCGCTCTGGTCTGACCGATGCGGTGAGTGCGGTCGGCGGCCTGCAGTTCGACAGCCGGATTCCACCACGGGTCATAAATGATGACTGTATCTGCGGAAGTCAGATTCAATCCGGTGCCGCCGGCTTTCAGACTCAGCAAAAAGAGCGGGATCTCCGGGTCATTGTTGAAACGGTCGACCCGCATCTGCCGGTCGCGCGTGGCACCGTCAAGGTATTCAAAGGGGATGTTGCGCTTCTGCAATTCAGGTATCAACAGCTGGAGCATGGAAGTGAACTGGCTGAAAAGCAATACTTTATGCCCGCTGTCGATAGTTTCATCCAGGATCTCAAAAAGCAATTCTGTTTTACCGGAAACAACTCCTCTGCCGCGTCCGTCCGGCAGCAATTCCGGGTGACAGCACACCTGCCGCAGCCGCAGTAAAAGTGAAAAAATATCTGCCGCGTTGCCGTTTTTGAGCGTATCTTTGCCGGAGTCAAGCAATTCTGCGTAGAGCTGTGCTTGTTCTGCAGAGGGGTCACAGCAGATGGTGAGTTCGCTTTTTTCCGGCAAATCTCTGGCGACTTCCGCTTTGGTGCGCCGTTTTATGAATGGCGATGTGCGGTACGTCAGATCCTGCTGCAGCTCCCCGTCGGTGGAGATCCCGGCGTAACGGCGGCGGAATGCCGCAAGTGTGCCAAGCATTCCCGGCTGCAGAAAATCCATGACGCTCCAGAGGTCGTCCGGGGAATTTTCCAGCGGAGTGCCGCTCAAAACCACCCGGTGGGCGGCAGAGATGGATTTGCAGTTTTTGGCGTTTTCCGAACCGGGATTTTTTATATGCTGTGCTTCATCCAGCACGAGAAATTCAAAATTGTACTTCCGCAGAGCCTCTCTGCTCATGCGCGCTCCGGTATAGGAAAGAATGAGCAAATCGAAACTTTCCGGCCGTTTCAGTACCGCATTGCGTTCACTGCCCTGCGGTGCCGCCACGCGCAGATCCGGGACAAATCTGGCGGCTTCACGTTCCCAGTTCACCGTCAGCGACGCCGGACAGACTATCAGTGACGGTTTGCCGCCGCGGGTCATGCGCGATGCCAGCAGAGCCAGCAGCTGGACGGTTTTGCCCAGCCCCATTTCATCCGCCAGCAGCGGATTGAAATTGCGGTCGGTGAGATATTGCATAAACGCCACCCCCTGCTGCTGGTAAGCGCGGAGAGTGCCTTTGAAGCGGAAGCCTTTTTCCATAATATTGATGTTTGCCGCCGGTTCATCCGCAAAAAGTTCCGGCGGCAACGCCCCCGGAATATCTCCGGCAAGCGTACGGAAGTAGCAGAGATTGCAGTGCGGCAGTTCAAATGTTCTGCCGGCGGGGTCGATATTCACCAGCATCGTTCCGGCGGCGCGCAGAAATCTGCCGAGTGCCGGGGGGATGACAAATATCCTCTCTCCGGAAGCGATATAATCTTTTCTTTCCCTGCCGTGCAGAACGCATCTTTCCCAATCCAGTTCACGTTTTCTGCCGGCAAGCGAATACTGCAAAACATAATTATCCCCGTTTCTGCCGGTCAGACGGCAGTGCAGGGAAACTTCCGGCAATCCGGCATCACCGTTGAGCATGGCTGCCACTCTGCCGGACAATCCGGGAACATTGCCGGAGGAGTTGAGCAGTTCCGGCATCGCCCGGTCAAGGAACAACCCCGCCTGTTCAACGGAAACAGCTCCGGCATTGCCGCACTCATCCAGATCAAAGCCGAACATGGCGAGAGCTTTTTCAAACTCCCATTCAGCAGCACTGTCGCGGAGGAAACATCTTTTTTCTGCGGCGATGACCCTGCCGCTTTTGGGCGGAAACAGCACCGGTGTGCCATTGACCCGGTAGATGTATTCCGGGATGAAAGTTATATTTTCTCCGGAAAAATCCACATCCAGACGGATTTCCGCCGGCAGTACCGGCACTTCCGGAGCATCGCAATTTACTATCGGCAGCGGGAATCCGGTCACAAAATCGCGTTCCTGCGGGGCGGCGCGGAAAAAACTCCGCATGAATCCGGCTTCACATTCACCGCCGACAAAAAAGTATTCATCATTTTTCCCCACCCAGCAGCCCGACCTGCCGGTAATGAGCCGCGCTCCGGCGAAAGGCAGCACCGCTTTGCCGATGAGCAGACCGGGCAGTATTTTGCTGCCGCTGCGGACAAGTGCCGGTGTGGCACGTTCCGGGCGGACGATGATATTTTTGCCGTTGCGGAAAAAACGTTTGAATCCGGGCAGGGCATGAAAAAGTTCCGCAGTAAGTTCCGCAGTAAGAGAGATATTGGAGTTTTCCGCCTCGCCATTCAATGCCAGAAACCGGATTATCTGCTGGTCGTGCAGGGAAAAATTGTCGAACTTCAGCACCACACTCAAACTTTTTTCAAAGTAAAGCTGCCGCAGATTGCTCAAATTTCCGGTGTATTCCCGCTGGGGAGTGACCAGTTTCACGCTCAAGGTGAGGGATTCAAATTTGCTGGGGGCGTGCAGATAGTTCTCTTCCGCAGTGAGCCGCAGATGTGCCGAATTGGTCATGCCGCGTCCGGCGAGGGCGGGCAAGTCCTGTTTCAGCAGAGCTTTGGAGTATTCCGGAGGCGTTTCCGGTGTGGCGTCAAAGGCGTGAAATCTGCCGCCGTACATCAGCAATGCCAATCCGTGGGCGCAGACTTTTTCCTGCCGGCAGACGGAACAATCCGACACCGTGTGAGCTCCGGTAACGACTTTGACTGTCGCCGGCGCAGCACCGTTTTCCCGGAAATAACCGCACAGTTTGCCGTCACTCTGCCGCCATACGCCGAGCAATGTTTTCTGCTTCAGAAGATTTTTCGCCTTTTTCAGCGTTTCGGCATCGGAAAGTGCCAGTAAACGTTCTTCAAATGCTGCCATGATAAACTTTATATTTCAACAATAAATCACCTCATCAGCCTATTAAAATAGCACTTTCGCACACTTTTTTCAATACTTTGTCTGATTAAAAGTTGAAGAAAAAGATTTCCTGTGCTATATTATAAAAGGAATATGTATTAACGAAAAATATTTTAATATTGAAATAAATTTAAGGAGCTTGCCGTTATGCAGGAATTTTGGGAACTTATATTGAAATACGCACCGTATATCGCGGGCGCGGCGGTATTGTGGATCATCTGCACCCCGTTGTGGACATTGCGGATAGTCGCCTGGATAATCCGCATGGTGTTTTTGCGCGTGCGGGTGCACGGCAAGGATAATCTGCCGTATTCCGGTCCCATTTTGCTGGTTTCCAACCATGTATCGCTGCTTGATTTGCTGGTCATCCAGTCAGTGGCAAGACAGCGGGTGCGTTTTCTGGTACGCAAAGATTTGCTGAATTTCACATTCAACCGTTTTCTTTTCTGGTATCTCGGTGCGCTCGCAGTGCCCCGGCCCAACAGTGCCAAGGCGTTGAAAGAGTTCCGCAAGCAGATACAGGACCATCTGCGTGCCGGTGAGACGATCTGCTATTTTCCGGAAGGTGAAATTTCCGGCAGCGGCAATCTGATGCGTTTCCGTTCCGGAGTCCACGCGCTCATTCCGCCGGAAGTTCAGGTCACAGTCGTGCCCGTCCGTCTGGGGATGCTGCACGGCAGATTGACCGGGATGCACAACAACCGCATCTGTCTGCGCGGTTTGAACCGCTATCCGGTGGATTTTTCCATCGCTTTCGGTGAACCGCTCGACCCGAACCTGACCGCATTCCAGCTGCGGCAGAAAATTTCCGAACTCGGAGCGATCGTGGAAAGATTGCCGCAGCCTGGTGAACTGCCGATCCACACCTCATTCATACGTCATGCCAAACGGCATCTTTTCAGCACAGTTTTCCACGATGCTTCCAGCAAAAAGGATATCAACAACTTCAAAATGCTGATCCTGATGACGCTGGTTTCCAAAGTCATCCGGCAAAAGACCGAAGGAGATGACTCACCTTATATCGGGGTCCTGCTCCCCAACACTGCCGCGACCTGCGGCGTATTGCTCGGCGTGCTGTGCGCCGACCGCACCCCGGCGATGATGAATTACTCCGCCGGAGCGCAGGTGGCTCTGGATTCAGTACACCGCGCCGGAGTGAAAACCATCATCACCAGCAAAAAATTTCTGGAAAAAATAAAATGGGAAGCCACTGAAGAGATGATTTTCCTGGAAGATATCGTCCCCGGCATCACCAAAGGTCAGAAGTTTGTCGCCATACTGCAGGTGCTGCTGCTGCCGTGGCGGGTCTTTGCCCACAACATTGCTCCGCACAGCTGTTTTAATATGTTCAATCAGGCGGTACTGCTCTTTTCCAGCGGTTCGACCGGCGTACCCAAAGCTGTCATGCTGACCCACCGCAATATCATGTGCGACATCTGGTCGTTTTTCCGGGTGATCGACTGGTCACGCAATGATGCAGTCGCCGGCAATCTGCCGTTTTTCCACGCATTCGGCTTCACGGTCTGTTTTGCGCTGCCTTCAGTAAGCGGCACTCCGGTGGCGATCACGGTGAATCCGCTGGAGTCAGCGACCATTGTAAAATCCATCCGCGAGTACAAAGTCACCATTCTGGCGGCAACACCGACCTTTATGCTGCGTTATATGGCAAAAGCTCAACCGGAAGACTTCAAGAGCTTGCGCCTCTGCATCACCGGTGCGGAAAAACTCCGTACCGAAACCGCCGAACGCTACCGCGAGATCACCGGACGTGACATCGTTGAAGGTTACGGCTGCACCGAATTGTCCCCCATCGTGGCGATCAACCTCAACAACTCCATTTACACCCTCGGTACCAAAGCTGACCATCCGGGCAGTATCGGTTCGGCACTGCCGGGTATCCACGCCCGCATCATCGACCCCGATACCGGCGTGGAACAGGCTCCCGGTGTGGAAGGCAAACTGCAGGTGCGTTCCGGTACGGTGATGAAAGGTTATCTCAATGAACCGTACCTGACCGAAAAAGCCATCCAGAACAACTATTATGACACCGGCGATATGGCAAAAATGGATGCCGACGGCTACATCTATATCACCGGCAGGGTCAGCCGCTTCAGCAAAATCGGCGGAGAAATGGTGCCGCATGAAGGCGTGGAAGATGTGCTGGTTTCCATCCATCAGTCCGAACAGCGCGAAATCGTCGTTGCCGGAGCAAAAGATGCCAGCAAAGGGGAGCGGTTGATAGTTTTCTACACCGCAGAAAACATCGACATCCCGGATATCATCGCCCAGATGCGTACCCGCGGATTGCCCAATATCTGGATACCCAAAGCCGATGACTTCATCAAAATCACCGAATTCCCCATGCTCGGCAGCGGAAAGCTTGACCTCAAAGGTCTGAAAGAACTGGCGAAACAGTACGACCGGTAAAATATGCTCCGGAGGCTCACTCCGCCCACCGCCCGCAGGATGCTTTTTCAGCAATCTGCGGGCGTTTCACTTGGATTTTTGACAGCGGTTTTGCAGAGGCGGCTTGAGCCTCTGCAAAAAAGAGCATTCTGCAGGCACTTGTCGGCGTGAGTCCATGCAAAAAGATGAACCGCCTTCCCGCCGCAACGGAAACAGATGTTGATTGCAAAAAGGCGGTTTCTGTGATATATTATGAAAACATCATCAACCTTTGATTTTAGTGTGAAAAAACTTGAAATATGGCAACTATTGTTAAAGACCTCAACCGCGGCAGTGTCACCCGCACCATGCTGATATTTGCCCTGCCGCTGCTCTGGGCAAGTCTGATCCAGATGCTTTACAACGCGGCAGATATGGTCATTGTCGGCAGATTTGTCGGCAAAAGCGGCTTGGGGGCGGTATCCGTCGGCGGGGATGTACTGCACTTTCTCTGTTTTGTGGCAATGGGATTTGCCAACGCCGGTCAGGTGATAATTTCCCAGTATCTCGGCGCGGGGATGAAAGAAAAAATCGGGAAAATAATAGGAACTCTTTTTACTTTTCTCTTTGTCACGGCATTGCTGTTGGGAACACTGACAGTCGTATTCCGCAAACAGGTCCTCAAATGGATAAACACCCCGCCGGAAATCCTTGCCGACACGGAAATATATGTGGTCGTCTGCATGACCGGATTGCTGTTTATATTCGGTTACAATGTCATCAGTGCCATATTGCGCGGCATGGGGGATTCCAAACATCCGCTGATATTTGTGGCAGTGGCGGCGGTGCTGAATGTATTGCTGGATATATATTTTGTCGTGCGCTGGGAATGGGGGGTATTCGGAGTGGCCCTGGCAACGGTGATAAGCCAGGGCGTGAGTTTCGTACTGTCAATGATATTTCTCTGGCACAACCGCAAAGAGTTCTGTTTTGACTTCAAATTGAAAAGTTTCGCCATTGATATCGAAGCGATAAAACCGCTGCTCTCACTGGGATTGCCGATGCTGTTGCAAAGTGCTTCAATAAGTTTTTCCATGCTCTTTGTGAACAGTTTCATCAACAGTTACGGCTTGCTTTTTGCCGCGATGAACGGCATCGGCAACAAAATAGGCATGATCATAAATATCGTTACATTTTCTCTGGCGTCGGCGGCGTCACCGATGATCGGTCAGGCTATCGGGGCGGAAATATACCGCCGGGTGCCGCGGATCCTTGGGGTGTCACTGTGGATAAATACGCTGATATCGTTTATTTTCGGTGTGATCGTTGTGATGTGGCCGCAGAAAGTTTTCGGCATATTCACCACCGACCCGGAAGTGCTGGATATGGCGTTGACCTTTGTGCCGGTGATGCTTGTGCTGCTGCTGGGCAGTGCTTTGCGTCCGCCGTTGAGTGCGCTGATAAACGGTTCCGGCAATTTCAAACTCAATCTGCTGGTGGGAATTCTGGACGGCGTGGTACTGCGGATAGGATTGTCGCTGATTTTCGGTTTGCTCTGCGGTTACGGAGCGTATGGATTCTGGTACGGTCATGCGGCGGCGGGGCTGACACCGTTTGCAGTGGGTTTCATCTACTTTATTTCCGGCAGATGGCGCACGCGTAAATACATTATCAAAGATTGACACCAAATTTTTACAACAGGGAGAAAATACGATGGCAAGAATGTTTCTTTCGGTCAGGTTTTTTGCCGTAATCGCGGCGGTATCGGCACTTCTGGATTCAGCGGGAGCACCGTTGTTTGAAGCAGATGCCAACACTCTGCTGTTGAGCAGTTTTGAAAAAAGTCTCACTGAACCGGATTATGCGGTCGGACCGGGGGATTTCATGGGCGGCGGTGTCCGTTTTGCGCCCGGTTACAGCGGCAAAGGGATAGATTTGCGTGCACTCCCGATAAAAGAAGCGGATTTTTCGCAGAATCCGCCGGCAAATATGGCGGGATTGAACCGCTGGACGGTGCAGATGCCCGGTAACTTGCTGCCGGATGAGGGGACTCTGGAATTTTTTGTTTTCTTTGAACCCCGTCCGCCGAAAAAAGTTACCGGAATGGGCGGAGGCAATCTTTTCGTGGCGATAAACAGCCGTTTTCTCGACCTCGGCGACCGTTACGTGGGGGCATCCCTGCGCTGGAACCGTACCGGAATGAGCTGGCAGCTGCCGTTGTGGGGCAGGGACACCAAAGGGAAATGGGAGGATTCAATAAAATTCGCTCCGCGCTCTTTCAAGTCCGGCTGGCATCACTTCGCGCTGACATGGGGAGCCGGTGAAGCGGTCATTTATATTGACGGCAGGGCGGCGGCAAGCTGTGATTTGAGCGGTTATTACGGGCTCAATCTGATGAATAACGTCATGCACGGATTCGGTTTCGCCAATTTTGTGCTTGACGAGTTGCGTATATCCGACATAGCCCGTTATACCGGCGATTTTGAACCGCCGTGGCTCGGCGGCAAGCGTCCCGCCCACGCCTGGAAAGGGTGGGATACGCCGATCAAACGTTACACATTCACTCCGCGCAAACCGAATGTGCCGGAAAAAGATTGGGAAAACAGTTTCCGCTTCAACAATCTCTCCTGTGCGTTTTTTCTGCGCGAAGGGCTGAAACGGCAGAAACTTGCCGCAAAGGATTTTCAAAGCGACCGGAACGGTGTACAGGGGAATTTCGGCACCATCCGGGTTTCCGGTAAATTTGCCGCCGGTGACGGTGAGAGCCGGAAAATGACGCTGGAATTTCTCAACACCGGCAAAAAAGAGCAGAAAGTGGAATTCCAGTTCGGCGCGGAGCCGGAGTTTACCGCCAGGAGTTATTTTGACGGTCTGCAGGAACGTTTCATCATCAAATATCCCCGCTTCAGAGACAGTTATCCGATGGTAATGCCGCTGGCAGCGGCGGCGGATAAAGAAAATTTTGCCGCCATCGCGCTTGACCCGCATTTCCCGTACAATGACCTTATCCATGCGTGGCGCGGCAACCGGATGTTCTGCGGTACAAGATTTGTGCTTGCTCCGGGAGAGAAGTTCTCGCTGACGCTCTACACTGCCGCCGGCAAAAGCAGATACGGCACTGCCGCGGCTCTGGACAGATTTTATGCCGACTATGCGGAACTTTACCGTCCGCATCCGCGCTCATCGGTCTATTCCGGACTGCCGCTGGCGAACCATTACGGATTCAAACCGGCGCAGGATATCCAGCGTCAGGGTTTCGGCGGCGGTTACTGGGGGCATGGTCCGTACCACACTGCCGGAGATGATGCCGGTGTCTGGTGGGATGAAAAACTTGACCCGGCAGATAAATCCGCTGAACACGCACTTTCGTGGCGCAGACGGATAAACGGTCCCCGGGAAAAACTGCTCGAATACATCAAAATCGCCAATCAGCATGAATTTGACAACGGCTACGGAGTCCGTTTCTATCACGGCGAACCGGATCTGATCCCGGACTGGATCGTCAAAAAACTTGACCCCGGCTTCAAAGCTGTGGATGATCCCATGCACACCGGACAGTACTACAGTTACCGCCGGGGCAAATATATTTTCAACGAATTGAATACCGTCATGGGCGATCATCTGCTGAAAGTCACAGAGGATTACTTCAACGCCGGCATGAAAAATCTTTCACCGGTCTGGATAAACGATGTCTTTTACATCAATACGGTCTGCCGCTTCAATGACCCGGTGGCGCAACGTACTGCCGGCAGAAGTTTTTCGCCGGATATGGGTGTTTTTGTCCGCGGTGCTGCCGGCAAACAGCGGCGGATAAAATTCGTCAACGGGCTTGATTCGGGGAAATACCGTACTGATTTCATCGGCGACGGCGGCAGTTTCAGTTACACAGTCGCCGCCCACGTTGTCCAGAGTGCCATTGAAAGCGGTGCGATTTTTGATATTTTAAGCGGTATGTCCTTTGCCCGTTACTCCCGCAATCTGCACGGTGAAAAGCCGGTTTCGGCATACAATCAGCCGACGCAATTTGATTCCGGACGTTACTTTGCTCCGACGGTCACTCCGGAAACCATACGCGAAGTCTACCGTTACAATCAGCAGCAGATAATACTTTTTTCGCTGAAACACGCCATTCAGCTGGCTCCGGCGTCTTATTCGCTGGGCAAACAGTTTCTGGCGGAACGTCTGCCTCTGACGGTAATGGCGGTCCAGCGCGGCAGAAAAGCTGTTCCCGGCGGTACGGTGAATCATCCGCTCTGGCTGCGCCGCAGCGGCGAAGGAGTGGATACGCTTCTGGCTGTCGGCAATGAAACTCCGCAGACGGTTGCGGCGGAAGTGCTGCCGGACAGGGAAATTTTCGGCGGAGTGCCGGTGACAGTGCCGTTTTTCGGCGGAAAATCTGCCGGAAGCGAAAAAGGTGTCAAACTTGATGTGGCGGGATTTTCCGTGGAAGCACTGCTTACTCCCGTGATAATCCAAACCGGCGGCAAAGTCAAATACGATGCCGTAATGTACGGCAACGGGATCAACTTCACCATCAAAGCGGAAATAGAGTGTGAAAAGCCTGCCGCCATACAATACGCTGATTTTGCTCCGCTTTACCGCCTGAAAAATCTGCCGCCGGAAAAAATCCCGGCAGGCAAATCCGTCATCACACTGGAATTTGAGTGTCCGACGCTTGACTTCAGCGCGGATGATTGGGAAAAAGTTGAACTTTTCAAGAACGGGAGAACCAATTTTGCCATCGTCGCCCCGAAATCGGTATTCGCTGAAAAAGAGGGGATGAAACTCGCGCTCGGATTCGACGGCGGTACCGCCGGAATGCTGGCGGATGCCGTTAAGTTGTACGACTGGGAAAACGGCATCCTCGGTGATATGGCTGCGCCGCAGTGGGAAACAGAAGCGGACAGGATTTCCGGAGATGTCTGGAAAGTCATTCTGAATACCGGTGCGGAAAAAAGCTGTGTATCCATAAATGCGGATGAAAAAACCATTTTTATCAACGGCACCACATCCGGTCAGGCGCGCAGGGCAATGGTGGTTTTCATGCGTATGGTCGACCGCAAATATCCGCGCATCGGCACATTCATGCCGCTGGAGTCACACAGCGGAAAATTTGACATCAACAATCCTTTCCCGGTGGAAAAACTCCGCGGCAATATAAAGACCAAGGATTTCTACCGTCCGGAAAAATTCCGCCGTATGCTCATGCAGCCGCTGCTGAACAAAGAGTATGAACATCTTTACCGTGACGGAAACAATGATTTCACCGGCAAATATAAAATGGTGACGATGCCTTTCATCTACGAACCGACATTCACGGATACATTCGTTTACGGCGAAGCGAAAAAACAGTAAAACAGTACGCTGTGCTGAAAAATCAAACACTTTTGGGAAAATTAGCGGCAAAAAACGTGATTTTCTCCGTGATTGCTTGCAATTGCCGGAATGTCAGATTTCAAAATCCAGACAGAGCCTGACTTCGGTGTGGGGGCAGATAAAGGTGTCTGCCGCCGCGACATGAGCCGGATGCACCGCGTAGCCCTTGAGCGCATCGGCGTTTTCCAGAGTGGAATCAAGCATCAGATCGGCGTTGGATGAAGCAAGGATATTGTCGCAGTTGACTTTGATTTCCAGCAGGCCGGGAACGACTCCGGCGAGTGCTTCGAGATTCTTTTTGATACCGGAAGTGATTTCAGCTTTTTTTGCGTCATCGAAACCATCTTTTAATTTCCAGAGAATGATGTGTTTGACCATTTTTGCCCCCATTTTTTTATACCTAACCGCTTGAAGCGGCATTACTTCCATATTTCCGCCGCAGTGCGCTTGATGGCAGGGACCCCCGACCCCGAACCGAGCAGAAGAGCAACACTTTTGATGTCGGTTTCCACCTCATTGCGGCGGCTGCCGCCGGGCAGAACAGCTTCCAGTGCCGGGAGCAGCTCTTTCACGCAGAAGTGCCACTGCAGAAACTCCTGATACACCTCTTTGTCGGCAATGATGTTGACCATGGTGAAGTAACCGCGGAAAAGTTTGACCAGAAGCCTTGCCAGAATCAAAGTGAAAAAGTTCAGTTTATACCCCACAACCAGCGGCAATCCCGCCAAAGCACAC
Organism: Victivallaceae bacterium; assembly: GCA_045586645.1. Lineage (GTDB taxonomy): Bacteria > Verrucomicrobiota > Lentisphaeria > Victivallales > Victivallaceae > UBA1784. Next base: position 16,216 of record JAZNAR010000013.1, read on the forward strand.
TCCACAGTCACCGTACCGCTGGCGGCAATGCCGGTTCCGGCGCGGTACTGGTAGTAACGGGTGTCGCCGACAGAGATCGTGACTTCCGGCAGTTCCGGATGTTTCTTCCGGAAAGCGGCAATGATATCCCGGCACATCGCGGCAATTTTTTCCCGCGGCGCGGCAAGATGATAATTCAGCTCCGAATGGCGTTTATGCAATTCGCAGACGACTTCAAGCATCGGTTTCAGCAGACGCTCCACCTCCCCTTTGCGGCTGCCGGGGAGCAGCAGAAAAAGATTTTTGTCACGTTCGACATTTTTGTATTCACTGTTGCCGATGATATCGACCAGCGGGTGTCCGACAAATTTCGCCTGCATCCCGACCGGCGCGTAAACGTCAACTTCAAACGGAAATATCACCAGCATTTTGGTACATATTTTCGCCAGCAGCGGCAGACGTTTTTTATTCCACACCCACACCTGCGGGCTGATGTACCAGTAAACCGGTATCCCCAGACGGTACATCGCTTTGGCGAAACGGATATTGAATCCGGGATAATCAATAAGCACCACGGCATCCGGACGCTCCGCTTTGGCGGCTTTGACCAGCTGAAAAAATATTCTTATAAAGGTAAAAATACTTTTCAGCACTTCAAAAACGCCGATGACACCGAGTTCAGTGGAGTCGACTTTTACCGGGATGCCCGCTTTTATCATCGCCGCACCGCCCATGCCGGAAATTTCCAGAGTTTCGTTTTCCGCCGCCGCCAGAGCCTGCAGTTCCTGTGCCAGCTGTGCGCCGTACATATCTCCGGAAGATTCCCCCGCCATGATCCAGATTTTTTTCATCATATTTTCCTTGATTTTAGGCTTCTGGTGTATTATCTTATAAAAACAGCATATAACATAGCGCAAAAAGAGCGTTTTTTCAATAAAAAAAGAGCTTATATGGAAAAAGAAAACAGAAACGGTTATATCTTTCTGAATGACGGCAGATTCTGTCCCGAATGCGGTGAGACCATCACCCCGGCAGATTTGGAAATGTTCCCCCGCTGTCCGTATTGCAACCACCTCTTTCCGGATGGACCGCAGCTTGAGGATTTCATTCTCCGTCCGGTGCTGCAGCGGTGGGTGGCACATACCTGTCAGCAATTTCCCAGGTGAAAACAATGGAAGAGATTTTTTCAAAAGAACTTATCGCCGACAGGATTTCCGCTCTGGGCAGAAGCATAACTGATTTTTATGCCGGAAAAGACCTGACCATTATCGTGCTGATGAATGGCGGAGCGTTTTTCGGCTGTGACCTCGCCCGCGCCATAGATTTGCCGCTGTGGTTCGACTCCATCCGCGCCGCAAGCTACGTCAATGATGTGCGCGGCGGCAAAGTCGCTCTGGCTTCAGCGTTGAAACTTGATCCCGCAGGCAGGGAGATTTTGCTGGTGGATGATGTTTTTGACAGCGGGGAGACCGTAAAGGAATGCAAACAGCATTTGCTTGACCTCGGTGCGGCGGGAGTCCGTTGCGCGGTGCTGGTCAATAAAAAGATCGCCGGACGCGACAGCGAACCGGAATGGGCGGCTTTTGAAGCTCCGGATAAATATCTTGTCGGATTCGGCATGGATTCCCGCGAAGTCTACCGTAACTTACCCTTTGTCGGGGTGATGTGATACCGTAAAAATTTCAACAGAAGGGGCAGAAAACATGGCGACAGAAGGAATTTCCTCCGCCGGCAGCAGCAATCCGAATTTCATGCCGATGGATTCGTGGCGGGTTCTGCGCATCATGGCAGAATTTGTTGAATCATTTGAAGCCATGCGCAACAAGCCGCAGATGCTGGTTTCGGTTTTCGGTTCGGCAAGGACTGCAGAAAACGATCCCGATTATGCTTCAGCGCGGCAGCTGGGCAAATTGCTCACCGATGCCGGATACGGCGTTGTCACCGGCGGCGGTCCCGGTATCATGGAAGCCGCTTCCCGCGGCGCATACGAGAATAACGGCACATCCATCGGCTTGAATATCGAACTGCCCATGGAGCAGGACCCCAATGAGTATCAGAATACCTCGATTTCATTCAATTACTTTTTTATCCGCAAGGTCTGTTTTCTCAAATATTCCATGGCATTTATCGTCTACCCCGGCGGCTTCGGAACGCTTGATGAGCTTTCTGAAGTGCTGACCATGGTGCAGACCTGTAAAATAAATCTGATACCTATCATATTCGTCAACAGAAAATTCTGGGGCGGATTGATAGATTGGTTCAAAAACACCCTTGTCGAAAACAAAATGATCTCTCCGGAAGATATGGAACTCATCGAGGTCGTTGATTCCGCAGAAGAGGCTGTCGCTTATCTTAAAGAATGTCACCGCTACGGTAAACGCGGTACTGTTATTGAAAAATAGATTGGAGGAATAAAAATGAGCTGTTTAGGTACCGCCCTGACAAAAAGTGCCACAAAAGTTCTGCTTTGCGGTTCCGGTGAACTCGGCAAAGAGGTCGCCATCGCCATGCAGCGTTTCGGTGTGGAAGTCGTTGCCGTTGACCGTTATGAAAACGCCCCCGCCATGCAGGTGGCACACCGTTCATATACCGTGAATATGCTTGAAGGCAAAGAACTCCGCGCCATTATCGAAAAAGAAAAACCCGATTATATCGTTCCGGAAGTCGAAGCTATCGCCACCACCGAACTTGTCGAATTGGAAAAAGAGGGCTTCACTGTCATTCCCACCGCCCGTGCCGCGTGGCTGACCATGAACCGTGAAGGCATCCGCCGGCTCGCCGCGGAAGAGCTTAATCTGCCGACATCCCCCTACCGCTTTGCTTCCAACCGCGAAGAATTCGATGCTGCAGTCAAAGAGATCGGTCTGCCCTGTGTGGTGAAACCGGTAATGAGCAGTTCCGGCCACGGTCAGAGTACCATCAAAACCGCCGACCAGATAGATGCCGCGTGGGAGGAATCCCAGTCCGGCGGCAGAGCCGGTGCCGGTAAAGTCATCGTGGAAGGCTTCGTCAAATTTGATTTTGAAATCACTCTGCTGACTGTCCGTCATGCCGGCGGTACCAGTTTCCTTGAACCGGTCGGACACCACCAGGTCGACGGCGATTATCAGGAGTCATGGCAGCCGCAGAAAATGAGCGATGTTGCTATCGCCAAAGCGCAGGAAATCGCCGGTAAAATAACCGCTGCGCTCGGCGGCAGGGGTATTTTCGGCGTGGAACTTTTTATCTGCGGTGACGAGGTGATTTTCAGCGAAGTCAGCCCCCGTCCCCACGATACCGGCATGGTGACGATGATGTCGCAGGACCTTTCGGAGTTCGACCTTCACGCCAGAGCCATCCTCGGACTGCCGATACCCAATATCCGTTTCCTGGGGCCGAGTGCCAGCAAAGCAATAAAAGTCGCCGGAAATTCCGATGCGGTCGCATTTGACAATCTGCAGGAAGTACTTGCCGAAGCAGATACATCCATGCGGATATTCGGCAAAAAAGAGCTGCGCGGCCACCGCCGGCTGGGAGTTCTGCTTGCCAGAGATGAATCTGTGGAAGCCGCCCTTGCCAAAGTCGAACGCATGGCAGCCAAATTGCAGGTAAAACTGTAAGGAATTATTCCGCAATCACATTTTATGGAGTTGAAACATACTTTCCACAGAGTTGATATCATCCGGTGAACCGCGCATGATGGGAACGGTGGAAAGAATATTTTCCCGCAGGTAGTACCAGCGGCGGAAATTGTAAAGATTTGCCGGAGTTTCCCCGTTTTTGTATGCGGCGGCGGCTCCGGCAAGCTCTTTTTCAGTGATGTGCAATGCTGAAAGTGCCGCAACACGGACCATTTCCCGCCAGACGCCGTCGAATTTCGTTTCCGGCGCAGCGGCAAGCTGCCGGGCAAATTCTCCGGGCATGGCAAGGAGAAGACTGCCGAGGTGGAGCAGTGCCGCCGGGTCTCTGCCGAAATATTTCGCCGTCAGTTCCGGCATCGGGGAAACCGGCAGTTCCTGTACTGCGGCAAGTCCGGCGCATCCCGGCGGCGGGACAGTGCCGAAAAATGCGGCAAGTTCGTGATTCAAATCATTTTCTCTGGCGTATTGGGCGGGAGTTTTCCAGATGATGTTTTCCAGAAAGTCTTTTTCCGCGAGCATTGCGGCACTCTGCCGGTCGAGAGTTCTGCCGTACATCTGCCGGGATACCAGAGAGATTTCCGCTTCCTGCGGCAGAAGCCAGGTCGAAGCGGCAAGGATACATTCATTGAGAATATTGACCGCAGATTCAGCGGCTTTTTCCGGTGGCATACTCTCTATCATCCGCAGCAGATCCGGCAGCTGATGTTTGAGTTTATCCCCGGCGACGGTATCGTACAGCCGGGTGAATTCTGCCAGACTGCCGCCGGCAAGATGATTCTGCCGTGCCGCACTGCGCCAGAATGAGAGCTCGTTCCGCTGAATATCCATAGTTGTCGCACAACCGGAAATCAGCATCACTGCCGCAACTGCTGCCGCCGCCGCCCGGAACATGACTTCACTGAAAAGTGTTTTCCGGGGCGGGGAAGGTGTTTTCCCGCACTTCAGAGGCATATTGTGCAAGCGCATTGCTTATCTCTCTGCCCAGTTCCAGATAACGTTTGGCGTGTTTCGGTTTGAAATCCGTCATGCCGAGCAGATCCGTGATGACCTGCACCTGACCGGAACAGTATTTCCCCGAACCTATACCCACTGTGGGGATGTGCAAAGCTTCTGTGACCTCTCTGCCCAACGCTTCAGGAATGCACTCCAGCACGATGGCAAAAGCTCCGGCTTCCTGCAGAGCCAAAGCGTCAGCAATCACTTTTTGAGCGGATTTTTCATCTCTGCCGACGACTTTGTAGCCGCCGGAAACCTGCACCTGCTGCGGCATCAGACCGATATGACCCATCACCGGGATACCGGCGGAAGTCATTTTGTGCACGAGAGGAGCGTATTCGGCACCGCCTTCAAGTTTCACGGCATCGGCACCGGTGGTTTTCATGGCGGTCCCGGCGTTGTGCAACGCTTGTGCCTCGCTTTCCTGATAGCTCATAAACGGCATATCAAAGACCACAAACGCTTCCGGCGCACCGCGCCGCACCGCCGATGTGTGGCGGAGCATATCACTCATAGTCACAGGAAGAGTGTTTTCATAGCCGAGCATGGTCATGCCCACAGAATCTCCGACGAGCAGAAAATCCACTCCGCCGGCAACGCACAATCCGGCGTGTATTGCATCATAAGCTGTACTCATAACCAGTTTTTCACCGGCGGCATAACGTTTGATGAGCGTGGAAACGGTAACTTTTTTCATAATGTTTCACCATTAACAGAAATCTGAATTGTCAAAACTATAAAATAACGCCAAAACATTTTTTTTTCAAGTTTCACCTTTTTGTGCATTCAATTCGGCGAAAATCACTTGATTTCGGCGGCAAAACAAGTTATTTTACATAGTGTACAACAAAAAAACAAGTTGGAGGGCTCTGCCATGTTGCATAAATCAGATTTTTTCATTCCGACGCTGGGTGAATGCTCCATCCCGTCACCGATAAACGATCAGACGTTTGTTTCCGATGCGGAAACAGTTTCCTACTTCAGCGAAGTCAGCGAAATAAAAGAATATCTCGACCGCGGTGAAGAGGTCCCTGCATTTGAACACGCCGGTCCCCGGAAAATGATTTATCACAATCCGGCGTGGTGCCGCGCGGCTATCCTGACTGCCGGCGGACTCTGCCCCGGACTCAATGAGGTCATCAAGTTTCTGACACTTTCGCTCTACCGTGATTACGGTGTGCATGATATTTACGGCATCCGTTACGGCTACCGCGGTCTGAATCCGGCGCGCAATCTCGCTCCGGTGCGGCTGACTCCGGAAGTCGTGGATGACATCCATGATAAAGGCGGCTCCATTCTCGGTTCCAGCCGGGGGGCGGAGGATACCGGATTGATTGTTGATTCTCTCAAACGGCTCGGAGTCAATCTGCTTTTCTGCATCGGCGGTGACGGTACCAGCCGCTGTGCCCATGAGATAGCTGAAGAGATACTCGCCCGTCAACTGCCTATCAGTGTGGTGGCTATTCCGAAAACTATTGACAATGACATCTCATTCATCGACAAGACATTCGGATTTTCCACCGCCGTCCGCAGAGCGGAACAGTTCGTCAGCGGCGCACACAATGAAGCACAGGGAGCTTACAACGGGCTTTCTCTGATAAAAGTCATGGGGCGCGACAGCGGATTTATCGCTGCTTACACCGCGCTTGCCAACCCCTACATCAACTACTGTCTGATTCCGGAAAAAACGTTTTCGCTGGATGGCAAAGACGGTTCAGAGGGGCTGCTCCCGCATCTGCTCAACCGCATGAATAAAAAACATCACGCGGTGATGATCGTCGCTGAAGGTGCCGGTCAGAATCTGTTTGAGAATACTGAAAGACAGAAAGATGCTTCCGGCAACATTCTGCATAACGACATCGGTATTCTGCTCAAAGATGAGATCAAAAAGTATTTCAAAAAGCAGAATGTTGAACTCAACCTCAAATATTTCGATCTCGGTTATACCATCCGGAGCGTCCGCGCCGAGGGGGATGACGCAGTTTTCTGCGCCATGCTTGCCCAGAGTGCCGCCCATGCCGCAATGGCGGGCAAAACCGATGTGATGGTCGGTCACTGGGCGGGCAAATTCACCCATGTGCCGATCGCACTGGCGACCAGACAGCGGAAAAAACTTGATTTGCATACTCCGCTGTGGGCGTGTGTGCAGTCACTGACGGATTTTTAAGGAGCGCGTGGGGGATGAAGCGCGTTCTGGTCGCCGGCGGCAGTGGTTTTCTGGGGTCGCATCTGTGTGAAGCACTGCTCAAAGAAGGCAATGAAGTCATTTGCGTGGATAATCTTTTCACCGGGAGCAAAAGCAACATCTATCATCTGATGGATGATCACCGGTTTGAATTTATCCGGCACGATGTGACATTTCCGCTTTACATGGAGTGTGATGAAATTTACAATCTGGCGTGTCCGGCTTCTCCGGTGCATTATCAGCGTGACCCGGTGCAGACCGTCAAAACCTGTGTCCACGGAGCAATAAATCTGCTCGGTCTGGCCAAGCGGCTGAAAGCCAGGATCCTGCAGGCATCCACCAGTGAAGTGTACGGTGATCCGGCAGTGCATCCGCAGGTCGAGGAGTATTGGGGCAATGTCAATCCGATCGGTGTGCGCTCATGCTATGATGAAGGCAAAAGATGTGCGGAAACGCTTTTCAGCTGTTACCGTATGCAGTGCGGTCTGGATACAAGGATCGTGCGGATATTCAACACTTACGGTCCGCGGATGCAGCCGGATGACGGCAGAGTGGTGAGCAATTTTATCATGCAGGCATTGCACGGCAGGGATATTACGATTTTCGGCGACGGGACCCAGACCAGAAGTTTCTGTTTCGTCAGCGATTTGATAAGCGGACTGATGAAAATGATGGCGGCTCCCGGTGAATGCCCCGGACCGGTGAATTTGGGCAATCCGGGCGAATTTACCATGCTGGAACTGGCGCAGAACATCATTGAACTTACCAATTCCAACAGCAAACTGGTATTCCGTCCTCTGCCGCAGGATGACCCGCGTCAGCGTAAACCGGATATTGCCAAAGCGGAAAAACTCTTGAATTGGCGTCCGGAAGTGCCGCTACGTGAAGGTCTGAAAAAGACGATAGAGTATTTCGCAGGCATTTGAACTGCGGCGGCGTCTTGCACTCAATCCTGCGTGCCGGGCGCGATGAGCAGGTGTTCAAGTTCGACTTTGCCCAGAGAGTTGGCAGCATTGCCGTAAAATCCGGGGATGCGCCGGGACAACTCTTTTACCAGATCGGAAAAATATGCCCGGTCGCCGGATTTCAGTTGCTTTTCATACGCGCATTTTCCGCTTTTTTCCGGGAAGTCAAAAGATTTTGCACATTCAGAAATCAGCTCTTCCGGAATCAGTGCCAGCGGACGGATGACCGCCGGATGGGCGGGATTCTGCGGTTTGACCAGAGGAGCCATCGAAGTCAACCCCTGACCGCGGCACATACTCATCAGAAAACTGCTTATGACATCATCAAGGTGCTGGCCCAGGGCAAGTTTGTTGCACTGCAGTTCCCCGGCAAGGCGGTAAAGATTTCCGCGGCGCAGGCGTGAACAGAGCATACACGGATTATCCGCCATTTTTTTATCCGCTATGACCGCCGGGATATTTACCGCGATATTGTGGTGTTCCCAGCCGCGCCGGCGGCAGTAGTCAGCGGTGATTTCCGCGCCGAAACCGGGAAATCCCGGGTCAAAAGTTGCCGCACGGAAGTCAAACTTTACCGGCGCGACCTGCTTCAGATGGTCAAGCAGATGGAGCAGCATGAAACTGTCCTTGCCGCCGGATGCGCCGACAAGGAGGCGGTCACCGTCTGAAATCAGACGGTAACGGACGATGGTTTCACCGGCAAGGCGGCAGAGTTTTTTAAAATTTCTTTCCATAACTTCCATAAAATATAATTCTCTTTCCGGAAATTTGCAATCTGTTACTTGAAAAAACCTCATTTTCATGGTAACTTATCCGTGACAGAGGTGATAATATTTTTATGGAGAAAAAAGATAAATGAGAAGCCCGGTGAAAAGTTTGCTCGTAAAAGGAGGAAGCATCCGGGGCGGATGCGTGAGCGTTTCCGGCAATAAAAACGCCGTTCTGCCGATGATCGCTGCGCTGCTGCTTACTGATGAGGAAATGGTTTTGCACAATGTGCCGGATATTCTTGATGTCCGCACCATGCTGGATATCGCCGGTGAACTCGGCGCGGAATTCACTTTTGAAAAAAACACTCTCCGTTTCCGCTGTACAAAAGTGAAAACCGCAGAAATTTCCCGGGAACTGTGTTCGCGCAACCGTACCAGTATTCTTTTTGCCGCGCCGCTGCTCGCCCGTTGCGGCAAAGCGGTGCTCTATCCGCCCGGCGGCGATGTTATCGGCAGACGGCGGCTGGACGGGCATTTTTACGGATTGACCAAGCTCGGCGCAGTCATGGGACCGGAAACGCACATCTACAGTTTCCATGCTCCATGCGGTCTTGCCGGCAGAGAACTCTTTCTTGACGAAGCAAGCGTTACTGCCACAGAGCAGATAATCATTGCCGCCGTGACCGCCGCCGGACGCACCACGCTTTACAATGCCGCCTGCGAACCGCACGTGCAGGACCTTGCGGAAATGCTCAACGCCATGGGTGCAAAAATTTCCGGAGCAGGCAGCAACACACTGGTCATTGACGGTGTGGAAAAACTCCGCGGCTGTACCCATACCGTTGCCGGAGACCACATCGAAGCGGGAAGTTTTCTTGCGCTGGCAGCGGCGACAGGTACGGAAGTCACGGTCAAAGGTACTGTTTTGCGCCACTACTGGATGCTGCACCGGGTTTTTGAAAAAATGGGGCTGAAAGTCGAACTTTATCAGGACCATCTGCATTTTGCTCCCGGTCAGCAGGGGGAAATAGAACCGGATTTCGGCGGACACATCCCCCAGATTTCTGACGGGACCTGGCCGCAGTATCCGTCGGATATGATGAGCTGTACCATCGTGGCGGCGACCCAGTGCCGCGGCACGGTGATGTTTTTTGAAAAAATGTTTGAAAGCCGCATCTATTTTGTCGACCGTCTTATCGGTATGGGCGCAAATGCCATTGTCTGTGACCCGCACCGGGTGGTGATAACCGGCAGATCCGGACTTCATGCGACATCCATGTCCAGTCCGGATATACGGGCGGGAATGGCGATGGTCATTGCCGCATTTTGTGCTGACGGCGAAAGCCGCATCGACCGGGCGGATGTGATTTACCGCGGATATGAGAAACTGCCGGAAAAACTCCGCGCTCTCGGAGCCGGTGTGGAAGAAATCTGACAGCTTATGAGTCCTCAATCGTCCACTGTTGAATTTCGTGCCGCATCCACGCTTTACCGGCGTCTGACCCCATTGGCGTGTATTGCCGGAGGCATACTTTATGCCGCCAGTCTGCCGCCATACAATCTGGGTTTTGCGGTGATGATTTCACTGCTGATCCTCTTTTTTACTGCTGAAAACCACTCCGGGAAATACCGTTTTTTCTGCGGTTGGCTCTGGGGCTGGGCATGGGCATTTTTTTCCTGCCGGTTTCTGCGGGAGATCCATCCGGCAGTGCCGTTTCTGCTTGCGCCGGTGCTGGGGTTGTGGGCGGCGGTGTATACCTGGCTGCTCGGCTGGTTCAGCCGGGGGATAAAGCGGGAAAAATTTCCGCCGTATTTGCAGGAATTGCTCTTTTTTCTGACGGCGGCGGCACTTTTCACGGTTCTGGAGTGGAGCAGATACCGGCTTTTTGTCTGGAATGATTTGAGTGTCACGATGTGGAAATTTCCTCCTGTCATGCAGATTTCGCAACTGACCGGCAGGTATGGAGTGAGCTTTCTGCTTGTTGCCGCGGCGGCGGGGATATATGCTTTGCGCCGCAGAAAAAGCGGTATTCCCGCATTGATGACTGCGGTACTGCTCTGGGCGGCGGCATTGGGATATGGTGCGGTAAAACTCTCTTCTGCGGAAAAATTCCGCGAACCGGTGATATTCAATGCGGCACTTATTCAGGGAAATATGCCGCAAATGCGCCGTTTCACCGAACCGGAAGTGATGATGGCGGTGAATACATACAGCAGCATGACGGAAAAACTGCTCAAAGAAAAGAGCCCGGATGCGGTTTTCTGGCCGGAGTGTGCCATACCCATACCGTTGCGCAGTGCCGCACCGCTGGCGGGTTTTTACCGTCAATCGCTTGCACCTCTCTTGAAAGTGCCGCTGCTTATCGGAACACTGGATTTTGCCGCCGACCGCACATCCGGCATGACCAACAGCGCACTGCTTATCGGCACAGACGGCAAAGTTGCCGGCAAATATGACAAATTTCACCGGGTGCCTTTCGGCGAATATGTGCCTTTCCGCAAATATCTGCCGGAATTTATGATAGAAGCCTTTGACATGGGCAGGGATTTGACTGACGGCAAAGAACTTATGCCGCTTGAAATCATTCCCGGTGTCCGTGCCGGGGTGGTGATTTGCTATGAAGGGGTCTTTTCATACGTCACTGCCGGTCTGGCGCGTAACGGGGCAAATGTGCTGACGGCACTTTCCAACGACGTCTGGTATCCGCGCAGCAGCGAACCGGAACAGCACCTTGCCAACGCCGTTATGCGCGCGGTGGAAACCGGTCTGCCCATGATAAGGTGCGGCAACAACGGCGGTTCCGGAGTCGTTTCTCCGCAGGGTGTTTTTCACCAATATATCGGTTCTGAAGCCGACCGCCCGGAACTGCTCCGCGAGAGTGCCGCCGGTGTGGTGACGGTCACACTGGAAAAATATCCGCAAAAAACTCTCTTTGTCCGTTGCGGCAGTTATTTCCCGTTTCTGCTGATGTTGATGCTGATTTCAGGCGGTGCGCTGATAATTTCCCGGAAAAAATTCCTGCTGACCGGCAAATGATCAGAAAAGTTTTTTGCCGTCAGCAAATGCTTTGCCGGCAACTGCTCCCAGCGCAAGATAAGTGTGATTTACCGGGTCAAAGCAGAGCGGCGCAAGTTTGACCGGTGAAATATTGCCGTTTTTATCCAGAATTTTTTCATCCGCACAGACATTCAGGATATTGGCAACCGTACAGCCGGTTTTTTCATCGAAACTCACCATTTCGCACTCCAGAGCCATCGGCAGTTCCGAAACCAGCGGCGCATTGATATTAGCGGATTTTTCGATATGGAAACCGGATTTGGCGATTTTTTGCGGTTCATCATTCGCCGAAACGATGCCGGTGTAATCACATTCAGCGACTTTGTCCGCAGTGGCGATGCTGACAGTGAAATATTTATTGTTGCGGATATTGGCGGCGGTTTTGTGTCCGGGGTCGATGCAGACGGCAAGCTGATTGGTGTCGTGGATACCGCCCCAGGCGGCGACCATCAGATCGGGCGCGCCGTTTTCATCATAAGTACCGATAACAAGCACGGGCATCGGATAAAGCCACTGCTGCGGACCGAAATTTTTTCTCATATTCAAAGCAATCCTTTTTTTATTTCTTGTTGTGATACCATCTGACTTTCCGTCTTTGCTTGCCGTGACAAGTCGGCGGCATCTTTTTTTTCAAGGTATAAAAAACCGGAGAAACGTTTGACGTTTCTCCGGTTGAATTACCGTTTCTGAAATTTCAGAATCAGTCTTCGATGGTGTTACCCGGCAGAGCAGTAGTCGTGGACATTTTGCTGTCGGTGAACTCGGTGTAACCGGAGTTGGCTTTGCTGCACCAGGTGCTGCCGTTGAAGCCGGAAACGTGACCGTCGAAGAAGAGCATGTTACCATAGTTGGTGTGGTTCGGGGTGCCCTGAGCAATACCACCGACTGTGGTGCTGCCGTCGATGTCGGCTGCGATGGCGGAGTCAGTGTAGCTGCCGCCGGAAACATAGCTGTAGGTGTAGCTCAAAGTGACGTTGTCATCAACTTTTTCAAAAGACATATCTTTGTTGGCATCATCCTGACCGGTGGCACTGCTGCTCGGGCAGACGAACATGTTGCCATCGCTCAGATATTCGCCGTAACGGATGATGTTCATCGCGGCGGCAGGACCTTTGGTGGCGGTGAAAGTCGCACGGTCATATTCAAATTCGGTTTTTGCGGCACCGGCAGCATCTTCGGGTTTGTTGGTCTGCATTTTGCCGGAGGGCATTTTTTCTTTGTTGTCCTGGGCATACTGCATGAAAGCCAGACCCAGCTGTTTCAAGTTGTTGGTGCAGTTGGCACGGCGGGCGCGTTCACGGGCGCTCTGCAGAGCCGGCAGCAGCATGGCGGCGAGGATAGCGATGATCGCGATAACGACCAACAGCTCGATGAGTGTAAATCCACGGGATTTTTTCATTTTTTTATTACCTTTCTTTTTGTGGCGGTTGTTTACGCCGTTTATGAAAAAATTGACAATAATGTCGTTTATGCACCTATAAATTTAGCCAGAGAAAAGGCAAATGGCAAATCAAAGTCGGAGAATATCCGGAAATTTCACCTGAAGTATCACATTGTGAAACTTTCAGCAGTTGAGCCTGCCTCCTGCCTTGACCAGACGGATATCCTCTGCTGACAGCGGATGGGTGAATGATATCACTTTTTCACCACCGTCGGCCTTTTTCAGCACAGCACTGACGGTACTGCCCGGAGCAAGCTGTTCCGGCAGATTTTCAAATACCAGATTGTCGTTTTCAGCAATGGCATCGTAATCGGCGGCATCTTTGAAAATCAGCGGCACGATACCGAAGTTTATCAGGTTCGCCCGGTGGATGCGTTCGATAGCCAGAGCCGCCACGACCTTTATGCCGAGGTACATCGGGCAGATGGCGGCGTGTTCTCTGCTGGAACCCTGACCGTAACTGTCGCGGCCGATGATGACACCGTGTCTGCCGGCATCACGCACTGCGGCGGCGCGTTCGGCAAAGGAGGGTTTGCCAGCTTCAGTAAAACATTCAAACACAACTTTGCTGTATGCCGGGATATTGCTCCGCAGTTTCAGATGGACACCGGCGGGCATGATGTGGTCGGTGGTGATTTTGTCGCCGACTTTGATAACAACCACGCCGTCGATATTCTGCGGCAGTGCGCTGTTGACCGGCGGTTCGCCGATGGTGGGTTTGCGGATGATGCCTCTGCCGGAAACCGGCATCTGGAAGTGGGCGTCATCGGCGGTGTAGATTTCAGGCTCCGCTACTTCCGGAAATTCGATCCCCAGATCGCGCGGGTCGGTGAATTTACCCGTCAGTGCCGCCGCCAGTGCCACTTCGGGGCTGACAAGATAGCTCCGGTCGCCTTTCGTGCCGCTGCGTCCGGCAAAGTTGCGGTTGAATGTACGCACCGTCACTGTGCCATCCGCCGGACTCTGCCCCTGACCGATGCACGGACCGCAGCCGACTTCAAGAATACGCGCACCGGCGGCGACCAGATCGCCGAGCATACCGTTGGCGCAGAGCATTTCCAGCACCGGACGGCTGCCCGGAGCGATGCCGAATGTGACATCCGGATGGATTTTGCGCCCTTTCAGTGCCATGGCAAGCATCGCCAGATCGCGGTATCCGCCGTTGGTACAGCTGCCGACAAGCACCTGACCGACGCTGATGCCGTCAAGTTCACGGACGGTTTTGATATTGTCGGGACTGGAAGGACAGGCGGCAAGCGGTTCGAGAGTTGAAAGGTCGATTTCCACAACCGAATCGTATTCAGCATCACTGTCCGCCGCAAGCGGAGTGTAATCCGCCGCGCGGTTCTGGCGGCGGAGAAATTCCGCAGTGCGTTCGTCCGAGGGGAATATGCTGGTGGTGACGCCCAGTTCCGCGCCCATGTTGGTGATGGTCGCACGCTGGGGCACACTCAAATCTTTCACACCGTCACCGAAATACTCCACAATGGAACCGACGTTGCCTTTGGTGGTCAGAATCGAAAGCAGTTTCAAAATCACATCTTTTGCCGCCACCCACGGACGGAGCCTGCCGGTGAGTTTGACGCCGACGATTTTCGGAGTCGGAATCGTAAAAGGCTGTCCCGCCATCGCCAGAGCAACATCCAGACCGCCGGCACCGATGGCGATCATGCCGATGCCGCCGCCGGTGGGGGTGTGACTGTCAGAACCGATAAGGGTCTTGCCCGGTTTGCCGAAACGCTCCAGATGGAGCTGGTGACAGATGCCGTTGCCCGGAGGTGAGAAAATAACGCCTTTTTCAGCGGCGACAGTCTGCAGATAAAGGTGGTCGTTGCGGTTTTCCGGACCGTTCTGCATCATGTTGTGGTCAACGTAGGAAACAGATACTTCAGTGGCGACCTGCGGAGTTTTCATCGCTTCCAGTTCCAGATACGCCATGGTGCCGGTGGCATCCTGCGTCAGAGTCTGGTCGATTTTTATGCGGAGCTGGGTGTCTTTCGCCGGATCACCGCCAATGAGATGGGCAGAAATGATTTTCTGCACCAGTGTGCCTTTTGCCATTTTCTTTTTTCTCCTTGAAATATATATCTGAAGTTATAATAAATCTTTACCGTCGTTTTTTATTTTTGCAGTCTGCGGGCGTTTAACTTGAATTTTTGATAGCGTGCATTGGCTTGCAGGGTGTAATTCTGCTTGAGAGAGGCAACCGGTTCCCGTTTTCCTCTCTCAAACTCTCACCTTTGCGGCAACGTGCCGCCGCGAGGTGTCGCGCCCTCCAGTTTGTCGGGCTTGGTCGACAGTGTGTGCGTAAGCGGATGTGAGTGGTTGTTCCATCTTTATTACAGCGCCTGCGCTCGCCGACTTGCAGTCGGCATCGCTCGCGGCTTAAATGCTCGCCCTCCGCTCATCTGGCGGCGCTTGCGCTTGCCGCTGCTGCTTCGCTGTCGCTCGCGCAGTACATTCGCATCCGGTCTGCGCGCTCGGCGGCAACCGCCTCGCAGTGCGCTTGCATTCAGAGCGTTTTCCTACATTCACAGAGCCGCGAACCACCGCGGGGTTGCTCACGTCGGAGAGAGCCCTTGTAAAACCGTTATCAAAAAGCCAATCCGACCATCCGCAGAGTGCCGGATTACCCATAATATAGTGCCGCAACGGCTCTTTTGCAAGAGTTATTTCGCGGTTTCAGCGTGTTTCTGCAGTACGCGCAAGGTGCTTTCCACACCCGGAAAATCGCGGAAAAGCCAACAGCGTTGCGCCAGATGCGGGGCATCGGAAAACTTTTCCGCCAGAGTTTCCGCATCGGGCACGAGGCTTCTTTCAATGCCGAGAATCAGTGGCAGATCCGGATTTTTTTTCAGCAGTGCGATGCGTTTGTCCAGCGCGGCGGCGTGCCAGCGGTGAAAGAGTTCGGCGTGGACGGTTTTGCCGTTTTCAGAGCAGACAAACGTGAAATCCGGGAAAACGATCTCCTGCTCCCCGCCGTCGATGAACGGTGTTTCTCCGGTTATCTGCCACGCACTTTTCCGGGCGGCGAACTGGCGGTGAAACACCTTTATTTCCTCCGGGATATAGCCGCCGAGGGAGCGGTAGTGGGAAACCAGACCGCTTTTGTGGTCGAGTTTCAGTGTGAGTTCCCGGTTTTTGAGTTTGAGCGCGGCACTCATGCTCCACTGCGGCAGATTGACCAGTGCCGGGAGCAGACAGGAGAGATTGAGTGCGTATTTCACCGTCGGTCCGAAAAGAGAAAACGGACCGCTTATTTCCGCATGGAGAGAGCCGTTCTTTCCGGCAGTGAAGCGGGCAAGCAACCGGAAAAACTTCACCGCTTTGAGCAGTTTGCGCAACTCCGCCGGGTCGGGGGCGTTGACGGTGAAGTCAAGTTTTTCCGCAAAAAACAGCAATCCCTGCGCCTGTGCCAGATTGTAGCGGTGCAGCAACGCCTGCGGCGAAATGTTTTTCCATGCCGTGACGACTTCAAAATCGGGCAGATCTCCGTAAATATCCCACGGCGGCGCGTCCGGGAGCGTGCCGGATTTGAGCAGTGCCGCCGAGCCGAGAAAAATATTCCGTCTTTCTGCCGGATAATCCCGGTTTTCCACTGCGGAAAATTCCGTGCGGTCAAGAAGCAGTTTATTGATGCCGGAAGCCGTTTTCATATCCGCCTCACTGCGGAGCATGGTCGCGGCGGCAGAGTTGAGTTCGCCCCGGCGCATGGCGGAAACGGCGGCATGGGAGTAGAGAAAAATGAATCTTTCCGCCAGCGCGAGCATTTCCGGGGAATCCGTGTCAATAAAACGGGGTTTTGCCCTGCCGGAAACTATGCGGTATGAAAGCATTTCCTTATTCAGCATTTGTGCCTCCGGTAGGCGGTGTGGGCGCGTCTTCTTTCGCTGGTGGATTCCTCGGAAGTGTTGGCACTGACCAATTCGTACAGCACTGCCTGCGGTTTTCCCGGTGCCGGACGCAAAATCCGCCCCAGCCGCTGAACGTGTTCGCGGACACTGCCGGAGCCGGAAACGATTATTCCCACGGCGGCGGCTGGCACATCGACACCCTCATTCAACACTTTGCTGGTGACCAGCACCGGATACTCCCCGGAACGGAACCGGTCAAGGAAATCCTTTCTTTCTGCGGCTTTGGTGTGATGGGTCAAAACCGGGAGCGAAAATTTTCTGCCGATTTCGTAAGCGGCATCGTTGTCGGCGGTGAAAATTATCGTACTTTCGCCTTTGTGCCGGAGCATTATCTGTGCCACGGCATCCAGTTTCGCTCTGCCGGCACGGGCGATGCGCCGTTGCGCGAGGAACGCCTGAAACGCCTCTTTGCCGCCCGGCATCCGCGATGAGGTGATGAGAAAATCCGCCCACCCCGACGGGCGGGAAAAATCTATCCCCCAGCGGCGCAGAAATCCGGTGTATACCGCCCGGTTGCGGTTGTATTCGGCGGCCTCCTCTCCGGAAAGCGTCACGTGCAGTTGTTTGACTTCATACGGAGAAAGCACCTTGCCCGCAAGTTCGGTGATGCTTATTTCGCAGACGGTTCTGCCCATGAGGTCGCGCATGACAGAAGCGTACTCTTCCGGCAGTTCCGGTGTCGCGGAAAGCCCCAGCCGGAAAGGAGCTGTCGCCATTGCCGCACAGAGGCGGTTTTCCGGTGAAGGCAGATGATGGCACTCATCCGCAATAAGAAACGCGAAACGGTTGCCGATGTATTCGATATTCAACAGCGCGGAATCATAAGTGCTTACTGTAATGTCCTTTATTTCCCGCGAACCGCCGCCGAGCATCCCCGGAGTGTAATGAAAGAACCCTTCAATGACGCCGCACCATTGGGTGAGCAGGTCAATGGTCGGCACAAGTATCAATGTCGACCGCTGAATATGTGCCATCGCCAGCATCGCCAGAATGGTTTTGCCCGCACCGGTAGGCAGGGAAACAATGCCGCGGCAATGATGATTTTTCCACGCTTCAAGAGCTTTGCTCTGGTGTGGACGCGGGGAGATCCGGGCGTGCTGCTGCAATTTGAGCGTATTGTACTGCCGTGCGGAATCTTTGAAGTCGACTCTGTTCCGGAGCAGTGCCATGACGATTTCAGCGTAATCACACGCTCTGGCGCGGCAGAGTCCGCTGCGGGGATCGGGGACGAGCCATTTTTTCAGCGGTTCCGGAACATCCATGCTTCCGGAAAGTGTCAATGTGCCGTTGTGAAACGCCAATTCTCTCATTTTTTGACAGGACGCTGACAGGTCCCGCAGGCAAAACCCACGAGCCCGCCGATGAAACCGAATCCGATCGCATTCCAGACCGGTACTCTCATCACCACGCCGAAAACAAAAAACAATCCGAAACAGAGCAATCCCATGCAGACCCCTTTCTGCGGGTCAAAGCGTTTTTCTCCGGCAGCGTTTTTTTCCACTTCTTTTTCCACTTCGTCAAGCTGTGACTGCAATTCCGGGGTGAGTTCTTTTTCGTCCATAATAAAAATCCTTCTCTGTTTCAGGAGCATAATATACTGTTGCAAACGGCGATATGCAAGCTGCCGGTGTCACATCTTTGCCGCGAAATCCGCCAGTTCTGCCGGCAATGGCGATGTGAAGCACCGCACTGTGCCGTCTGCCGGGTCGAGATATTCCAGCTCGCAGGAGTGGAGAGCCTGCCGGGAAAAAATCAGTTTCCCCCGGTCATGGTCATCCAGCTCATCACTGCGCTGTTTCAGATAGAAAGTTTCATCCACACCGTAAAGTTTGTCGCCAGCCACCGGAAATCCCAGTGAAAAAAGCGTCGCCCGTATCTGGTGCATCCTGCCTGTGCCAAGTTCCGCCTGCAACAGGGAGAAGCCGCCGCCGCGCTTGAGCGTATGAAACACGGTATCGGCACTCTCATACGGGAGATTTTCCGGTATGGTGAAACTGAATGTGCGCTTTTTGCGGATAACTCCCCCCGCACGGTACAGAAATCCGGCGGCGGCGAGCTTTTCCGGAAAATCACCGTGGACCAGAACCTGATATTTTTTGGCACTCACTCCTCTGCCTTGAGCAAACTTTTTCGCCGTTTCTCTGTTTTTTGCCGCCAGCAGCACTCCGCTGGTTTCCCGGTCGAGCCGGTTGATAAAGTGGATCTCCCCGAAACGGGAACAGAGCAGGTGCCAGAGCGTGTTTTTGAAAAACGGTCCCGCCGGGTGCATACACAGATTGCCCGGTTTGTCAATGACCAGCACCGAGTCATCTTCATGGAGGATCCGGTAATCCGTATCCGCCGCCGGTTCCACGATGTCGCCGGGGCGGTATTCGATGATGTCGTGCAGATTCAGCAGGATTTCCGGCGGAACATTTCTGCCGTTGAGAGTTATTTCGCCGGAATTTATTCTGGCGCACCACTCCTCGCGGGTGCGGTAGGTGAATCTGCCGGCAAGGAAATCAGCCAGCACCAGATCCGCACCGCTCCAGTCGACAGCAGTACGGATGATGCGGGTGTTGAGTGAATCGGGAGTGTGTTTCATTCAGAATTCATCATCGAGAATGGACATTTCATCCTCGACAAATTCCACAGCTTTGGCGTAGGCTCTGGCGCGGTGGCTGATCCGGTTTTTTTCCTCCTGCGAAAGTTCCGCAAAACTTTTGTCGAATCCTTCCGGCTGAAAAACCGGGTCGTAGCCGAAACCGTTTTCACCGCGCGGGGCATTGAGGATCTTTCCTCGGACTTCGCCTTCAAAGGTTTCAATGACTTCACCGTTGACCGCAATGGCGATAACGCAGACGAAACGGGCGGAGCGGTCTTCAACGTCTTTGAGTTCATCCAGGAGTTTGGCGATACGTTCAGCATCGGTGGCGGCGTAACGCGAGGAGTGTATCCCGGGTCTGCCGCCGAGCGCGGCGACTTCCAGACCGGAGTCATCGGCAAAAGCCGGTACATCGCAGTATTTGCAGGCGGCAAGAGCTTTGATTGAAGCGTTTTCTTTGAATGTGGAACCGTTTTCCTCCGGTTCGGGATAACCGGGATAGTCAAGGAGGGATTTCAATTCGATATTCTGACCGTCGAGGAGCTGACGGTATTCTTCAACTTTGTGTTTGTTGCCGGTGGCGGCGACTATATATGCCATTATTTTTTTACCTTTCTTTAATAGATTAAACTTTTACCGTCGGTGGCGTCTTGCGGACAATCTCCCGTCAAACATTCAGTCAATAACTCAATCGGGCAGACTTTACTGCACTCCTTTGTCATTGCTTCGGTTTGACTTCGCTCCTTGCTCCGCAATACATTCACCGGTAGAAATCAGACCGTTTTTTGTACCGGTCGCCGCACAAAGTTATGCCCCGGCAAGCCGGTAAAAATCGAACCGTTTTTTACCATCCGTCTTCGCTGCGCCGTGACAAGTCCGGGGGGCGCGACAGTTCCGCGGCGGCTCGTTGCCGCTGCCGATTTTTATTCCGGGATATTGTCAAATTTCTTTGCATAATTTCCTGTCCGGTATATATTATAGAACGTGAAAGGCGGAATTGCAAATGAATCAGGAGAAAAATACATATCTGATCGGATTTTCCGGCGGTGCCGACAGCACTGCTGCATTGTTGTGGACGTTGGAAAATCTGCGTGAACAGGCTCTGCAGACAGTTGCAGTTCACTTCAACCACCATCTGCGCGGCAGTGAATCTGACAGCGAAGCGGTCAATGCCGCCGCTTTTGCCGCAGAGAGAAATGTGGAGTTTCTTGCCATCGACCTTGACATCGCTCCCGGGGCAAATCTTGAATCCCGCGCCCGCTGTGCCCGTCTGTCGGCATGGAAAGATTTGTGCCGGAAATATAAAAATCCGGTAGTTGTGACCGGTCATCATCAGGATGACTGCATCGAAAATATGTTTCTCCGCATCGGCAGGGGGAGCAATGTTTCCGGTTTGACCGGGTTGCAGAAAAATTCTGTCGTCGAAGGGGTGAAGTTTTTCCGGCCGCTGCTGGATATGAGCCGGGCGGAAGTGGAAGATTTTCTCCGGGCGCGGGGAGTGGTTTCATGGGCGGTTGATTCCAGCAATCTCAACTGTGATTACAGCCGCAATGCCCTGCGGAACCGCATTCTGCCGGAGCTGTATGAAATTTTTCCCGGCGGCAGAAACGCGGTGGTGCAGACGTTGAAAAACCTCTCTGAAGATGCCGCTGTGCTTGACCGGATGGCTTTTACATATTTCAACGATGCCGGTGATGGGCATTGTACAGTTGATTTCTGGCGGAATTATGCCGGTGAAAGTGCGCTTGGTGTGCGTATGCTGCGATTGCTGTGCAAAGAATTTTTCCATGATGATTCTCCGGTAAGTGCGGCTTCATTTGAGCGTTTCACCGCGGCGGTGTCCGCCGGGAGCAGCGGTTGTCTGCCTCTGGATGGGAAACGCACTTTGCGCTTTGCCGGAAACAGGATATTTCCCGCAGATGACACTCCGGCGGAAGTCGTGTGGCACTGGAAAGAGTTTCCGGAAATCATCTGGAACAACTGCCGTCTGCGGGTGAAATATGTCAGGAGCATCCCGGAACAGGTCCTGCCGGATGAAGCATATTTTGATGCCGGTTCTTTTCCGGAAAAAGTGACCGTCGGTGCGCCGCTTCCGGGTGATGTGATGCTGCCTTTCGGTGCCAAAGAGCCGGTAAAGGTCAAAAAACTCCGCATCGGCCGCAAGATACCGGCGTATCCGGTCCTGCCGCTGCTGTATGACCGTGACCGGCGCGTGCTGTGGATGCCCTTTTGCCGCCACTCCGGGCATTGTCCGGTGCGTGCCGGAGGGGAAATAATCCGGATTTTTGGAGAAAAAACAGAATAATCATCCGCAGAAACTTGCAAAAAGTGCAGTGCGGTGATACTTTGAAAGAGTGCAAGCCCTTATTGATAAATAAAACAAGGAGTAGAAAATGAGAGCTTATTCCAAGATTTCCGCCGATTGGTGGGATTACACGACCCTCGACCGCGAGATTCTCGATGCCGCCGCCCGGATCACCATCGACAATCTGAAAAGTTTTGAACGTCCCGGTTTCAAAATCAACCTTTTCGACACCCTGCAGGAGTTCTACTGCGCTGAAGCACTGGAATATATCAACTGCTGGAAAAAAGCCACTGCGGACAATCCCTGCGGTATCTGCGGTCCCATAGGTCCGACCGAACAGCTCCCGCTGGTCGCCCAGATCGTCAACGAGACCGGTCTGAATCTGAAACACGCCCACTTCTGGGGCATGGATGAATGGGCTCTGGACGGCGACGTGCCTGCCGGAAGGGATTTTCCGCTTGGTTTTGCCAAAGCCGACTGGGATCTCTGCTTCAGCCGCATCCGTCCGGAACTGCGTATGCCGGAAGAAAACATGCACTTCCCCGCCGGTGATCTCGCCGCTTACGAAAAATCCTACGATGAAGCCAGATGTCTGCTGATGCAGGGCGGTCAGGGCGAAACCAAACACTGGGCGTTCAACGACCCCGTCCGCCGCGAAGGAGCTTACAAAGACAATCCGCCGACTCCGGAAGAGTACCGTCAGAAAGGAACCCGTCTGGTCGAACTGCATCCCATCACTCTTATTCAGAATGCCCGTACTTCCGGCGGCGGCACCGTGCAGAATGTGCCGAGCCGTGCATTCACCGTCGGTCCGGTGCAGACCTGGAAAAGCGACCGCGTTTCCATCTGGCATCCGGGACACCACGACAATCCTTTCGGTATGCGTCTGACCACATTTATGATTTCGCAGAAAATCGCCGACAGTGCCGTGCCGATGTCACTGTTGAGTGACCACGATGATGTGGTGTTCAACTTCTACCGTCCCGGATTCGGCGTTTGTGATGTGGAGATGCATTGATCATGGCTAAACGTGCAATTGCTGTCGCTTCGCATCCCGACGACATTGAATTTATGATGGCGGGAACTCTTATCCGGCTGAAAGAGGCCGGATATGAGATCCATTACATGAATATTGCCGACGGTGCACTCGGCGGCAATATGCTTTCCCACAGTGAACTCGCCGCCCGCCGCCGTTCAGAAGCCATTGAAGCGGCAAAGATAATCGGCGCGGTCTACCATGAGTCCATCACTCACGACCTGGAAGTTTTTTACAATACTGAACAGCTGACCAAAGTCGTCCGGGTGATCCGTGAAGTCGACCCGGAAATCGTGCTGACCCACGGACCTTATGATTATATGGAAGATCACATCAACGCCGGCCGTCTTGCCACCAGTGCCGCATTCTGCCGCGGCATGGGCAACTTCCGCGGGGTGGAAGACCTCGCACCGGTGATGAGCGACGTCTGTGTCTACCACTCTCTGCCGCTGTCGCTGTGCGATCAGCTCAACCGCCCGGTCGTGCCGGATATGTTTGTCGATGTCACATCGACCATCCCGACCAAGCGGGCGATGCTCAACTGCCATCAGACCCAGAAACAGTGGCTCGATGAGAGCCAGGGCATGGATGCCTATCTGGATGATATGGCTTCCCGGGCGAAAATCATGGGAGATCTCTGCGGATTCTGCGAATACGCCGAGGGCTGGATCAGACACAACCCCAACGGGTTCTGCCCGGCGGACTTCGACCCGTTGAGCATTATTTCCCGTCCGGCGGTGAAAAAATAAATGATTCCGGATCTGGGCGTGATAATCGCTGCGGGCGGCAGTTCGCAGCGGTACGGAGAAAGGAATAAACTGTTGGAAATGCTCGGCGGTCTGCCGGTATTGCTGCACAGTGTCCGCAACTTTTCTCCGCTGGTCGCGCCCGGCAATCTGATTGTTGCCGCCGGGAAAGAGTGTATTGCGGAATATGCCGCTCTGGCAGAGAAATTTCTGCCGCAGACGGTTGTCCGCTTTGTTCCCGGCGGTGAAAGCCGCACCGCTTCGGTGCGTAATGCTTTGGCGGCTCTGCCGCTGTCAGAGGGGATAGTTGCGGTACACGATGCCGCGCGTCCGCTGGCGGGAAAGGAGCTGCTGGAGCGTTTGGTTTCACGCGCCCGCGCGTGCGGGGGAGCGATAGCCGCGACGCCGGTGGTCGACAGTTTGAAACTGGCTGATGAAAACGGCAGATACATAGAAATGCCGGTATCCAGAGAGCGGATGTTTCAGGCAGAAACGCCGCAGGTGTTTGATTTGAAAAAATTCCGTCTGGCGTATGCCGGACTCGGCAGCAGGGTGCCGACAGATGATGCAGAGGTCATGCGGCTTGCCGGATTTCCGGTGGAACTGGTCGTTTCCGGGCAGTTCAACATGAAATTGACTTCGCCGGATGATTTGGAAAAAATCCGCCGGGTATGGGGAAAGTGAAAGTTTTATGAGCAGAACAAGAGCGCAATTCTACGGCGACGGTGATTCCGGCGCGTTGCAGAGTTATTTGCGTCAGATTTCTGCAGTGGAACAGCTTTCTCCGGAAGAACTTTTCAAGCTGTGTGAAGATTTTGAAACTGCCTCATCTGTGCTGCGCCGCCGGGTTTCCCGTTTTGCTCTGGTGGCACGGGAAAGGATAATGCTCATAGAGAATGCCATTTCCGGAGAGTGTGAACTGCCGGATGTGTTTCTCCCCTCCTCGTTCAACGGCAGAAAGCGTCCGCCGCTGGAACAGCTTGCCGCATGGAAAGATGAGATAGCTGCCGTGCTTGCAGAATATCCCGCTGCCGGTTCAGATGCTGCAAGCCGCAGCAGATGGCGGGATAAACTCTCTGAAGTCGTTGACCGTTATGCGATACAGAATTTCATGGTTGGTGAGTACATCGACATCATCGACGGTTACGCCGGAATGCTCAATGCCGGATATTCCCTGAAAAAGCACGGCAGAAACGGTTTCACGGTATCCGACCGTACAAGATGGCATCTGGCGGCGGAAAAACTCCTGATGGATGAAGCGGAACTTGCTTCCGAGCTTGCCGGTACCGCCGCGGCTTACCATCTGCAGCAGAAACTGCGTGACCGCATGGTGGAAGCAAATTTGCGTCTGGTCGTCAGCATCGCCCAGAAATACCGTTACAGCGGGATTTCGCTCAATGACCTCATTCAGGAGGGAAATCTCGGTCTTATCAAAGCTCTTGACCGTTTTGACTTCAAACTCGGATTCAAATTCAGCACTTACGCCGGATGGTGGATACGGCACAAGATTTTCCGTACCATCGCCGCCCAGTCGCGGGTCATCCGTCTGCCGATGCACATGATACGGCTCATTCAGGAGATCCGGCGCGGCGAACAGAGATTCATCCAGCTCAACGGCAGGGAACCGGAATCCGGCGAACTGGCAAAATTTCTGGAACTCCCCGAAGCCAGAATAAGTGCCGTGCGGAAAATGGCGATGCAGACTATCAGTTTGCAGACTCCGGTCGGTGATGATGACGGCGGAGTCCTGGAAGAACTCGTGGCAGACGGTGCCGCTTACGAACCGGCGGGTGAACTCGCCCGCAAGATACTGTATGACCGTTTTTACGATATGCTCGGCACATTGCCGGAGCGTGAACAGCAGATAATCATCATGCGATTCGGACTTTTCGGCAGCAAACCGATGCCGCTGGGAGTCATAAGTGAACAACTGCACCTGACGCGGGAAAGGGTGCGGCAACTGGAAATAAAAATTCTCGCCACTTTGCGTTCGCCGGAAAAACTCGAATATATCGACGGATGCATCCATCCCGGAGGTTTCTGAAGTATCATGGCAGCAGTAAAACTGGAAAATATCTGTAAAAGTTTTGTCCCCGGCAGACCGGTACTGGATTCGTTGTCGCTGGATGTGGCTCCCGGCGAAATGTTTTTTCTGCTCGGTCCCTCGGGCTGCGGCAAATCCACTTTGCTGCGTGTGCTTGCCGGTTTGCTGAAAGCGGATTCCGGAAAGATCAGCTTTGACGGAGTGGATATAACCTCTCTGCCGCCGGAAAAACGTCAGGCGGCAATGGTGTTTCAGAATTACGCGCTCTGGCCGCATCTGAATGTTTTTGAAAACGTCGCATTCGGCTTGCAGATACTCGGAGTGAAAGGTGAAGCGTTGAAAAAAGAGGTGTTCGACGCGCTGGATACGGTGCATCTGGCGGATTTCGCCGGAAGGCGGGTGCCTTCGCTTTCCGGAGGTCAGCAGCAGCGGGTGGCTCTGGCGCGGGCGTTGGCGGTCAAGCCGGCGGTACTGCTTCTGGATGAGCCGCTTTCCAATCTTGATGCGAGGTTGCGGGATGAGATGCGTTCTGAAATAAGCCGCATCTGCCGCGAAAGAAAACAGACGGCTATCTACGTCACCCACGACCGGCAGGAGGCATTGAGCATGGCAGACCGGATGGCGGTGCTGAAAGATGGCCGTATCTGTCAGCTCGGCACACCGCGTGAACTCTATGACCTGCCGGCAAACCGTTTCTGTGCTTCATTTCTGGGAGATGTCAATTTTTTTGCCGGAAAAAGTGTTGACGGGGTATTTGAAAGTACTTTCGGCAGATTCCCTCTGGCAAACGGTGTGAAAAATGCTGAATGTGCCGCCATCCGCCCGGAAAGGATACGCTTCTGCACTCCGGAAACTTCCGGAGCATTTGCGGCAACGGTCAAACGCGGCAGTTTCGGCGGGGATATGACCCAGTGGATATGTGAAGCCGGCGGTGTGGAATTCATGGTCAGTGAGGCGGCGTCCCCGGTGCGGTGCGCCGGAGATAAGGTGTTCCTGGCTTTTGACGCGGAATATCTGCTGGCGATGGAGTGAAAAAGGTATGGCACGCCGAATCGCAATATGTCTTTTACTGCTGGGAGTGCTTCTGGCATTGCCGTTTTATTTCCGCAGTGATGAAAAACTTGCTCCGCCGGAAAACGGTTGCGATGTGGTGGTGGTGGTTTCCGCCCACAACAAAAACATCCGCGACGAATACGAAACGGCTTTCCGCAAACATTACCGCGAAAAGTACGGCAGAGATGTGCGGATAGATTTCCGTTCTCCCGGAGGCACTTCAGATATATCCCGCTATATAAATGACCGCTTTCTCAATGAATTCCGTCTGGCATTTGAAGCCGACAAAAGCAACGGCAAATGGCAGAGTGCCTACGGTGCGGTATTCAATGACCCGCGACAGGCGTCGCATCCGGTGCGGCAGAAGTTTCTGGCATCAAATGTCGGCATCGGCATAGATGTGTTTGCCGGCGGCGGAGTTTTTGAGCAGCGCAGAATGGCTGAACGCGGTTATGCTGTGGACGGCAAAGTTTTTGAAAGACATCCGGAGTATTTCCGTCCCGGTGCGATACCGGCGGAATTCGGCGGCGACGTGATATATGACAAACAGGGGCGTTTTTACGGAGTGGTGCTTTCCACATTCGGGATAATATGCAACTTTGACCGGCTGAAAGAGCTTGATGACAGCCGGGTGCCGCAGAGATGGCACGATTTGGCTGAAGCACGTTTTTTCAACAATATCGTGCTTGCCGACCCCAGCAAATCCGGTTCGGCGAACAAATGTTTTGAAATCATGGTGCAGCAGTGCATGGCACAGGCGGGTTCTCCGGAAAGCGGCTGGAAAAACGGCTTGAATCTGCTGAAAAAGATTTTTGCCAACGCCCGGAATGTTACTGATTCCGCTTCCAAAGTCGTCGGCGATGTCGCATCCGGCGAGGCGGCGGCGGGAACAGCCATTGATACATACGGTTTTGCCGAAGTCCTCTGGAGCAGTCACCGTTTCGGGGAGGCCAAAGTGACTTATATCACGCCCGCAGGCGGCACTGCGGTCAGTGCCGACCCGGTGCAGATATTGCGCGGAGCTCCCAACCGGGTGGTCGCGGAAAGATTCGTCGATTTTCTGCTCTCTCCGGAAGGGCAGAAAATGCACTGCTTCAAAGCCGGTACCCCCGGCGGTCCCGAAAAAAGCACTTTGAGCCGTCCGCCGGTTTATCAGGAATTGTACAAAAAAGAGTATCAGCAATATATGTTCCGCAGTGATTACAACCCCTATGCTTCCGGAGCGGATTTTCATTACCGCCCGCAATGGACGGGCAGGTATTATTCGCTGTTGAGCCGGGTGATAAAAAGCATCATGCTCGACCCGCGCCAGGAGTTGCAGTCGGCATGGCACGCGATACTGCTTGCCGGAGGTCCGGATAAAGTGCCGGAAGCAATGAAGTATTTCAATAAACTTCCTTTTGAATACTGCGATGCCGGAAAAGCCGCCGCCGCATTGAGAGTGACAGAAAAAAACTCCCCGGCACAGGTCGCAGGTGTGTTGCGGCAGTGGAGTACGGATGCCGCCGCCAACTACCGCATGGCGGAAAAATTGGCAAAGGAGGGCAGATAGAATGGATTTCCGCCGGATGGTGCAATATTTGTTTATGGCAGTGCTGACGCTGTTTCTCGGAGCTTTTCTGCTGCTGCCGGTCTTTACTGTGGTTTGGAGCGGCTGTGAAATATCGCTTTTCAAAGAGGTGTTTCTTTCGCCGGTCTACCGTGAAGGTCTGCTGAACAGTTTGAGTCTGGCTCTGGTCACGACCGCGATAGTGGCGGTGATTTCGCTGGTGCTGGCATTGCTGTATGACCGTTTTGAATTTGCGGGCAGGGAGTATTGTTCGCTTCTGATGCTGCTGCCGATGATATTGCCGCCGTTTGTCGGGGCGTTGGGATTTCAGCAGATACTCGGTCATTACGGGGTGGTGAATACGGTTTTGGTCAACTGCGGTCTGGAAAGGATTGATTTCCTCGGCGGTACAGGCAGGTTTTATTCGGTATGTATCATTGAAGCACTGCATCTTTACCCCATATTCTATTTGAATTTGATAACTGCTCTGGGGAATATCGACCCGGTACTGGATGAAGCCGCCGCCAATCTCGGAGCTTCGCGGTGGCAGAGATTTTTCAAAGTGCGTCTGCCGTTGCTCCGCAGCGGTTTTCTGGCGGGCGGCAGTATCGTACTGGTGTGGAGTTTCACGGAACTGGGTACGCCGCTGATGTTCGGATACACCCGGGTGACGCCGGTGCAGGTTTTCAACGGACTCAACGAGTTGGAAAGCAACCCGCTGCCGTACACCCTTGTCGCGGTCATGCTGGCGGTTGCCGCGCTGCTTTACGCACTGATGAAATACTTTCTCGGTTCGTCTGGAGGCAATTCGGCGGTAAAAGGGAGCATGGGTTCTCGCGGAGTGCCGCTTGCCGGTTGGAAACGTTTTCTGCCGACAGCGGTGTTTCTGCTGGTGGCACTGCTTTCGGTTCTGCCGCATATCGCGCTGACCGGTGGGGCATTTTTTCTGCGCTGGTACGACAGCGTGCTGCCGGAACATTTCACACTTGAACACTTCGACAATGCGCTTTCCAATCCGTTGGTCGTGCCGTCGATAGTCAACAGTTTGCGTTATTCAGCTCTGGCGATGCTGCTTGCTGTCGGTATCGGAGTGCTGACGGCGTTGATTTCCACCCGCTGGAAATTGCGTGGAGCGTGGCTGCTGGATATATTGAGTATGCTGCCGCTGGCGGTGCCGGGACTGGTGATAGCATTCGGTTATCTCGGCATGACCGGCCGTTACGCCTGGGCGCGGGAAATTTTCAATCCGGTGGAAAATCCTCTGTGGCTGCTCGGTATAGCTTATGCAGTGCGGCGGATACCATATGTGGTGCGCGCAGTGGGGGCGGGGCTGGAACAGACTCCGGAAGAGCTGGAAAATGCGGCGCGCAACTTCGGCGCGGGACCGGTGAAAACGCTTTTCAAGATAACCTTGCCGCTGGTGGCGGCGAATTTACTGGTGGGCGGATTGTTTGCTTTCAGTTTTTCCATGCTGGAAGTGTCTGATTCACTGATATTGGCACAGAAAAGCGTTTTTTACCCCATTACCAAAGCGTTGCTTGATTTGTCGCAGATACTCGGCAGCGGTCCGGCATCAGCGTGTGCATTCGGTGTCTGGGCGATGGTGTTTCTGGCGTTGACGCTTGTCGCCGCCGGAATAATAATGGGCAGGAAAATCGGCACGATATTCAAATTTTAATGGTGGTACGGGATAAATTTTATGCACAGGGTATTTTGTGAAAACATTCCTCCGGCGGGAGCGTTCGCAGAAATAGAGAGCCGGGAAAAGGAGCATCTTTTCAAGGTTTTCCGCGCTTCCCCGGGAGATACAGTGGAGCTTCTTGACGGTGCCGGAAAAATCGCCCGCGGCATCGTCGAACCGGGCAGAGTCATCCGGATAGAGTCGGTGAAAGAATTCAGTGAACCGGCACTTAAACTGCATCTCTGCTGCGCTCTGCCGCGCAAGCAGAAACTTGACCAGATGCTGAAACAGGCCGCTGAACTCGGAGTGTGGAGCATCCGGCCGCTGAATTGTATCCGTTCTGTGGCAGAGGGCGGACCGAAAGAGCGGTGGGATCTGCTGCTGCGCGAAGCGTGCAAACAATCCGGCAATCCCTTTATGCCGCAGCTTTTCCCCGAAGAAAAACTCCA
Source organism: Victivallaceae bacterium (assembly GCA_045586645.1). Classification (GTDB taxonomy): domain Bacteria; phylum Verrucomicrobiota; class Lentisphaeria; order Victivallales; family Victivallaceae; genus UBA1784. Next base: position 46,531 of record JAZNAR010000013.1, read on the forward strand.
TGGCGCACTGAGCAGATTGCAATCTGAAAACATTACTGTATATTATGGTGCAGTCGTTCCGGATGGCAAACTCCCCGGAGCCGCAGGCACGCAAAGGGCATTGCTTATCGGTCCGGAGGGCGGTTTTGCGCCGCAGGAAATCGAATTGATGGAAAAATCCGGTGCCCTGCCGTTTAATTTTGCGCCGTATGTACTGCGGCTGGAAACCGCCGCCATTTGCGGACTTGCTGCATTGCGGTTTCTGGGAGCAGTCGCGCTGACGGCGGTAACGCTTTTTTTGAGCGGCTGTCAGGAAGGGGCGGTGGAAAAAAATCCGCTGTTGATAAAAGGTGCGAAATTGCGGGAAAACGGCGATTTGCAGGGGGCAAGGAGGTATTTCCGTCAGGCGGTGGCGGTCTATCCGGAGCGTCCGGAAGTGTATCTTGCTCTGGCGCAACTGTGTGATGAGGAGCTGGACGACCCGCTGGAAGCACTTTACTGTTACAGAATGTATCTGCAGTACACTCCGGCAGAAAGTTCCGGACATAAAGCTGTGGAAAATATCGTGGCAATGCTGCAGAAGCAGATCGCGGAAAAAATCGCCGGTCAGGCTGAATGCGGCAAATTGCAGCAGCAGATAGTTGCATTGCAGGAACGCAATAAAAAAATGGAAAAAATCATGATACGGCAGCAGTTGAGATTGATAAAACTGGAATCAGAAGTTGCCGCCGCAGAGAAAATGCTGAAAAAATCAGGGAGAAAAAAATGAAAAAATGTCTGTCCGCCGCTTTGACGGCATTGTTCCTTGCCGGGTGCGCCCATACTTCAACGCTGGATTGGACCCCGCCTGTATCCGGGCAGAAAAGTTCAGAAGGCAACCCCGTGGTGGCGAATATGGTCGCGGTGAATAACGGGATGTTCCTCTTTAACTGCATTCCGCTCTGGAGCGGACACCCGACTTCTCCCAACCGCCATGAGTATAAAATCGGGCAGAATAAATTGACCCGCGCCAATATGCGGCGGCAGCTGGAGTGTTTTCTGGAGCAGCTGAAAGCCGACCGGGTCGAGGATGTGAAAATGAGTGAACACTCAAGCGGCATGATGGGGTTGTGGATAATATGGAAACGCTCATTGCGCGGAGAGGCTGTGGCGGTAAAAGTGGAAAAACGGTGAGGGAAAGTTTTCGGCGGAGGATTTTTCTTTTTAAAAAAATTTGTTTGTATCGGGTGAGAATACTTGACAAACGCTGTTGTTATGCTATATTTTCTTGTTCGCATATGCTGAAATTGCGGAAAGTATATTCTTTTTAAATAGAAATTAAATAAAATGTGAGGAAAAAATGAGCCGTAAAGTCATTATCGCCGGCAACTGGAAAATGAATAAGAACGCCGCCGAAGGTGTCGCTCTTGTTGAAGAACTCAAAAAACTCTGCTCTTCCTGCAGCTGCGGTTGCGGATGCGGTGCGGATGTGGTTGTCTGCCCGCCTTTCACCACCATCGCCGCTGTGGTCGAAGCTGCCAAAGGCACTGCCATCAAAGTCGGTGCACAGAATATCCACTGGGCAGACAATGGTGCTTTCACCGGTGAGATCTCCGGCGATATGCTCAAAAGTGCCGGTGTCGAATATGTCATCATCGGTCACAGCGAACGCCGTCAGTACTTCGGCGAGACCGATGCCACGGTCAACGCCCGTCTGAAAGCGGCTCTGAAGTATGACCTGATCCCGATCGTCTGCGTCGGTGAATTGCTTGATGAACGCGAAAGCGGCAAAACCGAAGCCGTGCTGACCACCCAGATCCGCGGCGGATTCGATGGTATTTCCGCTGCTGAAATGGAAAAAATCGTGGTCGCCTACGAACCGGTCTGGGCGATCGGTACCGGCAAAACCGCCACTCCGGAAATCGCTGAAGCCGCTCACGCCCACATCCGTCAGGAACTTGCCGCGATGTTCGGCAGCGAAGTTGCTGAAAAAGTCCGCATCCAGTACGGCGGCAGCATGAAGTCCGCCAACGCCCGCGAACTGGTCGCCCAGAAAGATATCGACGGCGGTCTGATCGGCGGTGCCGCGCTGAAAGCGGAAGAATTTTACGCGCTGATTCGTGAGGCTCTGGGCAAATAATCACAAATATTGTTTCCGGCGGCGGCGTAAAATCCGTTCCGCTGCCGGAAAAATGAGGTAAAAATGGCAGTTACAACAGTTTTTCTTTATGTGATGATATTTGTCGTATCATTGCTGCTGATTTCTCTGATATTGATCCAGCCGTCCAAATCCGGCGGCATGGGTGCTGCTTTCGGCGGGATCGGCGAGTCGGTTTTCGGCGGCAAAGCGGGCAGTCATCTGACCAAGACCACCGTTATTCTGACGACAGTGTTTTTCGTTATCGCGCTGGCATTGGCGGCATTTATCGGTCACGGGTTGAATGATTCTGCCGATGGCAAAGATTTGCGCCGTTCACTTGAAAGTGCAGAAAAATCCGTTACAGCCGCAGTACCGGCTGTTCCGGTGGAAAAAAGTGCAAAATAACGGCTGTTTGAAGCGTGGGAGTACAGTTATGAAAGGTAAAAAAATTCTGATTTCAGCGATTCTGATGCTGGGGAGCATGATGCTCTGCGGCGCGGAAGAGGCAATGATCAGAAAAATGAGCGTCGATGTGGAAATGACCGCCGCACCGGACGTGAATTACCGCTCCCACGGAGCGTTTGCTCCCAAAAATCCTTCCACCAGCAAGTGGCTGATGGTAAAAGTGGATTATACTCCCGACCTGCATAAAAATTTCGTGCCGACCTACCGCCGGCGCAAAGCCGGACCGGGGGTCTTTTTCCCGGGGTGGCTGGATGACGTGAAAATCGACGTGGAAGTCATCTTTGAAACCGGAATAAACTACAACGGCAAACCGATTCGCGGAATTTTTACCGGCAGTACCGTGCTGTGGTCGGTGAAACGCGATGGAAAAACTCATCTGGCACTGTTTTTTGTGCCGGCGAAACTGCTTGACCGCTACTGTCTGCCCGGTGCTGCCGGCGGCCGGAGCGTGAATAAAAGTTCTTTCCATGTGAGAGCGGAAATGTCCGCCGGAGGCAGTGTGCTGGCAAACGCGTTTTATAACGTGAGCGGTGCAACGCCTGATGAAAGAACGAAAAATTTTCAAACGATGGAAAAAGGCGTGCCGCAGGAGCTGAAATTTGCGAAAACAGTTCTGCCGCGCTCAAAATCTCCGTGGGCATTGCTGGCTCCGGATAATTTTGATTTGGAAAAAGAGGGTGTAGCGCAGGAGTGAAGTGAAAACTTCATTGCCTGCCGTTGATATTTTTAGACGAAAACGTGTGGAATCAGTTTTATGGCGAAAGAAAACAAGATCCTTGCAGTCGACATCGGCGGCGGCAGCCTGAAAATGGCTGAATTTGTCTTCCCCGATGGCGGCGGCATTCAACTGACCGGTTTCCTTTTCCGTAATGTCGGGAAACTTGACGGGGAAAGCGATTGCGAATGTTTTGAACGCAATTATCAGGAAATGCTTTTAGAAGGCGGTTTTACCGCGACCAAAGTGAGATTGCTGCTTTCAGCGTACAACTCATTTCAGCGTTTGAGCAAGCTGCCCCCGATGCTCGGCAGCAGTGCGGCAGTTGCCAGATTGATCGAATTTGAGGCATCCCAGGCAGTTCCGTACTCCATGGATGAGGTGGAATGGGGTTATCAGCTGTTGCATCACCGCTGGGAAGAGATGCGTTCCGTGGAGCAGGAAGACGGCAGTTTTGCCGATATCGCCGTGGAGAATGAAGAGTACGAAGCACTTTTCGTGGCGATGAAAAGCGAGGATGTGGTCTGCTATACGGACGTTATTGAAAATTCCGGTAAAACACTGCTTTCTGTGGAATTGGCTCCGCTGGCACTTTTCAATGCGGCGGTGGTTTCGCAGATCCGCGGCGATGAGAGTGTGCTGCTGCTTGACATCGGTGCCCGCAGCAGCAGTCTGATGATCGCCGACCGGCGGCGCATATTCATGCGTAACATCCCTATCGGCGGCGATACGCTGACCGGTCAGATCTCCCGTGAATTCGGTGTTTCCGACAAAGAAGCCGAGGAGTTCAAGCTCCGGCACGGATTTGTTGCTCTCGGCGGAGCTTATGATGAACCGGATTCCGAGCTGGCGGCGACGATTTCCAAACTTGCCCGCAACACGATGACCCGTGTGCACGGTGAGATCAGCCGTTCCATCAGCGTGTGGCGCGCCCAGCATGGCGGCAATGCGCCGGTGCGTATGCTGCTCGCCGGCGGCGGCAGTACGATGCAGTACACCACCGACTTTTTCCAGGAAAAACTGCGTATGCCGGTGGAGTATCTCAATACATTCGGACTCATCAGCATTTCTGAAAACATAGACCGCAACGCTTTGCAGGGTGTGGCATCCATGTCGCAGACGCTTATCGGTGCGGCGTTGCACAACATCGGCACATTGCCGGTGGATATTTCGCTTTTGCCGCGTTCGATACGCAAGCAGTTTGAATTGAATGCCCGCAAACCGTATTTTTACGCTTCTGCCGCGGCGTTGATAAGTTGTCTGCTTATCAGTGTGGCAGGCGTGAGCCGGGTGCTTGATTACGAAAAACAGCGGGTGGAAAAAGTTGAAGCCGATGTGAAACTTGCTGAAGGTGAAGCCAAGCGGATCAATGCCATTGCCAGAGAGCTGGATTCATGGCGCAGTCAGTATGATGAATCCGCCCAGTTCCTGCGCGACCGCGGTAAATATACGGATATGCTCAATGCACTGCAGGATATGATTCCCGACCGGATGTGGCTTGTTGCACTGGAGCCGGCCGTTGCCGGCAGTGAAGAAGAGTCCGGCGATGAGGAAAACAGCGGCAGAAAAACCGAGCGTGCCAAACATCAGACTCCGGAATCAGTCAATGCATTGCGGGAAGTGAAAAATCTGGCTCTGACCGGTTACACTCTCAATTCCGATGCCAACCGCGTGTTGTTTGATGAGTTCCGGCAGAAAATCCGTAAATCCGGCATTTTTGAGCCCAATATCCGGGTCGCACGTCTGGATATCGCCAAAAACTGCAATCTGACTTATTTTGAAATAATCCTGACGCTCAAAGAAGCGATCAAAAAATAGCGTGAGGTGACATTGTGAGTAATAAATTGGTAAAAAAGAATCTGTCGCTGTTTATATCCATGGCTGTGGCGGCAGTGGTTGCTCTGGGATTGCTGGTTTTTGTGATAATCCTGATCCTGGATTGGAACAGTTACTGGCAGCGCACTGATAATGCCCGCGCAAAAATCCGCAAACTTGTGAAACAGAATCCGCGTCCCGGCAGAGAGAATGAGTTGAGAGTTCAGCATGACGTGGAAATTTACAAAAAAGCCGCAGAGGGTCTGCGTAAACAATTCAAATCACCGTTGCAGCCGGCACTGGATGCGTTTTTTGAAGTACTTCAGCCGCCGCTGGCAACCGCGATGAATGAGGAAGAGATCGAACAGTACAAGGTTCCCGGAACCGGTGTGGAAGCCGATGCTGACGCCGGAACGAAAGCCGTGCCGTTGAAAATCCGTAAACTCAATCAGGATGAATTCAACAGTTTCTTCCGCGGCAAATTTGATAAATACTGCGAAGAAAACGGCAAAAACGAGAATGAACGCCTGACCATGGCGACACTCAATGAATTTATGGCAAGCAGTCTGGGCTACTTCCCCAAAGGCAACTGGGGTGACGCGGTCAGTGCGTTTGCCAAAGCCGCCCGGGCTCTGACCCTTGAGCCGATAAATGATTCCAACCAGATAGCGGTGCTGCTGGCGGCATTGGGATTCCCGCGCCGGGTGGCTGATGACCCGCGGGTGCTGCAGCGTCACGTCGACGATATGATCGCGGCGATCGGCAGAAACGCTTCTGAACATAAATTGACTTTTGCTCCGCAGGCGTTGACATTTGTCGGCGGCATGTCCGGTGCGAACGGAAACAGTTCTGCTGAAACATTGCCGCTGAAAGATTATCCGATGGCACTTTTCCACTGGGATGTGTTCGGCGATATCGTCAACCGTCTGGGCAAAGCCAAAGCATCGGTCCTGCAGCAGGTGGTGCTCCGCAGCAGCAGCAGTGAGGAGGGCGAAAACTCCGGAATGAATCGCAGCGCGATCAATCTGGAAGGCTCCTTTGAACAGCTGGGCAATTACCGGATCTATCACTATACGGTGGTGTTTTCCGGCACGATGGATGCCATCCGCAATGTCGCGCGCACTTTCGACCAGGCGAACCGCGACAACCGTACCTATGTGGTGCGTTCTCTCTGCCTCTACGCAAAAGAGAATGGCGCGGCAGTGGTGATGGAGCAGAAATCCTCCGAGGAAGTCAGCAATGCTTCCGGCAGGGAAGAGCGTGAAGAACCTGTGCGCCGTTCCCGCCGCAGCCGCCGCAGCCGCCGTGTGGTTGATGACGCTCCGCGGCAGGAGGTCGGAAAAGATGATGATGTACAGTCCCAGATCGCAGCCCGTGAAGCGGCATTGCCGCCGCATCAGCGTTCTGACTACGGTATGATCCGTATCGGTGGAGATGCGGAATGTATCGCGTTTATGGACATTGATTATGTGGTGCTGGGTGCAAATCAATAAGGTTCTGCCGGAGAGTTTGAATTATGGATTTTTTGAAACGACATTATGAAAAAGTGATCCTGTTGGGATTGTTTGTGCTGTTCATCGCATTGATGTTCATGGTGCAGGGGATCATCGGCAGGACGAAAGAGATTTCAGAAGCGGATCTGAATTTGCCCAAACGTGAAGCAAACCACGTTATGGTCGATGCCAAAGATAAAAAATTTGATCCCGGTTATATGTGGAATGAAACCAAACTGGTCTGGAATGACGGAGCAGCCCGTGAAGCGCAGGGCAAACTCCGCGGGTTCAGCGATTTGGTCAATATGTTCCCGCTGGCGGTGTGTCCCTATTGCGACGACCCGCTGAAAGGTGAAAAAATAACTTTGGTGCCGCTGGATAATTTTTCATCCAAAGAGAACAAACGCAACTGCCCGAATTGCGACCATGAACTGCCGGCTCCGGCTGCCCGTAAAAAGATGTTCATCGGTATAAAATCGGAAAATGACCTTGACGGTGACGGTGTCCCCAACGACGTTGAGCGCAAATACGGCATGAATCCGGAAGAACCCGCCGACGCATTGCAGGATAACGACAATGATGGATTTTCCAATTATTTTGAGATACTCAACAATTTCGACCCCAACAATCCCGCCAATCATCCGCCGTATTGGTGGCGTTTGCGGTTGAAAGATATTGCCCAAATCGAATTGCCGGTCAAATTTATGGCTGTGACCGATAACGGCTCAGCGGATAAAAAATCCTGGGATTTGCAGTTCAACTCTCCGCATCCGCGCATAAAGAACAAGATCCGCAGCAGTTTCGCCCGTATTGGCGAAAGCGTGGATATCGAAGGTCGTGAATACCGGGTCGTAGATGTTGAAAGACGCATTGAGCAGGTCAAAGTCGAAGGCAACCTCGGCGGCGGTGAAGCTGTCCGTCAGGTCGACAAAACAAGGGTTTTCCTGACTGAAGTCATCAATGACGGTACGACGCGTATCCCGGACAAATTGACCATGACGATCGCTCAACCGGCGTATTCGTCGGATAAGCGTCCGGTGCTTGAGGATGTCGGTGTGCCGGCAGGTTTGCCCCACGCGATGCGTATCGGCGATGTGCTGTTTATCGGCAATATCGACCACAAGAATCTGCGCCGTGACCGTACCGCAGGCAAATATCTGCTCAAAGATGTCGATGTGGAAAAGAAAATTGCCCGGATAGTTGATTTGCAGGTACGTCCTGCTGAAGATGGCAGCCGTCCGGTGATCGAGATCACCGCGGAAGGAAAAATCCCTGATGAGGCACGTTCGGTCGAACGCAAAGAGCCGGTCGGCGATGGCGTGGCGGAGCGATTTTGAGAATAAGGTAATTGAAAAAAACCATAAAATATTTCAAAAGGAAAGAGAAATCTAATGAAAAAAACAACCTTGATCAAGTATCCGTTGGTGGTATGCCTGGCGGCTGTTTTCGGGGTGTCGGCGGCGGCAGCACAGACTCCGGCGCAGAAACACGAGCAGGAACAGCTGAAACGTTTCGCCGATCAGGACGCTCTGGCAGAGAAAGCCGGTGCGCTTGCCGCCAAAGGCGAGTATGACGAGGCGATCCGTATTCTCAAAGAAGAGGTCGTGGAGATGCTGAAACTGGAAACTGACAGCGTGGACAGCTGGAAAGCCCGGCGCAGATTGCGTGAATTTTCCGGCAAACTGCGTGCCATACAGCTCGAATACGGCAAAAAAGAGCTCAAAAAAGCGGAAAACTTTTATGCGGATGCCAAATATGCCGATACCGTTGCCAGTGCGGTCAAAGCCAAAACCGTCTGTGATGAGCTGACCGGTGATGCCGATGTGCTTATCGCGGCGGCACAGAGCCGTCAGCGTGCAGCGGAATTCCGTACCAAAGTCGATCCGGAAAAGATTGACGCCCAGCTTGTTGACAAAGAGCGCGAGGTAAAAATCCTTCTGGCGTCAGCCAAAACGCTGTATGAGCTCGGGAAATATGAAGAAGCCCGGGAAAAAGTGGAAAAAGTTTTCACCATCAATCCTGCCAATGCCGAAGCCGGTACGCTTGCTTCTGAAATATACAAAAAGTTCTATCAGTACGGTTTCAAACGCCGTCAGGCTGATGTTGCCGGACAGCTGGCATACGAAGCCTGGACATGGGTCGAACCGCTTTTCCCGCGTGAATCGGCGGCCAGTGTCAAAGTGGACAATATTGAAAAAGCCGGTGATGACCATGGTATCCAGTCCAAACTTGACCGGATAATTTTCCCGATGGTGCGTTTTGACCAGACTGAAATCACTGCGGTGGTGCAGTTCCTGCGCCGCAACCGCAACTATGACCCGGACAAAACCGGTGTGGTCATCGACTTCAGCGCGGCGAAAAAAGAAGAACCTGCCGCCAAAACAGATGTTGCGGCAGCGGCTGAAGAAAATGCGCCGGTCAGTGCCGATGACCTTGAAAATAACGTCCCCGGACGCGCACAGAAAAACGCTGCCGCTGCCCAGAATCAAACCGCCGGCAACGATATTCTGGTGACATTGAGTCTGGATAACGTGTCACTGCGTGAATTGCTCAATCACATCTGCTATCTCACCGGTCTGAAATATACGGTGCTGGATAATAAAATCGCGCTGGGTTTTGTTTCCCAGATGAGCCGTCGCCGTTATGATATTTCCTCCAGCGTGGTCGGCATGATCGACGATTATGACAACGGTATTGAAACTGCCGCCGGCAGCAGCGATACCGAAAGCAGTGATGATGGTGAAGGAAATAAAACGGCAAGCGGCAAGAGTGCCAAACACTCTCTGTCACCGGATGCGCTGAAAAAGTTTTTCTCGCTTTTCGGAGTGACATTCCCCGAAGGCAGCGGTATCACTGCCCGCGGCGGTATGCTCACCATGACCAATACCGATGAAAACCTGCGCCGCATGGCAGATGTGCTGCAGGAGCTTAATGTTGACAAACCGATGGTGCAGATCGAGGTCAAAAGTATCGAAGTCACCGAGGAAGATATGGAAGCACTCGGTTTCAACTGGGCGTTTTACGGTACCAAAGACGGTATGGAATACAATGGTGTCGGTACCAATGATAACGGCTGGTTCCTCAATCAGGGCTGGAATACCAATCACGATCCGTCAAACGGTGAAGCGCATGTGCTTTCCATGCTCAACGATTTGCTTTCCACATCCGGCGGCAAAAGCCCGAATCTGATCGGTCTGAACCTTTTCCCGGATATATTCGGTTCAAGCAAACCGCTCGGCGGCGATTATGTATTCAATCTGTCGCTGACCATCAACGCACTTGACCGCAGTGACCGCACTGAAGTTGTTTCAGCTCCCAAAGTTCTCGTTGAGAGCGGCAAACAGGCGACAGTGATCATGGGTAAACGTTACTACTATCCGGAAAGCTGGGATGAGTTGGAAATCGACGTCGAAGACAGCGATACCACCATTATCGGCGGTACCAGCTATGCGACATATTCCATCACCGAGCCGGTTCCCACTTTCGGTGAATCCGAGCTGTACGGTACGACATTCACTGTCACCCCGACCGTGCTGGGCGACAACCGTACCATCCGTCTGAAAATCAATCCGAAAACCACCAGCGGCGGTCAGAGCGCAAATGAGACCTACAAAATAACGCTGACCGAAACCCGTCTTTCCGACGGCGAGAGCCGCTCCTACTACTACAATATCTGGCGTCCTGTGACCAAGACCAGTGCGCTGGATGTGGAAGTGGACGTGTTCCACGGTGAAACGCTGGTGCTCGGCGGACTTTCTGACAGCCGTACCGAAACCCGTCTGGACAAAGTTCCGATTCTGGCGGATATTCCGTTTATCGGCAGATTGTTCCAAAACCATTCGGAATCTTCAGTGAGAAAAAATACACTGATTTTTGTAACCGCAAAACTTATGGACAGTGCCGGTGTGCCGGTTCGGCGTGCAGAGTCGAATTTCGGTGCTCCTGATGCTGGCCGCTAATTTATGCCGGAGGATGAAATACTATGAATAAGAAAATGATGTTTCTGGCACCCGGCATGGTTCTGGGTGCAGTGGTCGCTGCCGGTCAGGTGCAGGTGCAGCCGAGCCCGGAGCTTACCGAAAAACGGGTCAATATCGGCAGACAGCACAAGCTGGCAGAGAGCGATAAACAAATGCGCGAAGCCAATAAAAAGGCTCTCAATGAAGATTTTGACGGAGCTATCGCCGGATACCGGGCAGTTCTCAAAACGCTTGAGCCGTATCGCAACGGTGCGTTTTTTCAGGAACGTATCGAAAGCTGCAAAAAACGCATAATCGACTGCTATCTGCGTAAAGCTGACGCGGCGATGAGACACGCCGATGACATGGCTACAGCCAATGATTTTGAAGCGGCGATCAAAGTCTGCCGTGAAGCACAGCAGTATTGTCCGGAAAAACGCGACGCTCTGGCAAAGAAAATCGAGTTTTACGAAACCCGTCGCAAAGCCGCTGTCATCCGTGAAAGCAGTTCAGCAGCCAAACTTGCGCCCAACAAGAGCGTTCAGGAGTACAATATCCAGCTGCTTATCGAGCAGGGACGCAATCTGCTCAAACGCAATGAAACCGCCCAGGCACGGCGCAAATTTGAAGAGGTACTGCTGATAGACCCCTTTAATGCAGATGCGATCCAGGACCTTGAGGGTATCAACAACCGCGTCCGCAAAGATGCCAAGATCCGTGCCAATGCCACCGCACGGCGGATGATTTCCAAAGTCGAGTGGGATGCAACGATTCCGATCGTTGCCGATGCTCCGGTCGGCGAACCGGAAAATCAGCTTGACACTCCGGTGGTCAAAAACAATGAATCACCGCTCATGGAAAAACTCAAAAAAATCATTATCCCCAGAATCACGATCGAGGAAAATGAGGTGACATTCAGCCAGCTGATGCAGGACATCCAGCGCGACTGCCGCCGTTTTGACAGTGAAAAACGGGGAGTGAACTTTGTTATCCGTTATGCGCCGGTCACAGAGGGCAAAGAGGAAGCGTTTCTCAAAGGATTTTCCAAAGAGAATATTTCCGTGTACTCGTTGTTGAGCGAATTGCAGCGTGACGGCGTGCTGACATTCAAAGTCGCCAACAATGCGGTGCTTGTCGCCCAGGCGGGGCAGGAACTTGAGGAGATGGATGTCAAATATTTCTCCTTTGAGCTTAAAGCTGATGACACGGCTGAATCGCTGAAAAATTATTTGAGCGAATCCATTCCTTTCGGCGAAGGAACTTCCGTGAATATCCTGCGCGCCCGCAATCTGGTGATTGTCCGCAATACTCCGGAAAACCTGAAAAAAGTCGGCGCGGCTCTGGAGGATATCCGGGAGTCTGAACCGATGGTTCAGGTCATGTTCAAATTTATCGAAGTCAGCCAGAATGACCTCGATGAGCTTGGTTTCAACTGGTCTTACACCCATTATAATGCGGAAGGCGTGAAGAAATTTTCCACCAACAGCAACGATTTGCTCCGTCACTATTATACCGACCGCGGCAGATATGAAGGCTCTGCACAGACCGGCGAAGGCGGCGGCGGTAAAGATGACCTGACCATCGGATTCGGCTGGAAAGACGGCAGAAACGAGTTCTCCGGCGGTGTCTATGCCCTCGACTGGGCGGATTCCAGCGATGTGCTCTATTCTCCGCGGGTGACGACCATTTCCGGTACGACCGCCAAAATCGACATGAGCGAAAAGCACTACTATCCTGAAGAGTGGGAAACCATCGACAGCGAAACCACCAACGGGTGGCGCATTGAAGCCACCCCGCAGCCGTCACTTGATGACGAACAGCTCACCGGTATCGTTTTTGAAGTCACTCCGACTGCTGACCGCAAGACCGGTTTGATTTCAGTGCCGATCGACATTCCGGTGCGTCAGTTCGCCGGCTGGTTGAAAGTTGACACCCGTTCCGGTGCCGACAACGAAGACGGTGAATTTGTCCAGAAACCGATCCTTTCAGAACGTACCATCAAAACCAGTGTTACTGTCAAAGACGGTGAAACTGTGCTGATCGGCGGTATGACGATAGACAATTCTGAAAGCATTGATGACAAAGTTCCGATTCTCGGCGATCTGCCTTTCATCGGCAGATTCTTCCAGAGCAAATATGTCAAATCCCAGAAAAACAACCTGCTGGTGTTTATGACCTGCCGGATGGTACGTCCGGACGGTTCCGCGATCAATCCCAAAGGTCAGGCCAACGGTCTGATGGAGTTCCCCCGGAACTATTGAGCATGGTCCGTTTATCCCCCGGTGATTGCCGGGGGTTTTCTTTTTTAACAGGCAATACAAATGGAAAATTTCAAGTTCACGCCCATCGGCACAGTCAGGTGCGCCGCCCGTTACCGTTTTGAAGCACCGCGCCAGGGAGTTTTCCACGGCAGTGACGGCATTATTGAATTGCTTCCGGAGTACGGAGGGGATGCAGTGGCAGATATTGCCGGATTTGAGCGCATCTGGGTGATATTCTGTTTTCATCTCAACCAGGGGCATCCGTGGAAAGCCAAAGTTCAGCCGCCATTGCCTGCTTCCGGAGTGTGCCGCAGTCTGTTTGCCACCCGTTCACCGTACCGGGTCAATCCCATCGGATTGAGTTGTGTCAGAGTGACCAACGTGGAGCGTAATAAAATTTATATCAGCGAATCTGATATGCTTGACGGTACGCCGGTGCTGGATATAAAACCGTATATCCCTGCAGCAGATGCGTTCCCTGATGCAACTGCCGGCTGGCTGGATGAAGCGCAGGAGAAGCCGTGGCAGGTCGTGCCGGATGCGGAATTTATCCGTCATGCGGAGTTTATCAGCAAAATTTCCGGTCTGGATATATTGCACTTTTGCGAAGTTCAGCTGGGCAATGCGCCGCTGGATTTTTCCCGTAAACGCATAACTGCGGTCAACGGCGGGGCGTGTTTTGCGCTGGGCTGCCGGACGTGGCGGGCGATTTACAGCTGCAATGAGCGCGATAACCGGGTGTTGCTGCACCGCATTGAATCCAATTACTTCGCTTGCGAGTTGACTCCGGGGGCTGATGACAGATACGGCGACAAGGAGTTTCACCGCCGCTTTATTGCGGAATTCGGTGCATAGACAGAAATCATCTGCCGCCGGAAAGTGAGATCCCCAGAGAAGCTCCGACTTTGCGTTCGCCGCCGCCGGGTTGCTGATTCAGCATCAGAGTCTTTTTCCCCTTGCGGACAATAAGCGTGGAAGAGCCGCCGCCATCCATATTCACTCCGGCGGCTGCTCCGAGATAGCGGAGAAATGACCCCACTTCCTGATGTGTCATGCCCATGCTGTATTTTTCCTGCCTGCCGTCAGCGACGAAAATGTAGAGATAGCGTTTGTCTGCAGAGAGACCATAGCCGGTGCGCGGCGCAAGAGCTTTGTTGTCGCCGAGAAGTTTGCCGTCTTTCAGCACAAAACTGAATCCGGTAACGGCGTGGAGGATTTGGGAAATATCGTCCTCCGGCGAAACAGTTTTCAAATCGACTCTGCCATCGCGCATGACGACCAGCGACGGACGTTTGCCATCCGGCGGCATGACCACATCCCCATCGGAAATAAGCAGTCCCATGCGGTCGGCATAGGTGTGGGTGAAAGGCTGTTTCCACGGACTCCACGGCGCGGCATTGACAGCAGCGACCATGCGGAATTTCTTTTTACGCAGTTCGGTGAAAAAATTCCGGGTCGTTTCTCTGCGGGTGCGGATGGTGTACTCCGGAGCATCGGGCATTTTTTTTCCGTAATCTTCCGCTCTGGGCGTAACGTGAAAACGCAATTTTGGCGTTTGCAAATCAACTTTCAGGGCAAAGACTCTGATGAGCCGGGGAGAGGTGAATTCCCATTCAGCCCTGACCACACCGGCGGCAACAGTTTTGCTGTTGCGCCAGTTGAAGTTTTTGCCCTGCCATTGGGCGGAGAGTGTCAGAGATGTGATGCAGAAAATCAGAAAAAGAACTTTTTTCATCATATTTCACCTCTGAAGCAATCCTGTTTCATGGACGCGCTTTCAGGCGCGGGAGCCGGTTTTGCCCCCCGCCGGCAGTGAGAATTTTTGTGCCGGATCACGGCTGGGCATCGTATTCGCGGGCGGCATTTTCCATCGCTGCGCCTTTGGTGCGGACTCCGGTACCGGAAGCCTGGATGGAGCGGCGGGTCAGAAGACCGGGGAAAATCGTGTCGGATGTCGTGGAAACATGGACATTCACCACCCGTGCCGCTTTGCGGGATTTGGCTTCGCGGGTGAGCAGATAAATGACGTTTTCAGTGGTGAGATTGTAACGGAAAAGCGACCATTCACCGTCACCGGCGGGACTGCCGGTAACAATCGGCAGACCGAAACAGAAGTAGCCGGGGATTTCCACAAATGTCTGACAGATGGCTTTTTCACTGGGGGTACCCAGCCCCATGCGGTTGAATTTCTGGGTGGATTCCACAGTGGTACAGCCATTGAAAACAACCGCTGCAGCGATGGCAGCACAGCAAAGAAGAGTTTTTTTCATAATAATAAGCCTTATGTTTTTACGGGTCACAGGTGTTGATAACTAATATAGCCAATATACAGAGCAATTCAAGTTTAAATGTAAATTTTCTTGAAAGAAAGCTGTCACGGATATATATTACAATCATGGAAACGACATTTGAAAACGTAGTGAAAATCGCCGGTCTGCTCCGGCGTGCCGGCGGCAGGGCATTGCTTGCAGGGGGGTGTGTCCGGGATAAACTGCTGGGCAGAAAAGCGCAGGATTTTGATATTGAAGTTTACGGGCTTTCTGCTGATGCCCTTGTCCGGGCACTTGCCGGACATTATGAAGTTGACCCGGTCGGGATGAGTTTCGGAGTGCTGAAAGTCCGCCATTGGGATATCGACATCGCTCTGCCGCGCAGTGAGAACAAAAGCGGCAGAGGACACCGCGGTTTTATTGTACAGACTGACCCGCATCTGGATTTTGCCGCCGCCGCCGCGAGGAGAGACTTCACCGTCAATGCGATAATGATGGATATTCTTACCGGCGAAATCATCGACCCGTGGCACGGAGAAAAAGATTTGCACGACGGTGTGCTGCGCCATGTTTCACCGCATTTCGGCGAAGACCCGCTGCGGGTGTTGCGCGGAATGCAGTTTATCGCCCGTTTCGGATTTACTGCCGCTCCGGAAACGATTTCGCTCTGTGCCGGGTTGTCCCAGGAGGAGCTTCCTGCAGAAAGAATTGCCGCCGAGTGGGAAAAAATGCTGCTGCAGGGGACAAAGCCTTCCGCAGGATTGCAGTTTCTGCGGGAAATAAAATGGTTGCGTTTCTATCCGGAACTCGCCGCATTGTGCGGATGCCCGCAGGATCCGCGCTGGCATCCGGAGGGGGATGTCTGGACTCATACACTGCTGGTGACTGATGCCGCCGCCATGTTGCGCCGGCAGGAGCCGGAAAACGCACTGGTGCTGATGCTTGCCGCTTTGTGTCACGATTTCGGTAAAGCTCTCTGCACCAAATGCCACGATGACGGCAGGATCACCAGCATCGGCCATGATACATTGACTGCACCTGCGGAAAATTTCATTTCCGGGATTTGGAAAAAGAAAAATATTCTGCCGCAGGTCATAAAACTTATATCCTGTCACATGCAGCCGTGGCAGTTGATAAAAGATGCAAGCTCCGACCGGGCATACCGCCGTCTGGCTCTGGCTTCAGAGAGAATGGATCTGCTGGCAGACCTTGTGGAGTGCGATGTCCGGGGTATCGCCTCCACTCCGGAAGCGTTGGCGGAAAAACTCCTGCTGATAGAGAAATTCCGCGCCCGGGCGGAAGAGCTTTCTGTGGAAAATTCTCCGCCGGTACCGCTTGTTAAAGGACGTCACCTGCTTGCCAGAGGTATTCCCGGCGGCCCCGGAATGAAACCGTGGCTTGACCGCTGTTTCGCCGCCCAGCTTGACGGCGAATTTACCGATTTGGCGGGGGCATTGAAATATCTTGATTCGCTGTTATGAGAAAAATAATTCACATTGATATGGATGCATTTTTTGCGTCAGTGGAACAGCGTGACCGTCCGGAATTGCGGGGTATGCCGGTGCTTGTCGGCGGTGCCCCGCAGCGGCGCGGCGTGGTTTCGACGTGTTCATACGAAGCGCGCAAGTACGGAATCCACTCTGCCATGCCGACGGCAACTGCATTGAAACTGTGTCCCCGGGCGATATTGATAGAACCGGATTTCCGGCGTTACCGGGCGGCATCGGATTTGATACGCCGGGAATTTTTCCGCCTTACCGGACTGGTGGAGCCGATGTCGATAGATGAGGCATATCTTGATGTCACAGCAACGGCGGCAACGCTGAAAGAAGCTGCGGTTCTGGCGGAAAATCTGCAGAAAAAAATATATGAAGTCACCGGATTGACCGCTTCCGCCGGAGTGTCATACAATAAGTTTCTGGCAAAAACAGCTTCAGATTACCGCAAGCCCGCCGGATTGACATTGATTTCTCCGGAAAATGCCGCGGTTTTTCTCGATGCTCTGCCGGTGGAAAAATTTCATGGTATAGGCAAGGTCGGAGCAAGAAAATTGCGGGCGATAAATGTCCGTAACGGTGCGGAGCTGCGGCAGCTGACTCCGGAAATACTTCATTCGCTTTTCGGGAAAGCCGGTCTTTTTTATTATGGTATCGTGCGCGGTATCGACAACCGTCCGGTGGAGCTGGAAGCCGATCCGAAGTCTATCAGCAATGAACAGACTTTTTACAGCGATTGCACCGGATTGCGGGAAATCCGGATCCTGCTGCGGATGCTCGCCCGCAAGGTCATCCGCAGGGCGGCGGCAAAACAAATAGTCGGCAGGTCGGTTTTTATCAAACTCAAATATGCCGACTTCCGGAGCATCACCCGGAGCGTCACTCCGCCGGTACCGCCGTCAGACGGCGCAGAACTGGGAAAAATTGCTGTGGAACTGCTTGAAAAAACTGACGCCGGAAAAGTACCGGTACGGCTCGCCGGCGTGGGGATAACCCAGTTGATGCCTGCCGGAGAGATTCAATCTGAACAACTCAAATTGCCGCTTTTTTGAAAAAATAGAGCAGAAAAAACATATTTTTGACACTTTTTTTTCATTTTTTTTCACTTTTTATCATTTTTGCTCTTGATTATTTACATTTTCTTGAGTATACTATTGTTAGTCACAATAATTTATGATGTGAATTTGATCCAAACATAACGGAGGAAAAAAATGCAACACAAATTCTATGACGTCAAAACCAAACAGGCTGTCACCACTGAAGTTCTCGAATGCGTCACTTTCAAAACTGAAAAACGTACCAGCTACGCATTCAAAGGCAAAACCGCTGACGGCCGCAGCCTGACCGCTTTTGTCAGCAAAGAAGTCTGGGACAAAGCGAACAAATAATCCCGTTCCTGACTTTTTGTGAAAACCGTCCCGTAGAGGGGCGGTTTTTTGTTGCATGGATTCCGTGGATTGCCCTGCGCTTCGCCTTGTTGCGGCGCAGCGGGAACGAAGCCGTATCGCGCACATCGCTTCGCGCTGTCGAACCACCCCTGCCGGGACACCGGTTCTTTTTTGACACAAAAAAAGCAGACCGCTTTCGCGTTCTGCCGAATTATGCGTTTGTCGCCAACTTTTATTGCATGAGCAATAAAAATGGCTCCGGCACTTGGATTGCCCTGCGCTTCTCGCCCTGCGGTCTGCGATGCTCACGCACGGCAGAGCCGTCGAACCACCCCTGCGGGGTAAGGTTCTTTTTTTGTTGATACAAAAAAAGCGAGATTGTTTTCACAATCTCGCGAATCCTGCGTTTGTCGCCAACTTTTATTGCATGAGCAATAAAAATGGCTCCGGCACTTGGATTCGAACCAAGGACCAAGTGGTTAACAGCCACCTACTCTACCGCTGAGCTATGCCGGAGCGTTGTATACCGCTTAATATAGTGTCGATTCGGGGAGTTGTCAATCTCTTTTTGAAAAAAAAACGACTTTTTTTGCCAAAGCTGTACTTTTTCTGGTATTTTCTGCTCTGATGATGTATATTAAACAGGAAGTTCTTTTTCCGGACAGATAACTTTACGGGGCTGAAAATGAAAATTCACGAGATCAAGCAATTTGATCATATTGTCATCGGCAGCGGCTTGGCGGGGCTGACTTGTGCCTATCACCTTGCGAAAAGCGGCCGCAGCGTGGCGATTTTTACCAAAAGAGAGACCGACGAATGCAACAGCCGTCTGGCACAGGGCGGTGTCGCCTGTGTGGTCGACGAGTTGGACTCTTTTGATGAACACGTCCGCGATACTCTTTATGCCGGCGCGGGAATGTGTGACGAAAAAGCTGTCCGTGCCATCGTCGAAGCCGGTCCCGATGCCATCAGGGAAATAGTTTCTCTCGGCGCAAAATTCACCACCAGAGGCGACCTCGGGCTGAAAGATGACCCCGCTTCATGCGACCTCGGGCGCGAAGGCGGTCATCAGAAGCGGCGCATCCTGCACGCAGGCGATATCACCGGTGCTGAACTTGTCCGGGTGATGATAGATACTGTCCGCGGGATGAAAAATGTGCAGATTTTCGACTTTCATATCGCCATTGATCTCGTGGTCAGCCGCCGTCTCGGTCTGCCCGGAGCAAACCGCTGTTTCGGGGCGTATGTCCTGGATATAAAAAGCGGCGAGATATTTACCGCGCTGGCACCTTCCACCACTATCGCCTGCGGCGGTGCCGGAAAAGTCTATCTTTACACCAGCAATCCGGATGTCGCCTGCGGTTCGGGCGTGGCAATGGCATACCGTGCGGGAGCCAAAATCGCCAATATGGAATTCATCCAGTTCCACCCCACTATCCTCTACCATCCGACAATACGCTCGTTTCTGATTTCTGAAGCGTTGCGCGGCGAAGGTGCGGTTTTGAAGTGCCGGGAGCAGAGAGATGCAGAGCCGGTCGAATTCATGCAGAAATACCACCCCATGCAGAGCCTCGCTCCGCGTGATGTCGTCGCCCGTGCCATCGACTCTGAAATGAAACGTACCGGCGAAGAGTGCGTTTATCTGGATATCCGTCATCACAGCGAAGAAACTCTGCGGCGGCGGTTCCCGAATATTTTTGCCAAATGTCTTGAAGCCGGTATCAATATGGCACATGACCTTATCCCGGTCGTGCCCGCTGCCCACTTTGTCTGCGGCGGGATCAAAACCAATGTCAAAGGTGCTACCAGTATCGAGGGGCTTTATGCGGTCGGCGAGTGTGCCTGTACCGGTCTGCACGGAGCCAACCGCCTTGCCAGCAACAGTCTGCTGGAAACTCTGGTCACTCCGCGCGGTGCAGCAGAGGATATTGAGGAAAACTTTGAAAAACTCAAAGATATCCGTCCCGACCGTCATGCGGCGATGAATTGGACTACCGGCAATGCCACAAATTCCGATGAGCAGATCCTTATCGCCCACAACTGGGATGAGATACGCCGCTTCATGTGGGATTATGTCGGCATTTACCGCACCAGCAAACGGCTTGAACGTGCCAAAAACCGGATCAAACTCATCCGTAAAGAGATTGAAAAATACTATTGGGATTTCATCGTCACCGCAGATTTGATCGAATTGCGCAATATCGCCACTGTGGCAGAGCTGATAATTGATTCTTCGCTCAAGCGCAAAGAGAGCCGGGGGTCGCATTACAACGCCGATTATCCGTTCCTTGACCCGGATCTGGAGTGCGTGGATACCATAATCCAGCGTGATGTCAGGAGTATGTGAATGGGGGAATTTGATTTTGAGATATCACCCGGTGCGTTTGCGGTCGTATCGGCTCTGCAGAACTCCGGGTATGAAACTTATATCGTCGGCGGAGCCATCCGGGATTTGCTTATCGGCAAGCAGCCGAAAGATTTTGATATTTCCACTTCCGCCACTCCGGAAGAGGTGCGGGAGGTTTTCGGCAGGAAACACGCCCGCATCATCGGTAAACGTTTCCGGCTGACACATGTTTTCTCTCACGGGGAGATTTTTGAAGTCAGCACGTTCCGCAAACAGCCCTCACTGCACGCCGGGGATATGGATGACCCCAAATCGGTGCATAAACCGGAAAATATGATTCTTTCCGACAACTCTTACGGTACTTCCAGAGAGGATGCTTTCCGCCGGGATTTCACGGTCAACGCGCTCTTTTTTGATCCGGTGAAAAAACACCTCATCGACCATACCGGCATGGGATTGAGTGATATTCAGAACCGCATTGTCCGTGCCATCGGCATTCCTGCGCTGCGTTTTGAGGAAGACCCGGTGCGGATGCTGCGGGCGTTGAAACTGGTGGCGCAATATGATTTTTCGCTGGAAGAAAGCACTGAAAACGCTCTCTTTGCCTCACTGGAATATTTCCGTCATGCGGCACCGGGCAGGCTTTCGCTGGAGCTGGAAAAAATTTTGAAATCGGTCTACTCCGACCGTCATCTGGAAACTTTCTTTGATTACGGTCTGCTCAACAGTTTTCTGCCCCGGTTCGCTTCAGAGTGGGGCAGTGCCCCGGTAAATTATGCTCTGGAACTGCTCTATGAACGCAACTGCCGGGTGGAAGCCGGAGTCTACCGGGACAGCATCTCCCTGGCTCTTGCCGCCGCGGCACTGCCCTTTGCCGAAGCCGCTCTCGGCGCGCTCCCCGGTGAGTTGTGGGAGAAACGCAGTGAAAGGGTCGTCAATGCCGTCCGTGAAGCTGTGGAAAATGTCTTTGCTCCGCAGACGCTTATGGTGAGGATGCGTGAAGCTGCCATCCGGATAATCCTGATGCAGAGTGCGCTGGAAAATTTCACCGGGAAAAGCAAAGCCGAACTTTTCCGTCAGAAATCATATTCCCATGCGCGGGAACTGCTTTTGATCCGGCATCTTGCCGCCGGAGAGGATATTAAAGAGCTTGCCGTGATGTGGCCGCAGGGCGAAGACCGGGCTGAAAAGCAGGAGT
The DNA here is from genome assembly GCA_045586645.1 of Victivallaceae bacterium. Classification (GTDB taxonomy): domain Bacteria; phylum Verrucomicrobiota; class Lentisphaeria; order Victivallales; family Victivallaceae; genus UBA1784. The sequence continues at coordinate 68,036 of JAZNAR010000013.1, forward strand.
TTTTCCCCCGCCGCAAAAGTGCGGCTAAACCGGAAAAAAAATCTGCCCCGTCCCGCCGTTCCGGGCGGCACCGCTCCGGGAAGCGTCCGGAACCGCCGGCTGATTTCGGTGAGCAATGATGAAAAAAGTGTTGTTTTTCTGCCGGATGTTTTTGTTTTCGCTTTCCGCACTTTTCCCGTTTCTGCTCCGGGGCGAATATCTGCGGGACAGCCGGGGGAATTTCATCCGCTATGCAGGCAAACTGAATTCTTCACCGGTCATGGTGCGCGACTGCCCGCCCCGCAGCGGTGAATTCCGTGCGGTGTGGATCGCCACGGTGGAAAACATCGACTTTCCCCGCTGCCGCACCGCCGCAGAATTCTGTCAGCACTACCGGAATCTTTTACGCAGAATAAAAGCCGCCGGGTTCACAGCGGTGATTTTTCAGATACGCTCCAACTGCGATGCGTTTTATCCGTCAGCTTATGCGCCGTTTTCACGCTGGATGACCGGTCAGGAGGCGGCGGGATGGAAAAATTTTGACCCGCTGAAATTCATGGTCACTGAAACCCGCCGGCTGGGAATGGAGTTTCACGCCTGGTTCAATCCTTACCGGGTCACAAACTCCACCGCATTGAGCAAAGCAGAATACCTGAGGACTCTTGCTCCGCAGAATTTTGCCCGGCGCAATCCGCAATGGGTGATTTCGCAGAAAACCGGCAAATCCCGGCGGCTTTTTCTTGACCCGGGTGTGCCGCAGGTCGTACAGCACATCACTGCGGTGGTGAGAGAGGTCATCAGCCGTTATCCGGTCGATGCCGTGCATTTTGACGACTATTTTTATCCCTATGACCCGCTGAAAAATGAGGATGCCGCTACCTTTGCCCGGTACAATCCGCGCCGTCTGGCCCTGGCGGATTGGCGGAGAAGCAATACTGATGCGCTGGTGATGTCCGTGCGGAAATGTATTGATGAAGTCAATTGCACCCGGAAAAAAAAGGTGCGTTTCGGCATAAGTCCTTTCGGCATCTGGGCCAATGTGAAAACTCACTCCGCAGGCTCTCTTACCGCCGGCAAGGAGAGTTACGCCACGCTTTTTGCCGATACCCGCAAATGGGTCAAATACCGGGTCGTAGATTATATCGTACCCCAGATATACTGGCAGTTCGGGCATGATGTCGCCGCGTATGCCGCGCTGACCGACTGGTGGTGCAAAACAGTGCGCGGTTCCGGAGTCAAACTCTATATCGGCATGGGGGCATACCGGGCGGATGCTCCGGGATGGGGAAAAGGTGAATTGATCAATCAGATGCGCTACAACCGGATGAAACCGGAAATTTCAGGCGCAGCGTTTTTTTCCTGCCGCTCGCTTTTCGGGGAAAAAATAAAACCGGGCGCGGCAGAACTGCTCAACTACTTGAAACGCAGGTGATACGATGTTTGTTCAGGCAGATTGTTACAAATGTATTCTCAATCAGTGTGCGGATATGGCACTCGGTGTGCCGCCGGCGGAACGCAACCGGATGCTGAAACGGTATATCCGCAAATTTGCGGATATAATGGATGATTCCACGCCGCCGGAAGTGGCGGAGGCACTTTTTGCCATTCACCGGGCGGAAAGCAGCGTTGATGACCCGTACTGTGAAATCAAACTGCGTTCCACGGAATTGGCTCTGCAGCTGCTGCCGGAGTTTTCTGAAGCGGTCAGACAAAATCCCGACCCGCTGACGGCGGCGTTGCGGATAGCCGCCGGGGGTAACGTGATAGACTACGGTGTCAATCCGGATTTCAAACTTGAGAATGCCGCGGAGCTGATACGGCAGGCTTTGACCATGCCGCTGGATATGACGGCAGTGGCGGCGTTGCGGGAAAAGCTCGCCGCGGCGGAAAATATCATATATATTCTTGACAACTGCGGTGAAGCGGTATTTGACCGGCTGCTGATAGATGTCATCGGGGCGGAAAAAGTCACCGTTGCCGTGCGCGGCGGCGCGATATTGAATGATATCACCCGGGCGGAAGTGGAAATTTCCGGTCTGACCGGTCTGCCGGTCATCGACACCGGCAGCCGTGCGCCGGGAGTTTCGCTCAAAAGCAGTTCAGCGGAATTTCTCTCTGCCATACGCCGTGCGGATGCGGTCATCGCCAAAGGTCAGGGCAATTTTGAATCACTTTACGGGGAAAAAGGGTTTGATAATATCTTTTTCCTTTTCCGGGTGAAATGCCCGGTGCTGGTGAAATTCGCCGGAGTCGAACTCAACTCACTGCAGTTGAAACAAAACCGGCAGTTCTGAACATTGTCTCCGGCGGAAGTTGACGGCAAGCCGGCGGAAATCCGACCGTTTTATGTTTTTGACAAATCACAATGCAAGTGTTATATTTTATGCGTTACAAAAAATATTTTTTACGGAGAATGAATTTTTATGGCAGTGATTGATTTGACCATGGATTTTGTGGGATCTCGTTTTGCTACGGAGATCCTGCGGGAGGAAGTGGCGTTGAATTCCGGCATGACCAGCTACACCGGTGTGGTGTATACCATAAAAACTGACGGCATGACCGGTACTTATATAGATTTCCCCGGGCATATCGCAGAAACAGATGACGGTATACGCGGTGACAACTGCCCGCTGGAAAATGTTTTCAGAGTTCCGGCGCAGGTCATCCGGCTGAACCGGGAATCCGGTTCCGGTGCAGTTACTGCGGCTGATTTGGAAGCCGCCTGCGGCGGCAGACCGGAAACTCCCGCTCTGGTCATCAATGCGCTCGGAGATAAAGAACCTTTTGAAATCGGGTTCCGCACGGTTTATCTTGACGACAGTGCCGTGGAGTGGATAATCAACCGCAAGTGCAAACTGCTGGTTTCGGATATTTATGAAAGCACCGCTTTGCACGGAGTTTTTCTGAAACTTTTTGCCAATGGCGTCACGACGGTATGTGACCCGGTGAAACTTGGCAAACTGCCGGAAAGCGAAGTTCTGCTGACGGCACTTTTCCCGTTGATAAATGTTACCCAGATGCCATGCCGTCTGGTCGCGGAATTTTAACCAAACAGAGCATAAGGAATCAAATTTATGAACAGACAGGAAATAGCTGACGCACTGCGTCAAATGGGGTTGAAAAACGGCGATAAGATCCTGCTGCACAGCAGTCTTTTGAGTCTGGGAAAAGTCGATGGCGGTCCGGATGCCGTACTGGATGCGTTTCTGGATGTCATCGGCAGCGAAGGAACTCTCGTACTGCCGGTTTTCGGTGCGCTCGGAGTGCTGACGGAAGTATTCAAAGCCCGTCCGGGAGCAGTCATAAGTCCCTGTCCGGTAGGTACTGTCGCTGCCATCGGTGCCGATGCCCAAGCTCTGTGCCGTGACCATTGGCAGGCTGATACCGCCCACGGTAAAGATACTCCGTACACCCGTCTGGCGGAAATGGGCGGTTATGTCTGTCTGCTCGGCGTGGACCAGGACCGCAACACCTCTTTGCACAGCGTGGAAGCGTTGCTGGAACTGCCTTATCTTTGCGACACCACCCGTACATTCACTCTGCCCGACGGCAGGGAAATCACCAAGACGTGGAAATATTATCCCGGACCGCACCGGGATTTCATCGGCGTCGACCGCTTTTTCCGCGAAGCCGGTGCCATGCAGATCCGGCGCATTGGCAATTCCCAGGTGCGTTTGATAAAATCAAAAGACCTGCTTGATATCGGCTGTGCCGCCGGTAAAAAAGATCCGGCATTTGTCCTGTGCGATAATCCCGCGTGTGCCGATTGTGTGAAACAGCGCGCCGCCATCTACGCCGCCCGTATGGCAGAGGAAAGTTTCAAATTGACCGCATCATCCCGTCTGGCGGGCCGTTATGTGCCGGAAATGGTCGAAAATCTTCTTGCCGCCGGTATCAAATCCGTGGAGCTTGACTATGTGCAGGGCAAAGCGTGTGCATTCATGACTCCGGAAAAAATCGCTAAAATCGCCGCTGAATTTGCTGAAGCCGGGATTTCCGTTTCCGCCTTGAGCGTTGAGATAGTGCCTAATGCTCCGGAAACTCTGGTCGAACTGGTGAAAGCGGCAAACTGCAGCCGGCTCATTCTGCCAATCGGCGCAGTGTGTGCCGCTGAAATCGCCTCTGCCGCCGGTATCGCCGTCGATTTCCGCAACAGCAACCAGACCGCTCTTGCCGCAAGTGCGGCAATCAATGAATTTGCCGCAAAAACTCCTGCCGGAGCGTGTTTCAATCCGGCGGCATTTGCCAAAGCCGGCGAATGTCCTTTCCTTAACTCCTACCGCAAAGGACGTTTTGTGAAAATCATCAGACAGCTTGATATAGTCGATTCCCTCTGGGATGGCACACTGACCACGCTTGCCCGCGGTAACGGCGAAATCAAAGAGCTTATTTCTATTTTGCGCTGTCACAACTTCAGCGGTTACTTCTGCCTCGGCGGCGGTTGCGGATACCCCGGAACTCTCAAAGAAGCTGCCGGTGCCCTGCTGGAACTGCTGGAAAATATGTAAGGTGTCCGGCTGAAAAACAACGACGGAATTATTTTTATCCTGTGCGGTAAAAGTGATTCCGTCAAAATTTTTCAGCAGATGTCAGACGCCGGTTCCGTCAAATGCGGGAATGAATTCCCTGCCTGCGGATTCGGCATCCTGGACAAAGCCGTCTTCGATTCCGGAATCAAAAAGTGCGTTTTCAGCGGCGGTGTATTCTTCATCGCTGACTGTCCGGTTGAGTTCGGGGAATCTCTCTGCCGACACCAGACCGCACGGGGTGTATTGCCGCATCAAAGAAAACATCACTTCGCCGGGGCGGAAATTTTCCGCGACAAATCTGATGACTTTGAGCGTGTTTTCCAACTGTCCCGGCAGCATGAGGTGGCGGATTATGACGCCGCGTTCCATGATGCCGGAGTCATTTATCTGAAATTTTCCGGTTTGTGAATACATTTCCTTAATGGCACTGACGGTGCGGGCGAAATAATCTTTCACCCCGCTGTAACGGCAGGCGACCGCATCATCGGCGTATTTCAAATCGGGCAGATAAATCGCCGCTTTGTTCCGGTACAAACGAATCGTTTCCGGCAAATCGTAACCGTTGGTATTGTACACCACCGGCACCGGCAGCGGAGTTTCAAGCGACTGCAGTATCGCTCCGGTGAAGTGGGTCGGCGTGACGAGATTGATATTGTGCGCTCCCCGGGCGATCAATTCAGCGTATATTTCCTGCAATCTGGCTACAGAGATCTCTTTGCCCGCGCACTGCGAACTTATTTCGTAGTTCTGGCAGTAGACGCAATGCAGATTGCATCCGGCGAAAAACACTGTACCGCTGCCCTGCGTGCCGCTGATGACCGGTTCTTCCCAGAAGTGAAGTCCGGCGCGGGAAACCACGGCATTTTGCGGCGTGCCGCAGACGCCGCCGCCTTTACCGGAAACCGGGCGCACCGCACGGCACAGCCGGGGACAGAGAGTGCATTCCATTTTAATCTATCTGACTGCGGCAACTGCGCGCTTGAAAGACTCTGCCGAATCGGTGATGTTTTTCTCTGAAACGCAGAATGCCAGCCGGAAATATCCCGGTGCGCCGAAACCGCTGCCGGGAACGGCAAGCACGCGTTCTTTGAGCAGAGCGGCGACAAACGTTTTTTCATCCGGCGTGGGAGATTCCGGGAAAAAGTAAAACGCTCCCTGCGGCATGATGAAGTTTATTCCCGCATCAGTCAGCACTTTTGCCATGGCGTTGCGGCGGCGGCGGTAGATTTCCAGATCAACCTGACACGCCCAGCATCTGGTGATGAGCTTCTGGGCGACGACCGGCGCATTGACAAAGCCGAGGATGCGGTTGGTCAGTGTCAAAGCTCCAAGCAGTTCACCGGCATCGGTAAGTTTGGGCGAAACGGCGATATATCCGATACGCTCCCCGGGCAGGGAGAGGCTTTTGGAAAACGAGCCGATCGCCACGGTGCCGTCATAAATATCCAGAAGAGAGGGGATCTCCACGCCGTCAAAGTTGAGGAAACGGTACGGTTCATCCGCCACGATATAAATCATTCTGCCGAATTTCTCTCTTGCCCCGGTCAGAATTTTTGCCACGGCTTGCAGTTCCGCCCGTGAATAAATTTTGCCGGTGGGGTTGTTGGGGGAGTTGAGAATGATGGCACGGGTCTTGCTGTTTATTGCCGCGGCAATGGCATCTGTGTCAAGCGAGAAATCTTTTTTGCCTGCCACCGGTTTGAGCGTGCCGCCGAAGTTTCCGGCATAGAAGCCGTATTCCACAAAGTACGGGGCGGGGCAGATGACCTCGTCACCGGGAGTCAGCACCGCGCGGAAAAAGGCATTGATCCCGCCCGCCGCACCGCAGGTCACGATGATATTGCCTGGCGGAACATCAATTTTCTGCTCGGAACTGACCAGTTTTGCCAGAGCTTCGCGGGCGGCGTTTTCTCCGGCATTGGGCATATAGCCGAAAGCAAACGGCTGGTCGCTTGTTTCAGCGAGTTCCAGCATCGCGTGTTTGATTTCCACCGGCGGCGGCAGATCCGGATTTCCCAGACTGAAATCATAAACGTTTTCCGCACCGTACTGTTTTTTCAATTCGATACCGGCCTCAAACATACGGCGTATCATGGATGAATTGTTGAGAAAGCCTTTGACTTCAGGATTGAGCAGATTCATTTTTTCCCCCGTAAGATGTTATTTCAGTACAGACTTGATAAATTCCGCCATTTCGGTTTTGGCGACACATGATTTGTGGCGCACCGTTTCACTGCGGAGTGCCGCCAGCGGTGCCGGGATCGCCGTGCCGGAAATTTCCGAAAGTTTTTCCAGTTTCTGAAAATCATCATCCGGCAGTGCATCACTGCTCAAAGCCCCCAGCACTGCCGGAGCGAATTTGTACGGTGATGCCGTAGATGCGATAACGCAGAGTGTGTCATCGCCGGATTCTTTGCGGTATTGGTCGCACACTGCCAGAGCCACGGCGGTGTGGGTGTCGCAGAGATAGTTGCGGGAACGGAAAATTTCTGCGATGGCACTTCTGCCTGCGGCGTCATCACAGCATCCGCCGTAAAATTCCTGCTGCATTTTTTCTTTCATTTCCGCAGTGATGGTATATTTGCCGTCGCGTTTGAGAGCTTCCATAAAGTTTGCAGTCACATCGGGGTCGTTGCCGGCGAGCATGTAAATGTAACGTTCCAGATTTGAGGAAATGAGTATATCCATCGAAGGACTTTCAGTGGTGTGGAACTGCCGGTTGCGGTCATAAGTGCCGGTACGGATGAAATCCGTCAGGACATTGTTTTCGTTGGAAGCACAGATGAATTTTTTGACCGGCACGCCCATGCGTTTGGCGTAGAGTGCGGCAAGGATATTGCCGAAATTCCCGGTCGGAACGACGACATTGAATTTTTCCCCCGGAGCGAGAGTGCCGTTTTTGAGCAGATCACAGTACGCGGAAACGTAATAGACGATCTGGGGAACGAGGCGTCCGAAGTTGATTGAGTTGGCACTGGAAAAATCCATGTTTTTTCCGGCGAGAAACTCTTTCATCTCCTTATCCGTGAAAATCGCTTTCACTCCGTTCTGGGCATCATCGAAATTGCCTTCGATGGCGCATACTGCCACATTGCTTCCCGTTTGCGTGGTCATCTGCAGTTTCTGCATATCGCTGACGCCGTGCTGCGGATAAAATACGATGATGCGGGTGTTTCTCACATCGGCGAAACCTGCCAGAGCCGCTTTGCCGGTGTCGCCGCTGGTGGCAACCAGAATAACGGCGGTGCGTTCGCCGGAAGTTTTGTCCAGCGCGGTTGTGAGCAAATAGGGCAGTATCTGCAAAGCAAGGTCTTTGAATGCACAAGTCGGACCGTGCCACAATTCCAGCATCTGCCGGTTGCCGCCGATATCCACCAGCGGAGCCGGTTCATCGTTGTCAAATGTTCCGCTGTATGCTCCGTCGACGCAGTGTTTTATTTCCGCATCGGTGTAGTCTGTGAGATAAAGCGACAGCACTCTGGCGGCGCGGGTGCGGTAATCGGCATCGGCAAGAAAAGCAAAATCCTCTTTTGAAAGCTGCGGGAAATCCATCGGCACAAAAAGTCCCCCGTCGGCGGCAAGTCCGGCGGCTATCGCCCGGGCAGATTCCACGGCAGCACGGCTGCGGGTTCCGGTAAAAAGCATAAAAACCTCTCTGTTGTGTTAAGTCGATACTTCTTCATGAATGTTTATAAAATACACCGACTATGCTGATTTTACAACAAAAACCGCCCTGTTCCGGCGGGAAAAAGCATAATTTTGCCCCGCTTTTGCCGGAGTGTGCAATAATCTGCCGGACAACGCTTGATAAAACGGCTCTTCTGTATTATATTATTGCTCTTGCAATAATTGAATCAACAAGCCCCGAAAGAAAGGCAGAAACCATGAGCGCATCTCACATCGTCCGCCCCGCCAATGGCGAATATATCACCAATGCAAACGGTAAACTCCAGGTGCCGGATAATCCGGTAATCAGCTTCATTGAAGGTGACGGTATCGGACCGGATATTATGAAAGCTTCCATCTATATGTGGGACAGTGCCGTCCGCAAAGCCTACGGCAGCAAACGCGCCATCGCATGGCAGGAGGTCTATGCCGGAGAAAAAGCCAACGCGGTCTACAACGAAACCATCTGGCTGCCCCGGGAAACCATTGATGAGATATCCCGGTGCCTGATCGCCATCAAAGGACCTCTGACCACTCCCATCGGCGGCGGATTCCGTTCTCTCAACGTGGCACTGCGTCAGGAGCTTGACCTTTTTGCCTGTGTCCGTCCGGTGCGTTACTTCACGGGGGTTCCTTCACCGGTGCGCGCTCCGGAAAAGACCGATATGGTGGTTTTCCGTGAAAATACTGAAGACATCTACGCCGGTATCGAGTGGATGGCGGAATCCGATGAAGCGAAAAAAGTCATCGCTTTTCTCCGGAATGAGATGAATGTTTCCAAGATACGTTTCCCCGAAACGTCCAGCATCGGTATCAAACCTGTTTCCCGCGAAGGCAGTGAAAGATTGATCCGTGCCGCTATTGATTACGCTGTCGCCAACAAACGGCGCAGTGTGACGCTCGTGCACAAGGGCAATATTATGAAATTCACCGAAGGCGGTTTCAAAAACTGGGGCTACGAACTTGTACGCAGAGAGTACAGCGATGTGGCTGTGGCATACGCCGACTGTGACGGTGTCGCTCCGGAAGGCAAGATCCTGGTCAAAGACTGCATCTGTGACGCTTTCCTGCAGCAGATACTCACCCGTCCGGATGAATATGATGTCATTGCCACGATGAACCTCAACGGCGACTATGTTTCCGATGCGCTGGCAGCTTGCGTCGGCGGTATCGGTATCGCTCCGGGGGCGAATATCAACTACATCACCGGACATGCTGTTTTTGAAGCCACCCACGGTACCGCACCGAAATATGCCGGCATGGACAAAGTGAATCCGTGCAGTCTGGCACTTTCCGGTGAAATGATGCTCCGCCACCTCGGCTGGACAGAGGCCGCAGATTTGCTTATCAAAGGCATTTCCGGAGCTATCGCCGACCGCAAAATGACTTACGATTTGGCGCGTCTTACTGAAAACGCCACAGAACTTTCCTGTTCCGGTTTTGCCAAAGCCGCTGTGGAAAGGATGTAAAATTCCGCATGACCACGGCAACCGGAAAAAATCCGGCGGCGGAGTCTTTCCGTCTGCTCTTTTACCGGACGGACGGCGCGGGGAACCCGCAGCCGCCCGCTTCGCCGTTTTTGCGCCATATCGAAGCATTGCTGCCGGCGGAGTCCGACGCGGATAGAGCGTTTCAGCTCAATGCGCTGGCGCGTTTCGGCACCGGAAGGGATTTCGCTGCGGCAATACTCGGTGAAATATTTGACTGCTGTGTCGCCAACGGTGTGCTGCCGCAGGATTATTCCGGGGAAAAAATTTCAGCGGACGCAGAGTATATTTTTTCCCATGCAATGCGGATATTACAGGCATTGCCAGGATGTGTCCCGCAGGAAAAATCCCTTATCCTGCCCCGGGCGGGCGGACTTTTTGCCGCTCTGCCGGAGCCGGGTGATGCCGGTGCTCTGGCGCAGATGGTCGCAAAAGCCGACCCGTTTGCGGTAAAAAGAGTATTCACCTGCCGGGACGGGAAATTTTTTCCGGTAACGCCGTCTTCTCTGAAAGACACTTCGCGTTTTTACGGTTTCCCCGGAGTGCGTCAGGCTCTTGCCGCGCATTTCCGTGAATTTGCCTGCGGTGAGAGCAATCTGCCGCTGATAATCAACAGTCTGCCCGGTTACGGCAAGACCAGTATGGTGGTATCCCACGCACTTGCCTGTCCGGAAGTTACGGTCATTCTGCCGGACCCGGACGCTCTGGAAAACTCCTGGCACACACTTATAGATGCACTTGCCGCGCGGCAGGATCACAAATTTGTCATATTTTTTGATGACATCGACCCCCGGCAGGTGGATTGGTACAGTTTCCGCACCAACGTCGGGGGGGCATTCACTCCGCCGGCGAATATCATGCCGGTGCTGGCGGCGAATTATGATTTCCCGCCGAGTATTCTCTCCCGCGGCAGAAAAATATCTTATCCGGTTTTCGATGAAGAACGCTGCATGGAAATGATCGAGGATTTCCTGCTCGGTTTCGGCATGAAGCATCCGCCGCGCAATATCGTTTCACTGATGGGCGCACAGTACACCGAGGAGTTCGGGCAGAAAAAATTCACCGAATTGTCCCCCCGGACTCTGATGCGTTATCTCGCCCGTTTTGAAAATGACCCCCGCCGGCGCAAACAGATCGTCGAGCTGGCATCCGGTTCTGTCATCACCCGTCCGGACGGAGAGCTTTTTTATGAATTCAATATTTCTCTGATGCGTTCTCTTTACGGGGAACAGTACATTCAGGATCTGCTCAAAGAACGGTTGCGGGAATTATGAAAAAAACTCCGGGAAAATCCAGTTTTTCGCCCCGAACCATTTTGTGGAGTGCGCTGACGGTACTGATTCTGCTGCTCGTGGTGACTGCCGGATTCAGAGTGCTGAAACAGGCATTGATGCGCGGGGCGGACAGCTTCTTTTATCCGTATCTGAAAGCCGCCGCCGGAACCGATGAAGTCGCCGACAAATCATTGCTGCTGCGCAGCAGTGCGGAACTTGCCGCCAAAGTGGAACAGCTCTCTTTGAGCAACCGGGAACTGGCATTGCAGAGCAAATCCGCCGGAATTTTGCTGGAAGAAAACCGCATTCTGCGCCGGATGTTGCAGATTTCGGAGAGAAAAGAGCAGAAATTCATCACCGCAGAGATAATTTTGCGCGATCCGTTGCGCTTCCGGGAAAGTTTCACTGTCAGCAAAGGCTCCCGTCACGGCATCGCACCGGGGGCGGCGGTGGTGGAAGTTTCCGCTGACGGCAGACTGCTTTTAGTGGGAGTCGTTTCGGAATGCGGGGCACGGACAGCCAAAGTCATCACTCTGGCGGACGAATCTCTGCACATATCCGGTCAGGTCGGAGCCAACGGTGCGATAGGTTTCACACACACCGGTTCAGTACAGACATCCGCAGGCAGAATACGTTTCGGGATGCTGCCGGTGCGTGACGATTATATTTCCGGCGGCGCAGTGGTCACTACCGGGTTTGAGAAATCCATTCCCGCCGGTATTAAAATCGGTGAATTGCATTTTACCGGTGTGCCTCTGCCCGGATTTGCCAGCCAGGATTACAGTTGCGAACTTATTCCGGCGGTGCATCCGGAATCTCTGCGGTTTGTTTCAGTGCTGAAAAATGCCGCGCCCGGGGAAAATGAATGATGAAGCCATTTCTGGTCACTGTCGCCACTCTCGCTCTGATACTGCTGGAACTGCTCTGCGGCAACCGTCTGCCGCCCATGCTGTTCCCGCTTTACGGGGCAGTTTATTTCGCGGTCGCTTACCGGAAACGCACCGGTTTGATAAGTGCGGCGGCAGCGGGGATGCTGCTGGATCTGCTTTACAGCCGCCCGTTTATGCTCCTGATGTTTTTTCTGCCGGCGGCAGTGTTGGCAGTTCTGCCGGTGGTCAAACGTTTCCGGCGGCAGCTGCCGCTTGCTCCGCTGGGGGCGGGGGCGGTGTGCGGTGCGGCGTCAACGGTGATAACATTTCTCTGCTGCCGGATATATCATACGGCATTTCCGGCTCCGGATTTTTTCAGCATGATAATATTTCAAACATTCACCGGAGCGTTTTTTATGCTGATATTCACTTCGGCATCTGATTATCTGGGATTCAAATGCAATCTGCCGCGTTTTTCTGCTTCCGGCAACTCAAAACGGAGGATGCACGGCGATGAATAAGCGGAATTCCCGTTACCGCGACGGTATTGACGGCGGCATACTGGATGACGACCGTTTCCGGATATTGCTGCTGGGGGTGGTGTTTCTTGCGGCTTTTGCGGCGGTGATATTGCGTTTGTACTATTTGCAGCTGCACCGGGGCGAAGAACACAGCAGACGTATTTCCGGACAATCTGTCCGTCATGTCCGCCAGCCCGGTATCCGCGGGGCGATATATTCTGCGGACGGCAAACTGCTTGCCGGAAACAGGTTGACTTATGATCTGGTCTTTTATCCATCGGAAATGCGCCGCGCCAGAGGCAAACTGCCGGTTGCCGGATTTATGGCACAGAATGCACAAATGCTGGCATCTCTGCTCGGCAGAAGCAAGTTCCCGGATGAAAATGCGGCACAAAAACATATTTACCGCTATCCCGGAATAGCCATGACGGTATTCCGCGACCTTTCCCCGCGCGAAACCGCTCTGGCATTTGAAGCTCTGCGGACGATGCCCGGAGCAGACATCCAGCAATCATTTTTGCGGGTCTGTCCGGAAAAATCCCTGGCTTCGCACATTATCGGTTACGCCCAGAATGAAGACCCCGCCAAAGCTGACGACCGGGCGAAATTCAAATACTACATCCCGGATATCATCGGCATCGACGGTATTGAAAAGGTGTGTGACCGTCTGCCCGGTACAGATTCCGGACTGGGGTTGCGCGCTTATCCCGGATATTCGATAATCCAGGTCAACAGCATGGGGTATGCCCACCGGGAACTGCTGGGACGCAAAGAACCTGTTCCCGGGAGCAATGTTACGCTGACAATTGATTCCCGCGCCCAGAAAATCGCGGAAAAACTTCTTGCCGGTTCGGTCGGGGCGATGGTGGTTCTGGATGCCGATACCGGAGATGTCATCTGTGCCGCGAGTTCACCGGGGTATGATATTTCGCGCTATTATCCGTATCTGTCAAACTCTTATGATGCAGAATTACGCAATGACAAACGCAATCCGCGGCTGAACCGGGCTTTCAATCAAATCTATCAGCCGGGTTCAACTCTGAAACCGCTGGTGTGTCTGGCGTTTCTGCGCCACGGAGTCGACCCGCAGGAGAAATTTTTCTGTGAAGGCAGTATCGCTGTCGGCAATGCCCGCATACGCTGTTCGGCGCACCGTTATGCCGGGGCGGATATGGATATGGAAACGGCTCTGGAAAAATCATGCAACAGCTATATGATACACCACGCACTGCAGCTGGGATTGCTCCGGATGAGCGATACACTGCTGTCGGCAGGCATCGGCAAACGTACCGCACTGGAATTGCGGAATGCCGCCGGGATATTCCCCGACCCGGCAGCCAAACGGCGGCTGTACAAGAGCAAATGGAACGAGTTTGATACCGCACTGCTTTCCATCGGACAGGGATTCATCGGTGTTACACCGCTGCAGATGGCTCTGATCGCCGGAGCATTTGCCAACGGCGGAGTGATTTATCAGCCGCATCTGGTCAAAAGCGTCACCGATGCCGGAGGAATTAATATGTACGAGCGGCAGGTCTCTGCCGTTTCATCTCTGGGAGCCGCCCCGGAACATCTGGAAATCATCAGGCGCGGAATGTGGAAGGTCGTCAACTCCTCCGGCGGTTCCGGCAGACGTGCTGCCGTGGAAAGTTTGCAGATTTACGGCAAAACCGGTACTGCCGAAGTCGGCAGCAGCGGCAATAAACGCAACATCACCCACTTTACAGCATTCACAGAGTATTCCGGAAAGAAATATGCGTTGAGCGTCACCGTTGAGGACGGACTTTCCGGAGGACGCACCTGCGCCCCGCTGGCGGCAGCATTCTTTGAACATTACCTGCTCGGCGAATAATGTTTCTGCTGTTGAAAAAACGGGGCTGTTTTTTGCAACAGCCCCGTCAACGTTACGTCACAGCTTATTCCATGAAAGAGGTAAGGTCCTGGACTTCACCGCTCATAATGGAGTTGTAGACCGCATCGCCGATGGAAATCGCCCGCAGACCGTCCACGCTCTTGGCAAGGATGTCATATTTGCGCGCCGGGTCTTCTCCGAGGAAAATATCCTCAAGGATAAGCGGGTCGCCGCCGCCGTGAGTACCTTCATTTTTGATGACATTGATGCGTTCTTTGCCGCCGAAAATCGGGTAGTAGTCAATGAACTGGTCGCCGCCGTTGAGATTCGGCAGAGCCGCACCGCCGGCACCCTGGAACTCCAGAGATTCCAGACGGCCGTGAGTACCGTTGATCGCCAGACGGTAGCCTTCATACGGAGTGGAGAAGTTGGCGGAATAATTCAGCAGCACTCCGTTTTTGTATTTGACGTTGACCACAAAGGTGTCATGGATGTTGATTTCAGAATCAAAAATGCACATGTGCGGGCTGTAATTGGTGTAGAGCTCGCGGGTGGAATCAAATGAGTTGAGATGATCGTCCGGCACGAACATCGTGGAGTTGCGCGTTGCCCAGCGGGTCTGGTACCGGCACTGCATGAATTCCGGACATTTCTGACAGTCGCGACCATCCTTTTTGGAGGGATTGAAAGGTCCGTTGGGGCCGTAGTGGTTCAGCGCACCGAAAGCATGGACCTGTTCCGGAATGCCGTCTATCCACCAGTTCACCAGGTCAAAGTGGTGGCTGGATTTGTGAATGGACAGACTGCCGGAATTTTCGCGCATACGGTTCCAGCGGTTGAAGTAGCTCGCTCCGTGGTGGATGTCGATATACCAGTTGAGGTCGACATGGGTGACTCTGCCGATTTTTCCGTCAAGGACCATTTCCCGCAATTTGCGGTGGATGGGGGCATAGCGGTAGTTGAAAGTACAGATGACTTTACCGGTGGATTTTTTCTCGGCTTCCATCACGCGGAGTGCATCGGCGGTGTTGGTGGTCATCGGTTTTTCGCAGATGACATCCAGACCTTTTTCCAGACCGCGGACGATGTATTCAACGTGGGTGCAGTCCATGCCGACAACGAGAATGGCATCGGGCTTCTGCTCGGAGATCATTTTGTCGAAATCTGCGGCAAGGTATTCCGGCACATCTTTGGTTTTGGGTTCCTGCTCTTTGCAGACTTTGAAGCGCAGCGGGTCGATGTCAAGCAGACCGACCAGTTCGGCGCAATGGGTGAATCTTTCCACCATGGGTTTGATGTACATGGTGATGGCGCGGCCGGAAACACCGCAGACAGCATAACGTTTTTTTGCCATTTTTTTCTTTTTCCTTTATGAACTTAAATTAACGTTTTATCCCGGGGAAAATTCCGTCGCGGTATGCAAACACATACATGTACAGCAATTCACCCCGGAGTTATTATATCACATTTTCAGCACAATGTCAAGCTCGCGGGTAAAATATTATGGTGACGGATATTATAAAGCAAGACAGCTTCAGAGAAACGGAAAATCTTTTTTTACGGAGAAAGTTCTGCTGCCTCACCGGGAGAGAGGCGTTTTAATTTATACATTGCCAGACCTTTGCTGTCATGTCCGCCGGGCAAACGCAATGGTACGCCTTCACTTACCAGCGGAGTTGATTCCACGGCCCACGAAACTTTGAGCAATTCCCGGGAAACGGTCTCAAAATCATTTACGGCGATCACCGCCACCGCCTCATTTCCGGCAAGTGCATCACAGTATGCCGCGAGTTTATCCATTGCCGTTACCACCGGAAATCTGCTGTTGCTGCCCATATAAAAATATGCCAGTGCCTGCGGTGTGTGTCCGGCAAAAATCACTTTTTCCGGCGGGAGATTGCGTATCGCCACGCCGCATTTTTTCCAGAACGGTCTGCCGGTGCGGAATTTGGTCAATGACGGTATCGTTATGCCCCACAATGCCGTGCTCAACACCACTCCGGCGAGGATATAACCGCTCCACGCCCCGCGCATACCGCTGATTTTTTCCTCCGCGCTGGTCGGTCCGGTGTCAAAAACCAGCAAGCCGATCGCCAGAAATCCCATCGCCGGTACCGGAAGCATCAGCACCAGCGGCGGAGAAACTTTCAACAGCATATCCCACAGCGGGTATGTGACTATTACTGCCGCAGTGATAGCTCCTGTCAGAGAAAAGACCCAATTCATCACCACTTCCGCCAGCTGGTTCCAGCGCAAAACACCGCACTCACCGGCGATCCCTCCGGCAGTCAGCACAATAAAAAACGGCAGCAGCGGCAGGGCATACTGCCATTTTTTGCCGGGAAAAACTCCCAGCAGTAAGAACATGACTCCGGCAGTCAGCAACAGTTTCCGGGTATTTTCCGGCAATTCCCTGTAACGCAGACACATCCCCGCGACGGCGGCAATACTTACCGGGATCCACGGCAGCAGCAGCCGGGGCAGATTTTCCGCGCCCTGCCACCATGCGACCCCGCCGCCGGGGTATATCATCATCCGGAAAGATTCCAGTAAATTCCAACTCACCGCATTCCGGGCGGCAGAAAGTTGTTCCATCCATGACCTGCCGGGGAAATATGTCAGCAGAAACACTGCGGCAATGGAAACTGTCACTGCGGAAACCAATGGCAGCGGCCGGATTTTCGGCGGAAAAAATATCATTACCGCCAATACCGGCAAAAAGAAATACAACCCCCACAACAATATACCGGTGCAAAACACCATTGATTGAAAAAACATCCGGAGCCGTCCCGGTTCATCTTTCAGCATAAGTACCGTACACCAGATGACCCATGTTGCAGACATCATGTGCCAGGAAATGTGTCTGCCCCAATGGATAAATCCGTAAGAACCCAACAGCAGCCATCCGGCGGTGAAAGCCGTTTTGCGGTCAAAAATTTTTCCGGCAAGCGTCATCGTGCCGGAAAACAGCAGCAGTGCGAAAACCGCCGTGAGCAACCGCAGTGACCACTCTGAAACACCGGCGGCACAGCTCCACAGCCAATATATTTTTCCGGCAAAAAGATTGGCGGCACTTTGGGGGGCAAATATTCCTTCTCCGGCAAAAACATCCATGCCCATGGCAAATTCCCGCACGCTCTGGGCAAGCGCACCCTCGGAGCCGGTCAGTGCATTTCTGCCCAGCAATACCAGCAGTACCGTGACCGCGGCACCGTATATCAGCAGAGCTGTCCGGCGCAACGGAGCTGATTCCGGAAAGAAATCTATTATTCCGTAATTTCTATTCATTTTGTCCCGGCGCAGCTGATGCAAGTTTGACTTTTTCCCACATCCGGTTCATCTCTTCCAGCGTCATATCCTGCAGATTCATTTTTTTTGCAGCGGCGGCATTTTCCAGCGCACGGAAACGTTTTTCAAACTTCATGTTGCTTTTACGCATGAGAGAAACCGCGCTTTCCCGCTGCCGGAAACGGATGAGATTTACTACTGCAAAGAGCAAATCACCGATCTCTTCATCGGTGTGTGCCTCATTGCCGGATGCCATGGCACTTTTCACTTCTTCAAGCTCTTCGGAAATTTTTGCCACCACATCGGCACTGCACTGCCAGTCAAAACCAACTTCTGCAGCCTTTTTCTGAAGTTTTTCGGCGCGTTCCAACGGGCAAAGGGTCAATTTCACGCTGTCCATCAGCGATTCCGGCACAGGAGCATCAGCTTTTTCCGCGGCTTTTATCTGCTGCCACAGCTGCACGACTTCTCCGGCATCACCGGCGTGTGCATCACCGAATACGTGTGCATGACGGCGGATCATTTTTTCCACGATTTCACGCCATACATCCTGCATGGTGAACTCGTTTTTTTCTTCCGCGACCACGACCTGAAACAGCAGATTCATCAGCACATCGCCCAACTCCTCACGGATGTTGGGTACATCATCGCGCATAATGGCATCAATAAGCTCGGCGCACTCGCCGTCAAGATGCTTCACCAGACTCTGCCGGGTCTGTTTCCTGTCCCACGGACACCCCGACGGCGAACGCAGTTTGCGGAGCAGTGCCAGCAGACCGTCAGCGTCGTAAGTGTAATCAGAATGTGAATCCGACATTGAAGTGAATCCGGAGTTTACGCGAAATATTGCTCTGACCGCGGACGACCGGATAAGCCAGATCCAGTTTCAGCGGTGCCTGGATCATCGGCAGTTTCAGACGCAGACCGTAACCGACACCGACATTCAGGTCATCAAATCCCATATCATACGCATTCGCCCACGCATTGCCGGCATCCGCAAAAACGGCACCGCGCAACGGTCCCCATATCGGATGCGAGATCTCTGTCGTCAACAGCAGCATGGTCTGTCCGCCGACATTGCACCCGTTCACCGTTTCGCCGATGGAACGGTATTTGAAGCCGCGTATGGAATCTCCGCCACCCATGAAATAACGTTCATATATCGGCAGTGTGTCATCTTTGTCAAATCGGGCGGCTACGCCGAGTTTCGCCCCGACCATCGCCACGATCGCCCGGTCAAAGAAGTTGACAAAATAGCTGCCTTTGGCTTCCAGACGGTAGAAATTGCTGCTGCTGCCGAATACTTCCGGTGAGATGGCTCCGTAAAGGTTGATATTGTATCCTTCCGTCGGGTCTGTCAGACTGTCCCGGGTATCGCGGTTGAGCATGAGCGAAAACTGACTCACCAGTGAGGTGCCGTCCAGACCGTTGGATGACATATATTTTTTCAACGCCGGACTTATATCCCGCACTTTCACCGATTCAAATTTATAGCCGAGTGCCGCCGTGGTGAAGTCGTCAAATATTTTGCGCTGCAGTGAGGTACGCACCCCGACCCGGAATTCATCCCAGTCGTCATACTCACTGGTCGTCATAAAGCCGGACAATTCATAACGCAGCGGCAGGTCAAAAAGCCACGGTTCAACAAAATCAATGTTGAATCCGGCGTTGTCGATACCGTAGATGCCCTGCAGCCGCAGCCGCTGACCGCCGCCGTAAAACCAGTTGCGGGGATTGGTGATGTCAAAGTTGTTGGCGGAAATTTCTGCCATACCGAATACATCACTGACATCGGAAGCTCCGACACCGATACGGAAGTTGAACCGGTCGGGTTTTTCTTCCACAGTTATACGCACATCTTTTTCATCCAGTGCATCCGCATTTACCGCTTCGGCTTCGACTTTGGTGAAGTATCCCATGCCGAGCAGACGCTGACGGCTGATGTCAATACGGTTTTTCGCCACCGGATCACCGGGCTGGATAGCCAATTCCCGCCGCAGAACTTTATCTTTGGTTCCGGTGTTGCCGATGATTACAACGTCACGGACATAATATTTTCTGCCTTCAACGATATTGAAATCGACATTGACTTTCTGATTCGGATAGTCCGTAGACAGCACCGGACGCACTATAAGGTCGGCGTAACCGCGGGAATCGTAAACCGCATTCAGGCGGCGCACGGAAGCATTTTCATCGTTGATGGAATAGACTTTGCCGGGGGCTACTGTCAGCAGTTTTTCCAGTTCCGCCGTCGGAATAGCGGTGTTGCCGGAAATGGTGACTTTGTCTACGGTGTAGGGTTTGCCTTCCTCGATTTTTATTGCAATATCCACATATTCCGGGTCTTTTTCCAGCGGATTTATTTTTATGTCAACTATCTTGAAATCCAGATATCCTTTGGCGTGATAAAGTTCGCGCAGACGGGCGCGGTCGGTTTCCAGCTCGGCACGGTCAAGCAGTCCCTGATTGAGAAAATCATTGATGAAAGGCAGCCAGTTCCAGTAGCTGAAGTTGTTGAACATGACACTGCGCAACTCTCTTTCAGAAAAAAGTTCGTTGCCCTCAAAACGCACATCATGCACTTTGAGCCGGAGATTTTCGGTGATTTTGACCGTGACAACAACTCCGCCTTTGCCATCCGGAACTATCGTCGGCGGGTCGATGCGGACATCGGTGTAGCCTTTGCCGATATAGAATTTACGCAATTCATTGATGGAATCGCTCAAGGCACGGCTGTTCATCCGGTCGCCGTCCGCCAGGCGCAGACAGCTCTGCAAATCTTTGGTGGAAAACTTTTTATTGCCTTCGATTTTGAATATTGAAATCATCGGTGACGGCGTAAGTTTATACACCACCGCGATTTTGCCGTCCGGCAAAGTTGAAAACTCTGCCGTCGCATCGGAAACCCTGCCGCTGTTGTAGAGATTTTTCAAATCTTCATCCATGAACTCTTTTTTGAATTCGACTCCCGGACGCAGCCGCAATGAAGCCGACAGAATATCATCCGGCACCGGATCGCTGCCCTGCTGAATGAATTTCACTTCCCCGACTTCAGCTGCACCGAGTGCTGTTATTACGCTCAAAGTCAACAGTATAAAGATTTTTTTCAATATCATATTTCTACCCCGTTTACGATAGTTCTGTATTACACTGCTTCCGGATTGAACTCCCTGCCCACCGGCGGTGCGGCTTCAAACAGCATCCGCGAGGGGTAGAAATTCAACTTGACCGTCCCGATTTTACCGTTACGGTTTTTTTCCACAATAAGCTCCGCTTCGGTACTTGCGCCGTCAGCGATATTTTTGGCGTCATCCCGGTTGCGGTGCAGAAATGTCACAATATCAGCGTCCTGCTCAATGGCACCGGACTCACGCAGATGTGCCAGTTTGGGACGGGCATTGGCACTGGCGTTTTTGTCGATTTCACGGTTCAGCTGTGCGAGGACCAGCACCGGCACGTCAAGGTCTTTGGCAAGTTTTTTGATGCCGCCGGAAATCTCGGCGACCTCCTGCTGCCGGCTGTCCACTCTGGCATCGGCGTGCATGAGCTGCAGATAATCTATCACAATGAGCTGAATATCATGCTCGTTTTTCAACCGGCGCGCTTTGGCACGCAGTTCTGAGATCGTCAGGCCGCCGGTCGGGTCGATAAACAGTTTCGCTCCGCCTATTCTGCCGGCGGCAGAGGTGAGCTGTGCCAGGTCATTGTCGTTGAAAGTACCGTTCCAGAAGGCACTTTCCGGAATTCCGGATTCAGAGCAGAGCAGACGTCTGGCGATCTGACTGTCGGTCATTTCCAAACTGAAAAATGCCACCGGATAACGTTTTTCGCCTTTGATGGCGACATTGGCGATGATATTCAGCCCCAGACTGGTCTTGCCGATGGAAGGACGCGCGGCAAGTACGAACATTTCCCCTTTTTTCAAGCCGCCGGTAAATCCATCCAGCGCGGCATAGCCGGTGGGGATGCCGACTTCCATTTCTTTGTTCCGAATCTTCATCAGAGTCTGGAACTCTTCTTTGACCAGTGCCCGCAGATCCCGGATCGTTTCCACAGCACCTTCGGTGCGGATCTTGAATATATCCGTTTCGATTTCCTCGACCAGCTGCATCGGGTCGGCATCACTGTCAAAACATTTTATCAAAGCCCCGCTGCACGCATCGATCATCCGGCGCAGCGTGGAAAGATTACGCAATATATTGCACCATGACTCAATATTGGCAGTCGTGGCGATGGAGTCATATATTTCGGCGAGGTAAAGCGCACCGCCGACACTTTCCAGTTTGCCAACTGCACTGAGTTTTTGCGCCACAGTCAACAAATCCGGCGGAGTGCCGTTTTTGTGCAACTCAACTGCCGCCAGATAGATGGCGCGATTGGCGGCGGAGTAATATGCCGTGCCGGAAGTTCCGAGATTTTCAATGGCGGTATCGACACAGCTTTTGGGATCGCGGAGCATGGCGGCAAGGACCGCCTGCTCCACTTTTAAATTATGCGGCTGCGCCCGGTCGGGTAAAATACCCGCCGGACGTGATGAAACATTGTATGTTTTTTCTTCAGCCATGATATTTCTGCGCGTAAATCAGCCGCGGACGACCCAGATTTTGAGCTTTCCGGTGACTTCGCTGTGCAGTTTGACATCGGCTTCGAAGCTGCCGAGCAGTTTGATCGGCGGATCGATGATGATGCGGCTGTGCGGAATGTCGAATCCCTGGGCGGCAAGTTCGTCCGCAACCATACGGGAAGTGACAGAACCGAAAAGCTGATCGTCCTCGGTGGCCTGCATCGCAATGGAAATCTCCACTTCCGCGAGTTTGGCGGCAAGAGCTTTGGCATTCTCCAGCTCCGCGGCGCGGCGGGCGGCGATCTGTGCCTTGCGGGACTCGATCAGACGCAGTGTGCCTGGAGTGGCTTTGGCGGCAAGCTTTTTGGGGATAAGGTAGTTGCGGGCATAACCCGGAGCGACCTTGACTTCATCACCGGCAAGACCGAGATTTTCGACATCATCCAGCAGAATGAGAGTGACGTTAGCCATGATAATTTTTCTCCTTTCCGTGGATTAGTAGACCAGAGAGAGCATCCGGGCGCGTTTGACGGCGATGGACAGCATTTTCTGGTGGTCAAGGCAGTTGCCGGTAATGCGACGCGGCATGATTTTGCCTTTTTCAGTCTGGAATTTCATCAGAGTTTCGGCATCTTTGAAATCGATGTAGCGGACTTTTGCCTCACAGAAGCGGCAAACTTTGGGTTTCGCGGCAGCACGACGGCGACCGCCCTGTTTTTTCTGACCCTGCATTGGGAATCCTCACTTTGTTATTTATTGATTAACACTTGTTTCAAAAATCTTGCAGACAGCTTTCTGCATCAGAAGGGGATGTCATCTTCCGGCATATTCCCGTTATCCGCCCCGAAATCAGGTGCGGGCATCGGCGGAGCATCCGCCGGATACCGCGGCGCAGGAGCCTGCGGTGCCGGAGCACTCTGCTGATAGTTGCCGGAGTTATAACCGTTGTTCTGATAATTGCTGTTCTGTCCGTACTGTCCGGCTGCCGGAGCATTGCCGTCTTCGCGGCGGCGGCTCATAAACTGAACGTTTTCGGCGACCACCCGCAAACGGGAACGCTGTCCGCCGCCGTTGCGGTCTTCCCAGGTGTCAAGCTGCAAACGCCCCTCGACCATCACCTGTGAACCTTTGGAGAGGAACTGCCGGCAGTTGTTGGCAGCTCTGCCCCAGACCACAACGTCCACGAAACAGGTTTCCTCCTGCTCCTGACCGTTGCTGGTGAAGCGACGGCTGACCGCGAGCCGCAGATCGCACACGCTCTGACCGTTGGGGAATGCCCGCAAATCGGGTTCTTTGGTCAGATTGCCCAAAAGAAATACTTTGTTCAGCGATGCCATAGTTTTCTCTCCGTTAAAATTTCAGTTACGCACAGTAATCAACGCTATCTGCTCTGCCGGATCACTCGAACCGCAGCGGTTCGGCGTTATCGGCGCCTTCCGGACGATCATAGATCAGCGTCATGTTGCGAAGAACCTGCTGGTCCAGATGGTATCTTTCGCGGATCGCGGTCAATTTGGCCGGATCGAGGGAGAAGATAAAGTCAAAATAGAGTCCGGCGCGACGTTTGTCGATCTCGTAGGTGAACTGTTTGCGACCCATTTCAACGGTCTTCTCAAGTTCGCCGCCGAGTGATTTGATCAATTCGGCAAAACCGTTGCAGAAAGCCGCACCGTTGTCATCCGTTTTGCGGATGTCCAAAATGAATACAGATTCGTATTTTTTCAAAATAAACCTCTTTTCTTTGAATGGCTTGTTTTACTTCATTTCATTATCCGTTTTTGTTTCCGCGGCGGTGTTGAATTTATTCATCGCCGTGCTCATTCCGCTGGCGAGCAGTGTTTTCACTGCCTCTGCCGCGCGGCTGACGGCGGCGTTAAAGGTTTTTTCATCTTCACCGGTAAAACCGGTCAGGACATAATCAGCGGTACTTCCGGCACCCGGACGCCCGATACCGATCCGCAACCTTTTGAAATCAGCACTGCCGAGTTCGGCGATTATTGACTTCAAGCCGTTGTGACCGCCATCGGAACCGTTGCGGCGCAGCCGGAGTCTGCCCGCTTCAAGATCAAGGTCATCAGAGATGACCAGTATCTCGCCGGGGGCGATGCCGAGGCGGCGGCTCAAAGGAGCCACTGCACATCCGCTTAAATTCATAAACGTTTGCGGCATCTGCAGTACCAGAGCTTTGCCCCGGTATTTGCCGGTGAAAACTCTGCTTTCGGCACTGTGGCTCTCGGTGAATCTGCCTGCCGGCAGTATGTCGGCAAGCAATTTTTCGATGACCATGAATCCCGCATTGTGGCGGCTGGAAGCATATTCCGGACCGGGATTGCCCAGACCTACAATCAATTTTATGCTGCCGGAATTGTCCGCCATGATGGAATCAACCTTTTTTCAAACAACCTTATTTTTCCGGAAACGCTCCGGAACGGGAAATTACTTTTTCGCCTTTTCCGCGGCACGGGCCTCGGCTTTTTTCTCATTGATGGCTTCCGGCTCGGCGGCACCTTCTTCAGCTGCGCTGTCCTGGGTCGGGAGAACCACGTGGAAAACGATCTCATCAGCGGCAAGACCGCGGACAGAGACCCCTTCGGGCAGAACGAGCTGACCGACAGTCAGAGTATCACCGACTTTCAGATTGGTGACATCGACTTTGATCATGTCGGGCAGGGCATCCGGACGGCAGGAGACGGGCAGTTCGTGAACTTCCTGCTCCAGAACGCCGCCGTGGGAAGCACCGTAGCAGTCGCCAAAGGCGTGCAGCACGACATCCGCATGGATTTCGGCACTCATGTCAACCGCCTGGAAATCGACGTGGTAGACATAGTTTTTAAGGTGGTTGAACTGAACTTCCTTGACGATGGCGGGGATTTCTTTGCCTTCCAGTGCGATGGTGTAAAGGCTCGCACCTTTGGCGTGGGCAACCTGCCAGGCTTCGGTTTTCAGCATGACGGGAATGGATTCTTTGCCGCGGCTGTAGATGACAGCCGGGATGAATCCGGACTTACGGAGCCGGCGGGAAGCGTTATCGCCGAACTCGCTCCGCGGCTGTGCCGCGATCACATTCTCTACTTTGCTCATGGATTTCCTTTCGCTTTATTTTGGAGAACTTTGTTTTTGGTTTATATTTCACTTCTTGCGATCAACGCCCGGTGTAAAACAGCGGGGAGACCGATTTACCATCATGGATGCGCCGGATGGCTTCGCCGAGCAGCGGAGCGATACTGACGACTTTGATTCTGCCGTTGAGGGTGTCGATATTGGGAACAGCGTCGGTGGTGACGAGCTGCTCGATTTCCGGAGTGGCAAGGAGTTTTTCCTGCCCGATGCTGTTGAGCAGACAGTGGGAAACTGCCGCATAGATCTTGGCGGCACCGTGGGCCTTGAGGATTTTGGCGGCGGCGCAAATCGTACCTGCGGTGCTGGTCATGTCGTCGGTGATGACGCAAACGCGGTCTTTGACATCGCCGACCAGATGGCTGGAAGCCACGGTGGTGGCATTGATGCGCCGTTTGGTGACGACTGCGAAACCGGCATCAAGCATGTCGCCGTATGCCATTGCCATTTTGGTGCTGCCTGAATCCGGAGCAACGACCACGCCGTTGTCGCCGACAAGTTCTTTCAGATAAGGCACGAGTACCGGGCGGGCATAGAGATGGTCGACCGGAATGTCAAAGAATCCCTGTATCTGCTGGGCGTGAAGATCCAGTGTCAGAATGCGGTCGGCACCGGCGACGGTCAGCAGATTGGCGACCAGCTTGCTGGTAATGGGGACCCGGGGTTTGTCTTTGCGGTCCTGACGGGCATAGCCGAAATAGGGCAGCACTGCAGTTATCCGCGCGGCGGAAGCACGGCGCGCCGCGTCTATCATAATGAGCAGTTCCATCAGGTTTTCATTGGAAGGTGTGCAGGTCGGCTGAATGAGAAACGCGTCTGCACGGCGCACGTTTTCCTCAAACTGGACGAATATTTCACTGTCGGGAAAATGGGTAATATGCACCTTGCCCAGACTGATGCCGAGATAATTTGCAATGTTCTGCGAGAGCTGCGGATGACCGCAGCCGGAATACACACAAATGTGCGTTGCTTCTGCCGATGCCATATTAACTTCCCTTTTTTGTTTTTTGGCTTGATGCATCATCAACTGCCGCTGAACAGCAAGGCACCGGCTGTGGAATCACGCTTCAGAGGAACTCTCTTCCCCCCTTTTTTTTGCATCCCGCCTCTTGCAGTTTTTCACCGCAAATGCGACGGAATACAGCGCGCTTCACCGGGAATCCTTACGGTCCGGCGGATTCATCCACCGGGATTCGCTCCGCCAGCGGAAACGAACCCAAGATTCCGAAATAACAGTTGTCAATGCTCTTAATATAGCACTCTTGAGGGATTTTGTCAAATACACGGCTTGTAAAAATAACTTATATGTGGTATTGTATGGGCAAGTTGCGAATAATATGTGCAAAAGAGGCGATTAAAAAAACACAACATATCTGAAAGTTGGACTTCGATGAAAGATGCTGAACTTTTAAGACAGGAAATGCGGTATGCCGATTCCCGCATACAGGAATTCTGCTCCCGGCAGGTCCCGGCGGAGTTGTTTCACTATACGTTGAGCCAGATGCGTACCATCCGGATGCTTTATATGCTCACCCGAGAGCTGCCCGCCGGGGTGCAGTTGAAAATGCTTGCCGGCAAACTGGGTGTGACTCCGGCGGCGGCAAGCGAAATGGTCGATACACTTGTCCGCAAAGGGGCACTTATCCGCCGCAGTGACCCGGCAGACCGCCGTGCGGTGCTGCTGCAGGTGGGGGATGAGCTTTCGGAAAAATTTGATGCGTGTGACAGAAAATTGAGCCGGCTCACCCGCAATTTTCTGGATACACTTTCGCCGGAAGAGGTCAGAACAGCTCTGAATGTGGCGCAGAAATTTTCTGACTTTGTCAGTGATGATGATAATTTCCCGGAGGAGTGAAGTATGATCCGGTTTTCTCTTTCTGCTGTGGCAAAAGCCCCGGTGACGGTAAAAGGCACTCTGGCGCAGGAGTTTCTCGCGCTGGATGAGGGCGACACTTTTGTTATTGCCGGTGACATGGAGTATGAATTTACTGCAGTGCAGGTTTCCGGAGGTATTCTTGTTTCCGGAAACTGCCGTGTGCCGGTGCATACTTCCTGCGGCCGTTGTCTGAAAGATTTTGACTTCGACCTTGAACTTGCAGACGCACAGCTCTTTTTTGAGCCTGCTCCGGAAACGGAAGAGCTGGACATTTCTGAAGATGTCCGTGCCGAACTGCTTCTGGAACTGCCGATGAATCCGGTCTGCCGGGAAGATTGCGCCGGACTCTGTCCGGTCTGCGGTGTTGACCGCAATGAAAAGGTGTGCTCCTGTGAAAATTGCGGCAATGCGGAAAAAGTTTCTCCGTGGAGCGCGCTGGACGGGTTGCAGTTGGATTGACAATGGAACCGGCTCTGCGTTATTTTATCCAATATATGACCGTTGAGCGCGGCTTGAGCCGGAACACGGTCAAAGCTTACGCCGGTGATTTGCTGGAACTTGTGGATTTTCTCAATGCCAGAGGCATTTCCTCGTGGCGGCAGTGCGGCAGGGATGACCTGCTGGATTTTCTGGATTTCCAGCGTGATGCGGGGATGGAAAGCTCCACACTGGCGCGTCATCTGACCGCCGCAAGGATGTTTTTCCGCTATATGCTCATGGAAGAACTCATTTCCGTTGACCCGTCACAACTGCTTGATTCCCCCCGTCTCTGGCGTCTGCTTCCGGAACAGCTCACTGTGGAGGAGGTCGACCGGCTGCTGGCGGTGTTTCCCGCCCGGGGCGAAGCTCTGGATGTCCGCAACCGCACGATTCTCCACTTGCTTTATGCCTCGGGGATGCGTGTTTCGGAGCTGACTAATTTGCAAACTGCCGGTATTGATTTTGAAAACCACTTTATCCGCATTCGCGGCAAAGGTTCAAAAGAACGTGTCGTACCCATTGCTCCGCAGGCGGTGAAACTGCTCCGGTATTATTACTCCGGAGCGCGTATCGAATTGACCGAATCCATTCCGCAGACACCATATTTTTTTGTTTCCCGCCGCGGCAGAAAACTTGACCGGGAGCGGATTTGGGCCGTTATCAAAGAAGCGGCATTGCGTGCCGGGATCGACAAAAACATCCATCCCCACACCCTGCGGCACAGTTTTGCCACCCATCTGCTTGCCAACGGTGCGGATTTGCGGATAATACAGGAAATGCTCGGTCATGCGGACATCGGTACCACTGAAATATACACCCATGTCGACCGCAGTAAATTGACCGCAGTGCATCACAAATTTCATCCCCGGGGGTAAAGATTTTGAGTATTCTGCTGAAAGATATCGCCCTGGATGCGTTGAAACTTTCGTCCGGCTGGGAAACTTCCGCCGCATTCATCGCCGCTGAAAAATTGGGTGTTCCGGTAAAAAACATTGCCGGTGCGGAGATCCTTTCCGCATCGACTGATTCCCGCCGCGGTACACCGAAAATAATTCTGACGCTGAAAGTCGAATCATGCGGCGTGCCGCTGAAACAGACTCCGGATGAAGAGTTCGCCGCCTTTATTCCGGCGGAACCCGAAATCCCGCACCGGACAAATTTACGCCATCCGCTGGTTGTCGGTACCGGTCCGGCGGGCATTTACGGCGCACTCACTCTCGCTCTCGCCGGATGCGAACCGGTCATTGTCGACCGTGGCTTTCCGGTGGAAAACAGAGTTGATGATTACCGCAAGTTTCTGCAATGCCGCCAACTTGATGAAAACAGCAATCTGCTTATCGGTGAAGGCGGGGCCGGAACGTTTTCCGACGGCAAACTCTATACCGGGACACGCGACCGCCGCGCCGGCTGGGTGAAAAAAATCATGGCAGAGTGCGGCGCACCGCCGGAAATCGTCTGGAAGACCCGCGCTCATGTCGGCAGTGATTATCTGCAGATTTCTGCGGCAAACCTGCGGCGGAAAATCGAAGCTCTCGGCGGCAGGTTCCTTTTTAACACTGAAGTGCGCGACCTTATCATCCAAAACGGAATATGCAAAGGTGTGCTCACTGCTTCCGGAGAAAAACTTGATGCTCCGGCAGTTTTGCTTGCTCCCGGTCTGGGCGGCAGGGAGCTTGTCCGCAAACTTACCGTACAGGTTCCGTGGGAGTTGAAACCGTTTCAAATCGGCTGCCGCATCGAACATCCGCAAAGTTTCATCGACCGCCGTATGTACCGTATGCCGCGTCCGGCGGCTCTCGGCGCGGCGGAATATCATATCGTGGCACGCAAATACCACCGCCATACCGCTTCTTTCTGTATGTGTCCGGGGGGAGAGGTGGTCAATGCCACCGCATGGCAGGGGCATTCGATTTCCAACGGGATGAGTCTGTTTGCACGTGCCGGTGAATTTGCCAACAGTTGCCTTATCGCAACATTTGCGCCGGGTGAGCTGGGGGATTTCGCTGAAATCTTTTCTCTTATCGACCGGATGGAAACTGATTGTTTTGCCGCAGGAGCAGGGGATTACACTCTTCCGGGGCAGTGTGCCGCGGATTTTCTCGCCCACCGCCGCAGCCGTCAGCTCGATGCGGCATCTCCGGCAGTTGGCGTTGTACCCGGCAGAATAGATGAAATCATTCCGCCGCAACTGTTCAATACCCTTGTTCCGGCGTTGAAAGAGTTTGATTCCAGAATGCCCGGATTTGTCAGACTCGGCAAACTTATCGGCGTTGAGAGCTGTGTTTCATCTCCGTTGCGCTTTGTCCGTGACCGGGAAACTATGGCAAGTCCGGTAAAAAATCTCTACCCTGCCGGGGAGGGATGCGGAGCCGCCGGAGGTATCATTTCTGCCGCCTGTGACGGTATACGCTGCGCCGAGGCAATGATGAAACAGCCGTGACCGCCCAAAAACACGTTGTTTTGCAGTCTGCGGGCGGTGGCGTTATTCTTTTTGCAGGGGCTCCCGCCGACGTGAGTTCCCGCAAAAAAAGATTTGCGGGTAAAAACCTTTTTTCAAAGGCTTTTACCCGCAAACGAGTTTACAGATAATTTATCTGAAATTGCTTTCCTGCCGGGAAATTATGCTTCTTTTACCAGCTGGATCAGGCACATTTCAGCAGCGTCACCGCGACGGAAACCCAGTTTGTAAATACGGGTGTAACCGCCGTTACGGGTGGCATACTGGGGAGCGATCACGTCAAAGAGATGTTTGACTGCATCGCGGCTGTGAAGTTTGGCAAACGCCTGGCGACGGTTGTGGATGTCACCTTTTTTCCCGACGGTGATCAGTTTTTCCGCGAAGCGGCGGAGCTCTTTGGCTTTGACCAGAGTGGTTTCGATCTGACCGTTGATGAACAGGCTGTTCGCCATGTTGGCGAGCATCGCCCGGCGGTGTGCGCCGGTACGACCGACTTTGAATGTAGCGACTTTATGACGCATGATCAGTTATTCTCCTCTTCGGTATTGGCGCGAACTTTTGCCGCTTCCGCTTCCAATGCGGCGAGCAGGCGGTCGCTGAGGGTCATGCCCAGTTCCAAACCGTGCTTTTCGATTTTTTCTTTGATTTCATCCAGCGACTTTTTGCCGAAGTTGCGGTACTTCAGCATCCGGCTTTCGGTCTTGTTGCACAACTCGAACACCAGTTTGATATTCGCGCTGTTGAGGCAGTTCATTGCCCGGACGGAGAGGTCGAGGACTTCCACATCCTGTGAGAGCATTTTGAACTGTTTTTCCTCTTCTTCGGTCAGGACGACATTCTTTTCCTGCACCTGCGAACCCATGAAAGGCTGCAGATGGTCGCGCAGAATCCGGGCAGCTTCTTCCAGCGCATTGCGCGGAGAAATTCTGCCGTCGGTCCAGATTTCCAGTTCCAGACTGTCCATTTCAGTTTCTTCTCCGACGCGGGCTGCGCCGACCTGATAGTTGACGCGGGTGACGGGGCTGAAAAGGCAGTCGACCGGAATCGTACCGATGGTGCGGTCGGCGGAGCTTTCTTCGGCGGGGAGATAACCGCGACCGGAGATGACTTCGATGACCGCATGGAATTTTTTATCTTTATCCAGCGTGCAGATCAACTGTTCCGGATTGAGCACTTCCACGGTGCTGTCGCAGACAATGTCAGCAGCGGTGACGGCACCGGCTTTGTCTTTGACGATTTCCAGAGTTTTAGGACCTTCTGCATGGATATTGAGCTTGACGCACTTCAAATTAAGTACGATTTCCGTGATGTCCTCAACTACATTGTCGAGGGAATCAAATTCATGCTTGACATTGTCGATACGGACTGCACAAATCGCTGCGCCGTCAAGAGATGACAACAGAACCCGGCGCAGAGAATTGCCCAGGGTGTGACCAAAACCGCGCTGAAGCGGCTGGGCAGTAAACTTCGCATAAGTCTGGGTTTCGGTCGCTTCATCGACAACGATCGATTTGGGCATCGGAAAACCGATTGATGAACTCATAACTCTTATCCTCCAAAAATTGCTTGTGTCACTTCGGACACTTTATTCAATCCAAACTTGCCGCATTTGCGCCGCAGTCACATAACTGCGGCACTGCATCAGACGCGGCGGCGTTTCGGGGGACGGCAGCCGTTATGCGGAACCGGTGTGATGTCTTTGATCACGCTGATTTCCATACCGGCGGCGGCGATACCGCGAACGGCGGATTCACGGCCGGCACCGGGTCCTTTGATCCGGACTTCGACTTCTTTCATGCCCAGCAGCTGGGCTTTTTTCGCAGCATCACCGGCGATGACCTGTGCGGCATAGGCGGTGGATTTGCGGGAACCTTTGAAACCGTTTTTACCGCCGGTCGACCAGCAGAGCACGTTGCCGTGCAAATCGGTAAAGGTGACTTTAGTATTGTTGAACGTCGCCAGGATATAGGCGATACCGCTTGGAATGTAGCGTCCGCTTTTGCTGCGCTGTTTCGGAGCGGCAACCGGAGTTTCCGCGGCCTCGGCAGCGACTTCTGCAACTTTCACTTCTTCAGACATTTTAATATTTCCCAAAATTGTTTATTGTTTCAAACGACTTTTGCGCTATGCTGCGGTTTTATCAACCTTTTGCAGCCAGACGACGCTGTGTTTTGTCACGGATAGCACCGATCGTAACCTTTTTACCTTTGCGGGTACGGGCATTGGTTTTGGTGCGCTGACCGTGGACCGGCAGATTGCGGCGGTGACGGATGCCGCGGTAGCAGTTGATCTGCTGCAGACGGCGGATGTCGGCGGCGATGGTACGGCGCAGATCACCTTCCACGACGAGGTCGTCCTGAAGCATTTTGGTGATTGCGGCGATCTGATCCTGGGTCAGGTCTTTAGCCATGAGGTCACGGTCGATACCGACTTTGGCGATGATTTCCAACGCTTTTGCCGGACCGATACCGTACAGATAGCGCAGGGAATATTCGACGCGCTTGTTTCCGGGGATGTCCACACCGATTATACGAGGCATGATTTCTTATCCTGTTCTTTTATTGTTGTTATTGTTGATTAGACTTGGTTTTGAATGAAAAATCCCGTCTGCGGGCATCAGCCCTGACACTGTTTGTGGCGTGCATCGCGGGAGCAAATCACCCGGATTTTACCGTGACGTTTGATGATCTGGCAGAATTCGCATCTGCGTTTCACCGACGCTCTGACTTTCATTTTCTCTCTCCTGTTGAGCTTTTTTTGTAAAGCTGTTACTTGCGTTCTTTTTTGTTACCTTCTGCGTATCCTTTGCTGTCAGCCGCTGTCGGCGGCGGAGTTTTTCAGCCCTTTTCCGGACATGACAAAAGTGCGTAACAACCCCTTCCCGGCAAAACCGGAAACTGGATCGTGACGCCGTACAAACTAAGCTTGCCCTTGTCTGCAGAGGCGTGTCTGCTGTGCGGGCGGTGGAATTTTCGTGCCGCACAGAAAACGCATGATGCCTCTGCTGTTTTACATAAAATACTGCATTCCTGCTGTTTTTTCAAGAGCTTTGCAAAAAAAATATGCTTTTTTCTGAAAAAACGCTGCGGCTTCTTGAAAAAATCAGCTTTACACGTTACCTTATGAAATATAGTAGTCGTATTCAGCTTATCAAGCCTGGGGAAGGAATTGAAATGGGTGGTTTTTTCGGAGTTGTTTCCGGCGGGGATTGCGTAAGCGATCTCTATTTCGGAATTGATTATCATTCGCATCTGGGGACCCGTCGCGGCGGAATTGCCGTGTCGCGCAAAGACGGCGGTATCGACCGCCGCATACATGACATAAGCAACGCGCAGTTCCGCTCTAAATTCGATGACGAGATCGGCAGTTTTTCCGGTCACAGCGGTATCGGTGTCATCAGTGACACTGAAGACCAGCCGCTTATTATCACCAGTCAGCTCGGCACTTTTGCCATTTGCACGGTGGGCAAGATAAATAATATGGATGAGATCGTGGAGCAGGCATTTGCTTCCGGCTGTTCGCATCTTTCTGAATCCGGCGACGGTGAGCCGAATCCCACGGAGGTCGTGGCGATGCTTATCAGCCGCGGCAATACGATCGCGGCGGGGATAGAGTATGCCCAGCGGGTGATAGAAGGCTCCTGCTCGCTGCTGGTGCTGCGCGGAGACCGCATTTACGCCGCTCGCGACCGTTACGGGCGCACTCCGGTCATTATCGGTAAAAAGGAGGGTTCTTTTGCGGTGACGATGGAAACGACCGCATTCCCGAATCTTGATTATGAACTCATGCAGGAGCTCGGTCCCGGCGAGATCGTGGAGATTTCCGTCGGCGGGGTGCGTCAGTTGCGCGCGCCGGGCAGAACCTGTAAAATATGCAGTTTTTACTGGGTCTATTACGGTTATCCTTCCAGCTGCTATGAGGGTGTGAATACCGAAAGCACCCGCTACCGCAACGGTGCGCTGATGGCGGAGCAGGATAAGGAAATGCTGGAAGATATTGATTCCATCTGCGGTATCCCGGATTCCGGTGTCGCCCATGCGGTCGGTTATTCCAATGCGGCAGGCAAGCCGTATCAGCGCGCCTTTGTCAAATACACTCCGACCTGGCCGCGCAGTTTTACGCCGCAGGACCAGAAGATCCGCGAAAAGATCGCCCGGATGAAGTTGATCCCGGTCGAGGAGCAGATAAAGGGCAAGAGATTGCTTTTTTGTGATGATTCCATCGTGCGCGGAACGCAGTTGCGGGATACGGTAGGCCGGCTTTACCGGCGCGGGGCGAAAGAGGTGCATATGCGTTCGGCGTGTCCTCCGCTGGTGTTCGGATGCCGGTTTCTGAATTTCTCCCGTTCGCGCAGTGAGCTTGATTTGGCGGCTCGCCGCGCGATATGGAACCTGGAAAAAGGTCATGTTTCCGGAGAGGTGCTGCAGGAGTATCTGACTTACGGCTCGGAAAAGTATTTGAAAATGGTCGAGGAGATCCGCAAGGACCTCAATCTGACGTCGCTTAAATTTCAGAAACTTGAATCGCTAATCAAAGCTATCGGCGTTCCGGCTGAACGCGTTTGTACCTACTGCTGGAACGGCAGGGATGTCGCCGACGAAGTGCCGGAATTTGAGTGAGGTTTTCATGGACGGCAAATGGGTCACAGAGGTCGGCAACGGCTACGGACAGACGATCGAAGTCGTCCGGAAGCTGTGTGAGCGGCAGAGCAAGTGTCAGAAAATCGAGGTCTATGAGACCCGCAGGCTCGGCAAACTGCTTCTGCTGGATGGCATAATCCAGCTCACTTCGGCGGATGAATTTGCTTATCAGGAGATGATGGCGCATCTGCCTTATTATACGCACGGTGCGCCGGAACGGGTGCTGGTCATCGGCGGCGGTGACGGCGGAGTCTTGCGCGAATTGGCAAAGCATCCGGAGATCGCCGTGCTTGATATATGCGAAATCGACGTTGAAGTCATCAATGCCGCGAAAGAGTTTCTGCCGGAGATGGCGTGCGGTTTTGAGGACTCGCGCGTGCGCGTCAATATAGCAGACGGCAGTCAGTTTATCCGGGAGAAGCCGGGATATTATGATTTGGTGATAGTGGATTCCACCGATCCGGGCGGTCCCGGAGCTCCGCTTTTTACGGCGGAGTTCTATGCGGATTTGAAAAAAGCCCTGCGTCCCGGCGGCGTGGTGGCGACACAGGCGGAATCTCCGTGGCTGCTGCCGGATGTGGTGAAACAGCTGGTGCTGGCGGCGCGGAGCAATTTTAAATGCGTTGATTACGCTGCGATTTCCGTTCCGACCTATCCGACCGGCATGATCGGCTGCTGTGTGGCTTCGGATGAGAAAATTCCGGCGTGTCCGGCAGCAGTTCCGGAAGCGGAAATGTTGAAAAAGATGCGTTATTACAACACTTCAGTGCATCGGGCGGCATTCGCCAAGCCGCAATTTGTGGAGGAACTTTTGAGGTGGAAAAATCTTTTTCCGGAAGAATAATGGCGGAAAAAAATGAAAAAAATGCGAAAATATCCGGAAAGTGATTTGCAAAAGCAGTGAAGCGCGGATATATTAAACAATGTTCGCGTATCAAAGACCGGATTTCCGGTTGGCGCGCAGTGCTCGGGTGGCGGAACTGGCAGACGCGTATGGTTGAGGTCCATATGGAGTAATCCTTGGGGGTTCAAGTCCCCCCTCGAGTACCATTTTCAAGATCCATTTTTAAGTGGAAAAATATGCCTACATAGCTCAGTCGGTAGAGCACATCCTTGGTAAGGATGAGGTCTCCGGTTCAAGTCCGGATGTAGGCTCCATTTTTAATATAGCATTTATCGTTATAAGTTATCCAAATAAAACAACAGACAACAAAAAAGATCTGGAGGAAAACAAATGGCTAAGGAAGTTTTCGAAAGAACAAAGCCGCACGTGAACGTTGGTACCATCGGTCACGTTGACCACGGTAAGACCACCCTGACCGCCGCCATCACCATGGCTCTGACCAAGAAGTTCGGTGGAGAGCTCAAGAAGTATGATGAAATCGACAATGCTCCCGAAGAAAAAGAGCGTGGAATCACCATCAA
>JAZNAR010000014.1:0-12495 GCA_045586645.1 Victivallaceae bacterium
CCCTTCGGGAGTATTGATTGTGTTTCCTTTTTTACTGCGCTTCGCTTACACGGCGGCAAGCCGCCTTGAATTTTATTCTTCCAATGGTATATTATTTACAAAAAGGAGAACTTCTTATGGCTGAAAGCAAATTGCGCATACTTTTATTTGTTATCTTTTTGGCAATATTTTTACCGCTTGAACTTTGCGCAAAGCGTGCTGCGCCGCAGCCGGTCAAGCCGATTTTTTGGGATGCGTATAAAATTGAAGTTGCCGGTAATGACAATTGCGGGAAAGTAAAGATTGCAAAGAGATGTAAATGTCCTCCGAAGATATTCACTATTTACGAAATCAATTATCAAAAATCCCTTGAACGCGATGTGCAGAGATTGTATATAACCGAACTTGAAATCCACAAGGATTTGCTGATTGTAAAAACGGAAAAAGGTGGTATATTTTCCTGTGATATCGACAGGGGCAAAGTAAAGTTGATCAAACTGCCGCAAGGATATGAGCAAATAAAAAGCAGTCGGTCGGTAATAACATTGAGAATGCGGCAGTATTTGAGTCGCAAACAATAATTGTTCTGGAAAATATTATGACACAGCAAAACGCAATAAAACTTTTTGAGCAGAAACAAGTTCGTTCCGTTTGGGATGATGCCACTGAAGAATGGTACTTTTCGGTAGTGGATGTGGTTGCTATCCTGACCGATAGCCAAGACCCCAGAAATTATTGGAAAGTCCTGAAAAACCGTCTAAAAAAAGAGGGAAACCAGTCGGTTACAAATTGTAACCAACTGAAATTGCTATCAGCTGACGGAAAATTTTATAAAACCGATGTCGCTACTGCTGAACAACTTTTCCGGCTTATCCAGTCTATTCCGTCACCGAAAGCGGAACCCTTTAAGCTGTGGATCGCCCAAGTTGCGGCAGAACGGCTCAACCAGATGCAGGATCCGGAACGCTCCATTGAACAGGCAATGCTGGATTACCGGCGATTGGGGTATTCTGAAAATTGGATCAATCAGCGGTTGAAGTCAATCGAAATCCGCAAAGAATTGACCGATGAATGGAAACGGCTGGGGTTGGAAGAAGGTACGGAGTTTGCAATCTTGACCGATATTATTTACAAAGCGTGGGCTGGCAAGAGTGCAAAAGAATATAAACAATTCAAAGGTTTGAAAAAAGAAAATCTGCGGGACAATATGACCAATCGGGAACTGGTGTTGAATATGCTTGCAGAAGTATCCACCAAAGATATTTCAGAGGCGGAAAATCCCGATACTTTTGCCCGACACGCTCAAGTTGCAAAACGCGGCGGCAACGTAGCAAAAACCGCCCGTGAACAATTGGAAAAAGAATTGGGGCATTCAGTTATTTCTCCAGAAAATGCAAAGCCATTGGGGATTGCCGGAAATATGGAATTGCCCTTTGAAGAGGAAGAGTTCAAGTAACATTCTGAGTTTTTCTGAATAAAATTGAAGCGATTTTCAGAATTTCATTTCACAGGAAATTTCTGAGTTTTTAAGCTCAAAATGCCATTCAGAATGGCGGGGGAAGATAAAAAAGTGAGCCGCCATTTTTTTATTCCCCTTTTAATCTTGCTGAAAAAATCATCCTTGCTATTATTTTGTAAAACTCGTTGACTCAAAGGCTTTTACAATCGACACAGTTGATTTTTGCTTGATTGTACATTACTCTTCCTTGAAAAAATGATTTGTTGTGCTATATTAACCTGGGTTCTTATCCTGATGAGTGTATTCTGAATGTAGATTCTGAAAAACGGCTTTTATCGGGAATATTTTCAAAAAAATAAAAATGAAAAGGACACGATCTTTTCCATTTTTTAACAGCACAGAGGTAACATTATGAAAAAAGTTCTTTTAGCTTCGATTTTTGCGGGATTGGCAATTTCCGCCATGGCAGCGTATCAGTATGAACACAAAGGCAATCAGGGATGGCTGACTTTTGATTCGAAAACAACAGTGGCATTTGACTTGAGCCGCAGTGGAAAAGATAAAGATCATGAAAACTTCATTGATCGGGGGGAAGGTGTTGCAGATTACGGCTGGTATAATCTGGATACCGGGGAAACCGGTTCTTTCAGTAATGGTCTTTCCGCAACATTCAACGAAAATGACCGCATTGGTCTCTATGTAACAGACGAAAAAGGTGACACTTTCCTTTCCACCAAACCGCGCAGTCCTTTTGAAGATGATATTTGGGGAAAAGCCAAAATCGTTGACGGCAATTTGCAGTTGGGCGGCGGCAATATGGGCTCCAACGGAACTCATGAATTTTACGTTTTCAAAGTGAATACTGCCAATGCTTCCGGCAAAACTCCTTCCGGTCAGCCCCTGCCTGGAATCATTGCAACTCTGATTGTCGGCGGAGGCTCTTTGCTTTACTTGAAAAAACGGAAAAAACTTTACGCTTCCAAGTGATTTTAAACAAATATGTTGATTCCCGGACGAAAAAAGAGAAATGAAAAAATCCCGTCTTATATTGATTATTTTTTCAGTGCTGATACTCACTGGATGTATCAGCATGACGGCATTTCTGCTTTTTTCAAACGTCCGTAATGTCCGCCTTTTCCAACAGGCTCAAAGCAATTTTCAGCGCGGTGATGATGCCTCGCTTGATCTTGCCGAAACTCAATTACTGCAGCTTATTGCCAAAGACAGCAACAATGAATCAGCGTTCTCAATGCTTGGTGAAATTGCAGGAAAGAGAAAGTTTTATCCGGAACAGGTCTATTACTGTGCAATGGCTTACCGGCTCAACCCTTTGAGCAGTGAAAATAAAGAAAAATACATCGACAGTTTATGTTCAGCCCGGTATTTTGACCGTTTGGAAGTGTTGTTGTCACAGGATAGCTCCTTGAGCGATAAGCACCGGCAGCTTCTTCTTTATGCAGCCGGACGCAATGGAAATATCAACAAATATAAACAGCAGCTTTCCTGGCGGGATGCGGACAACCGTATCGGAGAACTTGCGTTGTTGCTTTTTGTGCATAAGCATCTTACTGTTGAACAGAAATTGTCCGCTCTTGAACGCTTTAATGATCCGGACGGTTTTCTGAAGCAGGAAATTCTTGCCGCACAAACAGAACTTCATCTTGATATACAGGATATCGACCGGGCAGAAAAGAGTCTGGTTGAGGCGTATGAACAAAACAATTATGCTTTTGCTCCGGCATTGGGACGGTTTTATGCTCAATACCGGAATTTCGGCAAAGCACTGGATGTTTTTGAAAAGCATCTTGCGATTTACCACGATCAATCCGTTGCAGTGCAGACCGCAGAAATATATTGTCTGTTGAACAAAACGGATAAAATAGCCAAACTGCGTACTGACTACCAATCTGATTCCGGCAACCGTGCCATGTTGTGCAATTACTACTTTGATGCCTTGATCGCTCTGGCCAAAAAGGATATGACAACTTTGAAGGAACTGACTGCTCCCTTGCGTGGAAATATCAATACACCGCTATCTGCCTTTATGCTTCTGTGTGCCGATATTCAGAGCGGCAATATCCAGGAGATAAAGGCAAGTTACGAAACTTTGCTTACCCACCGGAATTATCTGAACTTGCAGGAACAATCTGACAATATGCTGTCAGAATTTCTGAAAACAGCTTTTTTTGAAAAAAATATTCCGCCGGAAAAACTTCTGCCGCTGGCAACTATCCTTTATAACCGCAAACCGGATGTTTTTACCGCAAAATTCATACTGCTTGCCCAGAAGAAAAATAATTCAGAGAATATCATTCTGCTGAAAGATGCTTTGACCCGTTTCGGTAATGATCCGGGAGTAATAAAAATAGCCATAGAATACTATTTGCAGCACAATCCCTCTGAAGCAGAACGCCTTGTGGCACATTACAAGCAGAAGTTTGCTCAAAAATCCGGCGATATGGTGCGTTATGAACTATTCCTGAATATGCAGAAAAAAGACTATGAAAAGGTCTCTTTATTATTCCGGAGCAACTTCAAACAGGAATTGCTGCCGGATTACTGGCGTTTTGCCGGCAGTACCATGCGGGAAAAAGATTTGATATTTTTGAGCAAAGATAAACTCTATGAGCCATTTTGTCTGGCATTGCTCCATCTGAAAAAAAATGAAGTAAACAAAGCCTGCTATCTTTTGGAAAAAGCGGATGCAAAAAATAATTATGCTCTGTTGTTTTTTGCCGCCAAAACCCTTGCTGAAAATGGTAGAAATCAATCGGCATTGAAAAAATATGCTCTGTTTCCGGAAAAATCTCAATACACGATTGCAGTTTTGCAGAATATGGCGGAACTGTATGCCGAAGATGGGAATATCGATCAGGCGTTGATTTTATCCGCCAGAGCATACAATCTTGCTCCGTCAATGCCGGAAACCCAACTTTGTTATGCGGATAAACTTCATAAAAAAGGTGATTGGAAAACGATTCCCGATATCGTAAAATTATCATCATCCAATCCATACCGCCGCCGACTGGAACCCTTGTGGATTTCCGGGATGGAGCAACGGATAAAAGATTGCAATATAAATACACAACGGGAAAAAATACGGGAGTTGTGCCGTCAGTTGCTGGTCATTGCTCCCGATAACAATATCGCACTTGAATATTTGAAAAAACTTCATCAGATGCCGCAGTGAATATGAATGATTTTTGCAAAAGTTTATTGAAGAAACATCCCCTGGGAGTGCTGTACGCAGTGCTTCTGGGGCTTGTCGCTTTTTCTGCGGCTGTTCCTATGTTCACTTCCGGAACATATGATGCGGCACTGGTGGATCTGGCAATGGCGGGAATATTGCTCTTTCTGATGTTGAAAAGATTTATCAAGACGTCCCGCAGGGAGGCGGCATTTCCTGAAAAATGTGCCGCATGGTTTGTGCTGATAATTGCCAATATCCTTGCTTTACTGCCGACTCACAGTTTCCCCGGCAGTTTGACTGCAGCGTTTGCTTTTGCTTTGCTGATTTGTGCATTTGTACTCTATTTCAGCGGTACATTTACTGCTGTAAGCTGTATCATGCCCGCTTTGTGGTGCTGTGTTTTTATGCCTTATCACGAAGAACTTATGCTTTTATTGAGTTATCCGTTACGGTTAAGTGCCACAGCGTTGAGTGCATTGATGCTGAAATTGTCCGGTATCAATGTAGTTTGTTCCGGTACATCACTTCATTTATCGGGATTGAATATTGCCATTACGGATGCCTGCAGTGGTATAAATCAGCTTGACGCATTTATATTGATCGCTTTTCTTGCGGTACAGATATTACACCGGAAAACGGGATTGAAAATCCTGCATTTCGCCTTTATTGTTCCGGCGATAATTATCGGCAACAGCTTGCGGATCGTGCTTACGGTATGGTTGTTCAAATTGTGCGGTGAAGCGGCTTTACAGAATACCTGGCACACAGTTCTCGGATATGTGCAAATTATCATTGCGTTATTGTTTTTCCTTGCCATTGGGAAAATCTTTACGGTTTCAGACTGCAAAGATAAGGAGGAACAACCATGAGCAAGATCATTTTCACATTATTTGCCTTTGCGCCGCTGTGCTGGCATTCACCTTATCTTCTGCAGGCATGGCGGAGTTCAAGACTGGATCAATGGGATTGGATATTTTACCTTGCAGCCATTCCGGCGGCGATTTGGGCAATGCGGAAGGAAAAGTTGGGAAAATGTGATTTTTACGCACTTTTTCTGCTGATTCCCATGCTGTGCCTTACATTCGGGGAAAGTTTTCATCATATAAACGCACTTTTGATTATTTCGGCAGTCGGAGTTATCTTTTCAGCAGTATGGTTGCTGGGCTCATGGACTGCGGCTTACCGAATATTGCCCGCCGCGGTCATACTGCTCATGGGAACGCCCAGTTCAAGTTATCAGCTTTCCTTGCTTCTGATGTGTCCGGTGTATCCGGCGTGGGCGGTGAAGTTTTTACTGGCTGTGTTGTGTTTCGGATGGATATGGTACAACAAACGCTCAAAAAAAGTGATAAGACGCGGTACACTCTGCTTTCTGGCGGCACTTGCGGCAAGTGGCTTGTTGCTGCTGCACTCAAAGGAATTGTATTTTGAGGGCAGAAGTTTCATTCCGGAATTTCCCGCACACTGTGGGGATTTCTGGGGCAGAACCATACAACCGGATGAAAATACCAAACGCTTTTTTGCCACAAGTACCGTAAAACAATACCGCTACACAAAAAATAATGTTGATATATCTGTTCTTGCTGTGAAATGCGGCAGAGACATTCACGAGATCCACCCGGCAAGTCACTGTTTGCGGACAAGTATGTGGACAGTCTGTTCTGAAAATATATTATACTTGCAGGATAATTTTGCAGTAACAGAAATTGAAGCCAAAAAAGGAACGAACCATATTCTGGTTTGGGTTTGGTACAGCAGTGAAAAATTTTCCACTCCGGGATTTCTCGGATTCAGAAGACATTTCACGCCGGGAGGCAATTATTATACCTGTCAGGTATCCCTTCCATTGTCCGGCACTGTTGAAAACACCAGAGATGAATTGAAAAAATTTATGCAGGCGTTAAGGAGAACGGAATAAATATGACACATTACGAAGAAATCATCGCTCTGCGGCAGAAATTGAAAAAGCCCGGGATTTTCCGGCACAACCATATTCAGATGCGGATGCTTGTATGGCATTTGACGATCCGCTGTTCTGTCTTTTTCAAGCGTTTTATGGATATTGTGTTGGCTGTCATGGCGTTGATTCTGGGATCACCAGTTTTTCTGATTACCGCACTGCTGGTCAAACTTACCAGTCCGGGACCGATCATTTTCAGCCAGGTACGCGTTGGGCGTTTCGGCAGACATTTCAAGTTCTACAAATTCCGCAGTATGTATGTTGATGCAGAAGCCCGCAAGGCGGAACTCCTGAAGCACAATGAATCAGGCGACGGTGTGATTTTCAAGATGAAACACGATCCGCGCATTACTCCGATCGGCAGATTCATCCGCAAATTCAGTATTGACGAACTGCCGCAGCTTTTCAATGTGATTTTAGGCGATATGAGTCTGGTCGGTCCCCGTCCGCCGCTGCCGTCGGAAGTGCGTACTTACACATTGGAAGAACGCAAACGGTTGAATATCACGCCGGGGATCACCTGTTTGTGGCAGGTTTCCGGCAGAAGTGAATTACCCTTTTCCAAGCAGATCGCTCTGGATAAAGAGTATATTGCCAGCCGGAGTGTACGG
Organism: Victivallaceae bacterium; assembly: GCA_045586645.1. Lineage (GTDB taxonomy): Bacteria > Verrucomicrobiota > Lentisphaeria > Victivallales > Victivallaceae > UBA1784. The sequence continues at coordinate 7,200 of JAZNAR010000014.1, forward strand.
AAGGATTTTCTCATCCTGCTGAAAACCATTCCGGCGATCCTGACCGGCAGAGGAGCGTGGTAAAATGAAACATCTTCTGATAAATCCTTACTCCCAGAAACAGGAATGGTGCAAAGATTATTTTCCTGACCGCAGTCTGGGTATGATGCCGGTGGGTGGCCGCTGTGCCGCAGAATACTTTATTGATCTGGCTCTGCGCTGTCAGGCGGAGTCGCTTTTACTGCTTGGCCCTACTTATAATGAGCATCTGGCAGAACATCTTTATGAATACCAGCATGGTGAATTGCAGCTTGACTACCGCAAAGGTGGCGGGCATGATACCGTGCGGCACTTACTGGAAGTATATGCCCCGGAGTGCGGCAGCGACTGCCTTATTCTACACGGTATGTTGATGCCCAAAGCTCATACATTGGATGAATTGCAGCAATCTTTTGTTCCCTGTGATGATGATGGAAGTGCTGACGGCATATATTACTGGAAAGACGGTATTCTGCTGAAAAGCAATATTGAATTTTATCACATTGAGTCGCTGGCAAGTTACTTTGAGGTCAATTTTCAGGTTCTGAACGATGATTTTTACAACCTGCCCGGCTATACAACAATGGATAATATCCATACGGGTACCAATGTGGTAATGAAGCAGAACTGCAATTTACAGGGTCCGCTGGTGTTGGGGGATAACACTTTTATTGAAACGGAATCCGTCGTTTCCGATGCGATCATCGGGGAACGCTCTCTGGTGGACAAAGCGTGCGTGGTGACTCACTCCATTATTTTTGACCGTACTTATACTGCCGGCAATCTGGAAATCAAAAACAAGATCGTTACCCCGGGGAGAATTATTGACCCTTACACCGGCGGCGTATTGGAACGCAACAGTTTCGGTTACGCTTTTTCGCCCATTCAGAACCGTTCGGCGTGGATATTGCGTTTGTGGGAACATTTTATAGCACTGGTTCTGGCACTGGGACTGGCAGTACCTTACTTGCTGATACTGCCGTTTTATCTTACGCATAAAAAATCCCATTGGTGCTGGAAACTTTCAGTGGATCGTTATCCCGGGTACTGGGCGGTACTGTTTTTCCGCAGGGAACTGGTCAAAAGCCACCCTGCCAATGAACACTATGTGTTCCAGATGGGCGAGATTTACGGACTTCAGAATACACCGGAACAGCGGCGTATTTATGACTATTATTATCACTATCACTGTTCATGTTTTCTGGTATTGCAGGTAGTTTTACGCAGTCTGGGAAAAAGAGGATTTGCCACCTATGTTGAACGCAAACACTCGTAAAAACTTTACCGCCAGCGGCGATGCGAAAGCCGAAGAATTGCTGGAAAAAGTTCTTTCTGAAATGAAAGAGAGTTTTTCCGCCACAGATCTTTGTGTGGTTTTAGGCGGCAGTTACGGCAGAGGCGACGGCGGCGTGCGGCAGGATCAGGAAAATGGCATTCTTTACAACGATTTGGACTTTTTTGTTTTTGCCCGGAAAAAGTGTGATAATGCAGAAGTATTGCTGAAAGAGATCGCCGGAAAATATGAAAAAGAGTTGAAAGTCGATGTGGATTTCAGCCGCATTATGAGCATAAAAGATATTAAAAACAATGCCAGACGACTGATGATGCAGGAGTTGAAACAGGGATACCGCTTGGTGGCAGGCGAAGATTTGCTTGCTGAATATCTGCCTGAATTTCCGGCGGATAAGTTGCCGTTTTCCGAAGCGTGCCGTTTACTGCTCAACCGGGGAATGGGATTGCTGCTGGCAGGAGAAAAAATTGCAGATAACTCCGCTGATACTGATTTTATCCTGCGGAACATCAATAAAGCCATTCTGGGAGCGTGTGATGCTTTTCTGATCGCTGAACACAAATACCAATGGCATATCGAAGAGCGTCTGGCAGAAATAAATAATTCCGGATTGAGTGCTGACTGCAAAAAGCTTTATGCCCAGGCGGTCAAATTCAAACGAACCCCGAATCGGGAAGTTACACAGGATTTGAAAGATTTGTGGCAATCTGTCTGCGGCGTATTCAAAGAGTGCATGACTTTGTCTTGCGGAAAAGATATTTATATAAAATGTCAGCTTGAAAGTGAAGTTTCACTGAAAAACTTTATAAAATATTGTATAAAAAGCCGTTCTCTGCCGTTGGCAAATTGGAAACGGCATACTATGCCGCCGGTGGCAATTCTGGCTGAAAGGGTATATCAGGAATTGGGGAATACCCCGGACAAAGCTGTTGAACAAAGCAAACTTTATCAGCAATGGCTGATTTTTAATTGAGAGGAACATCATGGATTCACTGGATAATGAATTGAATGTGCAAGCCGAAACCAGGCAGATGCAGAAATTGCAGATGTATCAGAAACTGGTTCTTTATACCTTGCTGAAGTTTAAGTGGAGTATCATCATCGTTTTTGTGCTGACGATCATTGCCGGAGTAATGTTCCGTTATTTCCACTTTAAAAATTCCCATCATAAATATGAGGGGAGTGTAACACTCTTTTATACGCCCCGTGCCAGTGAAGAGGTAAAACCTCTGAGTATAAATCATGTATTGGGGGTATTCAGCCGTCAGCAGATATTTCACCAGCTGATCGAAGAACTCCAATTGAATAAAGAGCAGCGTTCAATACTTAAACAGTGTATCGAAGTCAAACTGCTGCGGGATCATAACGATATGTTTGTCATCACCGGTATCGGTGACAGCGATGAATATGTAAAACAACTGGTGAATACCTTTGTGGCTATCGGTATAAGGAACTACGAAGAGTACCGTACCGCCGAGTTGCGGAATTTTCTGGATTCACGGGAACGGAGATTGCGTGAATTACAGGAATATCAGAAAAACCTGATCGAAAGACTCCACGGATTGCACCGGAAATACGGCATTATCCATCCGAAAGAGGAGATGGAGAATGTCAAAAAAATCCAGGGCGAGCAAAATGCGGCTCTGGCAGAACTCAATGTAAAACTTGCCGATGCCCGTCACCGTTTTTCTGTTGCGGAAAAAAATTATAAAGCGATCCCGCCGAATGTCATCAAATACCGTGCCACATTACGCGAATTCATTATTGCCCTGCGCAAGGCATCACGGGAATATGAAAAAGCCAAATTGATGTTTGCGGAACGCAATCCGCGTTTTGTGGAGGCACAAACTGCCAATGAAGTGATCCGGAAAGAATTTGAGGCGTTCAAAGAAAAAAATCAGATCAAAGAATTTGACGAAAATATGCTTTTGGATATAGATGGCGTTATTTCCCGCTATCAGGAAGCCGAAGTTGCCTTGCAGCAGTTGGAAATAAGCATGAAGTCTTTGCAGGCAGAAATTGCACTCATTAAAGAGAAAGAGAAAAAACTTCAGCACATGATCCCTGAACACGACTCGGTGGAACAGCTGCTGGCAACTGCCAATAAGAATATTTCTCTTTTAATTGAGGAACTGACCCGGGTGCGGAGTAATATTGCACATGTCCCCAATGATATAGTCATCAATGAACGGGTAGTCAGTACAAAAGCGTTTCCGATGTTTCCTGTAAAAATCCTGGCACTCATCTTTATCGGCGGGGTGTTTGTCAGCGGTCTTTATGCAACAATGGTCATTATATACGACATCATGCATGGCAAATTCAGCGGTATTGAAGAAGCGTCATTTCACAAAGATTTTTTCGATACTGTTGGTGTTATTCCTCATGAGAATGCCTCCTTCACTCCGGAACAGCGGCAAATCATCAATAATGAAATGTTTTACCGGTTTATTCTGCGTTTGAAAAATATCCGTACACTTTTTTCTTGTTCTCTGGATGGTTCATTTTTAAGTTCCGTGCTGTTCGACGAACAATTCACCAAAGCCAAACGCAATACGATCCTGATCCGGCTGATTGATGTAGCTGATGTTGAAAAAATCTGCGGCAATATGCAGAAAATCGGTAACTTTTATTACTCTGACAGCGGAAAAACCGGAGTGGATTACAGAGGGGAAGAAAAAGGAGAAGATACTCACGCGATTGAATATTTCAGAGGATTTTCTGCCGGTGACGGCAAAGGTTACGGTTATGGTTACGGATTCGCCTTTTTCCCGGTACGCAACCTTTCGGTATTGGAGCCGGATGAGATCTCAATGCTTTATGATATTGTCAACGAGTTGAAAAAACATTATCAGCTGATCCGTATTTCCCGGGAGAAACCTTTCGATGCTTCCTGTCTGCTGGTAAGACAGCTGCATGATATATGCGATGCCACATTGCTCTATGTAGGTAAGAAAAAGACTCCGCGCAGCGTTGTGCGGCGTGTTTTGAAACTGCATGATGAAGAACACAAGGTCTTTGCGATCCTGACCGGAATTACTGACGTTGAAAAGGTTATTACAGGAGATTACATACGATGAAAAGACTGTTTTTATCAACTCTTATGTTGTGCGGTGTCCTCTCTTTGACCGGATGCTACAACCGTTATACCGGAAACTTTGAGCAATTCCCGGATATAAACAATTTGCCCAGCGGAGTGGTCGATCAGTCCGGACTGACCGATGAAGATAAACGCCGCCAGCTGGAATTTCTGAAAAAACTCGATGAACAGAAAGAACCGGTTTACCGGATCAATGCGGGCGACAAGATCAGTATAAGGGTTTACAATCACCCCGATTTGATCATGGAATCGCTGGTAACTCCGGACGGTGCGATCGGGGTGATGTTTGCAGGTCAGGTTCAGGTTGCGGGATTGACGTTGGAAGAGGCTTCGGAAAAAATTAAAAAAGTTTATGCTCAATACATCAAAAATCCGGAACTCGGAGTTTTTGCCATTGATGTAAGAAGTCAGACCGCCACTATTGCCGGAGCGGTGAACAATCCGGGGATGTTCGTTATTTCCAACGGGATGCGTCTGGCTGACCTCTTTGCAAAAGCCGGAGGTTCCGCTGTCCGCGACTTTGACGATCAGATGCTGGATGCCGCGGATTATCAGAACAGTATCATTGTCCGGGACGGCAAGGTTCTGCCGGTCAACTTTTCTCTTGCCATCGAAAAAGGCGACCGCTGGCACAATGTGAAACTGAAAAAAGGCGATTACATCTATATAGCGGTGCGTTCCGAAGCCATGTGCAGTATCATCGGCAGCATCAACCGGCCGCATAAGAGATTGTGGGATCAGAATCTGGGGATATTGGAACTCATCTCCTCCGGTCTCGGCTTAAAGGAACAGTATTGGCAATATGGGGTGATCATTCGCGGCGGTATGGAAAATCCGCGTTTTTACCGGGTCGATATCGACGGCATAATGCAGGGACGCTGTGCCAATGT
>JAZNAR010000015.1:0-13520 GCA_045586645.1 Victivallaceae bacterium
CGGTTGTGCAGGTAATAGACCTGTCCGCCCCGGGCAAGTTCGGAACGTATGGCACCGAGGATCAGATTTTCCTCCTGCGGGGCAATGACGGTTTTTACCGGAAGCCGGAGTTTGGGCGGAGTGATAAGCGTACTCAAATCGCGGGCGCCTGCCATGGCAAGGTAAAGTGTGCGCGGGATGGGGGTCGCGGACATGCTCAACACATCAGCTTCGACCCGGAAACGGCGTAAAGTCTCCTTGTGTTCGACGCCGAAGCGCTGCTCTTCATCAATTATCACCAGGCCGAGGTTGCGGAATTTGAATGCTTCATTGCAGAGCCGATGGGTACCGATGACGATATCAATACCTCCGGCAGCGAGTTTGGCGGCGATGCGGTTCTGTTCGGCGGCGGTACGGAAACGGCTTACGCAGTCGATGATAAACGGGTATTCCCGGAAACGTTCGGTAAAGCTCCGGAAATGCTGTTGTGCCAGTACGGTGGTCGGCGCGATGACGGCGACCTGATAACCGGAATTTACCGCCTGAAATGCGGCACGCATGGCGATTTCAGTTTTGCCGTAGCCGACATCTCCGCAAAGCAGTCTGTCCATGGGCTTGGTTGAAATCATATCCCGCCGGATCTCCGCAGTACTGCGGGTCTGGCACGGGGTGTCTTTGAAAGGGAACGCCCTTTTGAATGCCGCCACTGCCCCGCTGTCCGCCCGGAAAGATATTCCCGGCACTGCCTCGCGCACCGCCTGGAACCGGAGCATTTCCGCCGCGTATGTCCGCACTCCGGCGTGGGCGGCGGCTTTATCTTTTGCCCATTTGGCAGAATTGAGCGCATGAAGTTTCACTTTGCCCGGAGAACCGAGGTAACGGCTTATTTTTGCCGCCTGCATCGGGGAAACGTAGAGCAGCTGTTCATCACGGAACTCCAGAACCATCATCTCGCGCCGGATACCGCCGGAATCCTGGATTTTCAATCCCCGGTAAACGGCAATGCCGCAATCTGCATGTACGACATAGTCGCCTTCATCGAAGTCGGTCAGCGAAAATTCGTGTATGTCAATATTGTTTTCCTCTGCCGGGTAAACTTCCGGAGACTCTTTTTCCGCAGTGTCACGCACAGTACGCATGAAACCGGCGGCGGCAAGTTCATTGGCGGTAATAAGCAGCAATCCGGCACCGGGAACGCAAAAGCCGTGTTTCAGATGCGAAACACCGAATTCTATATCTTCCGGCAGGAAATTCTGCCGGCACCAGCTTTTCAACTGCGGCAAATCTTCCTTATCCGGCACAGTAAACAGAACAGCCCCATGCTCTTTGCGGTGTGTTTCCATGCGCTGGATGAGCAACTTCAACTGCAAAGAGCTCTCCGCAACCAGCAGGACATCAGATGCCTTCCCGACATCAGCTGCAAATGGCGGCATCACCGGAAAATCCGCCGCACCGGGTATGGTTTCACCGTAAATGATGTGCCGGTGCTTTCCGGCGATGCTCCGCCATCTTTCCGGGGCTCCGGGAACACTGTATTTCTGCAAAATCTCCAGGCCTGACTCCGGCATCACATCGACCAGTATGAAATCTCCCGCCCGTTCCAGATAGGCAAATACATCCGATTGCGCCGCACCGCCGGCAGTTATCCCCGCCCGGTTGATGATGCGGTAAGCTGGTGCCGGGGCGGTCGAACGCTGGGTTTCCGGAGAAAAAAAGCGCATCGACTCTATCTCATCTCCGAAAAATTCAATGCGGCACGGCTCATCATGCGCCGGACTGAATATATCCACGATGCCGCCGCGCCGCGAAAACTCCCCGGAAACCGTCACCATCACTTCATCATCATAATCAAGTTTCACCACTCTTTCCAGCAAATCACTCTGCCGGATGACCATTCCCGGGCGCAGTTCCAGCTGGGAATCGGCACTTTCCTGCGGTTCAGGCGCAGGCCCCAGCAGAGAGTGGACACTGCCGAATACAAGCGCGTTTTTTTCATTCAATATCCGGTTCAACGCTCTGGCGCGGCGCGCTTCGCCGCCGGGGAAAAGCAATTTGCCTCTGCCGCACTCCGGAACTGTCAGCAAAGTGAAATCCGTCCCCGCAAGTTCCTGCAACGCCGCAAATGCTTCCGCCGCCCGGTCGACCGCCGGAGCATCGGGAAAGGTCACAACGACCGTTTCCGACACCCCGCCGAGCAATTTCAACAGCGGCAGTACTGACATTTCCGCCGAGGCTCCGGAGTATATTTCCGCCGTTTTTTCCCCGCCGGACAAAAAATTTTGCAATTTTTTATGCCATTTCATAAAAACAGCTCTTGAAAAATTCATCTATTCGCTTATACTTGTTTGAGAAGCAAACACGTTCCGCATCCAGCGGCGGCATTGCTCCGGCATTTATTATAACCGCTGGAAGGAGTTTTTTACAGTCCGGAACGGGAATTTTTGCAGATTTTTTGCATAAATCTGCGGTGTATGGGGATTTTGAAGGTATTTTTTATATCATAATATTAACATAGAGGGCAGTTGCATGAGTAAAAAAATTGAATCTCCCGAAAAAAATGAGACCGACGCTCCCGTCCGGAGCGTGCGTAAAGCCGGAGTGAAAGTCATTCCCAAAAACAAAACTGCAGTAACTGACAATCCGGAAACCACTGAAATTTCCGCCGACCCGACCGTCCGTCACCGGAAACTGGTCATCAAAAAAGTTTCTGCCGCACCTACAAAATTCGCACCGCGAAAGAGTGCTGAAGCTCCGGCTGTCCCGGAAAACGCCGGAGAAACACTCCCCAGAGCGGTTGCCAAAACCGTTGCCGCCGGTACTAAATTGCGTACCAAAAAAGAGGTCGATGCCGCAAGAAAAAATGCTCTGGAAGCCAAGCTCATCGCCGGCAACAAAAATGATACCATGAAAGTGTACATGGGGGAAATCGCCCAGATCCCGCTGGTCAACAAAAAAGAGGAAGCTGAACTTGCCGAAGCCATCCACAGCACCGACCCCGACCGCCACGAAGATGCCCGTACCACGCTTATCAAAGCCAACTTGCGTCTGGTCGTCAAAATCGCCCACGACTTCAAAGGTCTGGGACTGCCGCTGCTTGACCTCATCAGCGAAGGCAACATCGGTCTGATGCGGGCGGTGGAAAAATTCGACCCCGCCAAAGGTGCGAAGTTTTCCAGTTATGCGGCATGGTGGATCAAACAATCCATGCGCCGCGCCCTTGCCAACCAGAGCCGCACGATACGCATTCCGGTGCAGTCTGCCGGAAAAATCAATAAAATCAAAACCGTCCGGATGCGGCTCGCTGAAGAACTGGGACGCGACCCGTCCGATGCCGAAATCGCCGAACATCTCGAATTCAGCGAACGCACCGTTTCCGGTCTGCGTCTGGCAGATCTGCGTACCATCAGTCTGCACGACCCCATCCAGCAGGGTGAAGAGGGCGAATTTCAGGACATCATCCCCGACCGCCACGCGATGACACCCGACCAGATAATCGGCGACATCGAATCGGTTTTCCGCCTGATGGACCTTTTGGACAAACTTGATGAAAGAGAACGGAAGATCCTCGAAATGCGCTTCGGTCTGCGCGGCGGCAGAACTCTCACTCTGGAAGAGGTCAGTCAGCAGATCGGCAGGACCCGTGAACGCGTCCGCCAAATCCAGAACCAGGCTCTTGCCAAATTGAAACAGCTGCTCATGGATGAAGCCGGTTATTCCAATACCGGTGTCCGCAGTGACGACTGACACTCCGGCTGACGGACAGAATCGTATACACAAAAACCGGCTTTGAAGCGAACTTCAAAGCCGGTTTGATTTTTATGTATCCCGTTGCAGAACAAGTTATCAATCTTCAAAAAGTTCTGCCACGTTGACGACTCTGCCTTCCCGGCGGGCGATCTCTGCCGCCTGACCGACAGCCGTAGACCACATTCCCTGTTCAAAGGTCGAAGCATTGGGCTTTTTACCGGTGACTGTGTCGATAAAACTTGCCAGCAGCATCGGGTCGGCTCCGCCGTGACCGCCGCTTGCTTCCGGAATATCATAAGTAATCACCTCATTGCCGAAGCGGGGACGCACCACGACCTTGCGGTCACTCAAACTGGCGGTCAGGTGCGCTTTGGTACCGACCACAGTGAAACGGCGGTCGTTGGCACTTGCGGGGTTGATAAAACACTCCATGTGCGAAGCGCGGGCACCGTTGTCATATTCCACGATGGCAATACCGTTGTCGTGGTTGTCTTTTTCCGAGAGATACATACAGGTATCTTTCACATAACCGTCCAGCTCGGCGGCTTTATCGCTCCAGGGACCGTTTTCGTCATCTTTGATAACATCGAGATAAACATCCGGGCACTGCTCTTTGTAGTGACATTTGTGACAGCACGGTCCGGGTTCGATGCCTCCGATAACTTCAAACGGCAGATTGTTTTCATTCAGCACACTGATATCGGCGAATGCACTGACTTTGACCGGTTTCGGGAAACCCATCAGCCACTGGAAAACGTCAAAGTCATGGCTGCCCTTGTGTATCCACAATCCGCCGCACTGGTCGTAGAAGCGGTTCCAGCGCGACATATAGGTTCTGCCGCCGTTGTAAAACTCGCGGTTTTCCATCAGAAACACTCTGCCCAAATCGCCTTTGTCAATGAGTTCTTTAACTTTTTTCAGCACCGAATGGTGGCGCAAGTTGAAGCCGATCATCAGCACTTTGCCGGCTTTTTCAGCTTCACTGATGATATTGCGGCACGCTTTGACGGTCGTGGCAAGCGGTTTGTCTATCAAAACGTTGACATTGGCACGGATGGCTTTGACCGCGCACTCCTCGTGATAATAATCCGGAGTGGTGATAACAACGGCATCAAGCTGTGTACCGGCAAACATGGCATCTATATCTGTATAACAGGCGGCTTCAGGAGCGAGCTGTCCGGCAGCTATTTCCAGACGGTGTGAGTTGGTGTCGCACAATGCGGCAATAGTGACATCATCACGTTTTTTAAGCATTTCGCCGAAGCACAACACTCCGCGTGAGCCGAGACCGACGATTCCGAAATTAAGTTTTCCCATGACTTTTTCCTTAATAAACTCTGTTTACAAAGACTCTTTTATTAAGATACTCTGATTGCAGATGAAAAGCAAATCTTTTTCCGGAAAAATCCTTAATTTTACCGGATAATCTCAAAAGAGTTGTGACTTTTGGCAGTTGCATCAAAAAAGTGCCGCAGTCAGAAAATCATTCAACGTTTCTGCGGCAGACTCCGGGCGGTATTTCTCTGCCGCGGCGGCAATGGCACTGCCCATGATTTCGCGGACAGCGGGATTTGCGAGCCGGCACAAAGCATCTGTCCACTCCGCCGCGCTCCCGGCGTAAAATCCGGTAACTCCATGCTGCAGCACCCGGAGATTTTCACCGACCGGGGAAGCCACTGCAGGCAGACCGTACTGCAGATAACGGATAAGTTTGTACGCTGATTTTCCCCGGGCAAACGGAGTATCCGGCAGCGGCATGATACCGGCATGGGCATATTTCAGGGCGTGGTCTTCGGCACTTTCCGACCACGGCACAAGTTGGCAATCCACCCCGGGCAGAGTTTTGCCGCCGCCGACGATAAGCAGTTGGAAATCGCATTTTTCTGCCGCTTTGCGCAAGATCCCGGCATGGGCGGCAAGATAGGGAAACGTTGCCGGATTTCCGGTCCACACCACCGTAAAACGGGAGGCTTTGGCAACTCTTTCCGGCAGTACCGGCGGCGGGACAGTGGGGATCTTGCACAGATTTTCCTGCCATTTTCCGGCGGTTTCCAACAAATGCTCATTGGCGCATATAACTCCGGAACTGCGGCGCAGCAATTCAGGAAACTTATTTTTCAACAGCGGCATATTCCGGTAACGCAGAAATACATCGTCATCAAAATTCAGGACGAAACGGCGGGAGTCCAGAAACTTTTTCTCTGCGGCAAAAGGCAGATAAGGCAGCAGTTCGTACTCAATAAGTGCCGGAACATCAGCCGGAGCATCAGCCATTTCTTTCAGACGTTTCCACCACGCGGCAAAGAGTGCGGGAATACTTTTGCCGCCGCCGCTGTAAAGTTTATGCAGATAGCTGTCGTCAAAGAAATTATGCACTGCGACCTGCCAGCCGGCATTTTCCAGAAACGGCACAAAATTGTAAAAGCGCAATCTGCTGGAAGCCCCCAACTTGCCGTATCGCGTCCATAAAATTATCTTTTTCATAAAGTTTTCACTTTCGCCGTTCCATCCGCAAAACGGATATTCAACGGAGTTTCAGGTGCGATATCACTGCTGGAAATCAGCTTTTTGCCGCTTTCATCAAAGACCATGGCATAACCGCGTTCCAGCTGACGTGCCGGATTCAGGGTATGCAGAGATTTTTCCAGTTGTGCCAGACGGTGATTTTTTTCAGAATGGTGAAACTTCAACGCTCCGCGCAGGCGGTTTTCCAATTCATCAAGATACTGCTGTTTCAGCTCAGCCAGACGCCGCGGTTCGTGAAACACCACACTGCCGGAAACTTTTTCCACTCTGGCACGCGCTGAAGCGAGCCGGTTCTGAATGCAATACATCATATCCTTGTACAACCGCTCAACACCGGCACGCATTTCGTCATGCCTGCCGATGACCAATTCCGCTGCCGCCGAAGGTGTCGGCACCCGCAAATCTGCGGCGAAATCGCAAATCGTGAAGTCGATCTCATGCCCCACGGCACTGATGACCGGGATTTCACTTGCGGCGATCTCTCTGGCAAGCACTTCCTCGTTGAAACACCACAAATCCTCCATACTGCCGCCGCCGCGGGTCACGACAATGACATCGACCGACCGGCTGCGGTTGAAAAATCTGACTCCGGCAGCAATTTGTTCCGCCGCCCCGCTGCCCTGAACCTGCGCCGGATATATTTTTACACATATATTGGGAAATCTGCGGTCAAGTATCTGCAAAAAATCGCGTATCGCCGCCCCGGACGGACTGCTGACCACACCGATTCTGCCGGGAAGCAATGGAACAGCTTTTTTGCGGGCGGCATCAAAAATCCCTTCGGCGGCAAGACGTTTTTTCACCTCCTCAAAGCGGCGTTGCAGAGTTCCTATACCGGCAAGGCGGAGTTTTTTGACATTGAACTGATATTCGCCCCGCACTTCATACACCGAAAGATTTCCATAAACTTCCAGCAGTGAACCGTTTTCCACGCCGAGCGCACGGCACTGCTCCGCACCGCCGAACCAGCAGGCGCGGATTTGCGATTTCTCATCTTTGAGCTGAAAATATGCGTGCCCGGAGCGGTGCAGCAACACTGAACCGGCTTCGCCAGCCATCCAGAAAGGCATAAACGCCCCTTCCAGAGTGTCACGCACCGCCCGGTTGACTTCGCTCACGCTCCATATCTGCTCATCCGGCATGGTCACGCCTTCGGGGAAACTGCCGGACGGATATATATCATCTTATCCGCATCATTGTCAAACTCTGCATCATCTGCGGCAAATACCGCAAGATCAGCTTCTGTCACGGTGAACTCAACTGCCCCGCCCAACAGCTCCTGCAGTGCCGGAGCATCTTTGGCACTTGCGGCAAGTTTCATCGGGTTGGCGGCAAAATATTCCCGGGCGGCTTCGGCATCGAGTATCAACTCCTCACCCGCCGGAACCAGTCTGCCATTCTGCATCATCACGGTAAAGCAGAGCAATTCTTTGTTGCGTCCGTCGTAAATCACACCGACTTTCTCATTTTCCGCCGGAGCCAGCGGCTTTGCCAATGCCAGGGCGCCGGGCAGACAGCGGAAAGAGATTTTATCATTCCCCGCCGCCCAGCCTGCACCGAGTGCCGCAACCACCCGCAGAAACGTGAAACTTCCCGGTCCGGCACCGAATGTCCAGTGCGGCACATCGTTGAGAGTATAATTGCACTTCGCCAGCTCTCCGGCGATGAAATCCGGCAATACCGAAGCATCACGCGGCTGCATGACGCATTCGGCCCGGTGCAGTTTGTCCATGCCGTCAAAAAGTGCGAAAACCAGTTTCCCCGGTTGCGGGTCGATTATTCCGTGAAGCATATTGACCCCCGTTATTTCTGCAAAATGCGGTTGACAAGTCCACTCTCTGTCTCGGCGGGACGGAAGTCGACAACTTCGCCGTCTTTCAGCACCACTTCCGCCGGCATCGGACGCAAGTTGTACACCGAACCCATGCTGTAACAGTACGCACCGGCATTGCCGATAGCCAGCAGGTCATATTCGCGGATCTCCGGCAATTCCCGCTGTTCAGCAAAACGGTCGCCGGTTTCGCAGATATTGCCGCAAATGTCGTACAAAGCCGGTTTTCCTGCCGGATTGCTCAAATTGACTATCTTGTGGTAGGCTCCGTAAAGCACCGGACGGATGAGTTGCGGAAATCCGGAATTGCATCCGGCGATAGTACGCGTGCGGTTGTGTTTTATGGTGTTGACTTCAACTACGAGAGTACCGCACTCTGCGGAAAGATACTTGCCCGGTTCAAAGCGCATCAAAAGTTTTCTGCCGTACTGCGCGCAGAATGCGGTGAATTTTTCCACGATCTGTCTGCCCATATCAACATAATCAATGCGTTTTTCATCATCACGGTACGGCACTTTGAAACCGCCGCCGAAGTCGAGAAATTCCAACTCACTGAATCGTTCCGGTGTGGCGATCGCCAGCAGATTATCCATGCTTTTAAGCACCGATTCCGCGTGCTGCAGACCGCTGCCGGTATGTTCATGCAAGCCGATGATGTGCAGATTTCCCGAAGCCGCTATCCGCGCGGCTTCATCAGCATCATCCAGCAATATGCCGAATTTAGTCAAATCGCCGCCGGTCATCGTCATGGCATTGTCGCCGTCACAGACATCCGGATTGAAACGCAGACATATCCGGCTGCCGGGGTATGAACGGGCACACTTTTTCAACCGCGAAAGCGACCCGATATTGACCGTCACGCCGCTCTGCATGACCCGGTCAAACTCGGCATCAGTCATATTGTTGGCAGTGTAGATGATTTTTTCTTTATCAAATCCGAGTGCCAGTGCCAGAGCGACTTCACCGGGGCTGACGGCATCAATGCCGGCTCCGGCATCTCTCAAAAGGGTGAGCAGAGCCGGATTGTAATTGGCTTTCAGCGCATAATGGATAGACAATTCATCGTATGGAATAAAACGGAACAAATCATGGAAACGCTCCAGCATCAGAGAACCGTCATACACAAAAAGCGGTGTGCCGTACTGCCGGGCAAGGGAAATGAGTTTTTCAACTGCAATCATAATATCAACCTCAAAATTTACATAATTTAATCTTTTTATCTGCCGGGGATGGATTTATCCGGCTGCAACCGCCTCTCATGCTCCGGAATGACCGCGGTGGAAAATGCACATACCGGACGCTCCGCCGTCAAATCATTTTCAAAGTGAAACTCCAGCAATCTTTCCGGTGTCCGCCAGCATATCACCGCCGAACCGTAACGGTCGCCGCGGTACTGCACTTGGAATGTCGGCGGATTACTTCTGGCAAACCGGTACTCCGCCGCCGTGACCAGACCTTTGGAAACATTTTTTGCCAGTGCCTGACGGGATACGGCGATCAAATTGGCTTTTTCCCGACGGCTCAAAGCCGCATAACTCCTGCCGTCGACCTCCACATACGCCGTACATCCGCAGAAAAGACACAACAACAGCAACGGGAAAACTGTTTTTTTCATAAATACCTGCTAACGTTTGAGTTGATGATATTGAATCAGCGAATTGAGCCATGAATTTACGGCATCATAGTATTTTTCCGGACACTCCGGCAGCGGCGAATTATCGATTCCGGAAGCCACGAGATTTTCCAGAAATTCATTCTGGGCGGCACTTGTCCCTTCCGGAAGCATACCGTTTTCGTAGAGAAATGCCGTTTTTATCACCACCGCGCACTGCACAAGAGTCCATTCACTGCCGCTGCCGGCAAGTGCAAGATTGGCAAGCACGGAGCGCAACGTATCGTATGTGTACGGCTGGGCGATACCGGCTGACATATTATTGAGCAGAAAAGCCGCTATCCTGCCCGCCATGACAAAACTTTTATGATGTTCGGCAAGCGGAGAAAAATCGGTAAGCACTTCCGCCTTTTTGGCAGTGTACAGCTCCTGAACTTTTTCTCTGTCCTCAAATTCGATTTCCAGCTCCCGGAAAATATCCGCCAGCGGCTTTTTCCCGCTTTGCGCTCCGTGCAGGATAAAAGATATCCTGCCGTAATCCGGGCTGATGCCGCGCAGCAGCAGTGCCGACTCACGGTACGGAGTTTTATCCAGTACGATAAATTGTCCGGAAATAATCACGCCGCAACTCTCATTCGCCAAGCTGTTTTTTCAACTCTGCCACGACCATGCCGGGATTGGCGCGGCCTTTGGTCAACTTCATCACCTGACCGACAAAAAACTGCAATATTTTGGCGTTGCCGGCGCGGTATTCCTCAAGCTGTTTGGTGTAATTCTGCAACACTTCGGCAACGGCTCCGGAAATCGCAGAGGTGTCACTGACCTGTGCCAGACCTTTTTCATTGATGATAGTGTCGGCATCCTTGCCGGTGGCAAACATTTCCGGGAAAACGTCTTTGGCTATCTTGCCGCTGATTTTGCCGGAATCAATGGCGTTGACCAGACCGGCAAGTTTTTCCGGAGTGACCGGGCAATCCGCCACGCTGACTCCGGCTTCACCGGTCAGCGCGAGCAAGCCGGAAATTATCCAGTTGGCGGCGTTTTTCGGGTTCTTCACCAATTTTGCCGCACTGTCAAAGTAGGCGGCAAGCAGTTTATCCGCAGTCAGCACTTCCGCATCGTAAGCGGTCAAACCGTAATCGGAGCAGAAACGCTGCCGTTTGGCTTCCGGAAGCTCCGGCAGTGTGGCGCGGATGGCTTCGATTTCTTCATCCGTAAATGTCACCGGCATCAGATCCGGCTCGGGGAAATAGCGGTAATCGTGAGCGGATTCTTTCGTCCGCATCAGATAACTTTCACCGCGGTCGTCATTCCAGCCGCGGGTCTCCTGCTTCAGAGTGACCCCGTTATCGAGCAACTCTGCCTGCCGAACAATCTCATATTCGATGGCGCGGTGAACGGCGCGGAAACTGTTGAGGTTTTTCAATTCGATTTTGGTTCCGAATTTCTCTGTACCGACCGGACGCAATGAAATATTGACGTCACAGCGCATCTGACCTTTTTCCATATCGCAATCGCTGATTTCACCGAAACGCATGATTTCTTTCAGATTGGTGAGATAGGCATACGCTTCATCGGCACTGCGGAGATCCGGTTCGCCGACGATTTCCATCAGCGGCACACCGGCGCGGTTGTAGTCAACTCCGCTGTCGTGGTGAAAATGTGTAAGTTTGGCAACGTCCTCTTCCAGATGTATTCTGGTGATGCCGACAGTTTTTTCCGGCAGCGGCTCTCCGGAAAATCCGGTTCCGGAAAGTTTCATGGAGCCGTTGGAGCAGAAAGGCAGGTCAAACTGCGAAATCTGGTAATTTTTCGGCATATCCGGATAGAAATAATTTTTGCGGTCGAATTTGCTGAATTTGGCAATGGTGCATCCGGTGAGCAGACCGGCTTTTACTGTGGCAAAAATCGCCGCTTTATTCGGCACCGGCAACACCCCGGGATAGCCCATGCACACCGGACAGACGTTGGTATTGGGTTCCGCCCCGAACTGATTGGCACATGAACAGAACATTTTGCTGGCACTGCGCACTTGCACATGGACTTCCAGACCGATGACAGCTTCGTACTTCATAGCGCGTATTATCTCCTTGATACATCCTTGTTATACTGCTGAAACATATATTCAAGATAATATAGCACTGCAAGTGGCTTTTCTCAAGACGGCACACACTTCAAATCGGGGATATTTTTCTCATCGCGCCGGCCGGCGTCAGTTTGTCTGCAATTCGGTTTTGACGCGGCAGGCGAATGGGGCATTGCCTCCGGACATCCGGCAGCGCAGCCACTTTTCCACGCCTTCAGCGTAACTGCGCTTGGGCTGAACCATCATCGCCAGACCGGGATGCTCTCTGTATTTACGTACAATGTCAAAGGTAAGAATAAAATAATCCCTGCCCAATTCCAAACCGTACTCTCCGGCACACGCCACTGTTTGCGGTACCAAATCAACGTGCAGCACACATATACCGCGCGGGACTTTGCCTCCGGCAAAAAGTCCGTTTCCGACAGCGGCAAAAGCGGCTGCGGCGTCTGCAAAATTTCTGCGGAAAATCCGTTCCGGAGCCAGTTTCGCCCCCGTTGCGATGCACGCTTCATAAAAAGCTGTGACCCTCTCTGCCAGATAAGGACGGTTGTAATCCGGGTCATGGGTGATAAACGCGATTTCCCTGCCGCCTTTTGCCTGAAGCCACTCCAGCCCCTCGGAAATGCTGGCAACCGCATCAAGCGTCACATAATCCAGGTTTTCATACGTCCGGTTGATAAGCAGCTGCGCGATCCCACGGCTGCGGAGATACTGCATCAGCATGATATCCCCCTCTTTTGCCGTAGGCCATATCACCGCCTGACCGGGAGTGAAAAACTTCTCATAGTTACGCATCGCGAAATTGACATCTATCCAGCGCGCCGGTAATATTTCCGGAATGATGTCGGCGGCAGGACGGAGCTGCGGATTGCGCTCCACGACCACAATGATTTCCCGCAAAGACGAATACGGTCCCGGCAGAACAAATGTGCCGCTGCCTTTTACGGTATGCAAAAAAACATTCTGTACCAGCAGTTTCAATGCCCGCTGAACAGTTATCCGCGAACATTTGCATTGATACATCAGCTGATGCTGACTCGGGATTTTGCACCCCGGCGCAAATTCTCCGGAATGAATCCGGTCAAGCAGATATTTTTCCACAAATGCAGTTTTGCTCTGCATAACCCATCCTTTTAAGACAAATGATTGTTGATTTGTCTTAATCTACACCGCAACAGCGCAATTTTCAAGGGATATATTTCTCTTTGGCATATTGTCCGGAAAAACTCCGGCAGGAATGCCCCCTGCCGTTCTACTCATTTTTCACTGGAAACAACTTTTCCCCCTGCACTTATGCTTTTTGAAAAACCTGATTTTTCTGCCGATTCAATCATATATCCGGACAAAAAAAAAGTGCCAAGTGAGTGCGAATTCACTTGGCAGTAAGAAAAATTCCCGGCATCGTGCTGCTCGATTTTGCACAGCGTAATGAGACATATCCGGGTTTTGCAAGGAGGCGGCAAGGGAGCATACTGCGTATGTGACCGCCGCCAACGACGACAGCAAGGCACGGATTTGTCCAGTACGCAAAGCAAAAACCACAGTCAAATTTTCTGTACCATCGCCGCTGGAGCCCTTAACAAATCAAATCAATACAAAAAAAAGACTGCCAAGTGAGTGCGAATTCACTTGGCAGTAAGAAAAATTCCCGGCATCGTGCTACTCTCCCATAGTCAAATTTACAGTACCATCGCCGCTGGAGCCCTTAACTGTCGTGTTCGGGAAGGGAACGAGTGTTT
>JAZNAR010000016.1:0-1661 GCA_045586645.1 Victivallaceae bacterium
ATTTGAGCGGTATCACCATCACCGTTGATGGTACCGGACTTGAAGCCGGAGCTGTTATCGCTACCGGCGTTACCGGTACTATCGGCGATGATGACAGTGTTACCAACATGGAAAAAGGTTATCTTGAAATCGTTGGCGACAATCTGGTGCTGAAAGTCAAAACCTGTAAAGATGGCGCCCTGAAAGAGGACTCCACCGGTTCAGTCTATGGCGGCGGCAACGATACAGAAAATGACGGCACTGACATCACCCAGACTATCGCTTCCGGATTCAAACAGGGTACGGTCTTTGCCGGAAGCCAGAATGGTTCTGATGGTGTTATTACCACCAGCATTACCGGCGGTTCGATCAAAAAGAACCTCTATGGCGGCGGTAAAGTTTCCGCTGACACCACCAACTTGACCATTGACGGCGGTGAAGTCGGTATGAGTGTGTACGGTGGTTTCCTTGCTTCAAAAGCCACGCAGAAAATTTCCCTGACCAACAGCAATTTGACCATTGATTCCGGTACTTTCAACAGCAATATCATTGGCGGCAGCCGGGTCGATGTCGGCAGTGCTGTATTGACTCACGAAGTAACCAATGTGAATTTGACCTTGAACGGCGGCAATTTCGCCGGAGTCGGAACCAGCACCGATCAGGGAACCGGTGTTTTTTCAGCCGGATATGTGGTCGGCACTAAGAGTGCCTCCGATACAGTGCAGTATTATGTTGATACCTGCGATGTGACCGTTGACGGTGCGGCACTTGTTCCGGGCGTACTGTACGGCGGTGCGTATACTTCATATTGCGGTTATTCCGAAGTCGGACATGTGAATATCACAGTGGAATCCGGCAGCATAAATACCCTCGTTTGCGGCGGCTGGGCACAGTCCAATGGCTTGAGCAAAGTCAGCAATATTACCGTCAATGTCAATAACGGTTCGGTGACCGAACTTTATGCCGGTGGCGCGAATGCGGATGGAAATACCGAAGTGACCGGAATGGTTGATATCACGATTTCAGGCAATGCTGCCGTAACTGAATTGTTTATGGGCGGCAAATACAACAAGAGTCTGGTTTCCGGCGATGTCACTCTGACCGTCAGCGGTGAAGCCAAAAACTTTGACCGCATCAGCGGTGACGGTGCGTACATGGACAACACCGGTGTCAGTTCTCTGGTCGTCGATACGGTTCTGAATGTCGCAGTGCTGGACGGCATCGACAAACTCACCATCAACGACGGCAGTCAGTTGAATCTGACCGAAGCGGATTTCACCGGCTTGACCGAAATCACCTTTGATCTGGAAGACGGCAAACTTGACACCGCCGACTGGACGGTGATGACCGGCGTTTCGCTGGATGATTTTGCCGGAGTCAAATTCATACTCGGAACCAACGAGCTGACCTATGCCGACGGCATTTACTCCGGCAACGGTTTCAAAGTGTTTGAAGAGGACAACAAGATCAAATTTACTGCAATTGCATAACAAATCATAAAGGAGAAACAAGATGAAAGACGAAAAATTTGTCTACGAAAATCCGGCTTTGGAAGAGGCTCACTTCGGTCAGTTCGTTGCCGGAGAAAGTGCCGGCGAAGGCGGTGGCTATGGCGATGAAGACGCAGAATAATTGAGCCAAAAATTTCGCCCGGAATGTTGTAAAACGCTCCGGGCGTTTTT
>JAZNAR010000017.1:0-1860 GCA_045586645.1 Victivallaceae bacterium
GGTTATGACAAGAATCGGCGGGAGATGTATCGGGTATTGGTGATTTTCGGCGGCAGGAATACCGATGGCAAAGCCGATGCTTCCGGCCGTATGGGCTGGGGCAAATGGTGTGGTGACAATGGAATTTTTCTTGTAGCTCCCGGATTAAAAAATGATAACTATTGGGAACCGGATGTTTGGTCAGGTAAGGCTTTGCAGAAAGCATTACGCCAGTTAAAGCGGAAGTATAACATCTGCACCGATAAAATCCTCTACTATGGTTATTCTGCCGGAAGTCAGGCAAGCAATCTTTTTGCCCAATGGCGTCCCGGCTCCTGCCGGGCATGGGTGAGCCATGCCTGCGGTGTCTTTCACACCCCCAGCGGCCGCATGAAAGATACGCCCGGACTTGTTACCTGTGGCGATGCCGATCAAGCCCGATATATCATCAGCCGCAACTTCGTGGAAGCTTCCCGCAAGAAAGGCGTAAATATCATCTGGAAATCTTTTCCCAATCATCCCCACGATGTTCCGCCGGATTCTCTGAAACTTGCCAGAGCTTTTCTTGCCTACTATCACGAACTGCACAAAGACGATCTTTCAGGCTGGAGCAGTCGGAACGGTCAGAAAACAGAATTTATCGGCGATGATCAGGAAGCGGTATATTATCCGGCACGCTCGGCAAAGGCTAAAAATGTCCTGCCGGAAGACCGGGTGGAACTCCCCGACAAATCCATTGCCGACGCTTGGGGCAAAAAGGCAAAATGAAAACGTTCCTCTCTTTCCTCCTCTTTATGCCCATTCTGATTTTTGCAGAAGTAATCAGGCTTGACGGAGTTGATTTCCATTACCGGATACCGCAAAAGTACGATGCAAAATCAAAAATCATGGTTCTTTTCGGCGGCAGGAACTGGCAGGGAGAGAGAACATTGAAAACTTACAATTTCAACGCTCTTGCCGATAGACACCGTATTTTTCTGCTTTCACCCTCATTCAAAGACTGTGACTACTGGGAACCGCAAGTGTGGTCGGGTAAACTTTTGCAAAAAGTAATACGGCAGCTTGAAAAACGTTACAAATTGCAACCGCAAAAGGTTTACTTTTACGGTTATTCCGCCGGTGGACAATGCGTTGCTCTTTTTTATCAATGGATGCCGGAAAGAGTCGCTGCTTGCGGAATTCACGCCTGTGGAGTTTATCCTGAAAAAATCAAATATTCCCAAGCTCCTTTTCTGATTACTTGCGGGACAGAAGACAAAGAGCGTTTTCAAATCAGCCGCAACTTTATTTACCGTTACCGGGAACACGGCGGATTGCTCTTGTGGAAATATTTACCAAACTCCGGACACGAATTATCAAAAGAGGCTTTGGAATTGGCAAAAGTCTGGTTTGATGATCTCCTTTCCGGCAAAAAAGTCATTGCTTACGGCGAGGATGATACCAAACAACTCAAACAGCAGATCGACACCGAATTCCGTAATCCATTGTACTCTGAAAAAATGCGGGAGTTGTGGCAGAAATGATGGAGTTCACTTTTGACGGCATTGTCCGGCAGGGATTCGGCTTTTACAATCCCAATCACGCAGCAGCTCTGATTTGTGCCATTTTTCCATTTTTGTGGGGATGGAAAAAATATGCGTGGATCGGGTGGATGTTGACTTTTCTTTTGACTGTACCTCTGGTTATGACCTATTCCAGAACCGGAGTCCTGGTACTTGGCTTTGAGTTGGCAGCATATTTCATCCTCACCAAAACAAAAAATTGGAAACTGATTGCCGCCATTGCCGGAGGAATTTTGCTGATTTTGTTTATCGGCGGAATTTTCGGGCGTTTCGCTATAAGTCGGATCGTAGCCATGTCGTTCTGTGAGCCAAGGAGTTG
>JAZNAR010000018.1:0-54460 GCA_045586645.1 Victivallaceae bacterium
GCGAAAAATGTCTCTGGAAATCAAAAAAATACAGAAAACAGCGTACAGAACTTTCCCTGCAAAAAGTTCGCAATTTACAGGTTATTGGGAAGATAGCAAACACAGGAGTTTACAACTGCGGAAAGGCTAATTTTCAAAAAACAAGAAATTGCAATTTGAAATCCATCTCGCTAAACAGTAAATTATGTTGACGATATTTTATATAATTCTTTATCAGGAAAAAGCAAAATGAAAACATATATGAAAATATTTTCTGCAGCATTGCTTGCTGTTTTTCTCTGTGGTTGTTTCGGTCCGATTCTGCAAATGGGGGATCGAGTTGTGCCAGCCCAAAATTACAAAGGTGTTCCCGTGGTCAGCGCACGCAATTCGATCTACAAAGAGATCCATTACAGTACATTCGGGTTTGATTGGGATGAAAATGACGGTTTTCTTATCCCTGTACGCCAAAACAGTGTGAACAGGGCCTTCTGGGCTTCAAAACTCACTCAGGCAGAAAAACTTTACTCTGTCGTTTGTACTGCGGCAAAGCAGCGGCACTATATTCAAAAGCCGGATACAAAAAATTTGCAGCAGTATCTTGAATATTCCTATCGTCAGGTTCCCGGTTCCAAGATCCAGTGCTCCGCATTGAAAATTGAACAATGTTATTTCAAGGGGCTGCCTGCCGTTTATGTTTATTTGGAAACCTTTGAAAAGGGGCGTGATCTCTATTTGCGGGAAGAATCCTATTTTTTCTTTGATCCTCTTGAACCGGATACTTTGGTTTATCAGGTCGGCTGGAGCGAAAGAGGCAAAAAATCTGATTGGAAATCTCCTGATGCAAAAACTCAAGGCAGACGTTTTTTTGAGTGCTTTAAACTGCTCCCCGCAAAAAAATAACTCATCGCAGACACTTATAAGTTGGGATAAATGTTTTTGCTGTAAATCAGAAGTGGCGATTAGCGAATGATCTGCCGGAACCGGTTTTGAGATAAGCTTCAAATGCGATTGCTTTTTCTTTGCTGTCAAAGGCAATCGCCGTTTGAATGCGCCACGGTCTGAATTTTGAGGTGTGGGGAACTTCGCCTGCATTATGTTTGGCAAGGCGGGATTTTAAATCACTTGTACTGCCGATATAACGCTGCTCTGGATGGGAAAGACTGCGGATAATGTAGGTGTAAAACATCGGTTTATCCTTATGCAATGCCGTTCAGCCCTCCGTCGCCAAGGCTTCCTCCTCCGCTAAAGCTATTGAGGATAAATTTCCAGGCATTCTTCGCCCGCTCCGTTGCACTCCGCTTATTTTTGCAAGCAAAAAAATCTACGGATAGCAAGACTGGCTTTCAAATCTGCTGTACTGCCGATATAACGCTGTTCCGGGTGGGAGATGCTGCGTAAAATGTATGTGTAGAACATGTTTTTCTCCAATTCTCTGCCGTTAGCCCTCCGTCGCTAAAGCTATGGAGGGCATGATTTTCCCTGCAAAGCAGTTTTTGTGCCTTCAAGGCACAAAAAAAGCAGCTCTTTGAGCTGCTTGGAAAATCATGGTGGAGCAGAAGAGACTCGAACTCTCGACCCTCACACTGCCAGTGTGATGCTCTAGCCAACTGAGCTACTGCCCCATTTTTCGGTATGTCATTTAATATAGCCCGTAATTCGGAATTTGCAAGCGGGAAAGCGATTTTTTTTGCAAAAAATCGCTTTCTCTACTTATAGAAGAGGTAAAATGTGTATATGATATAGATAAGCAGCAGCAATGCCCCTTCTTTCCGGGAGATTTTCATCCCGGTAAGCATCATCGGGATCAGCAGCACCGAAACGGCTATCATTGCCAGCATATCCACGATGCTGATCCCGGCGGATTTTATCGGGGATATCAGCGGCGCAATACCGAGTATACAGAGAATGTTGAAAATATTGGAACCGACCACATTACCTATGGCAATATCCTGTTCTCCTTTGAATGCTGCCACGGCACTGGTCGCCAGTTCAGGCAGACTTGTCCCGATGGCAACAATGGTCAAACCGATGACGGCTTCGCTGACTCCGGCAGATTTGGCGATGAATACTGCCGCATTGACAAATAATTTCGCCCCGCAAATCAGTGCCGTCAGACCGCCGGCGACAAACATTATGGATAAATACAAGGGCAATATTTTGCCGACGGCATCATTTTCAGCGGCTTTTTCAGCATCACTTTTATTTTGTTCCTCCCGGCGTCCGGTGTAAATGCTCCACAGGGTGTAGCAGATGAGCACAGTCAGAAAAACCGCTGCCTGCCAACGGCTTACTCCGCTGGTAAAATAGTGGAATACCGTCAGCAGTGCCGTCGCACCCAGCATCAGCCATACATCAAGTTTCAACAACTGTTTATGCACCGGCAGCGGAGCTATCAACGCGCTCAAGCCCAGTATCAGGGCAATATTGCAAACGTTGGAGCCGACCACATTGCCGATGCTGATGTCTCCCGCGCCTTTCAGTGTGGCATCCACGCTGACCACCAGTTCCGGGAAGCTCGTTCCGAATGCCACCAGAGTCAAGCCGATCACCAGAGCTGAAATTTTCAGTTTCAAAGCGATACTCACGCCGCCTTTGATCAGAAACTCTGCACCGTAATAGAGCAGACCGATTCCGGCAACTCCTCCGGCAAGTGTCAAAAATGTTGTCATTTCTTACATCCTTATAAATAATTTTGCCTCAATTGCGCTCGTGGGCATTGGGGAATTTGCCGTAAAACATTGCTGCGCGGTCGTTGATGTTTTCCAGGTGGCGGGAAATTTTGCGTATCTCCTCAACCATTTCGAGGAAAAGTATCCCTGCCGGGGCGTGACATTCGCCGTTGCTGATGCGGTTGAAGTGTTCAGCTTCAGAGCGTGAAAGCATGGATTGGATCTTTTCCTGCAGATGTTCAGCTTCATTTTTCCGCATGGCAGTCGGTTTCGCCAGATGTTTGATCGTGGTATCCGCCAACTCTGCCAGGGTGTCGTGAAGCGCATCGAATTCTTTCTCGGCTTCGGGGCTGAAGCGCAGGTCATCATTCTGCAATCTCTGCACGGTCGCCCGGATGATTTCCGCATGGTCGCCGATACGTTCCACGTCATTGGTACAGTGCAGCAGCATCGGGATCTGTTCGGATTCCTGTGCGGTCAGCGGGCGCAGCATCAACTGCGAAAGATATTCGGTGATAGCCTGCTGACGTTCGTCGATGTCGGCTTCGCGTTTATCAAGCTGTTTTTCCATAAGCTGATTTTTTTCATCGTTGCGGTTGTAGAGATTGAGTGTGCAATCGATCATTTTCCATGATTTCAGCAACATCTGGCGCAACGCGGATGTGGTCTGGGTCAACGCGATCGAAGGTGTATCCAGCAGGTGTTTTTCCAATCTTTCATACTTGACTTTTGACTCTTTGACCGGGATGACCCGTTCGCAGATTTTTGCCAGCAGCGGAACGAATGCCAGCAGTATCACCGTTGTTGCCACGTTGAAAAGCGTATGGGCATTGGCTATCTGCCGCGGCAGGTCACTGTGGAACGAAATTTTGTTTATCAGTGTGAAAAACGCCGGTTCGCCGTCCCAGGGGATGTAAAATGAGACTATCATTATCAGCACGCCGATCGCATTGAATAACGTGTGCGCCAATGCCGTCTGTTTGGCAATGCGGTTGGCAGTCAGTGCCGCCAGCTGGGCGGTGACGGTCGTACCGATATTGGAGCCGAGCACCAGAGCGACTGCGGTGTAGATATCCAGCAATCCGCTGGCCCCGAGAGCAACGATGATACCGGAACACGCGGAACTGCTCTGGATGATGCACGTTGCCACGATACCGATGCCGATGGCTCCGAGCAGAGACATAAACGGTATCGTGCCGTTGACCGGCGCGCACTGAAATGTCTGGAATGCTTCCATAAACGCCGGATTCTGCGCCATGTTTTTCAATGTACCGCTCATAGTTTCCATGCCGAGGAAAAGGAAGCCGAAACCGATTATCGTTTCGCTCCAGTTCGCCACACGCATTTTGGGTACGAAACTCAACAGCAGACCGATGATGATCGCCGGCATGATTATCCATGCGATGTCAAACGCCACCAGCTGGGCAGTTACGGTCGTACCGATATTTGCGCCGAAAATCAACCCCATCGCCTGAACCAGCGAGAGCAATCCGGCGTTGACAAAGCCGATGACCATCACGGTACTGGCACTGGAACTCTGGATAACACAGGTGACTACTGCGCCGGAAACCACCGCGACAAAGCGGTTGGCGGAAAACATCCGCAATATCGAGCGCATTCTCTCGCCGGCGACATGGTGCAGTCCGTCGCTCATAAGTTTCATACCGAAAATAAATATTGCAAGTCCTCCGAAAACCTGCATCCACTGCATTAGATTCATTCTGTTATTTTCTCCTTTGTTTTAGTATCACATCTGATTTTATTGCAGTTCAGTTTATCCGCGCTGCGGTCCGGCGCGCACCGGAGCTGCCGGTGTCAGCAGATTTTGCAGCACAAATACAAAGGCATTCCGTACAGGTATTGTACTGCTGCTGAAATATTGAAAAGGTAGAAAAAATCCCTGCAGAAACTCCGGCAGAGTTCCGGCGGGGAAAATGTTTTTTGCTCCGGATGAATTTATCTGTATCTGCCGCGGACGTGAAGCAGCATCATCGGGCAATTCAAAACCGGAAAGCTTCAGAGTGGTTTCACAGGCAGTATTACGGAGGAGCTCCCCGGTTTCAACGCAGTTTGCAACCGCAGAAACTGTCAGGACGAAAACACACAAAACAGAAACCAGACACAATAAATCGTGCCGGTGCGAAGAAACATTTGTTTGCGAGTTCGTAAAACTTTTCAAACGGTAATCCTTTTCACGGTAAGTATTGCATTTAATATACACCGCAAAGAGGGATTTTTCAATCGTTCTGCCTTGCCTCCGGGCGGGTTTCCGGATAAAAAAACGTCAACACCCCGCCGAGCACCGCCGCAACAGAAAGAAAGATAAAAACATTGCTGTAGGCATACGGCGGAAACACCGGGTCGCCTGCCACAGAACAGTGCTGAAGTATGATGCCGTTGATATTCTGAAACAAAGCAATATAAACGAAACACCAGAAGTTGACCATTGCCACTGCCAGAGCCACATTTTCCGGTGGATTGAGTTCTTTGGCGATCACGCTGAAAAGCGGAAAAAATCCTGCCGGCACAGTAATAAGCACATACGCAGTCACCAACAGCGGCAAAGAGGCTTCTGTACGGAACACCATCGCCGCCAGAAACGCTCCGGCTGCCGTTGATGTCATGGCAAAATATGCGGCGGCCTTGCGGCGTCCGGAGCAGAGTTTGAGCAGCAGATTGACTCCCATGTTGTTGCAGGCGGCGATAACGGTCAGAACCATTATGACCGAAGTGGCACTTGCCCGGCTGACTCCGTAGAAATCGACGATGCTTTTCTGCCCGAATTGGGCACTTATGCCGTAGTATGCTCCGAATATTATTGATGAACTCAAACACAGCAGCCACATTTTACGGTTTTTCAAAATGGCATACAGCGGCTGCAGGGTCTGCCCGGGAACGACCGGCCTGACCGTGCCGCGCATCCGGCAGACGATGACCGCCAGTGCCGGTGCGGCGACAAGTCCCGGCAGCATCATGGCAAATTTCCACCCGCTCCGGCTGATCACATACGTTATCGGCACCGTTCCGGCGGTCGGACCGAAATACCCGAGCAGGCACACGGTGCCCAGCATCAGAGCGAATTTCGCAGAAAAGAGGTCGTTGAGCAGCTTCGCCACTCCCAGAAACACTGTGCCTGCGCCGAAACCGGTCATGGCACGGCAGAGCATCATCACACTGAAATTTTCTGTCAGGGGGAAAATGATACTTCCTGACGCAAAAAGAGTTCCGCCGGTCAGCAAGATCCTTACCCCGCCGTAACGGTCGGCGAATATCCCCGCCAGCAGCTGGCTGGCGGCGTAGGCGTACATAAATGCCGCGCCCGTGGCAGAAATCTGCCGGGCATCCAGCCCCAGCGACTGCAAGTCGGAAAAAACCGTTGCCGGGATCAGCACTTTTGACATACTGGTCAGAAAGTACATGACCACTCCGCAAATCAGAATGGTCATCTTTTTTCTGTAAATATTTTCCGGCGAAATGAAATCTGTCATTTATTTTCCGGCAGGAAAGAGTATGGCATAGCGGGCGGGGTCGGCTTCTTTGATAACCGCCTGCGGGAAGCAGGAAATATCCCGTGTCACCAGATTGCTGCCGCAGTTGTAACGCAGAACCATAACGCTCCAGACGGCATCGGAGGGGATATTGTTGGCTTTTGCCACTTCAGCGAGCGGGAAAACGATTTCGCTTTTCCATCCGGAAGCGGTTTTTTCAGATTTGGCACAGATTTTCACCGGCGCGGGAACTTCCGGAGCGGGATAATTTATCATTCTGCCGACGCCCCAGTGGAAAAAACAGCTTTTGCGGTCATTGACATCGGTCATAACTTCCCACAGCCGGGTGTCTTTATCGGATTTGATGAATATCTGCAGCGAATCGCCGAGTCTGATAAGATTGGTCTGGTCTTTGGTGCTTTCGCTGACGGTATCGGCATCAAGCATATTGACGCTGATGCAGAGATTACCGGCATCGCGTTTGAATTTCACCGTGGCATCCTCAACGGGCAGCCGGTTGAAGTCATTGGGGAGTTTGGCGAGAGTGAGGAAACGGTATTCTTTTCCCGGAACGAGTTCCTCGCGGACGATTCTGCCGGCATCGGCACAAACGGCGGCACAGAGAACGGCAACAGTGAAAAAAGCTTTGAAATTCATAGTAAAATCTCCTTGTAATTTAGATTGAAAAATTGTTGTATTCAGCGAAATCTATTTCAGCATAGTATTCATTGGCGTGGTAGGTCAGCGCACACTGGGGGAAACTGGAAAGCTCCCGGTCGGGAATGTGTCTGCCGTAGTTGTAACGGGCGGCAAAAACCGTCCAGCGGCTGCCGGGGGCAAACTTCAGACCGTTTTTTTCCAATTCACTGCGCGGCACAGCGAGCAGGACACGCCACGATTTATCCACATCCGACGGGTCATTGAGAGTGCCTTCGACTTTTGCATCGACCAGTACCGGGCAGTCATTGAGGGCGAATCCGGAAGGCAGTCCCACCATGGAACGTGCCGGATAGTAGTAACGGGTACGGAATTTGTTGGGAGTACCATAGATTTCCCAGTAGTAGTTGTGTTCGACGGGTTTGATGAATACTTCAAGCAAATCGCCGTAGAGATAGAACGGTCCGCCGTGTGCTTCAGCTGAAGTTATCACGTCGGAATCCGCGAAATCCGCCCGGATATAGAAATATTTATCATCATAGAGATACCGGACTTCGCCCTTTTCCAGCGGGGCGCAGTTGATATCCTGGACTTTGGAAATATAAAACATCAGCTTGTGTACCGGCTGTTTCTGCCATACCGGAGAGTCGATGCCGGAAGCGAAATCAAAGTTTTTCACTTTGTTGACTTTGATTTTCATGTGGGGCAGAAACCTGACTTCTTCTGCCTGTGAAGTGCTGCCCAGAACTGCCAGCAGCAGAAATGTTGCGAATAATTTTTTCATTTTTCCTGTTTTTCTCCTTTTTCTTTGATGTTGGAAATTATTCTTAAAACGACAGTTTCACTTTCAGTATCCAGCGATTTGAGATTGATTTGTGCTTTCAGAAAGAATCTTCTTTCCATACCGGGGGCGACCCGCATTTTGCTGACAAACTCCAGTTTTTTACTGACCATGACCTGATTGTCCGGCATAAGTATCAGCGGGGAGTGGATGACCGGCTGCTGTACGGGGTCGACAACTTCTATCCAGTTTTCCGGGTCCGGGGATTTCATTCCGGGCAGAAAGGGTTGAACGAAAAGTTTGACGTTTTCCGGCTCATTCCGCAGCCATTCCGGGATGTTGACCCGTTTTGCTCCGGCGTTACGCAGGGCGAAAACAAGTTCGCCGCTGCCGCCGGCGACAAGTTGCGGTTTGCTGACCAGATTGAGATAGAGGTCGGTGGCGGTTATTTTTTTGTATTCTTTCAGACCGTCGGGCAGTCCGAAACCGATTTTTTTCCCGGAACGGCTTTGGGCAGCGGCACAGCCGGTACTGCACAGCAGAATGATTGCCGTCATCAGTGTAAATATCTGTTTCATCATGTTTTACCTCGTTTTTATTGATTGTTTTTCTGCAGTTGGGCGAGTAATTGCATTGCCGTATCGGGGTCTGCCGAGGAACGGATTTTGGTCAGCAGGTCAAATGAGGCGGCTTTACGGCGCGAAGTCAGGAGTGAAGCCAGAGATTCTTCAACAGCCAGAGAGATTTTGCCGGGGGCGAAGCGCGTGGGTTTGACCAGAGCTTTGCTCACTTCCGGTGAAGGGGTCTCCAGAAGCAGGTTCTGCAAATCGTTCCGTATGGAGTCCATTTCATCGTTGAGCGCGGCGTTTATGGTCATATTCAGAGCTTTTTCCAGCGGCGAAGAGTCATTGAGCATTTCCGGCGGGATGCGTTCAGCGAGCAATCTGCCGGTATCTGCTGAAGCAAGTGCCAGTTCCAAAAGGGTTTGCAATGCGGCAGCGGCGGAATTGCCTGACACCTGCTGCGGCGGAGGCGGCGGAACGGGAACTCCGTCACAGTGAAAACGGTTTGAAGCATTTTTCCGGGCGGAAACTTCTGCGGTCAGGGCCTGTTCACTCACGCCGAGCATGGCGGAAGCGGTTTTGATGTACACTTCCAGCTCCACCTGATTTTCCACAAGTTTCAGAAAAGAGCCGATGAATTCTGCCGCCTGACTGCGCCCGACGGGGGACGCCATATCAAATCTTTCCGGCAGCACTTCCCGCACGGTTTCCAGCCACGGCACGGCACCGGCGATGGCAGCGGCAAGCGCATCACTGCCACCGTGGGCAAAAAGTTCATCGGGGTCTTTGCCGCCGGGGATACGCAATACTTTCAGTTCAACGGAAAGCGGCAGCAATATTTCAGCGGCTTTGAGAACCGCTTTCTGCCCCGCGCCGTCAGCGTCAAATGCGAGAATGAGGTTGCGGGTGTAGCGGCGCAGTATCCGTGCCTGGTCGGGGGTGAATGCCGTCCCCAGCGGAGCGACGGCGCAATCAAATCCCGCCCGGTGAAATGCGATGGCATCAAGCTGTCCTTCACAGAGAACAGCCTGTTTCAATCTGCCTATCCCCTGCCGGGCCTGCGGCAGAGCGTAGAGCAGATGACCTTTGCGGAAAACCGGTGTTTCGGGAGTATTGACATATTTTCTGCCGTCAAGCGGTTTGGCTTCAAGGGTGCGGGCACTGAATCCGACCGGTTTCCCCTGTTCATTTTCAATGGTAAAGGTCAGTCTGCCCTTGAACTGGTCATAGATATTGCCGGAATCCTCTTTCTGCCGCAATATCCCGGCAGTGAGCATATCTTTGTCGCTGAATCCGAGGGAGCGTCCGTAATCCCGGCAGGCACTCCAAGAGTCAGGTGCGGCACCGATGCTGAATTTTTCCGCCACTTCCGGCGGAATGCTGCGCCGTTTCAAATACTCTGCGGCAGGCGAACGCGGATTGTCCCGCAGATAACGGCAGAAAAATCTGCTGAATTCCAGATTCACGGCAAAAAGCCGGTCACGCTCACTGCGGCGGAGTATATCGCCCTGCGGGTCACTTGAATGTTTCTCCGGGATGACCACGCCGCAACGGGAAGCAAGTATCTGGGCGGCATTCAGAAAGTCAACGTTTTCCTTATCCATGAAAAAACGGAAAACATCTCCGCCCTTGCCGCAGCCGAAGCAGTGAAATCCCTGCCGTGCCGCATCGACATGGAACGAAGGAGTTTTTTCCTGATGAAAAGGACACAACCCTTTGTAACTTGAGCCGCCGGCACGTTTCAACTGCACTCCGCAGGAAGTTATCACTTCCACGATGTCACTGCGGTGGCGTATTTCCTCGATGACATCTTTGTTGAGATCCAGACTCATCGGCTCAACCGTGCAATGCGTATTTTTGCTTCATCGACTGCGGCGGCACTTTTTTTCGCCGGATTTTTCAGGTAAAGCCGGTACATTTCCACAGCTTTGCCTCTGGAAAGATTGAAACGGTCGATACAGCGGGCGGCGTTGAGAATGAAATCCGGATTATTGCCGCCGGATTTGACGGCATGATTCAGAAAAAGCAGAGCTTCACTCTTTTTCCCGCGCATGGCAAGTGCCAGGCCGTATTGATAGTAGAGTGTGGCGGAGGAAACAAATTCCCGGTTGTTTCTCAACTGCCCCAGATATTGCAGCAGCCGGGGGTGATTCAGCATGATGCCGAGATTGCAGAGCAGCACGAGCGTGTCGCGGTCACCGGGATTGAGCTGCAGGGCTTTTTCCAGAATGGTGAATGCCTCACTGCGGCGCATCTTGTCCGCCGCGGAAAGTCTGCCGAAAGTATAGACACAGGTGAAGTTTTCCGGATTGTTCGCCGCACACTGCCGCGCCAGATCCAGAGCTTTGTCATATTCACCGTTTTTTTCGTAAACTATCGCCTGCAGCAGCAGCGGTGCGGCGGCATCGGGAGATACCGCTGAAATCTCTGCGGCACTCTTGCCGGCATTACTCCATTTGCCCTGTTTTGCCTGGGCAAATGCCGCCGACATCTGCCGGTCGGTGTTTTTTTCTCCGGAACATCCGGCAAACGTCAATACCGTGCCGGCTGCCGCCAGCGTACAGAAAACTTTTTTGACCATCATCCCCACCTTATTTGTGATATTTTTTCCAAATCATGCTGAAAACATAAACCATTCCGGCAAGCACGACTATCGCCGGTCCGGAGGGCAGTTCCAGAAAACAGCTCAAAAGCAATCCGGAAGTAATGAAAAGCGCACTGAACAGCCCCGTGACCGCCATCATGCTTTTCAAATGCGAAGTGTAAAATCCCGCCGCCGCCGCCGGAAGCGTGAGCAGCGCAATAACCAGCATTATTCCGACCAGATTTATCAGCAGCACTATCGTCAATGCGGTCAATGCCAGCATCCCGAGATAGACCGCTCCGCTTCTGATGCCGCGCAGTCCGGCAAACGTATCGTCAAATGAGATCGCCAGCAGTGCCGGAAAAAACACCGCCGCCGGCAGCAGTACCGCCAGATCCAGTGCCAGTGTCAGATACAAATCATGCCGGGTCAGCAGCAATATGTTGCCGAAAAGATACCCCTGCCAGTCCACATATCCCGGAGTACGGTCAAGAAAGAGCAGTCCCACAGACATTCCTATTGCCCAGACCGCGCCGATGACAGTGTCTTCACGTTCTTTGGCGTACAAACTTACTGCTCCCACTGCCAGTGCCGCCGTCAATGCTCCGGCGACCGCACCCCACGCCGGTGTGAACCAGGCAATGCCGCAGACCCGCTGCAGAAAAAGTGCCAGACCGAATCCGCCGAGTGCCGCATGGGTGCTCGCTCCGGCAAGCGAAGATATCCTGCGGGTGACGACCATTGTGCCGACGACGCCGAGAGCGGGGGAAATAAGGAGCCCCATAAGTATGGCAAAGCGCAGGAATCCCCATTCCGGGGCGGTCATAAGCGTATAGATCTCACTCACAATGCTCCTCCGTTTCATTTTGACAGCAGCAGAAACAGGAGTGGTCGTGCTTTATCATGCTGACATGGTGGTGATACACCTCATCTGCAGCGCGGGCATCGAATTGCGCCGCCTGATGGATATTGACCTGCCGGTTGACGCAGATGACCAGATCGGTTTCGCGGTTGACAAAGCCGAGGTCGTGGGAAACGGTGAATACCGTCATTTTGCGCCGCAACCTTGCGAGCGTGGCGTAGAACTGCTCCTCTGCGCCGGGGTCGATGTTGGCAGTCGGTTCATCGAGCAGCAGCAGCTCCGGTTCACCGGCGATGGCGCGGGCGATAAGGACTCTTTGCCGCTGACCTCCGGAAAGCCCCGCAAATGAGCGCGAAGCCATATCTGCCATGCCGAGTTCGGCAAGGGCATCCATTGCCGCCAGACGGTCGCTTTTACGGTAGGTAAAGAATGTATAAGG
Source organism: Victivallaceae bacterium (assembly GCA_045586645.1). Lineage (GTDB taxonomy): Bacteria > Verrucomicrobiota > Lentisphaeria > Victivallales > Victivallaceae > UBA1784. The sequence goes on from JAZNAR010000018.1 coordinate 12,026, forward strand.
GGTTATCCTGCCCATGAGCACCACTTCCAGCACGCTCACGGGGAACGCCGCATCAAGCTGATGGTATTGAGGCATATAACCGATTTTTCTCCCGGCTTCGGAGGGAGATTTGCCGAAAATCCGGATACATCCGCTGTCCGGCTGAAGCAATCCGAGCATGAGTTTGAGCAAAGTGCTTTTGCCGCCGCCGTTGGGACCGACGATACATCCGGATTGTCCTGCGGCGACCGCAAAAGAGACGTTTTCGATGACCGGGGCACCGGCATCGTAACGGAAAGATACACCGGTGAATTCAATGATTTTATCACTCATTTCCCGGACTCCTTCAGCAAAAAGCCTTTTTTCACCGCATCAGCAGTGCGTTGCAGATTTGCCGGCAGGTCATACGCCAGCGGGTCGAGAAATTCCACCGTGCCGCCGATGTGCTGTGCCAACGCTCCGGCTGTGTGCGGGTTGAATTGTTTTTGCACAAAAACGGTGGCGGCACCGGCTTCTTTCGCCTCTTTGATGACTGCCGCCAGCTGTGAAGCACCGGCTTCCCTGCCGTTGAGTTCGACCGCCCGCTGTTTGAGGCGGTAATCACGGGCAAAATAACCGAATGCGGGATGGTAGACAAAAAATGTCTTTCCGGCAAACGGCGCAAGTTCGCGGCGGAGTTTTTCATCCAGCAGACGCAACGAATCCTGCAGTTTGCGGCAGTTGGCAAGATAGAGTTCTTTGCCTTCCGGATCAACGGAAATGAGCGCGGCAGTGATGTTTTCAGCGATGATGACCGCATTTTTCGCCGACAGCCAGACGTGGGGGTCACTGTCATCATGGGCATTGCACGCTGAATCATCACAGTGCCGGTGGGTGCCGCTGCCGTCAGAAAAATGGATGCGTTCAATGCCGGATGTGACATCGCAGATCATGCTTTTGCCGCGGAGAAAACCGGCACACCGTTTTTCAAAGGTCTGTCCGGCAGTGAAAAAAACTTTTGCCTGTGCCGCCTGCTGCAGTGCCGCAGTGCGCGGGGTGAAATCGTGCGGAGTTCTGCCTTCGGGCAGAATGGAGATGCTTTCCGCCCGGTCACCGGCGACGGCTCCGGCAAGAAATGCCACCGGAGGCAGACCGGAAACGAGCCGGAGTTTGCCGGTTCCGGCTGTTTTTTCCGCATCCGGAGTGCATCCGCACAGCAGCATGACCAGCAGAGCGAGCAAAGATATTTTTTTAACCGGATTCATCGCAATTTCTGTCCCAATCCCCGGCAGAGCCGGTATATAACAAAGTAATATACAAACACACATCTTAAGAATATAACACATTTTGCCGCGCAAGTCAAGATGCACAGGAAATAATACCGGCAAAGAAATTCTCTGTCAGGAAAAATCAATCTTTCTTTGCCGCAAAACTTGATAAAACGCAAATCATGCTGTATAGTAAAGACATTGTATTATGTACACTCTGCTCCGGTCGGTCACGGTGAGGGGTGTCCGGGGAATGGTCGGAGCAAGAGTCCCCGGAAGTATAAAAACAGGATTGATATGAACAAGATTTTAGTTACCGGGATCACCGGTCTGGTCGGAAGTGCCTTTGTCGCAGCTTTGTCCCGTGAACGTGATGACTACGAATTTGTCTGTCTGGTGCGCGCCGGCGGCGGCAGAAGCGCAGCAGAGAGAGTTGACAGCATCATCCGGGATGAATGCGCTTTCAACGGTTATCCGGAATTCGCTGACACTGTGCTGAAAAGAGTCACTGTCGTCGAAGGCGACGTCACTTCCATCGTTCCGGAAGAGCTGGCAAAGGACCCGGTCATGCAGGGAGTAAATATCGTTTTTCACTGTGCCGCTGACGTGAACCTCGGCAAAGACCCCACCGGAAAAGTTTTCAAAATCAATTACGGCGGCACGCAGAACATGGTCGCGCTCGCCAAACTGCTCAATGTCAAAGAGTTCCACTACGTCGGCACCTGCTATATCGCCGGTAAGCTCCGGGGAACGGCATACGAAGACAATCCCGTGGACAACGGCTTCAACAATCCCTATGAGGAGAGCAAATTCAAAGCGGAATTTCTCGTCCGCGAGAGCGGCATTCCCTTTTCCGTCTACCGTCCGGCGATCATTACCGGCCGCCGCTCCGACGGCAGGATCCGCAAACCGCTGGCATTCTACAGAATTCTGGAATTTCTCGGCAAGGTGAAAAGTCACCGCTGTTCCAAGATGGGCGTTTCCCCCGAAAACTGGATCGATATGGAAATCAATTTTGCGACCAATCCTTCGGAACACGTCTACTTTGTGCCGATCGATTATGTGCAGGAGGCTATCACCGCGCTTTTCCAGAAACCGGTGACAAATTCCGCCTACCATATTTCCGGTGACAGTCCGGTTTCAGTCAAACAGATTGAAGATTGCATCTGCAAAATCCTCCGTCTGGACGGCGTTACCGTCGGCGGGGAGAGCAACGCTGAAAGCCGGGGTGAATCCCTGATGAGCCGCTTTGTCGGCGACCTTTTCCCGTATTTCAGCAGTGACATCGTTTTTGACCAGACCAATGTGCGGAAGGTTCTCGGCGACTCGGTTCTGGATTGGGAATTCGGAGTCAATGGTCTGGAATTGATGATAAAATCTTTCTACGAAGACCACTTCCCCAATGTGGAGTGGCTCCAGAAAGTCATTTCCGAAAAACCCGACCGCTTGCCGGTGCGTTGAAAGGAGGTCCTTTATGGATAAGCTGATTTCGGTGATGCCGTGTCTGGATATGCAGAACGGCAGAGTGGTCAAAGGTGTGCATTTTGTGGATATCGCCGATGCCGGTGATCCGGTGGCGTGCGCCAAAGCGTATTGCGCCGCCGGTGCTGATGAGCTGGCTTTGCTGGATATCACTGCAACGGTGGAAAAACGCGATACACTGGCTGAAGTGGTCAGAAAAGTTTCAGAAGTGTGTACCGTGCCTTTTACTGTCGGCGGCGGCATCCGCGATGTGGCTTCGGCAAAACAGGTGTTGAGTGCCGGAGCGGACAAAATCTCAACCAGCAGTGCCGCTTTCCGCAGACCGGAGCTTATCCGTGAACTGATTTCTGAATTCGGCAGCGATGCGGTGACGGTCGCCATTGATCTGGATGTGAATCCGGCGATGGCTTCCGGCTACGAGGTCTATATCGACGGCGGCAGAACTGCCACCGGCTGCGATGCGGTGGATTTCGCCTGTCAGGTCGATGATATGGGCGTAAAAGTCATTCTGCCGACCAGCAAAGCCGGTGACGGGGCAAAAACCGGTTACGACCTGCCGGTCATCCGGGCAATGGCAGCGCGCTGTTCTGCGAAAATCGTGGCTTCAGGCGGTGCCGGAAAAATGGAACACTTTATCGAAGCGGCACAGGCGGGCGCGGAAATATTGCTGGCGGCGTCGGTGTTTCACTTCAATATGATAAGCATACCGGAGCTGAAAGCGGAGTTGAAACGCAGCGGATTCCGGGTAAATTGAGTTTGCCGGGAAAGCAGACGTTTGAGGCAGTTTCAGAAGTTCTTAAAAGTTTTCATTGCGGCATTCCGGGAAAGATTCGGAGTGCCGTTTTATCTTTGAGGCAGTAAACAATGGCAGTCAGAAAAGATTCCGGCAAACGCGCCGGAGCAAAAAACGGGGGCAAATCTGCGGACTCCGGGTATTCCCGGGGCAGGCGGACAATCCTTTTTTTGCTGCTGCTGGCAGTGCTGCTGCTGTTGGCAGGCGGTTTTGTTTATCTGCTTATGAAAGTGCCGGAACTGCTGATGACAGGCAATCCCAGATTCACGGTCAAACGGGTCGAAGTGGCAAGTTCCGGATATTGGCAGGGCAAGGACAGAGAACTTGCCGCCAGAGCCGGTATCGTGCCGGGAAGCAATATTTTTTCTGTCGACCCCGGCAAACTGCGCCGCCGGATACTGCAGATACAGAATATCGACAGTTGTGAAGTCCAGCGGGTACTGCCGGACACACTGGTGCTGAATCTGACAGAAAGAGTACCGCGGGCGCAGCTGTTTTCATTCCGCAGCAATGTGGTTGTCGATGAATACGGCAGGCAGTTCAAGCGCAGTGAATCCAGTGCCGGCAGACGGAGATTGCCGGTCATCACCGGTTTGCGTCCGGCATCGCTCAATGAACAGCTTGCTCCGGCACTGGCATTGATAATGACCACGATAAAAGATTATCCGGATATTACAGTGGAAACGGTTTCTGTAGCCAATCCGTACCGGCTGACGGTGACACTGCTTTATCGTGACCGGGCAAGATGCACGGCACTTTTTCCGATACGCAAAGATTACCGTTTTTTGCTCAACACACTGCAGAGTTCGATTCTCAAATCGGTTCCGGACAGTACGGGAAAAAAGGTTTTTGACCTGCAGTACAGCGGCAGGGTCGTGATACCGGAGTGAGCGGAAATGGATCTGGCGGTCAATACAGATATTCTCTGCAGCACAAATTCCCCTGAACCGTATCTGGAACTCATTGCCGAAGCCGGATTCACCCATTTGCACTGGTGCCATCAGTGGAATACGGATTTTCTCTATGGCGGCGCGGAAATCTCACAGATAGGCTCCTGGCTGAAACAATACGGTCTGCAACTGCTGGACATCCACGGTTCCGCCGGAAAAGAGAAGTGTTTTTTCAGCGATGTCGAATATATCCGCAAGGCGGGCGTGGAGCTGGTGCTGAACCGGGTGCGTATGTTTACCGAACTCGGCGGACAGGGCGGAGTGATCATGCACATCCCCTCCATCCGGAGCGATTGCACTGCCGCAGAACTGGAAAAATATCCGCGTTATGCCGAACCGCTGATGCGTTCGCTGGATGAGCTGATGCCGGCACTGGAAAAATATCAGGTGCTTATCGCAGTGGAAAATATGCAGAACGATAATTTTGAACTTATCGGCAGACTCATGCACAGCTATCCGGCGGAATATCTCGGCATAACTTATGATTCCGGTCACGGCAATATCGCGCCGGATTTCGGCAGGGAACACATCGGGAAATACAAAGACCGCCTCGAAGTTCTGCACCTCAACGACAATGACGGACTCTCCGATTTGCATATGCTGCCCGGCACCGGTACAGTCGATTGGGAAAGCATGGCTGAACTTATCGCGTCTTCACGTTATGCCGAAACCGGACGCCCCATGAGCTATGAATTATCCATGATGCGCCGCAGCGGTTATGCTGTGCCGGAATTATCTGCCGCAGAGCAGCCGCGGCAGAATATTCTGGCGTTTTTACAGGATGCCCGCCGCCGCGGCGAAAAGTTTTCCGCCCTGGTAGATTCCCGCTGCAAACGGTGAAATCATATCTTTTTTCCGGCAAAATCCCCGGCTTCCCATGCTGCGGTCAAACCGTTGCAGAGGGAATTTTTTTTGAAATTCAAACTAATTTCAATTTGTAAAAAGTTAGGAATTGTGTTATATTATATGCCGGTTTATTGTCAATAAAAAAAGTTGAACAGGCGAAAAATTTATGAGTTCACCGCAGGAAAAAGCCGTGGTCATGTGCCGCCGGATATGTATGCTGGCAGATGAGATCCGTGAAACCTGGCTGCAGACCCAATCCCGGCGCAAGGTCAGGGAAATAATGTCGCTGACCGTCAGTCAGCAGCGGATGCTGCACGCCGTGTGGCGGATGGTCAGGTTATCTCCGCGCGGGATCATGCTCAAAGAGCTGGCAGACAGTCTGTCGCTCTCATGCAGTGCGGCATCGGTAATGGTCGATGCAATGGTACGGCGGGGCATTTTTGAACGCAATACCGCCCCGGACGACCGGCGCAAAATATTTATCCGCATAACCGCCGAAGGTATGCGCCATGCCGAAAAGTGGGAAAGCGGTATGGGAGAGATGACTTCACCGTTTTTCGCTGAAATGCCGGATGATGCTGCGGAAAAAATTTCAGATTTTCTTGATGAATTTCAACAATATTTCATAAACTTGAAAAAGGAGAAAACAAAATGAGTTTCAATTACAGAAAAATCATGCTCGGTACGGCTTTCTGTACCGCATTTGCGCTCTGTGCCGCACCGGAACGTCCGGCGGCCCTGGTCAATGTCAGCAAAGTTACCGGTGTAAAACAGTCGGTTTCCAAAAAATATATGGGTTCAATAACCGGTGTTGAAGATGTCGACCTCACCCCCCGGGTTTCCGGAGTCATCTGGGAACAGCGTTTTGCCAACGGCGATATGGTCAAAAAAGGTCAGGTGCTTTTTGTGCTGGAAAACACCACTTATCTCGCCCAGCGCGACGCCGCCAAAGCCAAGCTTGCCCAGTGCCGCGCGGAATACACTTTTGCCGAGCGCAACCTCAAACGGCTGACCACCCTCTGGAAATCCAAAGCGACCAGCGAAATAAGCTATGAAGAAGCCGTCCGTATGGAAGCATCAACCAGAGCCGCACTCGCCGCCGCCGAAGCCGCATTGACAGATGCGGAAAACCTTCTGGGATATACCGTTATCAAATCCCCCATCGACGGCAAAGCCGGCAAAGCCGCGGTTTCACCGTACAACTATGTCACGCCGTCGACCGGTTCTCTGGTGTCAGTGGTGCGTCTGGATCAGCTCTATGTCAATTTCTGGATAAGTTCACGGGATTATCTGACCATGTTCGGTTCCTACGGCAAACTTCAGAAAGATGCCGATATCAAAATAATGCTGGCGGATGACAGTATTTACAATTCCCCGGTACAGGTGGTGTTTCTGGATAACCGCATCGACAAGGAAACTGACACCATCCGGGTGCGCGGTCTGGTGAAAAACCATGATTTGAAACTTATTCCGGACAGTCCGGTCACGGTGATACTTTCCCGCAAAAACAGCGAACCGGTTCCGGCGGTTCCGGTTTCCGCAGTGATGAATGACGGCAAGCAGGATTTCGTGTATGTGGTCGATGCCGGCAATACGGTCAGCCGCCGGGTGGTCATTTCCGGTGAATTGCAGGGCAATATGCAAGTTGTAGACAAAGGTCTGAATATCGGAGAAACTGTCATAGTGGAAGGCACGCACAAAGTATTCCCCGGGGCAAAAGTCAATCCGGTGATGCTTGGATCGGAGAATAAGTAATCATGTTTTCGCAAATATTCATTGACCGTCCGAAACTGTCCATAGTGATTTCCATTGTGACAGTTATAGCCGGATTGCTCTGTTTGAGCCGCGCACCGATAGCCGAATATCCGGAAATCGCCCCGCCGAGTGTAATGGTTATGGCGACGTATGACGGGGCAAGTTCATCCGAGCTTGCCGATACCGTGGCAACAGTTATCGAAGAGCAGATAAACGGTCTGGAAAATCTGCTTTATTTCAGCAGTACCAGCAGCAATACCGGAATGTATCTGCTGGAAATTACCTTTGAATCCAGTTCCAATACGGATATAAATCTGGTCAACGTGCAGAATGCCGTCAAACGCGCCGAACCGCTGCTGCCGGAAACTGTCAAACGCAACGGGGTGCGGATGTTCAAACGCAGCGGCGATATACTCTCGCTTTACAACTTTACCACTGACGGCAGTACGCTGTCGCTGACGGAACTTTCCAATTTCATCCGTACCAACGTCCGCGACCCGCTGGCGCGCGTGCCGGGAGTCAGTGAAGTTTCCATCATGGGTGAGCGCAACTACTCCATGCGTTTGTGGCTGGACAGCGACCGCATGGCGCGGCTGGGGATTTCTGTGGATGACATCACTGCCGCGGTGCAGAGTCAGAATGCCCAGGCGGCAGCGGGTTCAGTAGGTTCAGAGGGCAGCAGCAGTTTTCTGCAGCTGAAAATTTCCACCCTGGGCCGTTTGAATACCGTTGAACAATTCAAAAACATCATCGTCCGTTCCAAAAGCACTTCCGGTCAGGTCAAACTCGGTGACATCGCCAGAATCCAGCTCGGCGCGGAAAGCTACGCCAACAGCAGCCGCTTCAACGGCAACGATTCCATCAGTTTGCTTATCTACCGCAATACCGATGCCAACGCGCTGGAGGTCATCGACGGAGCCAATGCCCTGCTTAAAGAGCTGAAACGCACCCAGTTCCCCAAAGGCGTGGATTATCAGGTCGGCTACGACCCGACCAAATATATCCGCATCACCATGGCGGAAATTTTTGAAACTTTGCTCCTGACACTGGTGCTGGTGGTGGCTATCACCTATTTGTTTTTGCAGGATTGGCGGGCGACGCTTATTCCGGCATTGACGATTCCGGTGAGTTTGATAGGTACATTCATATTCCTCATACCGTTGGGTTTTTCCATCAATCTGCTGACGATGTTCGGTCTTATTTTGGTCATCGGTTCGCTGGTGGACGATGCGATCGTGGTGACGGAAAACTGTATGCGTATCATTGAAGAAGAGGGTCTTTCGCCGAAAGAAGCTGCCAGTAAAAGTATGCAGCAGATAACCGGGGCGGTCATCGCCACGACGCTGGTCATTCTGGCAATCTATGTGCCGGTGGGATTCTACGGCGGCATGGTGGGAACCATTTATCTGCAGTTTTCGGTGACGATGTGTATCGCGCTGTGTCTTTCCACAGTGAACGCACTGACGTTGAGTCCGGCACTCTGCTCGCTGCTGCTGCGGAAGCCCAAAGAAAACAGAGTTTTCCGGCTGTTCAACGGATTTTTGAACTGGTCGTGCAGCGGATATATGAAAATTTCCCGCTTCCTGGTGCGTTATACCATAATCGCAGTGGTGATTTTTGCCGCAGTGCTCTATCTCAACGCGCATTATCTCAAAACCATTCCCGGTTCATTTATTCCGCCTGAAGATAAAGGCGCGCTGATGGGCATGATAGATTTGCAGCCCGGAGCGACATTGCAGAAAACTGCCGAAGCGCAGAAAAAACTTGAAGATATGATCCGGCAGATACCCGGAGTCGAAAATGTCATCACCATAACCGGTTTCAGCTTTACCAGCGGCACCGGTGAAAATGTCGGTTCCACCATCGTCACCTTGAAAGACTGGGAGGAACGCACCACACCTGAATTGCAGGCAGCAGAGATACAGAAAAAAGTCCAGATGGCGGGTATGAGCATTCCCGAAGCCAACGTGGTCTTTTTCCAGCCGCCGGCTATCATGGGTCTGGGAGTTACCGGCGGTGTGACATTCATGCTGCAGGCAACCTCCGGTCAGGGTCCGGCGGAACTGTACACAGCTATGAATAAACTGCTCGGCGAATTGCGGGCACTGCCTGAAACGATGATGGCATTCGGTTCTTTTGAAACCGGTACACCGGAGCTGTTTCTGGATATAGACCGGGAAAAAGCGGAAAAGCTCGGCATTCCGGTCAATCAGGTGTTTGCGGCGTTGCGCGGCAATGTTGCTTCCGGTTATATCAACGACTTCAATTTGCACGGCTACTCATTCAAAGTAAAAATGCAGTCTGAAGATGCCGCCCGTGCCGATTACAGCGAACTTATGCAGATAACAGTGCGGAGCAGCAACGGCAAAATGGTGCCCTTGAGTGCCTTTGCCAAAGTGCGCCGCACGGTGGGTTCACGCAGTCTGACCCGCTTCAACCAGCTGCTTTCTGCGAAAATAACTGTGCAGAGCAAACCGGGAGTCAGCAGTCAGACGATGATGAAAAACATTGAAAAAATCATGGCAGAGAGCTTCCCCGCCGGCTATCAGATAAGCTGGACGGATATGAGTTATCAGGAAAGAGGCAACGAAGGACGTATCGTCTATCTCTTGATACTTGCGCTGATATTCGGCTATCTTTTCCTGGTCGGGCAGTATGAAAGCTGGACGATGCCGATTTCGGTGGTGCTGTCGTTTTTCTTTGCGATGCTCGGCGGATTCTGGGGGATGAAACTGTGCGGACTTGACTTCAGCATCTACGCCCAGCTGGGTATTGTCATGCTGATCGGTCTGGCGTGCAAAAACGCTATTCTCATGGTGGAGTTTTCCAAACAGGAAAGAGAGAGCGGCAAAAGCGTGGAAGAGGCCGCCCAGAGCGGATTCAGCCACCGTTACCGCGCGGTGCTGATGACCGCGTGGAGTTTTGTCATCGGTGTTTTCCCGATGGTCATTGCCACCGGAGCCGGAGCCGGCAGCCGTCAGGCGATCGGAATAACGACCTTTTACGGGATGCTGCTTTCTACGGTCATAGGGATCGTATTCATTCCGCCGCTGTACGCGCTTTTCCAGCGTTCACGCGAGTGGGTATACCGCAAACTCGGCAGAAAAGATGTCCGTTAAAACAAAAAAAATAACCGCTGTATTATTCATACTGCCGCTGATGTTGTGCGGCGGCAGTGACACTTTGCTGCAGGAAAATCAACAGCTCCGGAGCCGGATAATCGCTCTGGAATCTGAACTTGCCGCCATACGCCAGTGGCTCGGCGGCATGGCGGTCGACCCGCTGGATGTTTCCGCCGGAGCGCGGGAAAAGCGGGCGTTGCTGGCATTGAAAGAGTTTTCCCGGCGCGGCAATGCGCTGGTTCTGGAGTCTGCCGCAGTTGCCGATGAGTTCCGCCGGGTCATTGCCGCACTGCCGGCGGGACCGGCGCGCAAAGCACAGCTGCAGCTGCAGATAGATGCACTGGAAAATGCCGCCAGAAAGTTTTCCGCCTTGAGCATCCCCGGCAATGACACCATCCAATCCTGCCGGGTGCTTGCAGTCAACAGGGAACTCCGTGTGGCGGTGATTTCCGCCGGAAGCAACGAAGGGGTGGTGCCGGGAATGGTGTTTCATCCCGCCGGCAGCAAGAGTATCCGGCTGCGGGTGACAGCAGTACGCTACGAAGGCGCACTGGCAGAAATCATCAGCGGCGACCTGTCCGGAATCGTCCCCGGGATGAGTGTTACTGCTGTTACAGAAAGAAAATAACTCTTCTGCCGCACAAATACTTGCTTTTTAACGGAATACGGTTTATATTATCTGTTTACAACAGAAAAGCAAAAGGATATTGTTCTCATGGGAAAACTTTTTGAAAACAGTTTGCATAAATTCAATTCTTATGTAATGCCGACTTACGCTCCGCAGATGATGTTTGTGCGGGGCGAAAATGCCCGTCTGTGGGATGATGAAGGCAATGAATATCTTGACTTCGCCGCCGGTATCGCCGTGTGCTCCATCGGTCACAGCAATAAACGCGTGGCAGATGCCGTGGCGGAACAGAGCCGCAAACTGGTGCATATTTCCAATTTGTATCTCAATGAACTCATGCCCCTGCTCGCGGAAAAACTCGTTACAGAATCCGGCATGGGCGGGAAAGTATTTTTCTGCAATTCAGGTGCGGAAGCCAACGAAGGCATGATCAAACTTGCCCGCAAATACGGCAATGCCACCGGCAGAAATGAGATCATTTCCATGAATGACAGTTTTCACGGCAGGACCCTGGCGACACTTGCCGCCACCGGCAGAAAAAAATACCGGCAGGGTTTTGAACCGGATATGCCCGGTTTCAAACAGGTCCCATTCAACGATATTGAAGCTCTGAAAAATGCCGTAACTCCCCAAACCTGCGCCATCATGCTTGAGATGGTACAGGGCGAAGGCGGCGTGATGCCAGCCGATGTGGAATACCTCAAAGCGGTGCGTGCGCTGTGCGACGAGCGCGATATTCTGATGCTGTGCGATGAAGTGCAGTGCGGTATGGGACGGCTGGGTACGAGATTTGCTTTTCAGAAATTCGGCGTGATGCCCGATGTCATTACCATGGCCAAAGCTATCGCCAACGGCTTCCCGATGGGTGCGGTCATGGCGAATAAAAAAGTCGCCGGCGTGCTGACCGTGGGAATGCACGCCAGTACATTCGGCGGTACTCCGCTGGCTTGTGCGGCGGCATTGGCGGTGCAGGAGGCATTTGACAAAGACGGCGTACTGGAAAATTGCACTGCTGAAGGCGAATTTCTGCTTTCGGAATTGAGCAAAGTCACGGCGAGATATCCCTTTGTCAAAGGTGTCCGCGGCATGGGATTGATGCTCGGAGTGGTGCTTGACCGTCCGGCGGGAGCATTGGCGGGAATACTGCTCAAAGAACACAATATGGTGGCTCTGACCGCCGGAGAAACGGTGTTGCGTCTGGTGCCGCCGCTGACCATCAGCAGAGCAGATTCGGTCGCGGCAGTGGAAAAGATTGCAGCCGCATTGGAAAAATTTGCAGAGGAAATTAAATAATGAAAAAAGATTTGCTTACACTGCAGGATATTACCAGAGATGACCTGGAAAATATTTTTGAACTTGCCACCAAACTCAAACGTGAACGCGGCAAAGTCAGTTACACTCCGCTTGCCGGAAAAAGCGTGGGATTGATTTTTGCCAAATCCTCCACCCGCACCCGGGTATCCTTTGAGGTCGGCGTCAGTGAACTCGGCGGCAATTCCCTCTATCTCGACCAATCCAAAATGCAGGTCGGCAGGGGCGAAACCGTGGCGGATACCGCCAAAGTTTTGAGCCGCTATCTGCACGGTATCGTTATCCGGACATTTTCCCATGCCGAAGTTTGCGAACTGGCGCGGGAAGCATCGATCCCGGTCATCAACGCATTGACCGATGAATTTCATCCCTGCCAGCTGCTGGCGGATATGCTGACGATAAAAGAGTATTCCGGCAGAGTGGACAGCTCCATCCGGGTGGCATTTTACGGTGACGGCAGAAGCAATATGGCAAATTCTCTCATTCTGGCGGCGCGTCTGACCGGCATGGAACTGGTCATTGCCGCCCCCGCCGAGGAGCGTCCGGATGAGAAACTCATGGCGGGAGCCGGAAACATCATCTGGGAAGCTGACCCGGTGAAAGCCGCCGCCGGAGTGGATTACTTTTACACCGACGTGTGGGTGAGCATGGGATTTGAAGAGGAACGCGCCCGGAGAATGGAGCTTTTCCGACCCTATCAGGTGACGGCGAAACTTTTTGATGAGGCGAAAAAAGATGCGAAATTCCTGCACTGCCTGCCCGCGCACCGCGGTGAGGAGGTCGCCGCCGAAGTGATGGATTCATCTCGCTCCATTGTCTTTGATGAGGCGGAAAACCGTCTGCACGTCCAGAAAGCAGTAATGTCCATGCTCATGGGAGCAAAGGCATGATATGACACTTTGGGAAACTCTGCTCATCGCATTCGGGGTATCGCTGGATGCAATGGCAGTATCTGCCGCCGGGAGTGTCTGCCCGGGGAAGTTTTCCAAACGGCATTGTGCGGTAAATGCGGCACTGTTTTTCGGCGGATTCCAGTTTATCATGCCGGTGGCGGGATTTTTTGCCGCCGGTATGCTGACCGGAGTAGTCGCGGAATTTGACCACTATGTGGCATTTCTGCTGTTGCTGTTTGTAGGCGGCAAAATGATTCTGGATGCGCTGAAAGCGGAAAAAGACCCGGAAAAGTGTCCGGTGGGCGAGTTTTTCAGTGCCCGTAATATGGTGCTGCCGGCGGTGGCAACAAGCCTGGATGCTCTGGCTGTCGGTGCCGGAATAGCGTTTTCCGGCAATCAGGTCTGGTTTCCGGCGATGGCAATGGGCGTTGTGACCGGGATAATTTCCGCATTGAGCGTATATGCCGGTAAACTTGTGGTCGATAAATTCGGTTCCGGCAAAATCGGCATCGCCGGTGGTACGGCAATAATCATTGTCGGGGTAAAAATCCTGCTGGAACATCTGCTGAAATAAGATATAAACGGAGAAACATAATGAAAACCAATCCGCAAATCGTATTCCGCAAGGAGTTTGACGGCACAGCGTTGCTTTTCAACCCTGAAAGTGGAGAAACTTTCGGTCTGAATCAGACCAGTGCATTCATCTGGGAAAAACTTGCTGAAGGTTTGGATGAAACAGAGGTTTTTTCAGCTCTGCAAAGTGCCTGCGGCGAATTGCCCCCCGGCGCGGCAGATGATGTAAAATCCTTTATTGCCTCTCTGCTGGAAAAGAAATTTCTTTCCGAATAATTATTTTACCGTTGCGCTGATGCCGCCGCAGATGATTTCCGTTCCGGGGGCGATATCGCTGTCAATGGCGGCAAAGCCGATGATTTTGGCACAATTTTCCGACGGACAGAATGCGCCGCTGGTGACAAAGCCGATCTCATTACCGGCAATATCGCAGATTTTATCGCCCGGTTTCGCCGGATGGCGCGGCATAACGGCGGAAATCATCCTGACTTTGCATTCTGCCGCACTGCCGGCGGCAGTAAAGCCGCACTCTGCAGGTGTGCGTTCGCGGTTCAACTCTCTGTTCCATGCCGGAGTCGCGCTTTCTATACGCAATGATTCATACGCATGATATCCGGCGGGCGCGACGGTCATATCCCGGTAAAACATATCGTAAATATCTGCGGCGTATCCGGCATTGAAAATAAATTCAAATCCGCATTCCCCGAAACGTTCTACCGCCACAGTTACCGCCCGGAAACTTTCATCCTCATCGGTAAAGGTCAATTTCTGCCATTTCCAACTGCCGGGAACATCTTTTTCATCACAGGCATTACGCAACACCTCCCCGGCTTTTCTGCCGAGCATGGTGAAGCTGCTCAATGCTCCGCTCAATTCATTACCTCCGGGGAACGGAGTGCTGCAATCCGCGTCGGCAATCACCAGCAAATCGTTTTCCCCCATGCTGCAGATGGTGAATTTGGCAGCAGCAGTGCCATCCGGGGCAAGCATGATACTCTCGGCGGCACTGCCAACGGCAATGGATGACGGCGGCACCGTGAAGTTTTTATCCAACGTTGCGACTTCACCTGAAAACTGCCATAATTTGCGGTGTCCGCCGTCAAATATCACTGCGGCATCGCGGCAGTGACGGTGTTCAGCAACCGCACCGCCCGGATAAAACAGCGGCAGTTCCCACGCATTGACCGGAGCCATTTTGGCATCCAGCTCTTTGTGGACCTCAAAAAGTGCAGTTTTCGCCATATTCATTTCCCTTTTTTGCAGTCAAATTGCCGGAAAAGTGCGAATATCACCAGCAGTATCCCCCCCGCCACCAGCGATGATGATGCCAGCGGTGCGCGGTCGAAACGTACGCCGCCGTAACCGATGATGATACCCAACAGCAGAGCCGCCATATTCAATACGGTATCGGCAAAGGCGGATGTAAGTTTGAGCAGACGGGTGAAAAACGGTACTTTGCACGGCATGGTGCTGAAAAGTGCAGAGCGTTTCATCGCGGCGTAGACCAGCGTGGAACACAGTTTTTCCATGGAGATCCCGCCCTGACGGGCGGCTTTGGGAACCAGACTGTGGTCGGTATTGCCCGGCAGGGAGTTTCCTTCCAGCATCCGCGGCACGCCGTCACTGCCGACGATGAAATCAACCCGCAGGATATCCCGGCATCCGGCGGCATTGTAGAATTTGAGCGCGTAATCTTTTGCCAGGTCGCAAACGGTTTTGTCCAGTGAACGCGGCGGACAGAAGTAGCTGGTTTCCCCGTTGTTGTACACATATTTCGCATCCCAGTCGTAGAATCCTGACGGGGAAACGATTTCTATTACCTCCAGTGCCTGACCGTTTATCACCGGAACGGTGATTTCCGTACCCGGCAGGAACTCTTCCACCAGAAGTTCGTCGGCGAATTTCAGCTCTGCAGTCAGCGCATTTTCCCACTCTGACGCAGATGAAACTTTGACAATGCCGACAGTTGAACCTTCGCACGGAGCTTTTATCATCACCGGCAGATCGAGTTTCTCCGGAAACACCCGGTTGTTTTTTCCCACCACCGCCCACGGAGCTGTCGGCAGAGCGATTTTTTCCAGCAGACGCTTGGTGGATATTTTGTCCATCACCAGTTTGCTTGCTGCGGCGGAAGAACCGACAAAACGCAGTGAGGCGTTTTCCAGCAGCTGCTGCAATTCTCCGTTCTCTCCGAAACCGCCGTGCAATACCGGATAGACCACATCACTTTGCAGCATGGACGGAGTGAGCCTGCAGCTGCGTATGTCACTCAAATCGACTTTGAAACCGGCTTTACGCAATGCTCCGGCTACAGTATTGCCGCTTTGCAGAGAGATCTCACGCTCACTGCTGACACCGCCGTAAAGCACATTTATCCGCGGTGAAGGAGTGGAATTTTCAATCAGAGCCGGAAGCGCGGGGTTCAATGGAACAATTTCCGGAATCAGATAAAACCCGTGTCTTTCGCTTACCGCCCGGCGCAGGATCTTTATCATCTGCAGATAATCGCTTTCAGAAGCATTGCCGGTATTGAGCAGATAATTGGCGTGTTTTTCGCTGACAGTCAAATCGCCGATACGGAATCCGCGCAGACCGCAGAGGTCGATGAGCTTACCCGCAGGGTCAAGGTCGGAAACATTGCGGAACGCACATCCGGCAGTTCTGCCGACCGGTTCACGCAAACGCCGTTTTTCCGCTTCGGAAATTATCGCACTTTCTTCAGTGCCGTTTTCATCGCACTGCAGCTCAAATACCGCTTCAGTGATGACCACGTCGCGCGGAATATCATTGCCGCGGTAGACCCACTGTATGTCACCGGCGGCGGCACGCCACGGTTTGCCGTTGAAACGCACACCGGAAATTTCCCTGACCAGAGAAGCTATTTCCACACCGTTGGCACCGGCATTCATCCGCAAAGCTCCGCCGACAGTACCGGGAATCCCGGAAACCGGGGCGAAACCGGCAAGACCGCTTTTGGCACAGAGTGACGCCAGAAACGGCAGCCGGGCAAATGCCCCGCAACGGACACGATTGCCCTCAACGGTGACTTTGGAAAACTCTTTGCCGGAAATTTTCACGGCAACTCCGTTGAAAGGCGTATCCATGCCGACCAGGTTTGTTCCTGCTCCCAGAATGAAAATATTTATCTGCCGCCGGGTGAGGTAACGGAGCAGTGCCGCCAATTGTTCACAGTTGGCAGCTTCCGCAAGTACCGGCAGCGGCGCACTGCCGATACCGAGGGTGGTAATATCTTTGTAAGAAACATTTTCAGATACTTTCAGCTCCGGAAATTCCCGGCGCAGAATACCGGCAAGGTGCATGATTTTCATTTTCCCATCTCCTGCCATGAGCCGTCAGGCATAACTTCCCGGTAAAAACAGCTGCGGTTGCCGGTGTGACAGGCGATATTGCCGATTTGTTCGACTTTGAAAACAACTGTATCGCCGTCGCAATCGACCAGAATCTGTTTGATTTTCTGCAAATGACCGCTTGTTTCACCTTTTTTCCACAATTCGTTGCGGCTGCGGGAAAAATATGTGGCATAGCCGGATTTCAGGGTTTCCGCCCATGATTCCGGGGATATATACGCCAGCATAAGCACTTCTCCGGTCAGATGGTCCTGCGCGACAGCCGGTATCAGACCATTGCATTTTTTGAAATCAAGTTCAGTCATTGTTTTATCCTTCCGGAACTATTTTTTCCCTTTGCCGCCCCCGCAATAGGCGATGGCAAACAACAGTGTCACCACCATTATCAGCAGTGCGATAATAATATTTTTTTCCTGAAAATCCCAGATACAGCCGCCGGGAAATTCAGTTATTTTCACACTGCGGCAGATTATGATACCCGAAAGCATCGCCGCAGCGGCATTGATTATGATACCGATGATTTTCATGTCAACTTTCCTTACAGTGCGGAATCCAGCAAATCTTTGGCATCATGCAGGACTTTGACCCCCTGCGCCATACCTGCCGGATGACGGAAAACCGCAGTACCTGCCACCAGCACGTTTGCGCCGTTGGCAACGACCCGGGCGACAGTTTTTTCACTGATGCCGCCATCGACTTCGATATGGCAATTCAGGTTCCGGCGGCGTATCTCCCGGCGGAATTCGGCGATTTTTGACACCTGGTCTTCCATGAAACTCTGCCCGCCGAAACCGGGTTCGACCGTCATTACCAGCACCATCTGCAGTTTGTCAAGATAGGGGAAAAGTGCTTCCGCCGGTGTGGCAGGTTTCAGCGACATTCCGGCGGTGCAGCCGTGGGAGTGGATACATTCGATGGTTTTAAGCGGGTCATCGGAACTTTCAACGTGAAACGTAATATGGTCCGCCCCGGCTTTGGCAAATGCCGGCGTATAGAAAAGCGGACGGTCTATCATCAAATGCACGTCAAAAAGTGCCGTATTGCGTTTGCGTAAAGAAGTTATCACCGGCACTCCGAAAGATATATTCGGCACCAGTTTGCCATCCATCACATCCAGATGGAGCAACTCTGCTCCGGCGGCAGTCACCTCTTCACACTCTCTGCCCAGTTCGCAGAAATCAGCCGCCAGAATCGACGGCGAAACCAGAATCGAGTCACGGGAAATTTTGCTTATATCCAGCATTGTAAAAACCTCAATTTTATATGTTAAAGTATTGATTTACGGCGCAAATGGAACTCCCACACCTGGGAACGGCGGATCTTGCGGACGAAAAACTCCGCATTTTTCCAGACCAGAGAATCTCCGACTTTGACCTGCCGGTCAAGTTCACGGGCAAACCAGCTGGAAACCGATTCCGTCCGGCGCGGCAGGTCAAGATTGGTTTCACTGACCAGCTGAAGCATCGGGATGCCGCCGCCGACGACCCAGAGATTTTCCCGCGGAGAGTAGAATGTCCGGGGCAGAGAGTCAAATTCATCGTCCAAATCACCGATAAGCTCTTCGATGATGTCTTCCAGTGTGACCAGACCGCAGGTTTCGAGCGTACCGGGAGCGCGGATTATGGTCATGTGGCAGTGCTGTGCCGCGAACATTTCCAGCAATTTGCTGGCACTGTCCTCCGGTTCGGCAAATGCTATCGGACGCATGATGTCAGAGAGTTTCATTTCACCCTTGCCGTGATGCACCGCCAGAATTATCTCTTTGATATTGACGTAACCGGGAATATTGTTGCGGTCGCCGCCGACACAGAGCGGATAACGGGTGTGAAAATCATTGCCGGTCACGGTTATCGCATCGTCAAGTGACATATTGGCATCAAGAAATGCGACATCTTCAGCTTCGATCATCACATCTGCGGCACTGCGTTCCGAAAGATACGGCACCATGCGGATTATCCGCTCCTGACGGCTGCTTATGGCCTGTGTACTGCGCGCCATGGATGCCAGAGCGGAAATCTCCTCCGCCGGAGTGGGACGCTCCGGAGCGCGTCCTTCAAACGGACGGTTTATCAGTTTGGTCAGTTTGATAAGCGGAGCCAGCAATACCGCTGCAATGCTCAACGGCCGCGCCGCGATACGCAATACGTTGATATTGAAACGCACACCGAGCGTTTTGGGCAGCAATTCCGTGTACTGCACCATGACCAGAGTGAAAAGCAATGAGAAAATTCCCATATATCTGCCGTAGCCGAGCTGCTGAAAACTGGCACCGGCGACCGCCGCACCGATCGTATGGGCAGCGGTATTCAGAATCAATATCACTGCCAGAGGTTTGTCTATCTCTTTTTTCAATCCCAGCACGATATCCCCGATGCGCGGGGCGCGCTGTCTCAAATCCGCCAGCTGACTGGGGGTGATACTTAAAATTGCCGCTTCCATCAAAGAACATATATGCGACACGACCAGGGCGCAAGTCAGACTCGCGCCGAATATTAACCATTCCTCCACTTTATGTTTCCCCGAATATTTCTTCTGCGGCATTATGTGATTTGTGTTTTTCCGCAGAACCAGATTTATCAACAGCTCCATTTTATGACATGAAAAAGAAACCGGAGCCGGGCGGCCCTGAACTTCCTGTTTGCGTCAGAACCGCGTTTTCTTTTTCAGGTAAAAGAGATTATGAATCACATCTCTTTTGCCTCCTTTGCCTCCGCCTGTTCAGCGGCGATGGCGGCATTGAGAATTGTTACCATCGCCGGGGGCAGATAACGGCGGCACTCGTTGACTTCGCCTTCTTTGAGTTTGGCGTAAGAGGGCAGAGTGTTCCGTTTGACATCGTGGTTTTCCGCCACGTATTTGCGATAAATGTACCGGGCAAGACGTTCATTGGCAACTGCTGCTGCGTGATCGCCGTAAATCAGATTGAGAATACTGCGCCGGATAAGACCGCTGATGATGGCACTGGCTTTTTTGACATCGGCATCGCGGACATCTTCAGCGAATTCGACCATGACAAATTCATCCAGCGTTTTCTGTTTCTGCGGACCGTCTTCCTTGACGAGTTTGCGGAAAAATTCTTCCGCTTTGGAAATATTGCCGTTGATGTAAATGAGCGGAATGGCATCTTTGAGATAGTTTATTCTGGCACTGCGGAAACTTTCCGCGCCGCCGCTCTCAAAACTCTGCTGGGTACGCACATAAGTGTCGTATGCTGAATCTGCCAGAGCCAGATTGGGCACGACCTGAATATATCTGCCCTGTTCGTCGTCAACGGTGAGCAATCTGCCGCCGCGGAATGCCGCCTGCATCGCCTGGGTGACGATCCTGGCGCATTGAATATCTCTGCCGCCGCTTTTGACCGTGCCTTCCTCTGCCCAGTAAATAGCCTGTGATTCCGGCACGCGCCAATCCATTCTGCCGTATTTCCGGTCGATCGCCGCCATTTTTCCGGCGTCAAGGCGCAATTTTTCTTTCAGCAGTCTGCGGCGCATGGCACCGAGAGCGGCATTATAATCGTTTTCATCGAGTCCGGTTTTGAAGTTTTCCGGCAGTGCCGCCGGGATCGGCTCCCGGAAGCGGGTGTACAATGCGTCATAATCTTTGCATCCGGCTTCCGCGGCAAGCTGCCAGAAGCGGGAGCCGGCGGGGAAGCGTGCCATAAACTCTTTTTCATCTGCCGGAGCAGACTCCAGCACTGCCATATCCGGCATCCCGTCACCGAGGATGGCAGCCATTTGCAGAGCCATCTGATTTTTGTAATACAAATTGGCATCGTCCAGAATATTGCCGAGCTTGTGAAAGAATATCCACGACATTTCGCGGTAAAGCACCGGGTCATCCGGATTATAGAGCATTGCCTTGTCCCGTATCAGCCGGATACCTTCATTGACCCAGTACCAGCGGTCTTCAAAATCAGAACTTGTGACAGAGATATTGTACGCCAGATTCCACGCCAGATATGCTGTGCCTCCGGAATAATTCGGCTGCAAATCGGTTATCCAGCGGGCGAGTTGAACCATCTCAAAGTAATTCTTTTTGGCTTTGAGGTTCTCTGAACGCAGCCACAATATATCCGCCAGCAGACCGCGGAAACTGCCCATTGCCACCGAGGTGAATGCCACTGCAGGCGGGGCATCTGCGACAGCTCCGGAGAAGCGGAGTTTTGCTGTATCCACGATATTATCCATTTTGCTTTCCATGGAACGGATGATGATCACACCGCCGATGGTCGCACCGACCAGCAGCATGACAAGAACGAAATTACGGAATCTGTTCATTTTCTCACCGCAGCTCCCATTTCACGCCGGCTGTAAAGCCAGATGCCGAGCAGAAAAAGCGGCACTCCGCGCAAAATAAAATATTGTACAAACAATTCGCCGATAAAGGAATATTCTATAAGATTCCCTCCGGAAAGCAGATCTGTGATGTCAAACTTCTGCAGCGGTATCACCACCGTCAATATTCCTCTGGCAAGCACCTGGCTGAATTGATCCAGTGTCGAGGAAGCGTAAAATTCCGCATCAGTAAGCAGCATGGAAAAACTGCCGAAAAGCAGATAACTCGCCACCATAAACACCGCTGTCGGCATCGTCAGACAGCCGCCGAATGCACACGCCAGACCGGAAAGCAGCAGCAGCTGTATGGTCATTACCAGCATACCGCGCATATAGTTCTCTTCAAAACTGCTCACCGGCACCAGCAGTGCCGGACCGTCAGCAAGCTGATAGTAGTGCTTCGCTCCGTAACGGTCAAAATTCGCCACCCGGACCGCGACCATGCCATCGGGGGTGACGACGCCTTTGGGCAGGACTTTTTCCATAAATGTTCCGGTGAAAATCTGTTCAGGAGCGTCGCTCAAACCGCGCGGATAGAGCGCGTAACCGCCGGTTTCGGGATTGGTTTGCGGAAACAATACTTCCCACCACAAATAACTCTGCCGTTGGTCTTCACTGGAAACTTTGCCAAGATACGGCCGGTAACGCAGATACATTTCCGTGGAATTGAGCTGCCGCGGCACATTGTCAAAGACCCACATCTGCAGCGGATTCTGGCCCGGAACGACCTCAACCGGTGCTGAAGATATGCGGGAGATGATACTCTGACGCAAACCTGCTATATCGCTGTCAGAAAGTTTCTGACCGTTTTTTGCCGCTTCAGCGAGGCGGCGTCTGATTTCGGCATCGGCGATTTTTTCCGCGTTCTGCCGGCGGGGGAGGTAACTGCGTCTGCCGACGAGTATTTTGGTGCGGATACGTTCTTTTTCCGATTCGGCACGGACGCGTTCAGATTGCCGCTCTGAAAGCAGACTCTCTTCACCGGCACTGCGGTAACGTGCCATCACTATCAGATATACCGTCAATCCGGAAATCAGCAGCAGTGAAATATTTATCAAATTGATGCCTGCCCATTTACCCAGCCATATTGTCCACCGGGAAACCGGTTTGGAAACAACCATGTGTATCTGGTAATTATCTATATCCCGCGACATGACGAAACACCCCAGCCACAGCGAGGAAAGTGCCAGTACGATCATTACCGCCCACAAACTGTAAAGCAGGGAAATGCGGATGAATTCTTCAGCTTTGCCTACGGAAATCGATACCGGTATGACCGTTATCCCCAGCAGCAGAACTGCCAGCAGCAGCTGAAAAATATGCGACCGCACGGCATTGCGGAATGTCAGGGTGACGATGGAAATAAATGGTTTCATTATTCTTCCGTTCCGGAGCCGAGCAGAGAGTCAAGTTTATCGTTGGCACGGCGTATATTTTCTTTTTTCCCGGCATCATCTGCCGCATCGATTCCGCTGTTTTCCACCGGCGTCACTGCGGTGTTATCATCGAGGGCGGCGGAAATCTTTTCATTTTCTGCGGCAATCTCTTCTGCGGCACTGCCGGCGGCGTTTTTTTCATCCTGAACGACCGGTTCTTCCGGTGTGAGCAATGAGGAAAGCACCGCGTTTTTATCCTGATTTTCTCCGGTCAGATAGGCGGCTATCCTGCCGCTGGAATCCGCACCGCTGGTCGCGACGCTTTCCTGACGCGCCCGGTAAATGACATCGAGGAAAAACTCTTCCAGTGTCCGGCGCGGATGGTCTATTTTGAAGTTTTCCCCATCCAGATTCTCCCGGAGTATTTCCAACATTTTATCCATTGCCGCTTTTGGCAGCTGCGGTGTGAGGATGCGGGTCTTGTCGCTGACTGCAAGCAACTCATCCAATGCACCTTCGGCGCGTATCTGACCGCCGTACAGGATGATGACCCGGTCGCAGATATCTTCAACATCGCTCAAAAGATGACTGGTGATGAGAACCGTTTTGCCCCGTTTTTTCAGCGCAAGGATAAGGTCTTTCACCTCCCGGCAGCCTAACGGGTCAAGACCGCTGGTCGGTTCATCCAGAATCAGAAACGCCGGGTCATTTATCATCGCCTGCGCCAGGCCGATGCGCCGCGCCATACCTTTGGAAAATTCCCCGACTTTGCGGTAACGGGCGTGAGCAAGACCGACCATATCCAACAGCTGCTCGATGCGCTGTTTCCGGTCGGCGGCGGAAAGATTGAAAAGTGAACCGAAAAACTCCAGCGTCTCCTCTGCCGTGAGAAATTTATACAAATACGACTCCTCCGGCAGATAACCGATTTCGCGTTTTGTTTCCACGACCCGGGGCGATTTGCCGAATACGGTGACTTTGCCGCCGGTGGGATAAAGCAGACCCAGCAGCATTTTCACCGTGGTGGACTTACCGGAACCGTTCGGCCCGAGCAATCCGACAACTTCGCCGGGGCGGATCTCAAAATCTATTCCGTTGACCGCGCGGGCTTTGGGACGGTTCCAGAAATCCCGGAACATTTTGGTCAGGCCCACCGCCTGTACGACCGGAGCGTAATTGTTTTCAACTTCCATAAAAAATCCCTTATTTATCCGCAGTTGCGGCAGTGCTTTCCGCCAAAGTCAATTCCTCGCCGGTACGCACCAGCCGGGCACTGTTGAATATAATGACCAGTGTACTGCCGGCATGAAGCACCGCCGCCCAGATCGGAGTCATCACCCCGATGATCGACAATATCATGCCGCCGAAAACAAACAGCATTCCGAAAAGCAGGTTCTGATTGATGACCACCTGCGATTTTTTCGCCAGAAATATCAACATCGCTATCCGCCGCAAATCATTTGTCATCAACGCGACCGAAGCACTGTTTATGGCAATGTCACTGCCGATCGCGCCCATGGCGATACCGAGATCGCCTGCGGCAAGTGCCGGAGCATCGTTGACACCGTCACCGACGACAGCGACCGTGTTGGTACGCTTGATATTTTCCACAAATTCGACTTTGGTTTCCGGCAGACAGCCGCTTTTGACCTCATCAATATTGAGCTGTGAAGCCACTTCTGCGGCAACAGACTCCCTGTCGCCTGTGACCATTGCACAATAACGGACACCGAGTTTACGCAAATCGCCGAGCAGGACCCGGGATTCTTTGCGGATCTTATCGCGGAACCCGATCCAGCCGAGCAGCTGATTGTCCCGGCTGACATAGACGACACTCATACCGGCGGCTTCGTCGGGGTCGCTTTCCGGAACCGCGATCCCGGCGTCACGCATCCAGTTGCCTCTGCCGACCCGGCAGAGTGAACCGTTGACAGTACCGGATACACCGCGTCCGTGGACTTCTGAAAATCCGGTCACTTCATCAAGTTCCAGTTCCGCCTCTGCGGCAAGTTTCATTATTGCCAGCGCGGTGGGGTGGTTGCTGAATTTTTCCACCGAAGCGGCACTTTTGAGCAGTTCCGCCGGGGTGATATCGCCGTTCCCCTGCAGTTTGACCACCGAAAGCAATCCGTCGGTCAAGGTTCCGGTTTTATCAAATACAAAAGCGGTTATTCTGCTGGCAAGTTCCAGATGGCTGATATTTTTGATGAATATCCCCAGCCGCGCCGCCGCCGCCACTGCCGCAACGACCGCTGTCGGAGTGGCAAGCACCACCGCACAGGGACAGGCAATAACCAGAAATGCGATAACTGAATTCATGTCGCGGCTGAACCACCAGGTTATCCAGGCGACCATCAGCACCGTCGGAGTGTAATATCCGGCGTAGCGGTCAATGATGCGGACAACCGGAGTACGGCTGGCTTCCGCCTGCATGATCATATCTTTGACCTTGCCGAGTGTGGTATCGCCGCCGACTTTGGTGACGCTTATTTCGACTGCACCGGTCAGGTTCTGCGTACCGGCGAAAACATCATCGCCGGAGCTTTTTTCCACCGGGACGGATTCACCGGTGATGGATGCCTGATTGACGGTACTTTCTCCGGAAACGATGCTGCCGTCCACCGGAAAATTCTCTCCCGGACGGATCCGGATGCGGTCGCCGACATTGAGAGTCGTCACCTGCACATCGCTTTCACTGCCGTCGGCAGACACCAGATGTGCGGTGTTGGGCGTAAGTTTGATAAGTGCTTCAATGGAACGCTGGGCACCGCTTGCGGTTCTGGTTTCCAGAATTATAGTCACCAGCAGAAAGAATGCGATGATTCCCGCCGTCTGAAAATCAGCTTTGACCAGTGCCGCCAGTATCGCCAGTGCAACCAGTTCATTCATATAAACTTTGCCGCGGACGAGGTCTTTGAAGGCGGTGATGATGATCGGCAGTGCCAGAATGAATGCACCGAGCAGAGCCGACATACTGGCGGCAAATTCCTGCTCCGGCAGAAATTTTTGCAGAATGAAACTGTTGGCAGTCAGAATACCGCCGACCAGGGCGAAACAGACTCTGCCCATGGAACGGTCGTGACCGACGCCGCCTTCAGCTTTGTGGTCGTGACCGCAGATACAGGTGCTGTCCTGCTTGTGTTCGTGATGGTGATGATGACCGCAGCCGCAACCGGGCTCGTGTTTATGCCCGCATCCGCAGTTGTGCTCATGGTCATGGCTGCAATCGCAATTCTGGTGATGATGTTCGCTCATAATTATTTATCCTCCTTTTTTTCCGTACCGGAGGAACTGTTTTTTCTCAATTCCGGATTTAATTTCAGCCACAGCTGCTTACGGTTGTTACTGGTGTTCAGCAGGAACTTATCTCCGTCAAGCGTACCGGCAATATCGTTGAGCATCGCCGTGTAAAGAGCCATCGGCACAGTATCGGGACTGCGGCGGTACTGCTCCAGAATACGGAGGAAGTAGGTTTTTTCCGCTTCAGTTTTTGACAGGAGGCGCATTTTGTAAGTTTCCGCATCGGCAAGGATGGCGGCAGCGGCACTGCGGGCTTCGTTTTCGACTTCCACTTTGTAAGCGGCGGCTTCGTTACGCAGGGCACTGCGGGTATTGCCGGCGGCAGTGACTTCATCAAATGCCGCTTTGGTACGCACCGGCGGATAGATACGGTTGAGTGCGACGTTTTCGATGACGATGCCGCAATTTCCGGCGGCGATGGCGTCACTGAATTTGCGGCGCACCGCTTCGCTGAAACTTGCCTGTCCGGCGTAGAGAATGGAGTTGACCGCGCTTTCGCCGGTAACTGAAATGACCGTCTGTTTGAATGCGTTTTTCAGATATGTCACCGGTCCCCGGGTGGAAACCATGCCGTCAGCGTCGGTAAAAACATCATCAGGCGTGATTTCACCGTTATTCACAGGTAATTGCGGAGTCAGCAGCGAGGTGTAGAATTTTTCCGGATTCGCCACCCGGTATGCTATCGTCCATGAACTGTGGACTATATTGGCATCGCCGGTAAGCAGATAATTGTCTCTGCCCGGTTCCAGGGAATCACCGCTTCCACCCGCTGCAGCGGCGGAAAATTCAACATTGAGCAGCTGCTGGCTGGTCTGCACCCGGATGAATTGATTTACCGGATAGGGCAGAAACCAGTGACCGCCGGAAGTGTAAGTGCCGATTATTTTCCCGAAACGGGAAACTATCACCGCCTGCTGGGGTTCAACCGAGAAATATCCCGCTCCACTGAAAAAATAGATCAGCGTGCCGATGATGCCGAGCAGCAGAAAGAGAAATGCCAGCTGCAAACTCCGCGCCAGCGACTTCAACCCGGCATCGTAACGCCCGCTGCGGTCAAATTCGCCGGAAATGACGCTTTTATTTTCCTCCATGACCGCTGTTCCTTACTTCGTTGTTGCCGGAAGTTTCGCCGCGCCGGGGGTGAGCAAATCAAACGGCGGCACTGCAGTATCAAATACGACGGTGGTTTTGCCTTTCATCACCACCCGGAGCGCATCAAGTTTACGGAGAAATTCCGCCAGTTCCGGCTGTTCGCGGAAGACCTGATAAAATTCGGCAGCGGCGGCATCGCCTTCGGCACGGATCTTCTGGGCTTCAGCTTCAGCCTTGGCGAGAGTGATGGTACGCTCTCTTTCGGCATTGATGCGGATCTCTTTGGCTTCGCGTTTGCCTTCGGCAAGGTTTTTGTCGGCGAACTGTTTGCGTTCAGCGATCATACGGTCAAAAACTTTGTCGGTAACGGTTTTCGGCACACCGAGATTGTTGATGCCGACTCCGACTATGGTGATACCGAATCCGGCAGTGTCGCGGGAAAGGTTTTCTTTGATAAGATTCTGTATCTCATTGAGTTTCAGTTTTTTGGGGTCGGTGTTGACTATCTGGCTGAACTCATACTGACCGAATGCGGTGTTTTTCGCGCTCCGCATGATGGTGTTGAGCAGATCTTCGGCATTGGTGACATCTTTGAGCTTGCTGAAAAACTCCTCCGCACCGGAGATGCGGTAGTTGACATATATTCCGGCGATGATATTGTGACCGTCGCGGGTGGCAGTTTCTTCCAGCTTGCCGCTGCTGCCCTCGTAACAGCGGATGCGTTTATCGAAAAAGTAGACTTTCTGGAAAGGGAACGGCCAGCGGAAGTGCAGTCCGGCGTTTTCCACCACAGCCGGTCTGCCGAAAGTCGTCACCACCGCCACTTCAGTCTGATTCAGTTGAAAAGAGAACACCGCTGTCAGCAACACCAGTGCCACGAGCAGACCGAGCAGCATTGTCGGCCAATGTTTGAAAAAATTTCCGTTTGACATATTTACTTCACATCCTCTGTATATTTATTATTTTTTCGTTTCATTACTCAATTCTGCCGTATCTATATCCACCAGGTCAAGCCGGTCGCGGGTCTCAAAATTGAGCTGGTAGACTTCATCCGTGAGATCGGATGAAACGACATATTTGCGGATATTTGCGGTCTCATTTTCCAGCAGTTCCATTTGGGCGTTGAGCTTGAACATCTCCGGCATGGCGCGGAATGTGAGCAGTTGATAACGGAATCTGTCGCTTTCCGCCTGTGCCACGGTGCGGTTTTTGTCGGCGGCACTGCGGGCGGCGGAAACGATTTCCAGAGCAGTGGCACGGGATTCCGGGAGAATGGTTTCGGCGTACGCTCTGGCTTTGAGTATTTCGGTCTCCTTTTCTTCCAGGGCTCCTATGACATTCTGATATGCCGGGGCGACTTTTTCCACCGGCGGATGGGCATCCATGATGCCGACGCGCACGATTTCGACACCGAGCTGATTGAGGTCGGCGAGGTGCTGGATTTTTTGGCGCAAAATGTTTTCGGCTTTGCTTCTGCCGTAGGACATCAGCTCATCCATGGAGGCTCCGGAAAGATACTCCACGACCGCCTGTTCGCCGATTTTGCTCAATATTTTGACCGGAGAAGCGTTTTCATAGGCGTATTTGATGATACCGTCGCGGCGTATTCTGTATTCGATGGGGATCGCCATATTGACAAACGAGATGCTTGATTCGCCGCTGCTGCCGGGGTCGGCGACAGCCACGATAAACGGTTCTTTCGCGCCGCCGTGGTTGTTTGTCCACAGCACCACACCGGAAGCGGCACGCTGGGCGGCTCCTTCGGCACTTTCACCGATGACTATCCGGTTGATTTCAGTACAGCTGAATTTTTTTATGTCCCCGAAAGGATATGGCAAAGTCCAATACACCCCCGGAGTGAGCAGTTGTTTTGTATCTGCTTTCCCGAAGTATTCTCTGATGCCGAGCTGATTTGCCCCGACCTCATGGAGAGAGCTGAAGCCCCAGAAAAGTGCAGCCCAGAGCAGCAATACCGGGAAAAATGAGCGTTCAATAAATGCGTATATCCAGGTACCGGAAACTTTGAAGCCGAATTGATAATCCAGTGCGGAAGCGATATTCCGCAGTACGCCGCCGGGTTCAGTGAAAAGCGAGAGCAGCTGGCTTTCAAAGACCGGACGGCTCTCTCCGGCTGTGCGCGGACGGTAGAATTCAATGATGAAATTGACCGCAAATTCAGCTCCCAGCACCGCAAATATCCAGAAAAACACTTTGGCGCATACCGAATCCACCTGCGGCATATTGCTGGCGTAAAAAAGCGCAGATACTGAAACTGCACCGAGCGTGAGAAATCCTGTCAGCATCCATGCCCCCGCCGGACGCAGCCAGCGGAATCCCGGAGTGCGGGACTGACCGATGAAAAACGCTCCGGAAAACACTGCCACCATCATCATTACTGCGGCAATAAGTGCCGTATGCACCGGATTGCCGGACATTTCCGCGGCGGCTCCGCCGCGCAATTTCCATGCCGCAGCGGTGTGCCAGAGCATGACAGCAGTCAACACCGCTCCGCAAAGCGCAAGGACAAAGGGGGCGAAACGGGTGAAATTGGCAAAGGTTCTGCCGGCGGTGAAGCGGACATCCTCTTCCACATTGAGCGCGCGGCTTTCCATGCGTTTGGCGAGCAGACGTTTTTCCTCTTCCTCACGTCCGGCACTGCCGGCAAGTATCCCGTACACCGCCGCCGCCAGGGCAAAAAGCAATGCCAACGCAAACGGTATTGCCGCCAGCGAAAGCATATTCCCGCCGCGGAGCGAACTTAAAACTGAAACGGCGATAAGCAATGCCAACGCTCCGGCACTGCCAATCCACGCCAGACGTATCAGCAGCCGGGCGCGGTCATCGGCACGTTTGAAATCATCACTGTTTTTCAAAATAACCCCTTTTCTTTCACAGGTTTCACTTCATTTGACCATTTGCAGTCATTTATTATATATACACCTGCGCGGAGTTTTTTTCAAGTCCGCGCACCGTAAAATATCCGGCAACAGGTGTAAAAAACGTATTATTTTTCCTCTGCCGGAGTAAGTTCGGCAGCTTCGATGACCATGGCCCCGGCTTCGGTGCGTCCGGTTATTCTGCCTGAAACAGTCACTTTTTTTCCGTCACAGGCGGCAAGTTTTGCTTTGTCAGACGCGGTCACGAACCCCAGATTGCGTCCATTGGGGACATCAAGCAGGGCGTAGGCGGTTTCCGGAGTGCGGCTGAATTTCCAAGAATTGAGCACGCCGTGGAGGGTGACGGTTTCAGTTTTGACCGCCGGAATGATCGCCGGAGCATCTTTTTTTTCAGCTTTTTCAGCTTTTTCCGGAACTGCAACGGATGGTTTTTCCGCGCTTTTTTCCGCCAGTTGCGGAGCTTTATTGAAAGCGTTCTTATCGTAATCAACGCAGAATGAAGCAACATAAACCTTTACGGAAGCAGGAACTTCTATACGCACCCAGCCGTTGCTTCTTTCATTGATACGCACTACCTTGGCACCTTTGGGCAGTACCCCGATGACGGTGTGATTTGTTCCCATGCCGCAACGGACATTCAGCTCGCCGTTGAGCGTACCGTCGGGATTGACCCGGGCTTCGGAAACGTACGCTTTCAGACTCTGCGGCGGCAGGATCTCCAGCCAGTTGCCGGCTTCACGCAGGATTTTTATTTCAGTATCTCTGGCGATTTTGCCTGCGACCGGAGAATCCAGACCGGCACCGGTACGCATATTGAGAAAATCTGCGTTGACTTTACCGGTCAGCACTTCAGTTTGAGCGGTACAAACCAATGCCGCCAGCAGCACGAATGCGGAAAAAAACGATTTATTCATCATCAAACCTCATCTTTTCTGTTGCAAAAAAAACAATATGACAGTAACTTATATAATATAACGTTAAGTACAGGCAATGGCAAATGGATAATGAAAAAAAAGCTGTCGAAACCGGAAAAAAACTTGCCGCATATATCCGGCATCTGCGCGCCGGAGGGGCTTCGGAACATACTGTGGCGGCATATTTTGCCAATATCGCCGAATTTGCTCAAAAAATCCGCAGCAGCGATGTTTCGTTTGACAACTGGCAGAGTGTCGACAGAGATCAGGCCCGGAGTTTCACCATGGTGCTTTACGAATCGGGCAATGCCAAAAGTTCCATTCAGCGGAAACTGTCGGCACTGCGCTCATTTTTCCGCTGGCAGCTTTTCAACGGCATGGTAAAAGAAAATCCCTTTGCCGACCTGCCGGCGGTAAAAAGAGACAAGCCGCTGCCGAAAGTCATGAGTGTCAACCAGATAGAATTGCTTCTCGCCGGGATTTCTGAATTCTGGCAGCTGAAAATTTCTTCCGGAAGTGTGCGCGATGAAAAGAGTGCCGCGTTTTCCTGTGCCAGAGATACCGCCATTGTGGAAGTCATCTATTCCGGCGGTCTGCGTATCAGCGAAGCTCTGGGGCTGGATTACCGTGATGTCGATTTTTCCGGCGGCGTGGCAAAAGTGCGCGGCAAAGGGAAAAAAGAGCGTCTGGCAGTGCTGGGCGATCCGGCGAAAAAAGCTCTGCGGGAATATCTTAAATTCCGCACTGCTTCGGGAGCTTCCAGGGAGAGTTCCGCACCGCTCTTTCTCAATCAGCAGCTCACCCGGCTGACGCCGCGTTCATTTCAGCGCAGTCTGAAAGATTACCTGCTGCAGGCGGGATTGCCGCCGGATTTCACTCCGCACAAACTGCGCCACTCATTTGCCACCCATCTGCTTGATGCCGGAGCGGATCTGCGGAGCGTTCAGGAGATGCTCGGCCACGAAAATTTGAGTACCACCCAGATATACACCCACGTCAGCGCGGAAAGATTGAAAAAAGTCTATCTGGAAACCCACCCTCTTGCCGCAAATACAGGTAAAAAATGATTTCTTCTCTGCCGGTAGCCCGAAAACTTTCTGAAATCCGTCAGGCTTTATGCACTGAACGCACCGCCGTCATCCATGCCGAACCCGGGGCCGGCAAAACAGTGCTTGTGCCGCAGCTCTGCCGTGAACTCTGCGTCCCGGGCAGAGTCATTCTGGTCGAACCGCGCCGGATCGCCGCCCGTGCCGCCGCCGCCGGGATATGCGCTGTCCACGGCCTGACATTGGGCAGAGAGTGCGGATTTGCAGTGCGTGGCGAAAAAGATCATACTTCAGAAACCGGCATTCTGGCAGTCACTCCCGGAGTGCTGCTGCAAATGTTGCAGAGTGACATGGCTCTGACCGGAGTTTCCGCGCTGATATTTGATGAGTTCCATGAACGCTCCTGCGAAGCGGATATGGCATTCACTCTGGCTCTGGATGTCCGTGCCGCACTGCGCGAAGATTTGCTGCTCTGCGTGATGTCAGCGACACTTGATGCCGGTAAAGCCGGGGAATTTCTCTCTGCACCGGTGATTCATGCTCCGGGCAGGAGTTTTCCGGTGGAAATATTTCACCGCAACGCTTCGCCGGATTTCCGGGAAGTTCCGGCGGAGTGCGCCCGGGCGGTGTTGGAAACACTTGACCGGAGTGAGGGGGATATGCTGGTCTTTCTGCCAGGAGCAGAGGAAATACGCCGCTGCCGTGCGATGCTGGAAAAATCTCTGCCGGCAGATGTTGTTCTGCTGGAACTTCACGGCTCTCTCCCGTTTGCAGAGCAGAAAAAAGTTCTTGCATCACCGGCTCCCGGTGCGCCGCGCCGGATAATCCTTGCCACCAATGTCGCCGAAAGCAGTCTGACCATCAGCGGCATCAGATGTGTGGTTGATTCCGGCTGGGAAAAAGTACCGGTGTTCCGTCCGGGAACGGGGATGACTTTTCTTGAACCGCGCCGGATAACCCGGGCTTCTGCCATTCAGCGCGCCGGACGTGCCGGGAGGACGGCTCCGGGGATCGCGGTGAGATGTTACGATGCTTTTCAGGAAAGTGCCTTTGTTGAACACGCTCAACCGGAAATATTGAGTGCCGAACTTTCCCGGGTGGCACTGACGCTTGCCAACTGGGGCGCACCGGCAGACACTCTGCGCTGGCTTGACCCGCCGCCACCAGCGGCACTGGCGGCGGCGCAAAATCTTCTGCGGCAACTCGGGCTGATGGATGAAAAATGCCGTCTGACCGCTCACGGACGCCGTGCCGCGGCGATGCCTGTGGAGGTGCGGCAGGCGGCAATGCTGCTTCATGCCCCGGAAAATATGCGCGGCATGGCGGCGCAGATCGCCGCTTTGCTGGAAGAAAAAGATGATTCCCGCGCCTATGCCGGAGCTGACTTGCGTGACCGGCTGCAGCGTTGGCGGGAGCATCCGGAAAAGTTTCCGCTGCAGCGGGGCGTTTTATCCCGTTTGCGTCAGATGTTTCCCGGCGGGGAACTTTTTACCGGTGACCCCGGCAGAGTCGTTGCCGCCGCATTCCCGGAGTGGGTCGGCAAAGCGCGTCAGCGGCACGGCACGGAGTTTCAGCTTGCCGGCGGCAGAGCGGCACGTTTGCGTGATGATGACCCGTTGCGGGGAGCGGAGTTTCTGGCGGTGGCAAAAATGGATGTCGCACCGGGGAAAGATGCTGTCATCCGTCTGGCTGTACCGGTGGATGAAGCGGTCCTGTACGAACTTTTTGCCGGAAAAATCACTTTTGAAACGGTCACGCTCTTTGATTCTGAAAAGGATTGCTTTTCTGCGGCAAAGGAGGAACGTCTCGGCGCACTCGTCCTCTCCCGTACCCCCTGCCCGGTACCGGAAACGGGAGTGGCTCCGGCACTTCTCCGCGAAGCGTTGCGCCGCCGCATTGCACTGCCGCCGCCGGATCACAAAGCC
This sequence comes from Victivallaceae bacterium, assembly GCA_045586645.1. GTDB lineage: Bacteria > Verrucomicrobiota > Lentisphaeria > Victivallales > Victivallaceae > UBA1784. Next base: position 45,857 of record JAZNAR010000018.1, read on the forward strand.
GCCTGCGCTCTGGTGGCGAGGGTGCGTTTCGGCAGAAATTGCGGCATGACCGGATTGCCCGACTGGTCGGAAGAAACTTTGCGGGATCTCCTGCCGGAATTTGCCGCACCGTTTCTCAAAGGTGTAACCGGTTTCGCCGGATTGAAAAAAGCCCCGTGGTACGAGATTTTTCTCTCACAACTTGATTATTCCGCCAAAAGCGAACTCGACCGGCTGTGTCCGGAATTTTTCACTGCGCCGACCGGAATGCGTTTTGCTATTGATTACTCCGGAACCGTGCCGGTACTGGCGATACCGGTTCAGCAGCTTTACGGGGTGAAAGAGCATCCCTGCGCCGGAGCGAACCGGACCCCGCTGCAGCTGCAGCTGCTATCTCCTGCCCGGCGTCCGGTGCAGATAACTTCAGATTTGCCCGGTTTCTGGCGCGGCAGCTGGGCGCTGGTGGTCAAAGAGATGCGGGCGCGCTACCCCAAGCATGAGTGGGCAGATGACCCGGCGGAAGCCGCACCGATGCGCCATTCGGTCAGGAACGCCAAAGCGAACCAGTGATATCAGCCCCCATCTGCCACGCGTTGCGGGCGGAAAGCGAAAATTTCCCCGCCTGAATCCCGTCCGGAGCCGCCGTGCGTTTGAATTGCTGGGTGAAAAAGCGGCGGAAAAAGAGGTCGCGCACCCGGATGAGTTCTGCTTCCGGATATTTTTCTCCGAAAGCGTGCTGCGCCAGTGCCAGAAGTTTTGCCGGTTCGGATACGCCGCAGAAAATCTGCCAGAGAAAATAGTCGTGCAGCTCATACGCGCCGAGGATGACTTCGGTTTTCTGACCGATATTTCCGTTTTCATCCGGCGGCAGCAGTTCCGGACTGACCGGAGTGGCAATGACATCGTGCAGAATATCCGCCGCAGCCTGCGGCAGGGTCAGTGCGGCGTGTTCCAGCAGCGGTGCAATGGAACTTTTGGGAATGGAGCAGTTGACATTGTACATCGCCATGTGGTCGCCGTTGAATGTACACCAGCCGAGGGCGATTTCAGAGAGGTCGCCGGTGCCGACCACGATGCCGCCGGTCTGATTGGCAATGTCCATGAGTATCTGGGTGCGCTCCCGCGCCTGGGTGTTTTCGTAGACACTGTTGCGGTTTTCCGGCTCATGGGAAATGTCGGCAAAGTGCTGTTCGCAGGCGGCGGCGATGGGGATCTCGCGGATGGTGGCACCGATGATTTCCGCCAGCAGTACGGCGTTGTTTCTGGTTCTGGCTGTGGTTCCGAATCCGGGCATGGTGACGGCAATGATTTTTTCCGGCGGGATGGCGAACTCTTTACAGCATCTTGCCAGTACCGCAAGTGCCAGAGTTGAATCCAGACCGCCGGAAATGCCGATGACAAAACTCTTTGCAAAACTCCGCTGATAACGCAGACCGAGGGCGCGGCTCTGGATGGCAAGAGTTTCTTCGCAGAAAATTTCTCTTTCTGCGGGAGTTTCCGGCAGAAAAGGATGCGCCGGATTATAAAGATATTTCATATCCGGAGCTTCCGGCAGGGGAGCGGTTTTTACCGCCGCCGGAGCCGCCGGAACGCCATCCATCCGGGCGGCAATGATTTTTTCTGCGTCAAAATCAAAATATTCGATCGCGTCATTTCCGGCGGCGACAGACACTCCATTCACCGCGAAACACGCTTTGCCGCCGTAAATGATATCGGTCCCCGATTCACCGTCACCGGCAAAAACTCCGGCGGCGGCGCATTTACCGGTACGGGAGAGTGCGGTAAAAAATTCCCGGTGCTCCCGGTCAGCCCCCGGAAGCAGAGCTTCAGCTCCGGCAAAAAGTTTCAGCACAGCTCCGGTATTCTGCGGGAAAGCGTTGAAAAATTCCAGCGACACAGTTATGCCGCAGTCAAACACCGTTCCGGCAGGGAAAATATTCTCTGACGCCGCCCCGGTCAGCTCGCGGGCGACAGAGGCAGTGATTCTGCCGTTTTGCGCCCAGACAATGGTGCTTTGCATCTGATTGCCGCACAGTTGCGCCAGACCGAATACCGCCGGAACGTTTCCGGTAACAGCGGCGATTTTTTCTGCGGCGGCAGCGGCACGCTTCAAAAGATACTGCTGGTAAAAAAGCGCTCCGCAGCTTTTTCCGGTGACGGCAAACTCCGGGAAAAGCACCAGAGATGCGCCTGAATTTACCGCTTCATGGTAGAGAGCGATGATTTTTTCAGCATTGAAATCCACATCCGCCGGATGAAGTTCCGGAGTCACAAGAGCCAGACGGTATATGCCAAACACTTTTATTTCCTCCACATAAGAACAGTTGCTTTGCACTACATAATATAACTTTATCCGGCAATAAAGTCAAAAAAATATCGTTTTTTACTGGAAAAATCTCTGCAGGAGTGTATATTACACAACAAGTATTGGCAAATTGTAAAAAAATTTCGATAGCATCGGGAGTGAATTATGGTCGTCAGAGAACTTGATCTGCTTTTTTTCTATGAATTTTTCAAGCGCAATGCGCTGGTGATAATCCTTGCCGGTCTGGTTGCCGGCGGCGCGGCATTCGGGATTTCCCGTTTCCTGCTGCCCAAACGTTACGCTTCCCATGCGTCGATATTCATCGGGCGTATCGAGTCGGAAAGCACTCTGGATAAAAATTCCGCCAATGCCAACACCCTGCTCTACCGCGAACTTATCATCGGTACCCAGCTGAAAGAGGATTACCAGGAGCTGCTTTCCCGTGACCGCATCGTCAACGGCATCGCTGCGAAATACAAAGAGCGTTTCGGGGAAAAAATCCCCAAATATTCGATGTCTGCCGATGTGACCAAAAAGGCGCGTTTTCTGGATATAACCGTGACAGCGAATTCTCCTGAAAATGCGCGGAACATCGCTCAATGCGCCACGGATATTTTTGTCGCTGAAGCCAAAGAGCTTATCGGTATTTCCAACACCAGAGTGGTGGATATGCCGGATCTGCAGAATCGTCCGGTGTCGCCGCGGGTCATCCGCAACACGGCGGCGGGGGTGATGCTGGGATTCATACTTGCCGGCGGATTGCTGTTTGTGCTGACCATCTGCGATACACGGATATATTCACCTGAAGAGCTGCGGGTGACAGTCGAGCCGGTTCTCGGTGTCGTACCGCTGGATAATGAGCTGAACCGTCAGGTTTCAGCCGGAAAATCTGCCAATCAGATAGTTTCGCTGCGTTCTTCGGGTGAAGACCGCGCCAATATCGCCGAAAGTTTCCGTTCGGTGCGGACCAATATCCAGTACAGCGACTCCAAACACAACGAATACGGCAAAGTGTTTGTTTTCACCAGTGCCATGCCGGGTGCGGGCAAAACTTTCTGCAGTTCCAACATTGCGGTCTCTCTGGCCGAAGCCGGATGCAAAACGCTGATAATCAACTGCGATTTGCACAAACCTGCATTGGCGGCGGCACTCGGGATTTCCGGTGACAAAGGTGTGGTGAGTGTGCTGGTCGGCGAGGCGACGTTTGAAGAAGCGGTGATACACGGCATTGCCGGCAAGCGCAATGAGAAACTGCCGCTGGATATACTGCTTTCAGGACCGATACCGCCGAATCCTTCGCGTCTGCTGCTGTCGGATGAATTTTCTGAATTGATAGCGAAATTGCGTAAAGAGTACGAATATATCATCATTGACGCGCCACCGGTGCTGGGAGTGACAGATGCGACTATCGCCGGAAAATTGGCTGACGGAGTGATACTGGTGGTGCGTTCCGGAGTGGCGAGAAAAGAGCAGATCGCCTATGCGGTCGAACAGCTCTCCCAGCTGCAGCTCACGATTCTGGGTGCGGTGCTCAACGGATTCAAAGTCAATGACCCCGGCAATTACGGTTACGGATACGGTTATGGCTATGGCTACGGATACGGCTATGGTTACGGTTATGGTTACGGATACGGCTACAGCGTGGCGGGAGAGATACGCAAGAAACGCCGCCGGAACTTTCTGGCAAAAATCAAAAAACTTTTTTCTTAAAAGTTGAAAAACAAGAGGTTATGACCGACCTGCATTCACATTTGGTTTATGGGTTTGACGATGGTGCCGGGGACAGAGATGAGTGTTGCCGGATGCTTGAACTCTATGCCAAAGCGGGTGTAAAAAAGGTGTGCTGTACCAGTCACAGCGGAGCGCAGGCGGCGCGCGGCGATTACTTTGAGAAGTTCTGCGAGACCTCTGAATTGGCGCAAAGTTTCGGCGTGGAAGCGGTTCCGGCGCTGGAGTATTCTCTTACTGATCTGCTCGCCGACCCGGCGGTACCGCTGGGTGGGAGCAGATATTTTCTGCTTGACACGGCGAATTTTCCCATAGATTCTGCGCTTATCAACAAACTTATGCCGTTGAGTGCGGCGGGGAAATTTTTTCTCCGGGCGCATCCGGAACGTCTGCATCCGGGCGGAGTACTCCGTGATGCGGCAAAATGCGCGATGCTGCGCGGCAGCGGCTGTCAGGTGAATGCGGCAAGTCTGCTCGGGCATTACGGTGCGGCGGTGAAAGAGGCGGCGTGGGAGCTGGTGACTTCCGGGAACTGTTCGGTGATAGCTTCAGACGCGCACAATGCCGCGGGGGTGAAAGCTTTCTGTCAGGCGGCGGAAATGTTGAAAAAACTCTACCCGGCGGAGTCTGTTCAAAGGTGGTTCACCGGCAATCCGGCATTGATACTTGCCAACGAAGCTCCGGAACATCCCGTGCCGGTGCAGCATTCATGGTATCAGCGTTTTAAGCTCCTGTTTGCCAAATGATTCCGCGTCCTGCGGTGCGATTGTAAAAAAAAAACACGGCGGCATAACAGTTTTACAAAAAAATCTTTATTTTTTACAATTTTTTCTCCGTTTTTGGTAGTATACTTTATATAGGTCAAAGTGTACTGTCAAACAAATGCAAACGGAGGAAAAATCATGGCTGAATACACTGATGTCTATGTAGATGCCGCAACCGGCGACGCGCATTACACAACACTTGAAAACGCACTGGCGGATGTTGTTTCCGGTGGCACTGTACATATCACCGGTACTGAAGAAAACAAAATTCTGATCACCGGGGAATCGATCACCGGAAATCAGACCGAATGCCCCGATTTCATTGTCGAAAATGCTTTGTTTCTTGATAATAACGGCGCGTACGGAGGCGCGTTGGAAGTCGTAAATGCCAATGCAACGATTTCCGGTGCTACATTCACCGGCAATTCATTTTCCGGCGGTGCGCTCGGCGGCAACTATGATACACACTCCGGAGCGGTCCGTGTCGCCGGCGGCGGAACCGATGTCGTTATCGAAAATTCATATTTCTACAACAATATCGGACAGCGCGGTGCGATCGCTGTTATCGGCAGCAGTGCGACTGAACGTGCCTCTCTGACCATACGCAATACAGTTTTTTCAGGAAATACAAAAAAAGACGGCAATATTGTCGGAGGAGCTCTTTTTATTACGTCGTCGGCAGATGTCACGATTGAAAATTGTCAGTTTTTGACTGAAACCGATGATATCGGACTTCAGGGAACTCTGACCCTGAAAGGCAGAGTCGTGACCAACGCCGATTTGTACCGCTATAACGAGAACAAGACCTATGGCGATGGCTTGACCTGGGTCATCGGCAACACAACAACAGCATCTTTTACCCGGGTGGAAGAAATCAATGCCGGTATCGTCGGGTTGGAATTCAGCAATACAACCGAATGTAATTTCAATGCGGCGCAGACTTTTGATAATGTTAAAACGATCAAAGTTTCAGCGAATGCCGCAAGTGACATCGCCGCAAATGCCGGTGCGCTTGCCGGTCGCAGCGACATAGAGTTGTATATCGGTGATTCGCAGAAATCCTCTCTGGGCAAAACCACAGCTTTCAATCAGGGTAAACTGCTCGGTGTCGTCAGTATTGACTCCGGAAGTTTGAAGTTCTCCAACAGTGATGTGCTCACCCTTGCTGAAAGTGCTTCAGGATACTTCACGTTGACGGAATTTGTCGACGGCTATCAGGGCAGAGTCAGTGTGACCGGCGGCGTGCATAATATTACCGGAGTGACTTTCTCCGACTGTGTTTCAACAACGGAAGGCGGCGCAGTCAGTGTGACCGGCGGTACGGTCAATATTTCCGATGCGTTATTTTCCGGCAATACCTCAAGCAAGCGCGGCGGCGCTTTGTATGTCAACGGCGGTACAGTTACCCTTGATAATGTGACATTTGACGGCAACACCGGCACACGCGGCGGCGGTTTGTATGTTGATTCAAACGCCGTTGTCCACGCGAAAAATACCACATTCAATGCCAACAACAAAGCTTCTGAAGTCGGTCCGGCGCTGATGTCAAATGACTCATCGGCTTTGACTCTGGAAAATGTCACTATTTATTCCACTGTTGTAAACCGCGGTGCAGTGACGATAGACGGCGACCTGAATGTCAAAGGCGGAGCATTTTACATGTATTCAGGCAGTCTGGATGTCAAAGGGAACATAGTTACAGACGCCGATTTTACTTTTGTTTTCCGCGCCGGATATGTGTCGTTTGATGGCGGCGGTATTGTTTTCAACAATGGCAAATACATCACATTCCAGCCCAATGGTTCTGCTACGGGCGGTTCGGATATTGATTTGACAAATGCCGCTTTGTCTGTCAACTGTGGTTACACATCTGCCAGAATTATGATGATGTATCAGGATGATGAAAGCAACAACGGTATATACACCAACTTCATCGGTCTTGACGGTAAAACCATCAAAATCAACGGCAAAGATGCAGTTGTCAATGGTGCTGCGATAGTCGGTGCCAACAACCGTTATCTGCAAAAAGCAGTGTATCAAAAAGATGCCGCTGCCGGCTCAAAAAATACCTATATTGAAAACAGTGCTCTGCTCAAACTTTCCGATGCCGCCACGGACGACGGGTTTACTTTTACGGAAATTCTCGACGGTTATCAGGGCAGAGTTGAGGTCAGCAGCGGCAATTTCACGATTTCCGACAGAAGCTTTGAGGATCTGATTGCAGAGGAAGGTGAATATGGCGGCGGTGTCAAAATTTTGAAAGGTGCAACAGCGACTCTTGATAATGTCACATTTACCGGTAACAGTGCCACGCGCGGCGGCGGTGTTGCTGTTTACGGTACAGTCACTATAAAAAACTGCACATTCAGCGGGAATATGTGTGGTGAACACAATTCTGCAGATATTGTGGTACAGGAGGTTGATTCAGTTGCCTACATCTCGGATTCAAGTTTTACCGGTGGTTTGTTTGTCCGCGGTACAGCTTATTTCAGTGGTGACATCGCTCTGGGCAACGGCATACTTTTTTCTTACGATACGGAAGTATTCCGTGCTGACGGTGTGGATTTGATTTTCAACAACACTGCCGCGACTTCGCATTTTGCAATTGTCAAAAAAGATGGGGATGCCGGTGTTTACAGTTTGACTTTCAATAACTCGGCAGCAGTTACTTTCAGCGGCGGCGGAACTGCTGACTTCGGCGATGTTGAAACCATTACCGTCAGCGGCAACATGACCGGAGTCATCGGCAACGGATTTACCAATCTCAATCAGAATGCAGCAGTTGATTTCGGCGGCAAAACTTCTGTGCTCAACAAAACAGAGGTTTTCAACGGCAATACCTTTGCTGCAGTAACTTATGAAAACGGTACACTCAGCTGTCTGACTGAAACCGGTGATCTGCTGAAGCTGGTTTCCGCTGAAAATGATACTGATTCGCTCTTTATCAGTACCGGATTTGTTGACGGCTATCAGGGCAGAGTCGAAATCCACAGCGGCGAACACACGATCGCCAACGCAACTCTCACCGGCAATCATACCGGAGCAACGTACGGCGGCGCGATAGATGTTGCCGGCGGCGATCTGCTGATTACCGGCAGTTCATTCATTGATAACAGCTGCTCTGCACATGGCGGCGCGGTGCGTGTCGCTTCCGGCGGCGGCAGTATGACCATCCGGGATACAGTTTTTGCCGGCAACGTTGCCGGTCGCAGAGGCGGTGCACTGGGACTTTTCAGCAGTAATGCCGTGGTTGTTTCCGGTACAACGTTCTCCGGAAATACCGCTTGCGGAAGCCCGTCTGAATCTGAAGACGCCATCGGCGGCGCGATCTTTATGAATCATGAAAACGGCACACTCACCATTGACGGCAGCACCAAAGCGGTGGTCTTCGACAGCAATGATGCCCGTGAAGGCGGCGGTGCCATCTGGCTGCGCAACGGAGCAATGGAATTCACCGGCGATGTGCAGTTCCTTACTGCGTCAGATGATATCAATATCTGCGGTAACGGCACATTGAATATTGTTGATGCCAACGTGACGCTCAACGCTTCATTGACCACCATTAAAGATGGAGCAGATTTGAAAAATAAAGTTGTCACCGTCACCAACTCAACTCTGACCTTCGGCAATACCGAAGCCATCAGCGTTGCCGCGCTGACTTTTGAAGGCAGTAACACTCTCAATTTCAACGGCGAAGTGGTCAACTTTGCCGGTCAGGATTTGAGCGGCGTCAACATCTCCATTGCCACCGGAGATATCACCACCGATGTCATCACTGTCGCCACCGGCGTTACCAACGTTGATACAGTGAGCTTCACCGGTGCAAAC